>DASZNR010000055.1:0-30165 GCA_035551175.1 Amycolatopsis sp. | reverse complement strand
CGACACTCACGAGTCAGAGTGTGTCCGACGACGCCGCGCGCAGCGTTCCTCCCGGGCTCGCGACGGCGACGACGTCGAGCGCGAGCAAATCGTCGAACGCCGCGTCGGCGGCCAGCTCGCGCACCTGGATCTGGTACCGGGGCGTGGTGCGGTACGTACCGCCCTGCTCGTCGCTCACCGGCACCAGGAACGCCTGGTCGGCGAGGAACCGCAGGGCGCGCGCGACCATGCCCCGGGTGGTGTCGGCGGCCATGCGGCCGTCTTTCGTGGCCGCCGCGGCCGGACGCCGGGCGTAGGCGCGCCAGGCCTGCTCCAGCTCGGGCGCGTCGGCCAGCGGGTCGTTGTTGGCCTCGGCCTGTTGCGCACGTTCGTCGAGCAGGCGCGCGGCCTCGCGCACCATCGCGTCGACCTGCTCCACGCTCACGCGGCCGATGTAGGTGTCGTTCGCGAGATCGTCGGGCCGCGGGTACGCCAGCGCGGCGGCGGCGAGGTGGATGAGGCCGTGGATGACCTTCTCCGTGTCGCGCCGTTCGCGGATCTTGGCCTGGCGCGCGTAGCTGTCCATCTTGATCTCGAAGATCGACTCGTCGACGGCCGCGAGCACCGCGCCCGCCTGCTGGTTGACCTCCAGCACCATGAGCCCGAGCCCCGCCGCGACGGCATGCGTGAGCGCCTTGAACGCGTTGTCCTCGGCGTAGCGGCGCACCAGCTCGCCGTAGACGACATCGCGGGCAGGCAGCTGCTTCGGGCGCATCCCGAACGCGACCAGGCGTGCGGCGGCCTCGGTGTCGACGCTCGTGTGGGTCACGGGCATCAGGCGACCTCCCCGGTGTTCTCTTCGGCACGGTTCTCTTCGGCATGGTTCTCTTCGGCACGCTCGACCTCGGCGGTGGAGAGCACCAGGTCGGCGCCGCCGAACTCCGGATCGTCCAGCACCGTGCCGTCGTCGACGGCCAGCAGCACCTGGCGTTCGCCCTGGCGGCGCGCGGCGCCGACTTCGGGACTGTAGGCGTGCAGTGCCCGCAACGCGACCAGAGCCGCCAGCCCGGGTTGCCCGGCGCGGCGCGCGTCCTCCAGCAAGCCCGACAGCCGGCGCGGCACGTCGGGCAGGTCCAGCAGGTCGTCGGCGAGGCGCCACACGTCGTCGCCGAAGCGGTCGGTGTCCTCGGCAGGCATGAGCTCGGGCTCGGGGATCTCGCCGACGAGCTGGTCGCGTTCCGGTGCCGGGCGCAGCAGCAGCGACACGAGTGAGGACAGCGAGGGCACCGCGGGGGGCGCGATCCCGGCGACGGCGTGGAAGAAGCGCTCGGCGGGCACGACCGCGTCGGCCAGTGGCAGGCCGAGTGTCGGGACGAGCAGCTGGCCGAACAGGTCGATCGTCGCGCGCTGCGGCGGGCCGGAGAACTGCTGACGGTCCTGCTCGGCGCGGAACACCGCGCCCGCCGCGGCCAGTCGCGACTGCAAGCGAGTGTGGCGGCGGATGCAGTCGGCGACGATGTCGACGAGCTCGGCCGCCCGGCGCTTGTGGTCGAGGTCTTCGGACTCGTCGCGGGCGGTGGTGATGTTCTTGAGGATCGCGTTCTCCGCGCGGAAGCGGGACTCGATGTGGCCGAGCGCGGTGTCGATCAATTCCGGAACCTCGAGCTCCCAGTCGACGGCCCGCACGTCGCGCCGGGTGGCATCGAGCTTCGCGCGCAGCGTCTCGCCGTACTGCACGGTGCGATAGCGCGCCTGCTCGGCCGCGAGCTTCGCGTCGGCCAGCCGCCCACGGTTGATCAGGTTCTCGAGTTTCACCTCCGCCGCGATCTGTGCCGATTCGACGTCGGTGTCGAGGGCGCCGACGAGCACGTTGATCGCCTCGTCCGTGGCCCGCAGATACACCTCGCCGTCGGGGGCGGCGAGTTCGACGAGCAGTTTGAAGTCGAACTGGCGGCGCTGGTAGCCACCGGGTCCCATCGACCCGTAGACGCGCCGGAAGCCGCGGTCGGTGGTACCGACGTTGATCAGATTGTCGAGCACCCACTTCGCCACCCGCACGTGCTCCTCGGGTGTGCGCGAGCGGCCCTGCTGCGCGATGAACGGGAGCAGCCGGTCGATGACCTGATCGTGTCCCGCTCCGGTGTCGAAGTCCATGGCGATGGTGACCTGGTCGATCGTGTGCAGCGCGATCTCCGCCATCTGGTAGACCGTGGCGTCGGCCCAGTCGAGCTTGGCCTTGCGGGCGTCGAGGTCGTGCAGCGGCGCGGTGCACGCGAGCGCCTTCAGCCGGCGGGTCAGCCCCTCGTCGGCCAGTCCCGCGAACCCCATTTCGTCGTCTCGCACAGCAGGACAGGCTAGTCGGCCCGCTCCGGGGCCCGCACACGCGGACGGCTAGCGTGACCCACATGCGTGAGATGAGCCGGGCCGAGTGGTGGGCGTTCGCGAGCGAGGGGACCCGGACGGGGATGCTGGGTATCGTGCGCGCGAACGGCGCCCCGGTCGTCACGCCGATCTGGTTCTTGCTGAACGAGGGGCCCGACGGTGACGAGATCGTGTTCACCACGGGCACCGACACGCTGAAGGGCAAGGCCCTGCGCCGCGACCCGCGGCTGTCGCTCGCGGTGGACGACCAGCAGCCGCCGTACTCCTACGTGCAGTTCACGGCCGAGGCGACGCTGCACCACGACCTCGACCTCATGCTCGACTGGGCCACCCGTCTCGGCGGTCGCTACATGGGCGCCGCGGAAGCCGAGGTGTACGGCAAGCGCAACGCCGTACCCGAAGAAGCCCTCGTCCGGGCGAGGATCACGAAGGTCGTCGCCCGCGCCGACATCGCCGGCTGACCACCCACGGACGGTGCAGGTGCGGTCCGGCATTCAGTTCGGCATCGACACCAGCTGTCCGATCTTGCTGATAGCCAAGAAAGCTTCCTAACTTCTGGTCTCCTGTTCTCGCGGCTTCCTCGGCCCGCGGGATTCCCCGCGTCCACGGGGAATCCGAAGCGACCGGAGGCGACGTGGTGCGGAAGCCTCCGACCTGTTCCGGGGCCGGCCGGAGCGGCCCCGACTGGCCCCGGAACACCCCTACAGGTCAGAGCAGTTGGTGAAAGCCGTGTCCCTTCACGGGCTTTCTTGTTCCGGAGCCGTGACTGCGGTGTGCCGGCCCTCTCGTGAGCAACCGGAAAATCACCCGAGACTGCGCACAACACCTTCTGCCGCCACGTGCCCAGCGCACGTCCCCGACCGCGACCGGCCGAAGACTCGACGCCCACGCGTGCGGGTTGCGGCGCAGTGAGCTGATTGCGTACCGCGGAGCTGATTGCGTACCGCAGAGCCCGGCACGACCCACGCCGGTGCTCGGAAGAACGGCCGACGTTCAGCGACCGACGGCAAGGCCAAGCGAGCCAAGGAATCTTCCGGGAGGTCGATTCATGGCACCGCGACCGACGGTCGGACTCAGGCGCCCTCGTCCTCCAGCATCTCCGCGGTCACGGCCGATTCGGTGTCCGGGATGTTCAGCTCCTTCGCGCGCTTGTCCGCCATGGCCAGCAGACGTCGGATGCGGCCCGCGACGGCGTCCTTGGTCATCTGCGGATCCGAGAGCTGCCCGAGTTCCTCGAGCGACGCCTGACGGTTCGACAGGCGCAGCTTGCCCGCCGCGAGCAGGTGGTCCGGGGCGGTGTCGCCGAGGATGTCGAGGGCGCGTTCGACGCGGGCGGCCGCCGCGACGGCCGCGCGGGCCGAGCGGCGGAGGTTGGCGTCGTCGAAGTTGGCGAGGCGATTGGCGGTGGCGCGGACTTCGCGGCGCATCCGCCGTTCCTCCCACTGCAGCACGCTGGTGTGCGCGCCGAGGCGGGTCAGGAGGGCGCCGATGGCGTCTCCGTCGCGGACGACGACGCGGTCGGCGCCGCGGACCTCGCGCGACTTGGCCTGAATGCCCATGCGACGTGCGGCGCCCACAAGGGCGAGTGCGGCTTCCGGGCCCGGGCAGGTGACCTCGAGCGACGACGACCGGCCCGGCTCCGTCAGCGAACCGTGCGCCAGGAACGCCCCACGCCAGGCGGCTTCGGCGTCGGCCACGCCCCCGGACACCACGGCGGCAGGAAGGCCGCGCACGGGTCGCCCGCGCTGGTCGATCAGCCCGGTCTGACGGGCCAGGCCTTCGCCGTCCTTGACGACGCGCACGACGTAGCGCGTGCCCTTGCGCAGGCCACCGCTGGCGGTGATCACGTGCACGTCGGACTGGTGGCCGTAGAGCTCGTGGATCTCCTTGCGCAGCCTGCGCGCGACCGAGCCGGTGTCGAGCTCGGCCTCCACGACCACGCGCCCGGCCA
This sequence comes from Amycolatopsis sp., assembly GCA_035551175.1. Lineage (GTDB taxonomy): Bacteria > Actinomycetota > Actinomycetes > Mycobacteriales > Pseudonocardiaceae > Amycolatopsis. The sequence goes on along the minus strand of DASZNR010000055.1, from coordinate 25,853 downwards.
CGATGTGCAGCCCACCGGCGAAGCGAAGCAGCGACGCGACCTCCGCCCGGCGCGGCCCGATCTTCGTGATTTCGAGCCTGCTCAGTTCGTCCTTCACCGCGGCGGTCATCGCCATCTACTGCCCCTCCTGCCTTCCGCTGTGCGCCCGCAGTCAGCCACGGTGCCCGTCGTGTCCCGCGTCGAGGCCGAGAGCTTCCCGCATGCACCGGGCGAGCGCATCAGGATCATGCCGTCCCTCCACTACCGGGTCGGCCACCGCCCCCAGGTGGGCGCGACCACCGAGCCGCTGCGCCGCCCGGCGCAGACGTGCCGGGTCCGGCACGGAATCGCGGTCCGCGATCACGGCGTCGACCCGCAGCGCGGGGGCGTGTTCGAAGAGTACGTCGAGATGCCGTTCGGGCGAGAATCCGGCGGTTTCCCCCGGCTGGGGGACAAGGTTGAGGACGACCACCTTGCGCGCAGTCGTGCGCACGAGCGCGTCGTGCAGCTCGGGCACGAGCACGTGCGGCAGGACACTCGTGAACCACGACCCGGGCCCGAGGAACACGACATCGGCGCTCAGCACCGCCTCGATGGCCTCGGGACAGCCCCGCGGTGGTCGCTCCTGCCGGGCACTCGGGTGCAGGCTGATGCGATGCACCTGACCGGGTGTGCTCGCCACCGCGACCTGGCCCCGGATCCGCCGCACGGCGTCGGGGTCCTCGCTGTCGAGGCCGCTCACCTCCGCCGCGATCTCCAGCGGCTCCGGCGACATCGGCAGCACCCGTCCCGAAATCCCCATCAGCCGGCTCGCCTCGTCGAGCGCCGCCACGGGATCACCGAGCACCTCGAACAAGCCGGCCAGCAGCAGGTTGCCCACCGCGTGGCCGGCCAGCGCGCCGTCGCCGCCGAAGCGGTGCTGGAACACCTCGGCCCACAGTGCGCCGCCGTCTTCCGCGGCGAAGGCCGCGAACGCCTGCCGTAGATCGCCCGGCGGGAGGAGGCCCAGCTCGCGGCGCAACCGCCCCGAAGAGCCCCCGTCGTCCGCGACGGTCACCACCGCCGTGACCTCCCGGGTCACCCGCCGCAACGCCGTCAGCGTCGCGTGCAGGCCGTGTCCGCCGCCGAGCGCGACCGCGCGCACGTCACTCACGGCCAAGGTCGCGGTGCACCACCTTCACGGCCATTCCGTCTTCATTGGACAGCCGGTGCGCAAGCTCCTCGGAGATCGCGACGCTGCGGTGCTTCCCGCCCGTGCAGCCGACGGCGAGCGTCAGGTAACGCTTGCCCTCGCGCTTGTAGCCGGCGCCGATGAGCCGCAGCAGCTGGTGGTAGCGGTCGAGGAACTCCTCCGCGCCCTCCTGCGACAGCACGTAGTTGCGCACCTCGCCGTCGAGCCCCGTGTGCTCGCGCAGCTCCGGGATCCAGAACGGGTTGGGCAGGAACCGCACGTCCATCACGAGGTCGGAGTCCATCGGCAGCCCGTACTTGTAGCCGAACGACAACACCGTCACGCGCGTCTGGGTGCTCGCCTCGGAGCCGAACGCGTCCTCGATCTTGGCGCGCAGATCGTGCACCGACAGCGCCGACGTGTCGAGCACCAGGTCGGCCTCCTCGCGCAGCGGGGCGAGGAGCTTGCGCTCGGCCGTGATGCCGTCGGCGAGCCGGCCGTCACCCTGCATCGGGTGCCCACGGCGCACGGATTCGAAGCGGCGCACCAGCACCGCGTCGGTCGCCTCGAGGAACAGCACACGCGGCTTGTAACCCCGCGCGTCGAGGTCCTTGATCACCGACGCGAGGTCGTCGGTGAACGCGCGCGAGCGCACGTCCATCACCACGGCCACCTTGGTGATCGCGCCACGCGCCTGCGCGCCCAGCTCGACCATGGTGGCGATCAGCTCCGGCGGCAGGTTGTCGACGACGAACCAGCCCAGATCCTCCAGGCACTTCGCCGCGGTCGACCGCCCCGCTCCCGAGAGGCCGCTGACGACGGCGACCTCCATCCCGGTTCCCCGGTTCTCCTCTTGCGCACTCACGATGGTTCCTTCTCCGATCACGACCCCTTGTCCCCTCCCGAAGTGGCGCCGGTCCCCCCGGCCAGTGCCGCCACCACGGCCTCCGCGGTGCGCCTGCCGAAGCCGGGCACCGCCTCGATCTCCTCGACCCTGGCCTGCTTGAGCTTCTTGACCGAGCCGAAGTGCTTGATCAGCGCGGTGCGCCGAGCCTGCCCGAGCCCGGGCACACTGTCCAATTCGGACGCCGACAGCCGTTTGGACCGCTTCTCGCGGTGGTACCGGATGGCGAACCGATGCGCCTCGTCGCGCAAGCGCTGCAACAGGTACAGCGCTTCGGACGTGCGCGGCAGGATCACCGGATCAGGGTCGCCGGGCAACCACACCTCTTCGAGCCGCTTCGCGAGCCCGACCACCGCGATGTCCGTGATCCCCAGCTCCGCCAGCACGTCGGCGGCCGCGGTCGCCTGCGGGCCCGCGCCGTCGACGACGAGCAGGTTGGGCGGGTACGCGAACTTACGCGGCCGGCCGGTGTCGGGATCGATGCCGGGCCGCGAGGTGTCGATCTCGGCCTCGTCGCGGGTCGGCTCGGCGGTTGCGGTGGCGGTGGCGTCACCGGCCTCGGTCGCGGTTTCCTTGAGGTAGCGGTGGAATCGGCGCCGCACGACCTCCGCGATCGAAGCGACGTCGCCTTCCTCCGCCGCCTCCCGCAGCGCGAAGCGGCGGTACTCGGACTTGCGCGCCAGGCCGTCCTCGAACACCACGAGCGACGCCACGACGTCGCTGCCCTGGATGTGGCTGATGTCGATGCATTCGATGCGCAGCGGCGCACTGTCGAGCGTGAGATAGTCCTGCAGCTCCTGCAACGCCGCCGACCGTGCGGTGAGATCACCGGCGCGGCGCAGCTTGTGCTGGGTGAATGCTTCGGCGGCGTTGCGTTCCACGGTTTCGGCGAGCGCCTTCTTGTCGCCGCGCTGCGCGACCCGCAGGCGCACGCGCGAACCACGCAGATCCGTGAGCCATTCGGCGAGTGCGTCGGCGTCCGACGGCAGCTCGGGCACGAGCACCTCGCGCGGCACGACCGGGCCGGCGTCGACGCCGTCGCGTGCCGCGCGGTCGGATTCCTCGCCGTAGAACTGGGAGATGAACTGGTCGACGAGATCCGTGACCGCCATTTCCTCGGCCTTGTCGACCACCCAGCCACGCTGCCCGCGCACGCGCCCGCCGCGCACGTGGAAAACCTGCACCGCGGCTTCGAGCTCGTCGTGGGCGAAGGCGACCACGTCGGCGTCGGTACCGTCGCCGAACACCACGGCCTGCTTCTCCATCGCGCGCCGCAGCGCACCGAGGTCGTCGCGCAGCCGCGCCGCGCGCTCGAATTCCAGCCCTTCCGAGGCGGTGGCCATCTCCTGCTCGAGCCGCTTGATCATCACGTCGGTGCGGCCCGCGAGAAAATCGCAGAAGTCACCGACGATTTCCCGGTGCTCGTCCGCCGACACGCGCCCGACGCACGGCGCCGAGCACTTGTCGATGTAGCCGAGCAGGCACGGACGGCCGATCTGACCGTGGCGGCGGAACACACCGGCCGAGCACGTGCGCGCGGGGAACACCCGCAGCAGCAGGTCGAGCGTTTCGCGGATGGCCCACGCGTGCGAGTACGGGCCGAAGTAGCGCACGCCCTTCTTGCGGGCCCCGCGGTAGACGTGCAGGCGCGGGAACTGTTCGTTCAACGTCACCGCGAGCACCGGGTAGCTCTTGTCGTCGCGGTAGCGGACGTTGAACCGCGGATCGAACTCCTTGATCCAGTTGTACTCGAGCTGCAGCGCCTCGACCTCGGTCGTGACCACGGTCCATTCGACGCTCGCCGCCGTCGTCACCATCTGGCGCGTGCGCGGGTGCAGGCCCGTGACGTCGGCGAAGTAGGAGTTCAACCTGCTGCGCAGGCTCTTGGCCTTGCCGACGTAGATGACCCGCTTCGAGGCGTCGCGGAACTTGTACACGCCGGGGGCGTCCGGGATGCTCCCCGGCGAGGGACGGTAGGTGGTCGGGTCAGCCACAGCTCGAATCTACACAGTCCCGCGGGCCGCACGGACTCGTGAGTGCCGGCGCCGGTTCTAACCGGCGCCGGCACTCACGAGTCCTGACCCGCACCCCTATCCTGGCCGTCGTGAGGATCGCGACGTGGAACGTCAACTCGATCGTGCCGCGGCTGCCGCGCGTGCTCGACTGGCTCGAGCGCACCGCCCCCGACGTGCTGTGCCTCCAAGAGCTCAAGAACGCGACCGAGGCCTTCCCCGCCGACGAGGTGAAGGCGCTCGGCTACGACGTCGCCGCGTTCGGGCTCGGGCGCTGGAACGGCGTCGCGATCCTCTCCCGCACCGGCCTCGACGACGTGGTGCGCGGCCTCACCGCCGAGCCGCAGTTCGGCGGAGCCGCCGAGGCCCGCGCGATCGGTGCCACCTGCGGCGGCGTACGGGTCTGGTCGGTGTACGTACCCAACGGCCGTGAGCCGGACAGTCCGCACTACGCGTACAAGCTGGAGTGGCTGGAGGCGTTGCGCACGACCGTCGCGGCCGAGCTGTCGGGCGCGCCCTTCGCCGTGCTGGGCGACTTCAACGTCGCCCCCACCGACGCCGACGTGTGGGACCGCTCGCTCTTCGACGGCTCCACCCACGTGACCGCACCCGAACGCGCGGCGCTGGCCCGGCTGCGCGACCTCGGGCTCGGCGACGTCTTCCCGCGTCCGCTCAAGTACGACCACCCGTTCACCTACTGGGACTACCGCGTCGGGAACTTCCCCAACAACCGTGGCATGCGCATCGACCTCGTGTACGGCAACGAACCCTTCACCACCGCCGTACGGGATTCCTACGTGGACCGTGAGGCCCGCAAGGGCAAGGGTCCGTCGGACCACGCGCCGATCGTCGTGGATCTGGAACTTTAGGCGCCGCAACGCAAAAGTGCCGCCGCAGCGGCCTTTCACGGAACGCGAAGGACGTCAGGCGGAGTTCGCCTTCTTGTGCAGCCGCCGCAGTGCTCGCACCGCGACGACGGCCCGATCGCGATCGACCGCCTGCACGGCCATCACCGAGTAGTACTCGTCCTCGGGCAGCTCCAGACGCGCCCACGAGGCACCATCGGGGAAACTCACCGACAGGACCTCGGTCCACGCGAAGCGCCGGCTGGTGAGCACGTTGCGGATTTCGATTCCCGTGGCGTCGGCCTTCACGCGCGCGTTCGCGAACAGCATCGTGCCGAGCGCTAGCAGCACACCGATGCCGACCATCGCCACCTGGTCCGACTTCTCGAACACCACACCGGTGTGCGAGCTGCGGAGCAGGATCGCGACGACGATGAACACGGCCAGCAGCACCACGGCCAGCACGCTGCACATGATCACCGCGCGCCGTGGGCGGATGACGAGGGTGGTGTCCTGGTCCTGGGTCACGGCGGCGCTCACACGAATCCCCGCTCGGTCCAAGGCTGGCGCAAGCCGCGCAGCACGTGCGCCGAGTCGAGCGCCGCGACCGTCGCCTCGTAGCCCTTGTCCTCCTTCGACCCCGGCCGGCCGGACCGGTCGAGCGCCTGCTGCTCGTTTTCGACGGTCAGCACCCCGTTGCCCACCGGCGTGCTCTCGTCGAGTGCCACGCGGGTCAGCCCGGCCGTGACGGCGTCGCAGACGTACTCGAAGTGCGGCGTCTCCCCGCGGATGACCACGCCGAGCGCGACCACCGCATCGTGGTGCCGCGCCAGTGCCTGCGCGACCACCGGCAGCTCGACGGCGCCGGCGACGTGGACCACCGTCGGCTCCTCTTCGAGCTCGGCGGCCTTCGCGGCGGCCAGCGCGCGCTCCAGCAGCGTCTCGGTGATGTTCGCGTTCCACCGGGTCGCCACGATGCCGAGCTTGAGCGCCTTGCAGTCGCTCAGGTCGAGCTCGAGCTCGGGCCGTCCCTCACCGCTCATCGGGTGTCGTCCCCTTCTCCGCCTGATCGGCGGCACCCACCTGGTCGTAGTGCTCCAGCTGCCTGAGGTCGTGGCCCATGCGGTCCCGTTTGGTCTGCAGGTAACGGAGGTTCTCGGGATTGGGCGAAATCGGCAGTGGAACACGGCCGGTGACCCGCAGGCCGTAGCCTTCCAGCCCGACGCGCTTGGCCGGGTTGTTCGTGAGCAGGCGCATCGAGCGCACCCCGAGGTCGCACAGGATCTGGGCACCGGTGCCGTAGTCGCGCGCGTCGGCCGGGACGCCGAGGGCGAGGTTGGCGTCGACGGTGTCCGCGCCGGCGTCCTGCAGCTGGTAGGCCTGCAGCTTGTGCAGCAGCCCGATACCACGGCCCTCGTGCCCGCGGATGTAGAGCACGACACCGCGACCCTCGTCGGCGACGGCCTGCAGCGCGGCCTCCAGCTGCGGGCCGCAGTCGCAGCGCAGCGAGCCGAAGACGTCGCCGGTCAGGCACTCCGAGTGCACGCGCACGAGGATGTCCTCGCCGTCGCCGACATCGCCGTAGACGAACGCGATGTGCTCGATCCCGTCGAGCAGGCTGTCGTAGCCGACCGCACGGAACGTGCCCGCGGCCAACGGAATCCGCGCCTCGGCGACCCGCTCCACCTGCTTCTCGGTGCGGCGCCGGTAGGCGATCAGGTCCGCGATCGAGATGATCCGCAGATCGTGGTCGGCGGCGAAGACCTCCAGCTCGTCGCGCCGCGCCATGTCGCCTTCGTCCTTCTGGGACACGATTTCGCACAGCACGCCCGCCGGGTGCAGCCCGGCCATCCGGGCGAGGTCCACCGACGCCTCGGTGTGCCCGGGGCGGCGCAGCACGCCACCCTCCTTGGCCCGCAACGGAACCACGTGCCCGGGGCGGCGGAAATCCTTCGCGGTCGCCGCCGGGTCGGCCAGCAGCCGCATCGTGTGCGCGCGGTCCGCGGCCGAAATGCCGGTGGTGATGCCCTCGGCGGCATCGACGGTCACGCTGTACGCGGTACCGCGCACGTCCTGGTTCGTGTGGTACATCGGCGGCAGGTCCAGCCGGTCGGCCTCGTCCTCGGTGAGCGCGACGCACACGTACCCCGAGGTGTAGCGGACCATGAACGCCAGCAGCTCCGGCGTCGCCTTCTCGGCCGCGAAGATGAGGTCGCCCTCGTTTTCCCGGTCCTCGTCGTCCACCACGACCACGGCACGCCCGGCCGCGATGTCCGCGACGGCCGCCTCGATGGCATCCGCGTCGAACACCGCGCTCGAACTGCAGGGCGTCCAGCCCGTCCGCGGCTCCGCCGCCTTCGTCTCGCTCACGGCTGCTCCTTCGTACCGTCCGACCGAACGTCACACATTGTGCGCGCTCGCGGCCAGGTGTGGGGTGGCCAGCTTCTCCACGTACTTGGCGACGACGTCCACTTCGAGGTTCACGAGGTCGCCCGATTCGCGCCGGCCAAGGGTGGTGGCCTCGAGCGTCGTCGGGATCAGTGCGACCGAGAACCGGTCGTCCGTGACGGACACCACCGTGAGCGAGACCCCGTCGACGGCGATCGACCCCTTCTCCACCACGTACTTCGCGAGGCCCGTGGGCAGCGCGAACGTGGTCACGCCCGAATCGTCTCGTGAGATGAACGCGCCCGTGCCGTCGACGTGACCCTGCATGATGTGCCCGCCGAGCCGGCCGCCCGCAGGAGTGGCGCGTTCGAGGTTCACGGCGTCACCGACGGCGATCTTGGCGAGGCTGGAGCGGGCGAGTGTCTCGTTCACCACATCGACGGTGAACTCACCATCCGAGACGGTCACGACCGTCAGGCAGACCCCGCTGACGGCGATCGAGTCGCCGTGCGCCGCGTCGGAGGTGACCAGCGGACCACGCACCGTGAGCCGCGCCACGTTGGTGTCCTGCTCGACCGCGGTGATTTCGCCGATCTCCTCGACAATCCCGGTGAACACTGCTGCCGCCTCCTCGCCCGCCTGCTGATTCCTCCATCCAACACCCGTGTGCGCCCCGTGGCTTCCCGGGGCACGGGGGTCAGCCGGCGCGGTGGCGCGCCGCCTGTTCGCGCAGCGCCGCGACCGCTTCACCGGGGTCGCCGGCGCCGTAGACGGCCGACCCGGCGACGAAGCAGTCGACGCCTGCCTCGGCCGCCTGCTCGATGGTGTCGGCGTTGATGCCACCGTCGATCTCGACGATGAGCTTGAGGTGCCCGGTGTCGACGAGGCGACGCGCGGTGCGCACCTTCTCCAGCACGTCGGCGATGAAGGACTGGCCGCCGAAGCCGGGCTCGACCGACATCACGAGCAGTGTGTCGTAGTGCTTCAGGGTTTCGACGTGGGGTTCGAGCGGCGTGCCGGGCTTGATCGACAGACCCGCTTTCGCCCCCGCCGCACGCAGATTCTTCGCGAGTTTGACCGGATCGTCGGCGGCCTCGACGTGGACGGTCACGTTGTAGGCGCCGGCCTCCGCGTATCCGATGGCCCAGCGGTCGGGGTCGTCGATCATGAGGTGGCAGTCGATCGGCACGTCGGTGGACTTCAGCAGGGCCTCGACCACGGGCAACCCGAGCGTCAGGTTGGGCACGAAGTGCGCGTCCATCACGTCGACGTGGACCCAGTCGGCGCGGGTCTCCCCCGGTCGCGCGACCGCGGCGATCTCTTCGCCGAGCCGGGCGAAGTCGGCGGACAGGATGCTGGGTGCGATGAGGGGTCGGGTGGCCACGGCCCGAGTCTAAGCAGGGCCGTTCCGCCGCCGGGGATCGGCTGCGCAACCACCGGTGTTCCCTTTCCGGACATTCACCGATCATCGGATCTTTTCGTCCATCACACCTTGAACGGAACTAATGACCCGAGTCGGAATTTCCGGATTGACCCCCTATGAGGAGACTGCATGAGAACGCTCTTCGCAGCCCGTCGCAAGTGGCTGACGGCGGGCGCGCTGGGCGCGGCGCTGCTCGCGGGCGCCCCCGTGGCGCTGGCGACCTCCGACCCGGCGACGCCCCGGGCGGCCGCCGGCGACCGGACCCAGGATGTCCGCGACGCGATCCAGGGCGGCCCCGCACGCAACGTGATCCTTTTCATCGGCGACGGCATGGGCCAGTCGGAGATCACGGCCGCGCGCAACTACGAACGCGGCGCGGCCGGACGGCTCGCGATGGACGAGCTGCCGCTGACGGGCGACTACACCACGTATGCCGTGGAGCGAAACAACCCCGGCAAGCCCGACTACGTGACCGATTCGGCCGCGTCGGGCACGGGCTGGGCCACCGGCACCAAAACCTACAACGGCGCCATTTCCGTTGACGCGTATGGCAATCCCGTGCCGACGATCCTCGAGCTGGCCAAGCGCGCCGGGCTGCGCACCGGCGACGTCACCACCGCCGAGGTCCAGGACGCGACCCCGGCCGTGCTCGGCTCGCACGTCGTCAGCCGCGACTGCAAGGGCCCGGTCGAGACGACCGCCAAGTGCGCGGCCAACGCCAAGGAGAACGGCGGCGCCGGCTCGATCTCCGAACAGCTCGTGCAGACCCGCCCCGACGTGTTGCTCGGCGGCGGTGCCGCGTACTTCGACCAGAAGGTGACCGCCGGGAAGTTCAAGGGCCGGACCGTGCTGGACCAGGCGAAGGCGGCCGGCTACGCCGTCGTCGACTCCGCCGCCGGGCTGGCCGGCGCGAAGAAGGGCCAGCCGGTGCTGGGCCTGTTCGCGCGCAACAACCTGCCCGTGAACTGGACCGGCCCGGCCGCGGTGCACGGCGGCACGGCCCCGGCGCGCTGCACCCCGAACCCGGCGCTGCCGAAGACCCAGCCGAAGCTCGCCGACCAGACCCGCAAGGCGATCGAGCTGCTCGACGACCGGCGCAGCGACAAGGGCTTTTTCCTCCAGGTGGAAGGCGCCAGCATCGACAAGCAGGACCACTCGGCCGACCCGTGCGGCCAGATCGGAGAGACCTTGGACTTCGATGCCGCGATCTCCGCGGGCCTGGCGTACGCGCGCGGCCACCGTGACACCCTCGTGCTCGTGTCGGCCGACCACGGCCACAGCAGCCAGATCGTCGAGCCCACCGCGACCCCGGGTCTGACCGCAACGCTGATCACCAACGAGGGCTCGAACATGACGCTCGCGTACGGCACCGCGGAACCAGGCGGCTCGCAGTCGCACACCGGCACCCAGGTCCGCATCGCGGGCTACGGGCCACAGGCCGCGAACATCGTCGGTCTGACAAACCAAACTGATCTGTTCTCGACGCTCAAGCGGGCCCTGCGCCTGCGCTGACCGTCCGTGCAGAAGGAGTTCGCAACGCGCCCGCGCCCCGGGAAGTGCGGGCGGACGCGTTGTGAACCGGCCGCGGACATCCTCGCGGACACCGCCGCTGACCAGGCGGGTTCAACGGGTACCGAATCAGGTACCTGATCGGGTACCTTCGGGGTATGACCGCGTTGAACGTGCAGTTCACCGACCAAGAGATGGATCAGATTCGTGAGGCCGCGAGGAAGGAGGGCACGTCGGTGAAGAAGCTCGCGCACGACGCTGTCGTCGCCGACTTGCGCCGCCGCCGGGTGGCCGCCGCGGCGATGCGGACTGCTCGGATCTCGGCGGAGCTGAACGAGCGGCTTGCCCGGTAAGCGGTGACGGACTACCTCGATCTCGGGGACGTCCAGGAGATCATGGCGATTGTGCTGGGGTCTCCTGCACTCATCCGTGACCATGGGCTGCTGGCCTCGGCGCTGGCGCGGCCGCAGTCCAGCGTGTTCGGCCAGGATGCGTACCCGGACCTGTTCGACAAGGCCGCTGCCCTGGTGCATTCGCTGGCGGGCAACCACGCGCTGCAGGATGGGAACAAGCGTGCAGCATGGAACTGCGCGATCGTGTTCCTGGACATCAACGGCCACCCGCTGGCCGAGCCACTCGACGTGGACAAGGCGGAGCGGATGATCCTCGACGTCTGGCGGGGCCGCATCGACGTGCCGGAGATCTCCGTCGCACTGCGCGGGTTCGTCGGAGCTTGACGCTCGCGCCCACCGCGAGCGGCTTGGAAGCTGCCGGCTAGCGACAGCACACCGGGGCCCTTTCACCCGCCCGGCAACAGGTCCAGCACCTCGGACCACGACCGTCGCGGGTCGAGGCGGTGGAGGCGGACGCCCACGGACTCGAGGGCGTCGAGGTGGCGCCGCCAGGCCGGATGGTGCTCGCGGGTGTCCTGGACCTGGTAAGCCACCACGATCGTGATTTCAGGGGCACCCAGGACGTCGCCCAGCAGCGTCAATGCCTGGTTGTCGGCGATGCCGAGCGCGAGCTTGGCCACGGAGTTGGCCGACGCGGGCGCGAAGAGGAACACCGACGGGTCTGGATGCGGCCGGGGCTCACCAGGTAAGCGGGAGACGCTGCGGACCGGCAAGTCGGTGGTGGCGCCGAGTTCCGCCAGCCCACCCGTCGAATCCAGCCAGCGGTGGGCAACGGGCGTGAGCGTGATCGCGAGGCGCCAGCCACGCGCCGCGGCCGGACGCGCGAGCTCGGCGGTGAACCGGGCGTCCAGCCCACCGCACGAGCTCGCGACGAGCCCGAGGTCCGTCACGGCTTGCGCAGGGTGGCGCAGAACATCGCGTCGGTGCCGTGGCGGTGGGGCCACAGCTGCACGTACGGCCCGTCGCCGAGCTGCGGTACGCCAGGGAAGAACTTGCGCGCGTCAACGACCTCGGTTTTGGTGCGGCGGGCGATTTCGCCGACCACGCCTTCGGTTTCGGCCAGGTGCGGCGAGCACACGACGTACGTGACGACTCCGCCGGAACGCACCAGGTCCAGCGCGGCGGTGAGCAGTTCGCCCTGCAGCTTGGTGAGGTCGGAGACGTCGCCGGGCTTGCGGCGCCAGCGCGCTTCCGGACGGCGCCGCAGCGCACCCAGCCCACTGCACGGCGCATCCACGAGGATGCGGTCGAACCCCGGTTCCAGGCCGGATTCGCGGCCGTCGGTGACGTGGACGGTGACCGGAAAGCCGTGCGTGGCCTGGCCCACGAGTTTGGCGCGGTGCGGTGCTTTCTCGACGGCGTCGACGGTCGCGCCGCTGATCGCCGCGAGCGCACCGAGCAGCGCGGCCTTTCCGCCGGGGCCGGCACAGAGGTCGAGCCAGCGTTCGTCGGTGCCGTCCAGCGGCACCTTCGTGGCGGCGACCGCGCACAGCTGGCTGCCCTCGTCCTGCACCGCCGCGAGGCGTTCGCGCACGGGCTCGGCGTCGGCCGGGTCGCCGGCTCCGGCGGGCAGGCGCACGCCGTAGGGCGAGTACGGAGCGACGTCGCCACCCGTGACCGCGGCCAGCTCGTCGGCGGAGATCTCGCCGGGGCGGGCGACCAGGTGCACCTCGGGCCGGGCGTCGTCGGCTTCGAGCGCGGCCTTCAGCTCCGCGCCCTTGTCCCCCAGCGCTTCCGCGAACGAGCGCGCGATCCAGCGGGGGTGCGCGGTGCGCAGCGCGTACGCGCCGATCGGGTCCTGCTGCTCGTCGGGGGCGAGCTCGTCGAGCCACTGCGTCTCGTCCTTTGCGGACACCGAGCGCAGGATGGCGTTGGCGAAACCCGTGGCCCACGAACCGGCTTCGGCGCGCACCAGGTCCACAGTGGACCCGACGGCGGCGTGTTCCGGAATGCGGGTACGCAGCAGCTGGTACACGCCGAGGCGCAGCGCGTCGAGCACCACCGGGTCCGTCTTCTCGACCGGTCGTTCGGCGCACGCGCCGATCACGGCGTCGAGTAGGCCCTGCGCACGCGAGGTGCCATACGTCAGCTCCGTGGCCAGCGCCGCGTCGCGGCCGCCGAGGCGGCGTTCGCGAAGCAGCTGCGGCAACACAAGGTTCGCGTATGCGTCCTTCTCGCGGACCGCACGCAATACGTCGAACGCGACCTGCCGGGCCGGGTCGACCTCCGGCGGGCGGCGCGGTCCCTGTTTACGCGGCGCCGGACGGCCCCGCTGCGGCCGGGACGGCCGCCGTTGTTCACGCTCGTTCACCGCAGGCGCTCTCCCTCTTCGATCCGTGTGCCGCGCGCCCAGTCGGTGGCCGCCATCCGTTTCTTACCCGCGGCCTGGACTTCGCCCAGCCGCACCGGTTTCGTCGCCGTGCCCACGAGCACGCACTTGCGTTCCACCACGAGCTCGCCCGGTGCCGGACCGGGTTCGTCGACGACCGTGACCGGGCCCAGCTTGAACCGTTCACCGCGAAATTCCGCCCACGCGCCGGGGTCCGGCGTCACGGCGCGGATGAGCCGGTCGACCGCCTGCGCCGGGTCCGCGAACGACACGCGCGCGTCTTCCACCGTGACCTTCGGCGCGTACGTGACGCCGTCGGGAGCCTGTTCGACCGCCCGCAGGGTACCGGCTTCGATGCCGTCCATCGTGGACAGCAGCAGATGTGCGCCGGACTCGGCGAGGCGGCCAAGCAGGGTGCCCGCCGTGTCCGACGGCCCGATCTCCTCCGTGACGACGCCGAACACCGGGCCCGCGTCGAGTTCCTTGACGATGCGGAAGGTGCTGGCACCGGTGATCTCGTCGCCCGCGCGCACCGCCGACTGCACGGGTGCGGCGCCGCGCCACGCGGGCAGCAGAGAGAAGTGCAGGTTCACCCAGCCGTGGGCGGGGATGTCGAGCGCCCGCTGCGGCAGGAGCGCCCCGTACGCGACGACGGGGCACGCGTCGGGTGCCAGCTCGGTCAGCCGCGCGAGGAACTCGGGGTCGCCGGCTTTGTGCGGCGTCAGCACCTCGATGCCGTGCTCGTCGGCGAGCGCGCCGACGGGCGAGCGGACGACGTGCCGACCGCGCCCGGCCTGGGCATCGGGCCTCGTGACCACCGCGACGACCTCGTGGCGCCCGGATTCGAGCAGCGCACGCAACGACGGCACGGCGGGTTCGGGGGTACCGGCGAAGACGAGCCGCATCACCGCACCTCCGGATGGGGTTCAACCTGGTCGGACATCGGGTCGAGTCTAGAAGATCCGCGCGGCGCCGATTACGTCGCGGCGGCGCAGGTGCCAGGATCGACGCATGACCACGCTCAAGCAGACCCTGCGCGACGACCTCACCACCGCGATCAAGGCGCGCGACCAGCTTCGCTCCGCCACACTGCGCCTGACGCTTTCGGCCGTCGGCTACGAGGAAACCGCGGGCGATGCCCACCGCGACCTCTCCGACGACGAGGTCCGCACGATCATCACCCGCGAGGTCAAGAAACGCCGCGATGCCGCGGACGCCTTCACCAAAGCCAGCCGTGCCGACTCGGCCGCCCGCGAACGCGCCGAAGCGGAAGTCCTCACGGCCTACCTCCCGGCGCAGCTCTCGGACGACGAGCTGGCCGCCCTTGTCGCCGAGGCCGTGACCGAAACGGGGGCCTCCGGCAGGTCCGACATGGGTGCCGTCATGAAGGCGGTCCAGCCGAAGATCGCCGGTCGCGCCGAGGGTGCGCGCCTGGCAGCGGAGGTCAAACGCCGGCTCGCCGGCTGAACGGCTCCCGGCCCGCCGGGCTCTCGAAGCGGTGACGACGGCCCGGAAACGAAAATGCCCGGCCCGCCGACTGCGGGACCGGGTCCCCGGGGTATCCGGGAATCGTGGCAGAGCCGAGAAACTACCGCAGCAACAGCACGGTCAGCGTTGCCACGCCGCCGATTCCGGCGACGGCCATGGTGACGCCGGCGAGGGCAGCGGTGGTCGCGGCGATCTTCACCGCGAACCCCGCGATCCGGTGGACGATGCGGACCACGACGACGAACGCGACGATCGCGAGCACCAGCACGACCGCCGAAGTGTCGCCACCGGCCGCGGTGGCCGCGGCGAGGGCGGTCACTTCCGGCCCCGGATCGCGAATTCGCGGGCAGGGCCGCGCACGGAGAATTCCCGTTCGCCCACCGGGATTTCGTGGGTGGCGGCGCGCCAGGCTTCGATTTCGCGGCGGATTTCGACGGCGCGCCGGCGCTCGGAGCCGAGGCGCACGGCCCACCGCCAGCCGATGCCGAGTGAGACCAGCGAACCGAGCACGAGCACGAGAATCGCTTGCCCGGCAAGGCCGCTGAGCGGTACGAGCCGCACGAGCACGAGCAGCGCCCACAGCTGAGCCACGGTGAACGGGATGACCAGCGCCGCCGCGTAGACGCCGCGACGCCAGCGAATCGGTTGCGGGGCAGGAAGAAACGGGTCCATGACTGCCTCCCTCATGAGTATGTGAGTCCAGAATCTCCCTCTGACACAAGGAAATCTGTGTCAGCAGACACGTTCGCGAAAGTTCGTCACCTGATGCGGCAGCGGGCCGGCGTCCAGTACCGACCGCTCGAGCACGAACGAAACTCGCCCAGCTCCGGCACACGCTTCGAGCTCCTTGCCGGCCCGGGTTCAGCGCGCGAGCCGGGCCACGTCCGCGAACCGGTGGATCACCACTTTGCCCCGGGCGGTGCTGATCACGCCGCCGCGGCGCAGCTCGCGCGTCACGCGCGACCACGATTCCCGCGAAACCGACGCCGTGGTCGCGAGCTCCGCCTGCGTGCCGGGGATCGCGACGACGATGTCGTCGCCTTCGCGCACCCCGTGCTGCACCGCCAGCTGCATCAGCTGCGCCGCGACGCGCCGGGTGATCGTGCCGCCGCCGATGTCGAGGCGCTGCCGTCCGACATCTCGCAACCGATCGGCCAGTACCACCAGCAGCGCCCACGAGATCGACGACTCGCGCCGGCACAGCGCGGCGAAACGGACGGCGGGGATGACGAGGGCGTCGAGATCGTCCAGTGCCGCGACCGTCGCGGATCGCGGGCCGCCGTCGATCGCACCGAGTTCGCCGACGACGTCGCCGGCCCCGCGCACGGCGATCAGGATCTCGCGTCCGTCGGCGCTGGTGCTGGTGATCCGGACGTGTCCGGACAGCAGGAGCACCACCACCGCGGCCCGGTCGCCTTCGCGGCACACCACATCGCCCCGGCGATACCGGCGCCGGACCGCGAGTTCCGCCACCTTGCCGCGTTCGGCCGCGCCGAGCGCGGGCCAGAATCCGGTGGTCTCCACGGATCACCTCCCGGGCTCATCAGGCGGTGAGGCCCGCGACCTCGGTCCACCCGGCGGTGCGGAGCCAGCCCCGCATCCGTTTCCCGCCCACTCGCACGTGGAACGCGTGCGCGAAGCCGGCGCGGTCGATCCCGGCATAGTCGTGGCGGATCACCGACCAGTGGATGGCCTCGGAGACGGCCAGCGCGAGCGGCCCCTCGGCGCCCTTCAGCCGCCGCCGCAGGTCGGACGCGTCGAGCAGGCGGCATGCGAGGTCGACGTCCTCGCCGTAGGGGCCGTGTTCGTCGTAGTGCACCTCGCCCGCGTGGACCGCCGCGCGGAGCCGGAAGGCCACTTCCGGATTTTCGGCGTTGTGCCGTGCGAGCAGTTCCGCGAGTGCGGGCACCACTCTGGCGAGCAGCACCGTCTTCGGCGCCTCGTCGACCGGCCGGACCAGGGACAACGCCCCGTCTCCCCGATCGACGAACGGGTCCCGGCACCCCTCGGTGATCCCGCCGGCCAGGAACGCCTCGTCGAGCAGGTCGAACAGGATCGCGCGCAGCTGGGCCCTGGCGGGGTTGGTCCGGGTCGTCGACCCTTCGATGTCGACCACCACGATCGCCCGGTGTAGTGGTACGTGCTGAACTGCGGTGTCCATGACGGCCCCCTATTCAGGTGGCTACTAAAATCTAGTAAACTTTCACTATCAGAACTATAAGCGCTCCGGCTCAAGCTGAACAGGGCCTCCGCCTTAAGTCCTGCCTAAGACTTCCCTCGGCCAACCTGAACTAAACCGTGCCCAACATCGAACCGGGACTCCCCGGCGAGTCCACCGCGCGGATCGGCTAAAATCCCAGTACAATCGCCGCCGATCATGTTTTAGTGGACTTCACTGAAAGGCCTGAAGTCGTGTCCCAGCCCAGCTCTGCACTCGCCGGACGCCTCCGCGCGCTGCGTAAGGAGAGCTGGCCAGGAGTGCTGATCACCCAGCGCCAACTCGCCGACGCGTTCGGCGTCAGCAACGGACTGCTGTCCTCGTGGGAGAACACGAGCAACCCGGTGAGCCCACCGACGTTCCGGCTCGCCGCGTACGCCACGTTCTTCGCCACCCGCCGGTCGATCGAGGGGCGCGAGTTCCGGCTCCTGCCCGCCGAGCAGCTGACGGACGAGGAGCGGCGTCGCCGCGAAGACCTCCTCGCCGAGCTGACCGACCTGCGCGGCGGAACCGATGAGGCCACGGGCGTGCCCGAGTACGCGCCGGGCAACCTGTGGCGATTCCCATCGGACGAGGACATCGTGATCGTCGACGCCCAGCTTCCCGACGACATGCGAATCGAATACGCGGACCCGACCAACCCCGACTACTCGAGGCTGTTCAGCTACGCCGACCCGGACGCGCTCATCGAGTTGTACGGCCACATCCGGGCGTGCAACCCCACCAGCAACGTCTCGTTCCGCACGGCGAACCGCCGCGCGCCGCTGCGTCCCAAGGAATACACGTCGCACCTCGTGCTGCTCGGCGGCATCGACTGGAACCCGCAGACCCGTGAGCTGCTCAATCTCGTCGACTTCCCCGTCTCGCAGATCGGCCGCGGCACCCCCGGCCACGACGAGCTCGGCGGGTTCGAGGTGACCCGCCCCGACGGCACGACCGAGAGCTTCAAAACGCAGATGTCGCCCGACGGCACCCTCGTCGAGGACATCGCGCTCTTCTACCACGGGGTCAATCCGCTCAACCGCAAACGCACCGTCACCGTGTGCAACGGGATGTACGGCCGGGGCACCCTCGGAGCCGTGCGAGCGCTGACCGACCCACGTTTTCGCGATCGCAACCAGGCCCATCTCGACGCGCGATTCGCGAGCGTGGATTCCTTCAGCATCATCAGCCGGGTGCCGATCTTCAACAACCAGGGGCTCACCCCCGACTGGACGTTGGAGAAGCACCGGCTGCACGAGTGGCCAGAATCGAGCTGAGCATGACCATTGCCGTCGGCGCGCCGGCACAGCACACCACCCACCGGCGCCTGCTCGACGAAGTCGGTGCCGGCCGGCAGGCCGGCCCCGAAGCCGACCTGGACGCGATCATCGTGCCCAACGGCCGAGCCGAGAGCGCGCTGTCCCACGCCTACGATGTCGCGCGCGAGATCGGCGTGCCACTTCTGCTGCTGTGCAGTCACGACGCGAACTCCGCGCGGGCGGTGCTGGCCGCGAAAGAGGCCGGCGCGCAGGCCGTGGCGATCGACACCGACCACGTTCGCCCTGGCGCCGTCCCCCGCTTCGCCACGACCCGGCTGCTGGCGCGGCACGACCTGCTCCGAGCGGCGGACACCAGTTTCAAACGCAACCTGGGCCTGCTGGTGGCCGGCCTCTCCGGTTGGAACCGCGTGCTGTTCCTCGACGACGACATCACGCTCCCCCGCCCGGCCGACCTGCGGGAAGCGGCGGGCCTGCTGGACCGGTATGCGGCCGTCGGGCTGACCAACACCGGCATGCCCGACAACTCGGTGGTGTGCCACGCCTACCGGGAATCCGGTGGACGGCAGGACACCTTCGTGGGCGGCGGGGCGCTCGTCGTGAGCGACCGCTGTTTCGGCTCGTTCTTCCCGGACGTCTACAACGAGGACTGGTTCTTCCTGCTCGATGACACCGGATTGCGGTCGACCGCACTCACCGGCAGTGCGCGCCAGGAAGAGTACGACCCGTACAACCCCGTCCGGGCCGAGTCCGAAGAACTGGGCGACACCCTCGCCGAAGGCGTCTACGGCCTGCTCGACCAGGGACTCGACCCCGCGGCCGCGACCGAGGCGTATTGGGAGCGCTTCCTGCGCAGCCGCCGGACGTTCATCCGCACCGCACTGTGTCAGGTGCAGGTGGCGACCGGGCTGGCCCAAGACCGGCGCGAGGACATGATCGTCGCATTGCGCAGTGCCTTGCGCCGCAACGAGGAACGGCTCACTCCGGCACTGTGCGCGGCCTACCTGCAGGCCTGGCGGGAAGACCGCGCGACGTGGCGCACTCACCTGGCCGAGCTGCGCGGACGGTACGACGGCGACGCCTTCCACACCCTTGGCATCGCCGGGCTCGTCCAGCGGACCTGACTCAGAGCGTTTTCACCAGCACGTGGCACTGCTCCGCTTCGCGTATGGT
This sequence comes from Amycolatopsis sp., assembly GCA_035551175.1. Lineage (GTDB taxonomy): Bacteria > Actinomycetota > Actinomycetes > Mycobacteriales > Pseudonocardiaceae > Amycolatopsis. Next base: position 6,742 of record DASZNR010000055.1, on the reverse strand, counting down.
GCGGCCGTCCGGGTGCAGGTGCTCGGCGTAGCAGACCACCGTGCCGTGGCCCCAGTCGTCGTAACCGAGGCGCCGGTACAGCCGGGCCGCGTCGTCGTTGTCCGTGCGGACCGCCAGCGCGACCCGACCGTGGCCGAGGTGGCGCTCGGCTGCTTCGACCAATGCCCGGCCGACGCCACGGTTGCGGGCCGACGGCCGTACTTCGAGGTGGGTCAGGAGCGGAACGTCTACCAGCAGCGCGCGGATCGGGAGTTCCTCGGCGGGCTCGAGCCACAGGTACAGATCACCGACCGGCTCTTGTCCGAGCCATGCGGTGAACAGCACCCCGAGCCCCTTGGCCTGCCGCGAGACCCGATCGGCGAAGTAACGCGGCGTGCCCAGCGCGGCGGCCAGCGTCGCTACGTCAGCCGCCCCCGCGGGCCGGATCGTGACCGCACATCCGCGTTCCCGGGCCGGACAACCCTCGGCGTCGCGCGCATCAGTCCTGAACATCGCCCCTCCAGCGTAGGGGGACGCCGAGGCCGCGAGCAGCCCTCGAAAGCGGCAGTCCCCGTGCGCATCCGGAGCGACACCCCCGACGCGCAGACACGAGCCGAGCCCTCCCCCGGCCACCACCTCAACTGCCCCCTCGCCCCGAGAACCAAACGACGCTCGCTACCGCTGACCCCGCGCGCCACAGACTCGTGAGTGCCTGTGCCGCTTCTAACCGGCACAGGCACTCACGAGTCCTTGACCGCCGACCCGCGCGGCTCAGATCAGGTCCAGCGGATCGAGCTGGATGCGGACCGGTTCCGGGGCCTTGCGGGCATCGCGGCGCGCGGCAGTGGCGTGGAGGGCGGCGGCGAGCGCCTTGCCGTCCGGGCGGGCGACGCGGACGAGGGCACGTTCGCGAGCGGGGGTGCCGTCCTGGTCGAGGTCTCCGAGCGGGACGGGGCCGAGGATCTCGCCGGTGCCCGGCAACGGGAGATCCTCGAGGACGGACGCGACGGCGTCGGGCGAGCCCTCGACACTCGCCATGCGCATCGCGGGCGGGAAGCCCAGCTCACGACGCTGTGTGAGCTCCAGCGCGGCATGCCAGGCCGGATCCCAGCGGACCAGGGCCTGTACGACGGACAGGCCCGCCTCGGCGCCGACCACGATGCGGCCGCCCTCGGCGCCAGGGCGCACCAGCGCCCCCGCCGCCATCCAGCGACGCAGGGTTTCCTCGGCGGCGCGCAGGTCCTGCCGGCCGAGCAGCGCCCAGCCGTCGAGCAGGAGCGCGGCACCGTAACCGCCCTCGGCGACGGGTTCGGCGCCCGGCGTGCACACCACCAGCGCGGGCCGACCGGGCACACTCGCCAGCACCTCCGCCGCGCCCGATGTGCGCACGGGGACGCCCGGGAATGCGCGGCCCAGCTCTTCGGCCGTGCGCTTCGCGCCCACGATCACCGCGCGCAGCCGCACGGACCCGCAGGCCGGGCAGCGGAACGCCGTCTCCGGCACGCCACACCAGCGGCACGCGGGCGGTTTCGGCGCGCCGTCGGCGGAGCCGCCCGGCAGGGCGAGCGGACCGGCGCAGCGGCGACAGTGCGCGGGTGTGCGGCAGTTGCCGCAGGCCAGGCCCGGCACGTAACCCCGCCGTGGTACCTGCACAAGCGTGGGCAGCCCGGCGGCGAACGCCTGGCGCGCCGCCTCGAACGCCACCGCCGGCAGCCGCGCGACACGGGCGGCTTCATCGCGGGCCACGTCGAAGTCCTCTCCCACCGGCGTCACGCGCGGAGCCGCCGCGCGCAGCCCGGCCCGATCGGCGGCCACGGCCAGCGCCCAGCCCGACTCCACGAGCAGCTGCGCCTCCGCCGTCCGCGCGAACCCGCCGACGAGCAGCGAAGACTTCGTGGCGTGCGCGCGGTCCATCAGCACGTCCCGCACGTGCGGGTAGGGCGCGTGCGGGTCGAGGTGCAGGTCATCGCCGTCGTCCCAGACCACGAACAAGCCAGGCTCGGCCACCGGCGCGAACATCGCCGCCCGCGTGCCCACGACCACCCGCACCGCCCCGCGCAGCACGGCCAGCCAGCGCCGATACCGCTCCGCGGGCCCGAGCCCGGCGATCAGCGCGACCACGGCCTCCTCGCCCATCAGTGCGACGCAAGCCTCGTGCACCCGCGTGAGGTCACGGTGGTCCGGCACCACGAGCACCGCGCCCCGCCCGCACGCCGCCGCGACGGCCGCCGCCTCCGCGAGCCGCCGCGGCCAGTTTTCACCCGGCAACGCCTGCCACACGGCGTTGGCGGGCTTCCCGTCGGCCACGGCGTCGAGGAACGCCGGCCCGCGCTGGTAGCGCGTCCACGCCGTCACGTCGGGTACTTCCGGGTCCGGCGCCGGCTCCCGCTGCGGCTCGGTCTCCGTCTTCGCGTGCCGCGGCGGCAACGCGAGCCGCAGCACGTCGGACAACGTGCCCCCGTAGCGGTCCGCCACCGACCGGCAGAGGTCGTGCAACGGCGGCGGCAGCACCGGCTCGCTCGACGTCACGCGCTCAAGAAACGCCAGCCTCCGCTCGTATTCCGAGGTGTCCGTGCGCGCCACGAGGTAGCCGTCCACGAGCTGCCCCGCGAACCGCACCCGCACCCGGCACCCGGGCACCGCGGCCTCATGCAGCTTCTCCGGCACCTGGTAGTCGAACGTGCGGTCCAGGTGCGCCAGCGGGATGTCCACCACGACCTTCGCCACGGGCAGCTCCGGCGCCGGCTGTTGCTGCCCCCTGCGCGGTGCCGCCTTCTTCACGGAAGCGGCCTTCTTCGCAGCCCCCGACCCTGCCACCGCCTTCGCCGCACCCGCACGCGACGGCACGGCCTTCGGCTCCGACGCGGAACGCGAAGGCTCCGGGAGGTCCCACAGCGGGGCGGGTTCGGGGCTGCTCACCCCGTGATCTCTACCAGACCGCACCGACGGTCCCACCGCCAGAACGCCCCAACGCGCCCCTCGGCGTCCTTGACCGCTCACGCACGGGCCGTAAGCCTCGTGAGTGGCGGAACCTCAGGCGCCCGCGAGCGAACGCAGTGCCTCGGCGCGCGCGGTGCTCTCCCACGGCAGGTCGAGGTCCGTGCGGCCGAAGTGGCCGTACGCAGCGGTCGGGGCGTAGATCGGGCGCAGCAGGTCGAGGTCGCGGATGATCGCTGCCGGACGGAGGTCGAAGACCTCGTTGATCGCGTCCTGGATCTTCGTCGGGTCGACGGTTTCGGTGCCGAACGTCTCCACGAACAGGCCCACCGGCGCAGCCTTCCCGATCGCGTACGCCACCTGCACCTCCACGCGCCCGGCGAGCCCTGCGGCGACCACGTTCTTGGCGACCCAGCGCATCGCGTACGCCGCGGAACGGTCGACCTTCGAGGGGTCCTTGCCCGAGAAGGCACCGCCGCCGTGGCGGGCCATCCCGCCGTAGGTGTCGACGATGATCTTGCGGCCGGTGAGACCGGCGTCGCCCATCGGCCCGCCGATCACGAACCGTCCGGTCGGGTTCACCAGCAGGCGCGTTCCTGACGTGTCGAGGCCCAGCTCCGCCAGCTCCGGCTCCACCACGTGCTGCTTAACGTCGACGCCCAGCATCTGCTCGAGGTCGATGCCGTCGGCGTGCTGCGTGGACACGACGACCGTGTCAAGGCGCACAGGCTGCTCACCGGCGTACTCGATGGTCACCTGGGTCTTGCCGTCCGGGCGCAGGTACGGCAGGACGCCGGCGTTGCGAACCGCGGTGAGCCGACGCGACAGGCGATGGGCCAGCGCGATCGGCAGCGGCATCAGTTCGGGGGTGTCCGAGCAGGCGTAGCCGAACATCAGGCCCTGGTCACCGGCGCCCTGGCGGTTGATCTCGTCCTCGTCGCTTTCGACCCGCGACTCGTACGCCGTGTCGACGCCCTGGGCGATGTCGGGCGACTGCGAGCCGATCGCCACGTTGACACCGCACGAGTTGCCGTCGAAGCCCTTGGCCGAGGAGTCGTAGCCGATGCGCAGGATCACCTCCCGCACGATGGTCGGGATGTCCGCGTAGGCCTCCGTGGTCACCTCGCCTGCCACGTGCACCTGGCCGGTGGTGATCATCGTCTCCACGGCTACCCGGCTCCGCGGGTCCTTGGTGAGCAGGCCGTCGAGGATCGAGTCGCTGATGGCGTCACAGATCTTGTCGGGATGGCCCTCGGTCACCGATTCCGACGTGAACAGCCTTTTCGTGGACGCAGTCACGACCTCGTCACTTCCCTCGGTTCGGCTCGGTACCCGCGGAACTTAGGTACCCCTTACGCGGCCCACATTACCCAGCAGGCCTAGAGCTGGAGTCGACGTTCCCGCAAGTCTGTTACAGCGTCCCACACTCTGGCCGCCAGGCGGGTCTTGGCCGAGAGCGGGAGCTGCCGTTCGGTGCCGTCGGCGGCCAGCAGCCAACCCGAGTTGTTCTCGGTGCCGAACGCTTTGCCGTCGCCGACCGCGTTGACCACCATCAGATCGGCACCCTTGCGGCGCAGCTTGGTGCGGGCGTGGTCGAGCACGCTGCCGTGCTCGTCACCCGTCTCGGCGGCGAACCCGACCACCGTCTGGCCCTCGCGCCGCGCCGCGACCAGCTCGGCGAGAATGTCGGCGTTGCGGTCGAGCGTGATCACCGGGTCCGGGGCGTCGTCGGATTTCTTGATCTTGCTCTCGGCCCGGTTAGCCGGCCGGAAGTCGGCGACGGCCGCGGCCATCACCACGACGTCGGCGTCCGCGGCGGCGATCTGCATTGCCTTGCGCATCTCCTCCGCTGTGGACACGCGCTCGACGACCACCCCCGCGGGATGCGGCAGGTCGGCGGTGTTGGCCGCGACCAACGTCACGTCGGCGCCACGTTGAGCGGCCACACGCGCGAGCGCGAAACCCTGCTTTCCCGACGACCGGTTGCCCAGGTAACGGACGGGGTCCAGCGGTTCACGCGTACCACCGGCGGACACGACGACGCGCAGTCCCTCGAGGTCGCGTGGCAGGGCTCCCGGCTCGTCGAGCAGCAGCCGGGCCAGGTCCACGATCTCCACCGGATCGGCCAGCCGGCCCTTGCCCGTGTCGGCGCCCGTGAGACGGCCGGCCGCGGGCTCCGTGACGACGAGGCCACGAGAACGCAGCAGTGCCACATTGTCCCGCGTCGCCGCGTGCTCCCACATCTCCGTGTGCATCGCCGGGAAAAAGGCGACCGGGCACCGGGCGGTGAGCAAAGTCGCGGTGAGGAGGTCGTCGGCGATGCCGTGTGCGGCCTTGGCCAGCAGGTTCGCGGTCGCCGGGACGACCAGCACGAGGTCGGCTTCCTTGCCGACCCGCACGTGCTGCACCTCGGGCACCTCCGAGAACACTCCGGTGTGGACCGGGTGTCCCGAAAGGGCTTCGAACGTGGCTGCGCCGATGAAGTTGAGCGCGGCCTCGGTGGGCACGACGCGCACGTCGTGCCCCGACTCCGTGAGACCCCGCAGGACCTCACAGGCCTTGTAGGCGGCGATACCGCCGCCCACGCCCAGGACGATCCTGGGCTTGGTGTCACTCACCCTCGGTGTGCTCGAGCAGGCCGCCGTGGATTTCGCGCAGCGCGATCGACAGCGGCTTCTCCCGCGGACCGGGCTCGACGAGCGGGCCCACGTACTCGAGCAGCCCCTCGCCCAGCTGGGCGTAGTAGTCATTGATCTGACGGGCCCGCTTGGCCGAGTAGATCACCAGCGCGTACTTCGAGGAGACCTTTTCGAGCAGGTCGTCGATCGGCGGGTTGGTGATGCCTTCGAGCTCTTCCAGCGTCGCCTGTTGAACAGCCACTCGCGCTACTCCGTATCTGCCTGAAGATCGGCGGCAGAGGAATCGCCGCCGGTAATCAAGTCTAGCAACCGCCGGGCTGCGGCCCGCACGTCGGCGTTGACGACCCGTTCGTCGAACTCGCCGGCGGCCGCCAGCTCGCGCTCGGCCTCGGCGAGCCGGGCAGCTACCGCGGCCTCGGACTCCGTGCCCCGCCCGGTGAGCCTGCCGACCAGCTCGTCCCACGACGGCGGCATCAACATCACCAGCCGCGCCTCCGGCATGGCCGCCCGAACCTGCCGCGCGCCCTGCAGTTCGATCTCCAGCACCGCGGGGCGTCCCGCGGCAAGCGCCCGCTCCACGGGTTCGCGCGGCGTGCCGTAGCGGTTGCCCGCGAACTCCGCCCACTCCAGCAGCCGCCCGTCGGCGACCATGCGGTCGAACTCCTCGCGGTCGATGAAGTGATAGTGACTTCCGTCGACCTCGCCGGGCCTCGGCTTCCGCGTCGTGACCGAAACGCTGAAGTAGAGATCCGGTTCGAGCTTGCGCAGCTCCCCCACCACGCTCGACTTCCCGACCCCGGAAGGGCCCGAGACGACGGTGAGCCGGGGGCGGGAGGTTTCTCCCGCCACCGGCTCACCGCCGCGGTCGGTGCCCCGGGTCACCGGGTAGTCCTGACCGACGCCGCTCACTCGCCGCTGAACTCGGCCAGCAGCGCCTTGCGCTGCCGGTCGCCGAGTCCGCGGAGCCTGCGGCTGGGCGCGATCTCCAGTCGTTCCATGGTCTGCTGGGCTCGGACCTTGCCGACGCCGGGGAGCGCCTCGAGCAGGGCCGAAACCTTCATCTTGCCGAGGACTTCGTTCTCCTCGGCCTGCTTCAGCACGTCGACCAGAGTGGTACCGCCCCGCTTCAGCCGCTCCTTCAGCTCAGCACGGATGCGGCGGGCGGCGGCGGCCTTCTCCAGCGCCGC
>DASZNR010000054.1:0-2404 GCA_035551175.1 Amycolatopsis sp. | reverse complement strand
TCCACTCGATCACAATGCGTGATCACAGCAAGCATGCCGGTCGGGTTGAGCACATCAGCCCAGTCGGCCGGTCGGAACCAGTCGCCGGGCCGCGGTCCGGACGCGGTGATGATGAGGTCGTAGCGGTCCGGACCGACCACGGTCGCGGTCGTGTCCGGCCCGGACCAATCGCGCGCAGGCGGCGCACCGACCCCGACGCCGGTCGGACCACCCGAGCCGGGTCCGAGTTCGGACTCGGACCCCGCCAACGCGTCGCCGTGGTGTTCCCCGATCGGACCCTGAGGCGCGACGGCGGTCTGGGTTTGGACGCGACGGCCGAGTCGGACCACTGTCCAGCTGGCCTCGTGCAGCCCGCCGTATGGACCGGGCCAGGACCGGTGTCGACCGCCGATTGGCGAGGACGAAGTGGAGGAGCTGAGGTAGGGCGCAGGCGCGAGCAGGAGCACCCGCTGGCCCGGCTGCGTGTAGGCGGTGACGATCTTCACGACCGCAGTCAGCAACCAGCTCGCGAGCAGCCCGGTACCTCCGAGGAGCTCGTCTTGCGCGCACGTCCAGACGGTGCTCGGCCGGACCGTTCGCGAACGGCGCACGGTGCGCAGACGCCGCGCTCGCCGACGCTGCGGAAGCAGTATCGGGACGGTCGGCGGGTCGGCGGGAGCGTGCTGCCGCGAGCCATCCTCTGGACGTTCGTTGTCGTATGCCGGGGTCATCGTGAATCTCCTCCGACGGAAGGGCCCTGCGTGTTCTGACACCCCTTAACTCCGACTGGAGGGCCGATTTTGGACACAGACTCGAGGAATCGCCGGACACCTCAATTGGGGCTCTGTGCCGCCTACTAGAGGACAACTAGGAACACAGGTCAGCCATCATTTTCAACTTCAAGTAGTCGATCTTCAGTTCGGACGATCGCCGGGCCAAATAGCTGGCTTCTAGCAGCGCAAAGACAGCCACTAGTCGACCTCAAGCAATAGCACGGTACTTCCGTGGTACCGGTCGTGGATTCATGGCGTCGTTGTTGTTCACATCGACGCCGCAGGAGCCACGACATGGCAACTCAATCCGCTTTTCGTCGCCGTCACAACGAGGCCTCTCCGAACTCTCTGGACGTCGCCCGGAACACGTTCACGTGGCTGGTGACCGGGCCGTACCCGGTGTCGCTGGACGGCCGGCTCTTCGCCGGTCTACCGGATCGGCACGTCCCGCTCGACGAGGTCCGCGATCGCCTGCTGGCGCGCAGGTGCCCCCAGGCCACGCGAGACGCGGTGTGGGCGCATCTGGTGTTGCGCTCGCGAACCGAAGGAGCGACCTGGACGGTCGCGGCCGTGGGTGTGGCGCTGCCCGCCCTAACGTCGGCGGCGGCCACCCTGTCCCAGCGGTTCGCCGGCGATCCAGCCGACGTTCACGCCGAGGTGCTGCGCGGCTTCCTGACCGCGTTGTCGACGATCGATCTGCGTCCGCCGCGGATCATGCTGCGGCTGCGGTGGGCCGCCTACCGGGCCGGTTATGACGCACTCGCCGAGGCGTTGGCCGGTCCGGTTCCGGTCGCGCCGGGCTTCCGATCCACCCCGCCGCACGCGCCGTGGGGACACCCAGATCTTGTCCTCGCCCGCGCCGTCGCGGACGGAGTCCTGACCCGGACCGAGGCCGCGCTCATCGGCGCAACCCGGCTCGAGAACATGCCGGTGACCGACTGGGCCGCGCAGCATCAGACCGGTGAGTGGGCCGCCTACAAGACGCGCAAGCGCGCCGAACGCCGGCTTGCCGAATACCTGCGCGAGGGCGCGGCCACGGCGGATCCGGCCGACCCGCTGATCGACCAGGTGGCCACCGCAGTGGCCCTGGCACGCCCCGTCACACCCGCTCGCGAGACGCCACGGTCGTCACCTTCCGTGTCCGACACCAACGGCGAATCGAAGCGGAAAGTTCGGCGCCGCGTGTCCAAAACGGACGCGGATTCCGGAGTTCAGGGGTGCGGGACGAACCCGCGCCCCGCCCGAACTTCGGAGGTGACCCAATGCGCGTGATCGATGCCGAGAGCGGGCCGCGTAGTGCTCGTCTCGACGGCGACCCGCAGCCGCTGGACCAGAGCGCCGATGCGAGTTCGACGCCGTCCAGTGCTCCGACCACTAAGCCAGACGACTCGATTCCGGCTCGCCGTCGGCGGTGGTCGCACGTGGTGCTGGTGGTCGAGCTGTCGGCCATCGCGTTGCTGGCCTCGGCGTCGGCGGGACACGCCGACACGATGGTCGTCGCCCTCGCCGGGTCGGTCACCGACGTCCTGAACAACGTCCGCAACTGGATCATGGGCATCCTGGCCGGCCTCGCCACGGTGTTCCTGTCCATCGGTGGCGTCCGCTACGTGATGGGCGGCGGCGACCCCGGCGAGGTCGAGAAGGCCAAGACG
>DASZNR010000053.1:0-13581 GCA_035551175.1 Amycolatopsis sp. | reverse complement strand
CCCCCGCCACTCACGAGTCTGTGAGCCGTGGTCGGTGTCCTGAGCCGTCAGGGAGCCGAGCCGCGGACGACGAGTTCCGTCGGCAGCACCGTCGTCTCGCCGGGCGGGCTGCCGGTGAGGCGGTCGAAGAGCCGGCGGGCCGCCGTCTGGCCGAGGGCGCGCAGCGGGCGGCGGACGGTCGTGAGGTCGGTGGCCACGGCGAGTGGGGTGTCGCCGAAGCCGGCGACGGCGACCATGGCGGGAACGGCGTGGCCGGTTTCCCTGAGGACGGCGGCGACCGCGGCGGCGACGGTGTCGTCCGGAGCGAAGACGGCGTCGAATTCCCGGCCCGAGGCCAGTAGCCGGTGGGCGGCGTCGCGGCCGCCCCGGGCGGTGAGGTCGGTTTCGGCCACGGTGGGTTCGCCGAGCGGCAGGCCGGTTTCCGCGAGAGCCGCGCGGAAACCGGCGAAACGGCGGGCCCAGCGGTCGCCGGGTCCGGTGACGACAGCGATGCGCCGTCGGCCGCGGGACAGGAAGTGGCGGGCGACGGCAGCCGCGCCGGCGGGATCGTCCGCGGACACCGACGGCAGCGCCGGATGCGTGCCGTCGGCGATGACCACGGGCAGATCCGGATCACGCAGCACCTCCAGGTTCGTGACGGCGGGTGGGGGAGCGAGCAGCACCAGACCGTCGAACGCGCGCGCCCGCACCCGGTTGGCGAAGCGGTCCAGCGCGGCCTCGGTCGTGTCGGCCGTGCCGGTCGCGCCCTCCGCGCCGGTCGCACCGGCCGTGCCGAGCAACAGGCCGTGGTCGTGTTCGTCGGCGACGTCGGCGATCGCCTGCAACAGCTCCGCGGTGTCCGGATGCGACAGTCCCGATGCGAGCACCCCGACGAGCCTGCTGCGACCTCTCGCGAGCCCGACGGCGCCGGCGCTCGGGATGTAGCCGGTGGCGGCGATGACCTCGCGCACGCGCACGGCCGTCGCGGCGTCCACGTCGGTCTTGTTGTTGAGGACTCGGGACACGGTCGTCTTGCTCACCCGCGCGCGGCGGGCGATCTCGGCGATCGTGACGCGCATGAGGCCTCCCGCGGCCCAGGCATCAACGGTGGCCGCATCCCTCAAAACTACCCGTGTTCGCGGCCGTGGCCCGGCGTCCGTTCGGGGGTGCGCATTCAGCCGGAAGTGACATGTATAACAACCTATACGGTGACGCTGTGCGCCGTGTTCTGATGGCAGTGTGACCATCGACGTGGGCGAGTTCGCCCTCCTGCTGCTCGCCGGAGCCGGCGCCGGCCTCGTCGGCGCAACGGCCGGACTCGCGTCGCTCGTGTCGTACCCCGCGTTGCTCGCGGCCGGGATCCCGCCGGTGGTCGCGAACATGACCAACACGGTCGCCATGCTGGGCACCACCGCGGGTGCGGCGGCCGGCGCACGCCCGGAGCTCGCGGGGCAGTGGCGCCGCCTGCTGCCGCTGTGTGTCATCACGACCACGGGCGGCGTGTGCGGCGGACTCGTGCTGCTGCTGACGCCCTCCGGCGCGTTCACGGCTGTCGTGCCCTGGCTGATCGGCGGCGCGTCACTGCTCCTGGTGGCCGGTCCGTGGTTGCGCCGGATGGCCCATCACCCCGCGCGACAGGCGGAACGCCACCGGATCGGCCCGCTCGCGGGCGGCGCCGCGTTCCTCGTCGGCGGCTACGCCGGCTACTTCGGTGCGGCCGCCGGCGTGCTGATGCTCGCGCTGCTCACCACCGTGTGGGCGCAGCCGCTGGCCCGCACGAATGCGGCCAAGAACATCGCCACCGGCACGGCGAACCTGGTCGCCGCCGTTGTCTTCTCGTTCACCGGCCGCGTGCTGTGGCCTGCGGCGATCGCCGTGTGCCTGGGTTCGGTGGCCGGGTCGTGGCTCGGGTCGATCCTCGTGCGGTACCTTCCCGCGACACCGCTGCGGATCGCGATCGCGCTGGCCGGGTTGGTGCTCGCGGTGGTGCTGGCCCGCCAGGCGTACGGCGGCTGACCCCCCCCGGGGCTGACGCGCCGGCACCGGAGGGGGCATGATCGGGCGGGTATCCCGAGCAGGAGGCCAGATGAGCATTGTCGGCACCCGTGTGGTGCGCGTCGAGGACGAGAAGCTGATCACCTCGGGCGGAACGTACGTCGATGATTTGCGGGAGGCAGCGCTCACCGGCGCGGTCCACGCCGCCTTCGTGCGCAGCCCGATCGCCCACGCGCGGCTCACCGGAATCGACACGGACGCGGCGAAACAGGCACCCGGCGTCGTCGCCGTGTTCACCGCCGCGGACCTCGACCTCGCACCGCACGAGGCCGGACCCGTGACCGAACCGTTCCTCGCCACCGACGTCGTGCGGTACGTCGGCGAGCCCGTCGCGCTGGTGCTCACCGAGGAGCGCTACCAGCTGGCGGACGCGGCGGAGCTGGTCGACGTCGACTACGACCCGCTCGACGCCGTGGCGAGCATCGACGCCGCGCTGGCGGGGGAGACCGAGCTCTACCCCGGCGGCAACGTCGTGCAGACCCACGGCGACGAGCCCGACGATTCCGCGTTCGATGCCTGCGAGGTCGTCGTCACACAGACGATCCTCAACCCGCGGGTCGCGCCGGCGCCGCTGGAGGTGCGCGGCGCGTCGGTCGCCTGGGGCGACGACGGCCGGGTGACGCTGTGGCTTTCCACGCAGAACGCCCAGATCGCGCGCACCACGGTGGCGGCGGCGCTTGAGCTGCCCGAAGAACGCGTGCGCGTGATCGCGCCCGACGTCGGCGGCGGCTTCGGTGCGAAAATCGGCGCCGACCCGGAGGCGAGCCTGCTGGCCTGGGCCGCGCGCCGCGCCGGGCGCCCGGTGCGGTGGGTCGAGTCGCGCAGCGAGAACCTCACCTCGATGACGCACGGCCGTGCGCAGCAGAACACCGTGACCATCGGCGGCCGGCGCGACGGAACTGTGCTGGTGTACCGGATCGACATCGTGCAGGACTCCGGCGCCTACCCGCGGATGCTCCTGCTTCCGGAGCTCACGGAGCTGATGGCCCCCGGCGTGTACCGCTTCCCGGTGGTGCAGGCCCGGAGCCGGGCCGTGGCGACGAACACCACGCCGATCGGGGCCTACCGCGGCGCCGGGCGGCCCGAGGCGACGGCCGCGGTCGAACGCGCGATGGACCTGTTCGCCGCCGAGATCGGGATGGACCCGGCCGAGGTGCGGCGGGTGAACTTCATCCGGCCCGAGGAATTCCCCTACACCACTCCGACGGGCGGCGACTACGACACCGGAGAGTACGCGGCCGCGCTCGACGGCGTGCTCGAAGCCGCCGGCTACGCCGAACTGCGCGCGGAACAGGAAACCCGCCGCGCGGCCGGTGATCCGGTGGCATTGGGGCTCGGCATCGCCACGTACGTGGAGATCACCGGCGGCGACGGCGGCGGTGAAAGCGGGCGCGTCGACCTCCACGCCGACGGCTCCGTCACCGCGTACACGGGCAGCTCACCCCACGGCCAGGGCCTCGCGACATCGCTGGCCATGCTGCTGTCGGACCGGCTCGGCGTGCCGATGGAGAAGATCACCGTGAAGCACGGTGACACCGACGAGGTGCCGCGCGCGATCGGCACATTCGGCTCGCGATCGTTGCAGCTGGGCGGATCCGCGATCCGGCAGGCGGCCGACGAAGTCGTGGCGCAGGCCCGCGAACTGGCGGCCGACCTGCTCGAGGCGGCGCCCGAGGATTTGGAGCTGGATACGGACCGCGGCGTCTGGCAGGTGCGCGGTGCACCGTCGAGTGCCACGCTCGACTGGGCCGCCGTCGTGTCCGCGGCCGAAGGCGCCACGCTGTCGGCGGACGTGTGGTTCGGCGACGGGAAGCCGACGTTCCCGTTCGGGGCGCACCTCGCGGTGGTCGAGGTCGACACGGAGACGGGCAAGGTCGAGGTGCGGCGGATGGTCGCGCTCGACGACGCCGGCCCGGTGGTCAACCCGCTGACCTTCCGCGGGCAGCGCCACGGCGGTCTCGGCCAGGGCATCGGGCAGGCACTGCTGGAGGTCGTCAACTACGACGAAGACGGCAACCCCACCACGGCGACGCTCGCGGACTACTCGTTCGTGACGGCGACCGAACTGCCGGACTTCGAGCTGGTGGAGATGGAGACGCCCACGACCCGAAATCTGCTCGGCGTCAAGGGGATCGGCGAAGCGGCGACGATCGGGTCGACCCCGGCCGTGCACAACGCCGTGGTCGACGCGCTCGCTCCCTACGGCGTGCGGCACCTGGACATGCCGACCACCCCGATGCGGGTGTGGACGGCGCTCGAAAACGCGAGGAGGGCGAACTGACGTGCGGGTGTCCATGGAGGTCAACGGCAAGACCGTGGCCGAGGAAGTGCCTGACCGGACACTGCTCGTGCACTTCCTGCGCGACACGGCCGGGCTGACGGGCACGAACGTCGGCTGCGACACCACGTCGTGCGGCGCGTGCACCGTGCTCCTCGACGGGGAGTCGGTGAAGTCGTGCACCGTGCTGGCCGCGCAGGCCGACGGGCACGAAGTGACCACAGTGGAGGGTCTGGCCGGGGCGGACGGCACGCTGCACCCGATGCAGCGGGCGTTCAGGGAACAACACGGCCTGCAGTGCGGCTTCTGCACGCCGGGCATGATCATGGCGTCGGTGTCGCTGCTGAAGGAGAACCCGAAGCCGACGCGGCGCGAGATTCGCGAGGCGCTCGAAGGGAACCTGTGCCGCTGCACGGGTTACCACAACATTGTCAGTGCTGTGGTCGAAGCGTCGGGACAGGAGGTGGACCGGTGATCCCCGCCGAGTTCGCGTACCGTCGGGCGTCCACTGTGGACGAGGCGCTGGCGTTGCTAGCCGAGCACGGCGACGAGGCCAAGGTGCTCGCCGGTGGGCATTCGCTGCTGCCGCTGATGAAGTTGCGGTTCGCCGCGCCCGAGGTCGTGGTGGACATCGCGCCGCTCGACGAGCTGCGCTACGTACGTCTCGACGGCGGCGAAGTCGCGATCGGCGCGCTCTCGCGCTACCACGACCTGGCCGGCGACCGCGTGCTCGCCGAGCACGCACCCTTGGTTGCCCACGCCTCAGGCGCGGTCGGCGACCCGCAGGTCCGTCACCGCGGCACTCTCGGCGGCTCCCTCGTCCACGCGGACGCCGCTGCCGACCTGCCCGCCGTGGTGCTCGCTGCCGAGGCCACCCTCGTCGCCCGCGGCCCGGGCGGTGAGCGCCGGATCCCCGCCGCGGAGTTCTTCCTCGGCCCGTTCACCACGGCGCTCGAACCGGGGGAGCTGCTCACGGAGATCCGCCTGCCCAGCCAAGCGGGTGTCGGCTGGGGCTTCGAGAAGTTCACGCGCCGTTCCATCGACTGGGCCATCGTCGGCGTCGCCGCCCTCGGCCACTCCGTCGGCCTGATCAACATGGGCGGCACGCCCTTGCGCGCCACGGCGACGGAACAGGCGCTCGCCTCAGGCGCGTCGGTGGACGAAGCGGCACGATTGGCCGCGGAGGACACGTCGCCACCCGATGAGCCCCATGCGTCGGCCGAGTATCGGCGGCATCTGGCGCGGGTGCTGACTCGCCGGGCGTTGTCGTCGGCCGGTCTGTCCTGATCGGACGGTGCAGCTGAGGCGCCCGCCCTCACGGCGGGCGCTTCGGTGGCGGCGCGCCGCGTGCTCGGCCGTGGACGGTGCGCTGCCACACTTTCTCGCGCCGGCGGGCTGCCGTGTTCGGACTGTTGGCCGCCACGGCCGTTCTCAGTGGTGCCGACGGGGGAGGGCCGGCGAACAGCCCTTCGGTTTGGCGCGCCGTCGACGGGCGGCTGCCGCCGGTCACTCGGCGGTCCACGCGGCCAGCGTCGGCGACAGCGCTTTGATCCCGGCCGTCACCGCGGCCCGGCCCTTGGCCGACGACGTCCCGGCCGGCTGCTGCGTCAGGAGCACCACGACGTAGCGCGAGTCGACGATGCCCGTGGTGTTCAGGACGAGAGCCGAGCGCAGGATCATCCAGCCCTGCTTGATCTCCCACGACGACTGGGGCAGGCCGTCGGGGATGCCGAAGAACTGTGGGTAGCCGTCGTCGGCGGGCTGTCGCGCGTCGGCGAGTGCGGTGAGCAGGGGCTCGGCCGTGGCGTCGGGTACGGAGTCCTGGAGGTAGCGGTAGGTGGTGACGATGTCGCCGGGGCTCATCTTCGTCATGCCCCACTGGCCGGGGTCCGTCGGTTCCAGTGTGTGCGACAGTCCGATGAGTTCGGTCATGCGGCCGATGATCGTGGTTCCGCCGTCCTCTTCCCACAGCTTGTCCGCCACGGCGTCATCGCTGCCGGCGAGCATGTCGGTGAGGTCCTCGGCCTCGTCGCCTTCGGGCACCTGCCACGTGCCGTCGTCGTAGAGCGAGTCGAGGGCGATCAGCAGCTTCACCACGGACGCCGTGTAGTACGGCGTGTCCGGATCGGCCGAAGCGATCGTCTTGCCGGTCTTCTCGTCCAGTACCAGAAGTCCCACGAGCGTGCCCTTCGACGCGTTCCGCACGGCGTCGGTCACCTCGGCGGCCGCGTCGGCCGGGTCCGGCAGCGGCGGATCGGGCGTCGTCGACGTCGTCGATGGTGTGCTGCTGGTGGGCGGGTCGGCCGACGACGGGGTTTCCGCGGCGACGGGGACGGCGGTGACGTGCCGGGCGCTCGCCGTGAGCGAGACCGTGGTGGTCAGGACCACTGCGGTCAGCCCCGCGGCGGCGAGGGTCCATCTGAGAGGTCGTGCCATATCCCGTCAACGCGAGGGAACGGTTGCGCAGCAGCGATTTTCGCCTGTCCGTTTGCTGTGTGTTGCTGTGGAGAGGCTGTGTTCGCCCATTCCGGACGGGCGGAGTGCTCCTCGCGGATCGTGCTACCGTCGGTGACAGCTTGTCGCGCGCAAGCCAGGTGCACGGAAGGAGTGGTGATGGCCCGACGTATCCAATGGGCCGGGCAGGCGTGCCCGATCGCCCGGGCGGTCGACGTGCTCGGAGAGCCGTGGACGCTGCTGATCCTGCGCAACGCCATGACGGGAACCGCCCGGTTCGACGACTTCCGGACCGAGCTCGGTATCGCCGACAACGTGCTCAGCGCTCGCCTGGCCAAGCTGACCGAAACCGGTCTGCTCGCTCGAGTTCCCTACCGCGACGGCGGTCGTACCCGTCACGAGTACCGCCTCACCCGCGCGGGCGCCGACGCCGTGCCCGTGCTCTTGACCCTCGCCGCGTGGGGCGACGAACACACCCGGCCCGAGCCGCCCGCCGGGCGCATGCGGATCGTGCACCGCACCTGCGGCGCCCGCACCCGCCCCGGCACGATCTGCGGCGAGTGCGGCGAACCGATGCGCCGCGAGGACATGCTCTGGTATCGGCCTTGGCGATCGAAGGAACCCACGCCGCTCTCCGAGCCGGTCGCCTGAACCGCGGCGACGGCGGGCGCGCGCGGTCGGGCCGAACACGCCCGCACGTTGAAACGGCTAGCCGGTCTTCGAGCCGCGCCACAGCGCGGAGAACGCGCCGAACGTCCCGGCGGAAGTCCCGCGCCACCGGGCATGCGCAGGCTTTGGCACGTCAGCTGCGAACCCGGCACAGCGTAGGCGTGGGGGCAGGAGCCGCGGCCCGCCGACAGCACGGTCCACAGTGAATCCACTGCGAACCCACAGTGAACCCCTGGCGAATCCACAGCGAAGACTGTGAGAAGGCGGACTCTGACTTGCTTATAGAAAGTCAGTAATTTAACGTCCGCTGGATGACGAAGCGGATCCTGGTAGTGGGCGCCGGCGCGACCGGCGGGTTCTTCGGCGGGCGGCTGGTGCAGGCGGGCCGCGACGTGACCTTCCTCGTGCGACCGCAGCGCGCGAAAGTCCTCGCGGAGCGCGGCCTGCGCATCACGGGCCGCGGTGAGCAGACGGTGCTGACGCCGCAGCTGGTCCAGGCCGACCGGTTGACCGAGCCGTACGACCTCGTGCTGTTCACCGTCAAGGCGGCCGGGCTGGAGCAGGCGGTCGACGATGTGGCGCCGGCCGTCGGCCCGCGCACTCTGGTGCTGCCCGTCCTGAATGGCATGCGGCACGTCGACGTGCTCACCGCCCGGTTCGGGGAGGAGCGGGTGCTTGGTGGTGTCGCCCTCGTGGCGACCACTGTGGACGGTGCGGGCGACATCCGCCGGCTCGTCGACATGCAGTCGCTCACCTACGGTGCGCGGACCGAACCGGCCCCGCCTGAGCTCGAGGGCGTGCACGAGCTGCTGTCCGACGCCGGCTTCCCCGCGACGCTCGCATCCGACATCACGGCGCGGATGTGGGCGAAGTGGGTGTTCATCGCTTCGATCGGCGCGGTGACGGCGCTCATGCGCGGCACGGTCGGCGACGTCGCGGGGCAGCCCGGCGGTATCGCGTTCGCCGAGTCCGTCGTCGCCGAGTGCGCGGCCGTGGCGAAGGCCGCCGGGTATCCCGTCGCTGCGACGGCGCTGGAAAACGCCCGCGCCAACGTGACCGAAGTCGGGTCACCGCGCACGCCGTCGTTGTACCGGGACCTCACGGCCGGCCTTCCGGTGGAGGGCGAGCAGATCTTCGGCGACCTGGTCGACCGGGCGCACGCGCTCGGCGTGTCCGTGCCGCTCCTGGAACTGGTACGGCTGAACCTGCGCGTGTACCAGAGCCGGCTGGGCTGACCGGCGGAAAACTTTTCCCGATCCGGTGAACCGAACGCCGCCCCGTCCGTCCGTCACCGACGGACGGCCGCGACGGCCGCGCCCTCGCCGACCCGGGTTCGTGGACTTTCGGCCATCGGTTCGAGTGGTGAATTCCCACCACACCAGGACTGCTAGGCTCCGATCAAGTGACCTCGGCGCCGGTTTCGGCACCAATGGTCCGGACCGCGGCAGCAGCCGTGCACGACCCGCCCTGCGGAAGGATGCTCTCGGGTATGGCGGACAGGTTCGAGTTCGTTCTCGACGTCGTCGAAGCTCTGGTGGTCGGTCAGGCGACCGGCGGGGACATCCGCCAGTACCCCCTGAGAATCGGCACCATCCCCTCGGACCCCGTCCGGTTCGTCCGGGTGGCGACCAAGGTCTACCACGCGATGGAAGCCAGGCGGCTCTCCCTGCGCGGCGAGCTGAACCCCCACGTGCGCACGGCGTTCGGCCTGCTCGCGCGGCCGCGCGTTTCCGTGGCGGTGAGCGGAATCGACGGCGTCGGCACCGACATCGCCGTGCTCGTGCTCACCGACGGCAGACAAGCCGTGGGGATCACGCAGAACCCCCGCGACGACGAGCTCCTGTTCTCCCTCTTCGACGACGAGGACCTCGTGGAGGTCGTCACGGGGGTGCTGCCGCCCGCCCGCCCGGCGAGCACCGGCACCCACACCGTGAGCCGCCAGGCGGAGCGCTCGATGTCGGCGATGACGGCGCGAAGGCTGGCCGAGGCCGCCGAAGACGAAGAGGAGACCGACGCGTTCGGAATGCTCGAGGTGAGCGGCACCGTTCAGCCGCGGCCCACCGATCGTCGCGGGCACCGGCAGGAAGGCAGCACGGAGGTGCTCGAGCGCGTGATGGCCGCGCCGCGGCTCGGCGGCGGGCACCTGACCGTGACGGGCGTGGGCCGGAAAGGTGAGCGGCGGGCGGCCGATCCGCTGAGCTGGCTCGACACGGCCGACGGCCGCTACCTGGTCCATACCACTACGGGCGCGGCCGGAGAGCTGAACGCGCAGTACATCCCCGCGGGGCGGTCCGAGGTGGCTCGCGCCCTGCAGCAAGCCATCGCCGCCGTCTACTGACGAGCGCGGAGAACGAGGAGGGAACCCCGATGGCCGACGCTACGAAGGATGGCGCGGTGGCGCCGCGCATGACCGCGATGAGAGAGTCCGCGACCACGCTCAAGCGGTTGGCGGAATCCGGGGGGTTCGCGGTCGACGACTCCACCGGCAACCAGATGATCGAATCGCTCGAAGGGGTGATCGATACCCTGCAGTCACGCTGGGACGCTCTGCAGAAAGTCGGGCAGACGCCCCTGATGTCGGAGACGGCTACTGGCAAGTGGGTGGCGAACCACATGGTCAACACGGCCAGTGACCAGCAGGGCCTGCTGACGCAGCTGCAAGCCGCGAAGCAGGAGTTCCCGACGTACATCGAAGCGATCAAACTGGCCAAGCAGAACTACCGGGAAAGCGACACCACCTCCCACACCACGCTGAGGCGCGTGCCGAACGAACAGGCCTGAGGGGAATCACGTGGCCACGACCCACCCGTCCGCCTCGACGGTCTCCGACCCGTCGTCGCCGGACTACGACCCGCACAGTCCGTACTACGACGTGACGGCCGACCCGTCGTCCAAGTACTACGTCGGACCGGTCAATCCGGACGACGTCGCCTCCGGCGACGAGATCCGCGCCGAGGCGACCAAGGAGATCGACGACGAGATCGCGAAGGGCTGGCTCGGCCCGACCGTGGACCCGAAGGTCCGCAACGAAAAGATCCAGGACCTCTACGAGCAGAAGCTCGTCGAGTCCAAGAGCGGCCTCAACCAGGGCTTGACGATCCGGCAGAACGGCGGCCCGCCGACCACTGACTGGTCGCAGGCCACGCACGAGCAGATGATGCAGGCCATCACGCAGCAGGCGGACTCGGCGCAGGTGGCCGCGTCGTCGGAGGAGTGGGTGCGCGTCGGCAACGAGCTGGCGAACCACCAGCAGAACCTGGCGAAGGCGATCGAGGCGAGCACCTCCGACTGGCAGGGTCCGGGCGGCGACGCCGCGCGTGAGCACCTCGCGAACGTCGGCAAGTGGCTCGGCACCACCGCACAGGGTGCGACTCTCGCCGGACGCCAGCAGGAGATTCATTCCCAGGCGCTCAACGAGACGCAGATCGCCATGAAGGCGAACCCGCCCGTGCAGTTCGACATTCAGCAGGCCAATCAGCAGCTGCAGCAGATCACGGATCCGACGGAGTACGCGAGCGCAGCGGCGAAAGCCATGTCGACCTACAACGAGCAGCAGGCCGCGCGCGGCCAGGCCGCGCAGATCATGACGCAGTTCGACAGCACGATCAGCTCGGCCGTGGTGACACCGCAGTTCCCCGCGCCGCCCAAGCTGCCGGGCTCCGGTGGCAGCGGTGGCGGAGCGGGTGGTGGCGCCGGGGCGGGCGGTGCCGATGGTGCGGGCGCGCCCGGCGGTGAAACCCCGTTCTCGGCCAACGGCGGTCCCGGTGGCGGCCCTCTCGGCGGCGCCGGCGGCGGTGCTGGTGGTGCCGGCGGAGGCGCGGGTGGTGGTTCGGGCTTCACGCCGCCGCCGTTGAACGTGCCCGACGGCCCCGGTGGCGGCAGCTTCACGGGCGGTGGTGCCGGCGGCGGTGCCGGTGGTGGTTCGGGCTTCACGCCGCCGCCGTTGAACGTGCCCGACGGCCCCGGTGGCGGCAGCTTCACCGGTGGTGGCGTCGGCGGGGGTGGCGGAGGTGGTGACACCACGAATACGTCGAGTTTCGTCCCGCCCACGCTGGACGTGCCCAACGGACCGGGCGGTGGCGGGCTCGGAGGGCCGGGCTCGACCCCGCCGTCGTTCACCGCTCCCAACGGACCCACCGGTGGTGGGCCGGGCTCCGGTGGCGGGTTCACGCCGCCGCCGTTCAACCCAGGTCCGAGCACCGTGGGTGGCGGATTGCTCGGTGGCTCCGGTGGCGGCACGGGGGGTGGCTCGGGCAAGATCCCGACCATCGGCAAGAGCGGCGGCATCAACGGCGAAAGCATCAGCAGCCGCCTCGGCGGCGGTGGCGGCGGGGCCGGCGGGATCGGCGGCACCGGTGGGCTGAAGGGCGGCTCGCTCGGCGGACCCGGTGCCACGTCGGGCGCGGTCGGCGGAGCCGGTGGCACCACGTCGGAAGACGAGCTCGCCGGCCGCGGCGGCGGCGCGGCGGGTGCGAAGGGGGCGACCGGGTCGCCCGGCATGGGCGGCATGGGCGCGGGTGCCCGCGGCGCGGGCAAAGGCCAGGAAGACAAGGAGCACAAGGTCGCCGACTACGTGGAGTCGGACGATCCGAACTTCTTCGCTCCCGACGAGGTCGTCGCGCCGCCGGTGATCGGCGACTGGAAGAACAAGGACTGGAAGTGAGGCGGGCGTGACGAGCGGCGGCGGATTCGAGGTCCAGCCCGACGAGCTGGTGGCGCACGCCAGCCACCTCGACGGGCTGACCGACCGGCTGAACAATGCCGTGCAGGCGGCAAATTACGCGTTGAGCGACGACGCGTACGGCTTGTTGTGCGCGTTCCTTCCACCGATCGTGAACCCGACGGGGGAACAGGCCAAGGACACGGTCAGCTCGGCGGCCGAGGGCATGCAGGCGACGGCGGACAACGTCCGCACGGCGGCACAGGGCTACCGCGACCGTGACGAGTCGCAGGCGCAGCCGTTCCTGAAGTCGCTCGACAACAGCGATGAGTCCGCGGGCCTCACGGATGGCGGCTCGGGCGGGAGCGACACGGCTTTGCGGCAGGCGCGCATCGGCACGCGGGCGCCGGATCCGTCGAACTTCCACATCGGCACGGTCGTCGAATAGCGGACCGGGCGGTGATCGTGGCGCCGGGACGCCGATCGGCCCGGCGCCACACTCAGTTTCGGCAGCAGCAAGCAAATCGAGGAGTACCAACGTCATGACCAGTGCGGGAGGGTTGGGTGACCTGATCAGGGACCCCGACGAGGCGATCCGGCGGATGGACGAGTGGGCGGCCGGGTTCGCCCGCAAAGCCGAGCGCTACGCGGCGGCCCAGCAGGAAACCGAACGGCTGCGCCTCACGGCGTCGAGTCCCGACGGCACCGTGCGGGTCACCGTCGGCGCCGACGGCGTGGTCTCCGACCTCGTCTTCGGGTCGAAGACGCGCACGATGCCGCCGGAGGAGCTGGCCCGGATGGTGCTGACCACCATGCGCCGTGCGCAGTCGGGGATCACCGAGCGCGTGGCCGAGGTCATGACGGAGAACCTCGGCGACGAGGACCCGGAAACGCGCACGGCGCTCCTGTCGAACCTCAGCAGCCGGTTCCCCAAACCCGACGATCCCGAAGACGGTCCGGGCGACGAGCCGGAACCGCCCGCACCGGTTCCGCCGGCCCCGTCCGGTGGCGCCGCGCCGACTCCGCCGGCCCCACCACGCCCGACCGGCCCGACGCCGCCACCCGCGCCGCCGTCCCGCCGCCCGGGTGGCATCGACCCGGACGAGCAGGACAACAACCCCTGGTGACGCCGTCGTAGCGGGTTGCTTCCCGCCCCGCCCACGACGGCCGTTCCACGCCACCGCCCGGCGGCTCGCGGTGCTCGCTCGAGCACCCGGCAAACCGAAGCCGCCATTCCGGGACGGTGCACCACAAAACCCATCAACGCGGTTCGGGGCCGAACGCCTGGTATAGCGCAGCGCGTCTCCACCCGGCACAGACGGAGAGGACACGCGTGAGCAATCCGTTGATCGCGCCGACGCAGGATTCGACGAAGGCGTACTCGGGGATTTCCCTGCTGGAGGATGCCAGCGACCTGTCGTCGGCGATCGAGTCGGGTGATTGGGCGTCGGTCGCGATGGGTGCGGTGGGGACGGCGCTGGATGCG
>DASZNR010000052.1:0-19119 GCA_035551175.1 Amycolatopsis sp. | reverse complement strand
AACCCCTCCCGGCGCACCAAACCCTTCAGCTCCGTGAACTCCGGCCCCATCCGCACCCGCGTACGAATCCACGACGGCTTCTTCTCAATCGGCGTCTCACTGTTGCGCACTTCCAGCCGCAACAGCTTCCGTCCCTCTGGCGCAACAGTCACGCTTGTCAGACTACGCCCGGAGCAACGGGCGATTCGCCTACTGCGGGTCGGGGGTGACGTTCGTCAAACCGGCCGTCAGCTCCCAGAGTGCGGACCCCGTCGCGGCGTTGTGGGCCGCGGCGAGCGTGCGCACCTTCGTGGGGTGGCCGCGGGCGTTGAACAGGCGGTCCGGGCCGTAGTAGTCGCCGCCGGAGACGCCGGGTTCGGTGGCCGCGTAGAGCTGCGGCAGGGCGCCGTGCGCGACGTCCTGCGCGATCAGCAGGTCCCCGAGCCTGGCGGTGCCACGGATCACCTTGCGCAGCACCGGATTGTGGTACGACCGAGCCATGTTCGGCACGAGGCCGGTCGTCGTGTAGCCGGGGTGCGCGGCCACGCTGATCACCGGGGAGTCCGCCGCGCGCAGCCTGCGATCCAGTTCGAGCGCGAAGACCTGGTTCGCGAGCTTCGACTGCGCGTATGCGGCGCCCGGGTTGTACGAGCGGCGCTCGAAATTCGGGTCGTCGAACCGGATCCGCGCGCCGATGGCCGCGAGGCTCGACACCGTGACCACACGTGCTGCCGCGCCACCGCGCAACGCCGGCATCAGCAGCCACGTCAGCGCCGCGTGGCCGAGGTGGTTGGTGCCGAACTGCAGGTCGTGCCCGTCGGCAGTCGTGGCTTTCGCGGTGGCCATCACGCCGGCGTTGTTCACGAGCACGTCGAGTGCGTCGCCGGTCAGCTCGCGAACCGTTATCACGGCCTTGCGCACCGAGGCCAAGTCCGCGAGGTCCAGCGTGACCAGTTCGGGGACGGGGCCCGCGGCCACCGAACTCACCCGGCTCAGCGCCGCCGCACCGCGCTCGGGCGAACGGCACGCGAGCAGCACCCGCGCCCCACGCCCGGCGAGGACCTCCGCCGTGCGCAGGCCCAGTCCCGAGTTGGCGCCGGTGACCAGCACGGTCCGGCCCGTCTGGTCGGCCAGGTCGGCCTCCGTCCAGCGTCGGTTCACGAGCTACACCTAACTACACGTCACGCGCTGGGCGCGAGCAGGCGAAGCAGGTGTCCCATCGGGCTGCGCCGGCGCGCCGGGCGTTCGGCCCGTTGGCCACCGGCGCGGACGAGCGAATCGAACGCATACCCGACGCGGGTGAGCTCCTCGGCGGGTTCACCGGGTTCGGCGAGCCCGGCCGTGACGGCGAGCATCCGCAGCTCGCCCTCGTGCAGCGCAAGGAGGGCGGGGTGGCGCTCGAGGCCGGCATCCAGCACAGCACGCAGCGTTTCGTGGCGTTCCCGCGTGTGCCGCCACGCGCGGGTGACGGCGTCGACCTGGTCGCCGACGCCGTCGACGGCCGCGTCCTCGGGATCGGCCAGCTCGGCGCGCAAGTGGCCGCACAGCACCTGCGTCCACTTGTACTGCAGGGCCAGCAGCAGTTTCTCTTCGGTGCCGAACGCGTCGGCGGCGCCGGGGATCTCGGCGAGTTCGAGTGGCTTGCCAGGGGCTCGCTGCGCGTGGCGCACGGCCGCTTCGAGGATCTCCTGGCGCCGGTAGAAGTCGGTCCAGCTCATGGTGTGGGCTCCCCTCCGTGACCCGGGCCATACCGCGGGTCTGCGGCATACTCCCGGTACGGAACTGACACGGCGAACATACCATGGGTACGGAGATCGCTGTCCAGCGTAAGGTTGTGAGGGTGCCGACAATGAGGTCCAGACGACTCGACTACTCGGAGTCCACGCGATCCGCCCTGGTCGACAGCGCAGTGGAGCTGTTCACGAAACGCGGATACGCGGGTACCTCGCTCGACGAGGTGGCCAAGCGCGCTCGCGTGACCAAGGGCGCGCTCTACCACCACTTCAGCGGGAAACAAGCCCTGTTCGAGGCGGCCTTCGATGCCGTCGAAAGCCTGGTCTTCGACCGGCTCGAAAAGATCATGAACGGCCCCGGTTCACCGTGGGAGCGGGCGCTGGGCGCGCTCAACGCGTTCATCAAGAGCTGTCTCGACCCGGCGTACCAGCGGATCGCGATCCACGAGGCGCCGGTCGTGATGGGCTGGGAACGCTGGCGTGAGGCCGAGGAGCAGTGCAGCTTCGGGCTGGTGCGCTCGGGCCTGCAGGCGCTCGTCGACGCCGGCGAGGTGGAGCCCGTACCGGTCGACCTCACGGCGCGGCTTCTGTTCGGCGCCCTCTCGTCGGCGGCCACGGAGATTGCGAGCGCGACCGACCCGAAGCAGGTCGGTGCGCAGATCGAGGACGTGATCGTGCGGATGCTGCTGCGGTTGCGGCGTCCCGGCGAAGCGGGGGAGCGACCGGCCGCGAGCTGATCCGGCGCGTGGTTAGGCTGACGTTCATGGATTTGAGGATCTTCACGGAGCCCCAGCAGGGTGCCACTTACGACGACCTCCTGCGCGTGGCCAAGGCGACCGAAGCCGCCGGGTTCGACGCCTTCTTCCGCAGCGACCACTATCTGAAGATGGGTTCGGTCGACGGCCTTCCCGGGCCGACCGACGCATGGATCACCCTCGCAGGCCTCGCCCGCGAGACCGAGCGGATTCGCCTCGGCACGCTCGTCACGGCGGCGACGTTCCGCCATCCCGGGCCGCTCGCGATCTCCGTCGCGCAGGTCGACCAGATGTCAGGCGGCCGAGTGGACTTCGGCTTCGGCGCGGGCTGGTACGACTCCGAGCACTCCGCGTACGGGCTGCACCTCCCGCCGCTCAAAGAGCGCTTCGACCGCTACGCCGAGCAGCTGGAGATCATCACCGGCCTGTGGCGGACCCCGCAGGGCGAGACCTACTCGTTCTCCGGCGAGCACTACACCCTCACCGACTCACCCGCGCTGCCCAAGCCCGCCCAGTCACCGGCCCCGCCCGTGATCATCGGTGGCGGTGGCAAGAAGCGCACACCCGAGCTGGCTGCTCGCTACGCCGACGAATTCAACGTGGCATTCGTCGACCAAGCGACGGCACTGGCGCAGTTCGAGCGCGTGACCGCGGCGGCCGAGGCACGGGGCCGCGACGCGAAGGAAATCGTGCGGTCGGTGGGACTCACGGTCGCCGTCGGCCGCGACGATGCCGAGGCGGCGCGTCGCGCCGCGGCGATCGGCCGCGACGTGACCGAGCTGCGCGAAAACGGCCTCGCCGGCACCGCCGCCGAGATCGTCGACCGCATCGGCCAGTGGCGGGAGAAGACCGAGATGAGCAGGCTCTACCTGCAGTTCCTCGACCTCGGCGACCTCGACCACCTCGAGTTCATCGCATCGGACGTGGCCCCGCAGCTGTAACGCGCGTGGGTGGTGGGCCGGCGTGGCCCACCACCTCGCCCGCGGTCAGTTCTGCAGCGCGAAGGTGACGCCCGGTGCGGACGGCGCTTCGGGGCGCGGTAGCCACCGGTCGTCGCGCACGGGCAGCTCGCCGGCGAGCGCGGCGAGCACGGCGTCGCGGGTCGTCGGCAGTACCTCGGAGACGGGGACGTCACGGTCGAGCTCGAACGACAGCGACGTGACTCCGGCGTCACGGATTCCGCACGGCACGATGGCGTCGAACGCACCGAGGTTGGCGTTGCAGTTGAGCTCGAAGCCGTGCATGGTCACGCCGCGCTGCACGCGGATGCCGATCGCGGCGATCTTGCGCTCGATACCGCGGTCGTCGGCCGGGATCCACACGCCGCTGCGGCCCTCGACCCGGCCCGTGCGCACCCCGAACTGCTCGCACACCACGATCAGCGCCTCTTCGATGCGGCGCACATAGTGCATGACGTCGATCGGGTCGGCGAGCTTGAGGATCGGGTACCCCACGAGCTGTCCGGGTCCGTGCCAGGTGATCTTGCCGCCGCGGTCCACGTCGATGACCGGGGTGCCGTCCGTCGGGCGGTCCTCCGGCTCGGTGCGTTTGCCGGCGGTGTAGACCGATGGATGCTCCAGCAGCAGCAGCGTGTCCGGGCCCGCCTCGTCGGCGCGCGCGGTGAGGGTCTCCCGCTGCAGATCCCAGGCCTCGGTGTAGTCGATCGTGCCGAGCTCCCGGACCTCGACGGGGTCGCTCGTGGCACGGCAGGAAGTCGTCGAAGAACTCACTCCTGGAGGCTACGCCCGACCGGACCCGGAAAGGGCAGAATCCGCAGTGCGGTTGCCGACACGAGGCCGACACCCAGCACCGCGAGCCCGGCGCCCACGGCGTCCGTGACCCAATGCACACCCAGCACGACCCGGCACGCCGCCGTCAACGCCGTCGCCGCCAGGCCGACGCTTGTCGCGAGGGGGACGAACCGCCGTGCGAGGCAACCGCACAGCAACACAACGACGAGCGCCGTCGCCGCGACCGACACCACGTGCCCACTCGGGTAGCTGAGGTCCGGGTAGACGCGGGGGCGCTGCCGGTGGAACAGCGGTTTGAACACCGGGCTCGTGAGGCGGCAGACGACGAGCACCGCGGCGAGCCGCACGTACAGCCAGAGCCGCGAGCGGTCGCGCAACGCGAACCCGGCCAGCACGGCCCCCAGCACCCACGGCAGCACGGGCCCGAAGACGTCGGTGAGCACTCCGGCGACCTGCCCGGCCGGTTGGGTGTCCTCGCCGCGCAGCGCCGTGGCGACTTCGAGGTCGAACGGCGGTGGCTGCCGGGCCACGAGAACACCGAGCACCACGAACGCGGCGAACAGCAGGATCCCCGTGACGACCCAGCGCAGCCTCATGTCGCGGCGGCCAGCGCGCTTTCCAGCGTCCGGTGGCGGAACTCGTAGCCGGTTTGCTCAAGCCGGCGCGGCAGCGCGCGCTGGCCGAACAGCACCATCTCCTCGGCGGCCTGCCCGAGTGCGAGTTTCATCCCGATTCCCGGCACCCACCACGGTGCGGGCCGGTGCACGGCGTTCCCGAGGGCGCGCGTGAACTCGGCGTTGGTGACCGGCGCGGGCCCGGTCAGGTTGACGGGCCCGGACAGCGTCTCGTGGTCCAGCGCGTGGACGATGCCACCGACCTCGTCGTCGAGCGCGATCCACGGCATGAACTGACGGCCGTTGCCGAGACGTGCGCCCAGCGCGAGTTTGAACAGGGGCCGCAACACATCGAGCAGCCCGCCCGAGCGGGCGAGCACGAGCCCCGTCCGTACCGTCACCACGCGCGCGCCGGCGGCGACCGCGGGCGCTGTCGCGGCCTCCCACGCCGAGCAGAGTTCGGCGAGGAACCCTTGGCCCGCATCAGAAGTTTCGTCGACGACCGCTGAGCCGGTGTTCCCGTAGAAGCCGACGGCCGACCCGTTCACGAGTACGCCGACCCGGTGTTCGGCGACGGCCTCGGCGAGCACCTCCGTCGGCTCGACCCGGCTGTCGAGCAGTACCTGCTTGCGCATCGCGCTCCAGCGCCCCGGCAGCAGCGGCGCGCCGCACAGGTTCACTACGGCCTCGACACCCTCGAACGCGCCGTCGTCGATCCGCGCCGACGGCGGATCCCAGCCGTGCTCGTCGTTCGCCCGCGCGGCGCGCCGCACCAGCCGGCGCACGTCGTGGCCTGCCGAACGCAGCCGCGCGGCCAGCGCCGTGCCGATCAGCCCTCCGGATCCCGCGATGAGTACCCGCATGCCTTCGATCGTGTCCTATCCATCCACCATCCGCACACCCGGCAGCCGCTCACCGCGCGAACTTTCGCCACGGCCGTTATCGGGATCGGCGGCGGGCGCCGGTTCCGCGTCGAGCGGCGACGCGGAACAACGAAGGCTCCGCACACCCGGAGGCGTGCGGAGCCTTCGTGGGCCGGCTCAGTGAGCTGGGTCAGAGGCCCAGCTCGTCCTCGAACTTGCCTTCTTCCAGGCGCTGCTTGATCGTCGTGAGGAAGCGGCCCGCGTCGGCGCCGTCGACGAGGCGGTGGTCGTAGGTGAGCGGCAGGTAGACCATCGAGCGGACGGCGATGGTGTCGCTGCCCTCCGTGTCGGTCACCACGACCGGGCGCTTGACGACCGCGCCGGTGCCGAGCATGCCGGACCGCGGCTGCACGATGATCGGCGTGTCGAACAGGGCGCCGTTGCTGCCGATGTTCGTGATGGTGAACGTGCCGCCGGTCAGCTCGTCCGGCTTGATCTGGTTGGCCCTCGCGCGCGCCGCCAGATCGGCGATGCGGTGCGCGAGACCGGCCAGGCTCAGCTCACCCGCGTCGTGGATCACGACCGAGAGCAGGCCGCGGTCGGTGTCCACCGCGATGCCCAGGTGCACGGCACCGTGGTAGGTGATCTCCTTCGTGTCCTCGTTGTAGGACGCGTTGACGTTCGGGTGCTGCTTGAGCGCCTCGACGGTGGCCTTCGCGAAGAACGGCAGGAACGTGAGGTTCACGCCCTCGCGCTCGCGGAACGCCGCCTTCGCCCGCTGGCGCAGCTTCGCGACCTTGGTCACGTCGACCTCGTGCACCTGGGTCAGCTGCGCGGAAACCTGCAGCGATTCGCGCGTCTTCGTCGCTGTGATCTGGCGGATCCGGCTCGCCTTCTGGACGGTGCCGCGCAGGGCGGCGACGTCCGGCGAGACCGAGGTGCGAGGTGCCGCCGGGGCGGCTGCGGCCGGAGCCTGAGGAGCGGGTGCGGCGGCGGGCGCCGAAGCGGCCTGCTGCTTGGCTTCGGCGGCCGCGAGCACGTCCTGCTTGCGGATGCGGCCACCGACGCCGCTGCCGGTCAGCGACGCCAGGTCGATGCCGTGCTCCGACGCGAGCTTGCGCACCAGCGGGGTCACGTACGGGCCGTCGGCCGCACCGTTGTCCGCGGCCTTGGCGGCCGGGGCGGCGGCCGGAGCCGGAGCGGGAGCCGGAGCAGGGGCCGCCGGAGCGGGGGCCGGCGCCTGGGCTGCCGGAGCGGGAGCCGCCGGAGCAGGGGTGCTCTCAGCCGGGGCCGCCGGGGCCGCCTGGACGGGAGCGGGCGGCGCGGCGGGAGCCGGCGCGGGCGCAGGGGCAGGCGCGGCACCGGCGGCGCCGATCACCGCGAGAACTCCGCCGACCTCGACCGTCTCGTCCTCACCGGTGCGGATTTCGAGGACCGTGCCGGCGACCGGCGACGGAACCTCGGTGTCGACCTTGTCGGTGGAGATCTCGAGCAGCGGCTCGTCGACGTCGACGGAGTCGCCGACCTGCTTGAGCCAGCGGGTGACGGTGCCCTCGGTCACGCTTTCGCCCAGCTCGGGCAGCTTGACCTCGGTGCCCTGGCCACCGGCGGCGGGCGCGGTGTCCGGCCGCGACGGCGCTTCGGCCTGCGCGACGGGCGCCGGCTCGGGCTCGGGCTCCGGCGCCGCCTGCGGTGCGGGGGCGGCCTCGGGCTCGGGGGCGGCCGCGGGCGCGGCAGCCGTGGAGGATTCGGGTACCCCGCCGGTGCCGTCGTCGATCACCGCGAGCTCACCGCCGACCTCGACGGTCTCGTCCTCGGCCGCGCTGATCTTCACCAGCGTGCCGGCGACCGGGGACGGGACCTCGGTGTCGACCTTGTCCGTGGAGATCTCGAGCAACGGCTCGTCGACCGCGACGGTCTCGCCTTCCTGCTTCAACCACCGGGTGACGGTGCCTTCGGTGACGCTCTCCCCGAGCTCCGGCAACGTGACGGAGTAGGCCATCGTTCGCTGACTCCCTTGATCTGTAAGTCGTGAGTTGGATTCTGCTGGTGCGAGGTCAGCTGTGCACGTGCAGCGGCTTCCCTGCGAGGGCGAGGAACGCTTCACCGAGGGCCTCGGTCTGGGTCGGGTGTGCGTGGATCAGCGGGGCGACGTCCTCCGGGAAGGCCTCCCAGTTGTAGACCAGTTGCGCTTCGCCGATCAGCTCGCCGACGCGGTCGCCGACCATGTGCACGCCGACGACGGGGCCGTCGGGAGCCTTCACCAGCTTCACGCCACCGGAGGTCTTCAGGATCTGGCTCTTGCCGTTGCCGCCGAGGTCGTAGGTGTAGGTGGTGACGTCGTTGCCGTACTTCTCCTTGGCCTGCGCCTCGGTGAGCCCGACCGACGCGACCTCGGGGTGCGAATAGGTGACGCGCGGGATCCCGCGCTCGTCGATCACGCGCGGGTTGAGGCCCGCGATCTCTTCGGCGACGAAGATGCCCTGCTGGAATCCGCGGTGCGCGAGCTGCAGGCCGGGGACGAGGTCGCCGACGGCATAGACGTTCGGCAGGTTCGTGCGCAGGCGGTCGTCGGTGGGGACGAAGCCGCGCTCGATGGTGAGGCCGGCCTCCTCGTAGCCGTGGCCGGCGGAGTTCGGGCCACGGCCGACGGCGACCAGGAGCAGATCCGCGTCGAGCGTTTCGCCGGACTCCAGCGACACGCTCACGCCGTTGTCGTCCTGCTTCGCGCCGGTGAACCGCACACCGGTCTTGAAGGCGATCTTGCGGCGGCGGAACGCGCGCTCCAGCTGCTTCGACAGGAACTCGTCCTCGGCGGGCACGAGGCGGGGCAGGGCCTCGACCACGGTGACGTCGACGCCGAACGAAGCCCACACGCTGGCGAACTCCACGCCGATGACGCCGCCGCCGAGTACCACGACCTTCTTCGGCACCCAGTCGAGCGCGAGCGCCTGCTCGCTGGTGATGATCCGGCCGCCGAGCTCGAGACCGGGCAGGGTCCGCGAGTAGGAACCGGTGGCGAGGATGACGTTCTTGCCCGTGTAGCGGGTGCCCTCGACCTCGACGGTCGTGCCGCCGACGAAGGTGCCGGTGCCCTCGACCAGGTTGACCTTGTGGGCCTTGGCGAGGCCCTGAAGGCCCTTGTACAGCCGGGAGACGATGCCGTCCTTGTACTTGTTGACCCCGGCGATGTCGATGCCTTCGAAGGTGGCCTTGACGCCGACCGACTCCGATTCACGAGTCTCGTCGGCGACTTCGGCGGCGTGGAGCAGAGCCTTGGTCGGGATGCACCCACGGTGCAGGCAGGTCCCGCCCAGCTTGTCCTTCTCGATCAGCGTGACGGAAAGGCCCAGCTCGGCCGCGCGGAAAGCCGCGGCGTAGCCGCCCGATCCGCCTCCCAGGATCACAAGGTCGGCGGAGGTGTCGCTCACTTCAAAAACTCCTCGGCAGCGGTAGGGGGTGAAGCTCGGTCATCGCGATGGGCCGGTATAACCGCGCGCGCGACACAGCCATCTTGTCACTACGGCGATCGGCTCCACCAACCTGGCCGTGCGACACCGACCACACCCGGTGGCGGGAATAATGGTGTACGCACGCCCGCAAGGAGAGAGGTGGCCGACGTGGGGATCTTCGACTCGCTGCGCCGGCGCGGCCGCGGCGGCAGGCGCCCGGGCTCCACGCGCCGCGCCACCTCGGAAGACACGCGCCACCTGGAAGAATGGGCCGCCGCGCGCCGCGGCGTCGAGGCTTACGTGGAGCCGCGCACCACCGTGACCGAACCCACTGTGGTGCTTGTCGCCCATGACGGCGAATGGACCCGGCGGCGCATTGGCAGCCTCCACGCCGCCCTGCAGTTCGGCCGGAAACACACCATCCCGGTCTACGAGGTCTCCCGCGTCGGCTACCCCAAGCGCATGCGTGAATACACCGAGCGCAGGAAGCGGCGGCAGGGTTAACGGCTCGCCTGCAGCAGGCTGAGGTGTTGTTCGAGCAACGCGCGAAAGGAAGCGTGCGCGGTGCTGCCGTAGGTCAGGTCGACCTCGACGGTGTGGCCGGTTGCGGTGAGCAGGACGACGGCGGGGTCGGAAGCGATGAGCACGTCGCCGTCGGTGCGGAGGTGGGTGGTCGGCAGCAGGCGGGGGAACACGACGTCGGCGGGCAGACCGTTCGCGGTGCGCAGGAAGGCACGGTAGTCGTCGGGCAGGCGGACGCCGAGGCGCCGTTCGGCGGCGGCGATTTCCGATTCCGAGGCGGGCGCGGGCGCGACCTGACCGCGTTCCCGCGCGATCGCGGCGACCAGTTCTGGCCAGGTGCGAGCGGGGGCCGGGAAACGTCGTCGCAGTGCGGCGACGAGGGCGCCCGCGCAAAAACCGGGCCAGTCGGGGCCCAGTGAGAGAGGGTCGGCGCCGGCGACGAGCGCCCTGGCCAGGCTTCGGGTGGCGCCCAGAGCGGCGACGTCCGGTTCCTGGCGGGTTTTCACGAGTTCCGTCCACTGTGGCAGGTCACCGGCAGCGAGGGCGGTGCGGGCGCGGTCCGGGTGGCCGGGAGTGAGCGCGTGGATCGCGCCGGCGACGGGGGAGCCGTCGAGCACGCCGTCCAGATCGGACACGCTGCGGGTCAGGAAGGCTTGGTGTGCCTGCTCTTCCGCGTCGAGATCCAGCGGTGGCAGGGCATTTGCCCACTGTGGACGGTCGCCGCGGGCCTCGAACAGCATCGCCCATGCGCGGGTGCGCACGGCGTCGTCGGCGAGGCAGGTCGCCGGGCGTTCGGTGACCGCGTGCCACTGAGCTGCGAGCCGGTCGGCGGCCGCGGTCGCACCGGCGGTGGCCAGCAGCAGGGCGGCGTGGCCGACGCGGCGGTAGAGGGTCGCGTCGTCGCCGGTGAGGACGTCGCGGGTCGCGGTTTCGAGATAGGCGTCACGGTCCACGACGTCGAGGGTGGCACACGAACGGGGCCCCTCGCCGCATGGAGGCGAGGGGCCCGTAGGAAGCCGATGTTCGTAGCGGTACCGGGCAGGGCCCGGCGAAGTTCAGCCGCGGTCGGCGATGTCCGCGAGGACGGCCGCGATGGTCCGCACCGGAACGCCGGTACCGCCCTTGCCGGTGTAACCCCACGGTCCGCCGGTGTTGAACGCCGGGCCCGCGACGTCGATGTGCGCCCAAGGCAGGCCTTCGGCCACGAACTCCTTGAGGAACAGCCCGGCCGCCAGCATGCCGCCCCAGCGGTGGCCGGTCACGTTGGCGATGTCGGCGAGCCGCGAGTCCAGGTCGGCGCGCAGCTCCTCCGGCATCGGCATCGCCCAGCCGCCCTCACCGGTGGCCTGCATGATCGCGGCGACGCGGTCGCGGAACTCGTCGGAGCCCATGACGCCCGCGGTGCGGTTGCCGAGCGCCACGACCTGCGCGCCGGTCAGCGTCGCGGTCTCGATGAGGTAGTCGGGGTTCTCCTCGGCCGCACGCACCATCGCGTCGACCAGCACGAGGCGGCCCTCGGCGTCGGTGTTGAGGACCTCGACGGTCTTGCCGCCGTACATCGTCAGCACGTCGCCCGGGCGGTACGAGCTGCCCGACGGCAGGTTCTCCGCGAGCGGGATGTGCGCCGCGACCTCGATCGGGTACTTCAGCTTCGCCGCCAGCACCACCGACGCCAGCACCGCGGCCGCGCCCGACATGTCGGACGTCATGTGGTCCATTCCCGCGGCAGGCTTGATCGAGATGCCACCCGAGTCGAACGTGATGCCCTTGCCGACGAGTGCGACCTTCTTGCTCGCCTTCGACGGCTTCCAGCCCACGCGCAGCAGCCGCGGCGGCCGCGCCGAGCCCCCGCCCACACCGAGAATGCCGCCGAAGCCCTTGCGCTTCAGCTGCTTCTCGTCGAGGACCTCGAAGTCGAGACCGTTGTCCTCGGCCAGCTTCTTCGCGCGGTCGGCGAACGACGCGGGGAACAGGTCATTGGGCGGGGTGTTGATGAGGTCGCGCGCGATGACCACGGACTCGGCGATCGCGGTCGCGGCCTTCAGCGTCGCCTTGTGCTCGCGCGAAGTGCCGTCTTCCGGGCTGACGAAGTCGGCCCTGGCCAGCGGTGCGTCGCCCTTCTGGGAGCGGTACTCGGTGAAGGCGTACGCGCCGAGCGCCGTGCCCTCCACGGCCGCCTGCAGATCGAGCGCCGACAGCGTGACGAACGCGCGTTCGGTGCCCGCCAGCGCGCGCGCCGCGGCGCCGGCGGCCCGGCGGACCTGCTCGGCCGTCACGGCACCGTCGACCGCCTTGCCGAGACCGACGGCCAGCACGACGCCCGCGGGCAGCTTGCCCAGCGTCGGCAGCTTCACGACCTGCTCGGCCTTGCCCGTGGCACCGAGTGTGGCGAGCACCTCGGCGAGTTTTCCGTCGAAGGCCGCGTCGGCGACGCTCGAGCCGGAGGCGAGCACCGGGCCGTCCTCGCCCTGCAGGGTGCCGATCACGACCACGTCGGCGCGGGTCTTGGCGAGCGCCGCCTCGGTGTTCTCGGAAAGGGCAAGCTTCGGCACGGTCACTTCTGGCTCCTCGCGCTGTCGCGGTGGTACCGGGCGAGCGGCCCGGACGGATTCTGAGCCATGCTAATGACAGACGCGGTGTGCCGTCGGAAGGGGACCATGGTGCGACTCGGGGGAGGGCTCCTCGTGGTGCTGGCGGTGGGAGCCGCCGGGGCGGGGTACTGGGTGCTCGCGGGGGTCGTGCTCGCCGCCGTGGCCGCCGCGGTCGTGGCTCGGATGCCGGCGCTCGGTGATACCCCGCTCGAGCGCTACACCGGCGCGTTCACCCGGCTCGCGCTCGTCGTCGTGCAGGCGATCGTCTTCGGCGCGTACGTCGTGCCCACGCAGCCCGCGTACTCGGCGGCTGGGTTGATCCTCGTGGTCGCCGTGGCGGATCTCGCGGGCCTGCGGCTGCCGCCGACGCTCGTCCGCTGGCTCACGGCGGTGCTGATCGCCGCCGCCGTGGTGCTCATCGTGCTGTGCGCCGTGGTCGCCCCGGTCGTCACGTCGACGCCGATCGGCGCACCGCCCATGGCCGCGATCGTGGTCGCGGCTCTGGTCACGCTGCCGTTTCTGCTCCCGGTCGCGGCCGACCGCACCACGGTCCGCGCGCTGACGCTCGGCGGGTTCGCGATCCTCGTGACGATCGTCGCGCTGGTACAGCTGGGGCCCGACCGCCTCGGGCTCTCGGCGACCTCGATCCGGGACCTGCTCTATGCCGCCGACGCCGGCCAGCTGCAGCCGCTGCTCACCGTGGTCGCCGTGCTCGCCACGGTTCCCGCCGCGCTCACCACGTTCACCGACGCGCGCGAGCGGTATGCGCCCCGGCGCGGCTGGGGCTCGGCCGTCGGGGTGGTCCTCGCCGTGGTCGTGGCCCTGTTCTCGGCTCTGTTCGCGGTGCCGTACGTAGTGCTGGTCGCCGCCGGGCTCGGCACCCTGCTGGAGCTGGTCCTGCGCGCCCGAAACCGGCGGGCCGCCCACGCCTGACCACCGCTGGAGGCCCGGCGAGACCGTCGCGCAGCGGTGGGCGAACCCGAGCTTGCTGTGCGGGACCTCAGCGCGTGATGAAGAACAGGATCGCGGCGAGCACCACGTTGACCACGAGCAACACCACCACCGACCGGGTCGGCAGGTCGCGCGCGAACACCTTGCCGTGGATGTTGTGCCACCAGTAGACGCCGAACCCGCCCGCGACCAGCCCGATGAACCCGCCGAAACCGCCGCCGAGCAGCCCGTAGCCGAGCAGGCCGAGCAGGCCGACGCCGAAGGTCAGCAGCACGGCGGTCACGAACGTCTTCACGTCGGCGCCGGCGCCGGGCTCCGCGGGCGGGCCGGAGCGGGAGGTCGCGGGGAAGCTCACCCCGCCATCGTAATGCTTTCCGTCGTTCACGCAGCGGCATCACGCAGCGCCGGCGCGGATACACCGCGTGTGAAATAGGTGGTCGTCCGACTAACGTGCCTCCGACCAAGAGCTAAAGTACAAGCCATGACGACAGCGACGCAGTTCACCCGAGTCCCGCATCCCGACCCCGCGACTCCCGAGCGCGTCGCGGAGGTATTGGCCAAGCCCGGGTTCGGCACGTTCTTCACCGACCACATGGTCACGATCAAGTGGAGTGAAGACCGCGGCTGGTACGACGCCAAGGTGGAGCCGTACGCGCCGTTTTCGCTCGACCCCGCGACTTCCGTCCTTCACTACGGTCAGGCGATCTTCGAAGGTCTGAAGGTCTACCGTCAGCCCGACGGCACCGTCGCCGCGTTCCGGCCCGACGCCAACGCAGAGCGTTTCCAGGACTCGGCCAAGCGGCTCGCGATGCCGAAGCTCCCGGTGGAGACGTTCGTGCAATCGGTGCGCGAGCTGATCGCGGCCGACGAGCGCTGGGTCCCCACGCGCAAGGGCGATTCCCTGTACGTGCGGCCGTTCATGATCTCCACCTCGACGGGCCTCGGCGTGAACCGGCCTGCGTGCGAGTACCGGTACACGGTCATCGGCTCGCCCGCCGGCTCGTACTTCACCGGCGGGGTGAAGCCGGTCAGCGTGTGGCTGTCCACGGAGTACGTGCGCGCGGCGCCGGGTGGCACCGGGTTCGCGAAGTGCGCCGGCAACTATGCGGCTTCGTTCGTGGCGCAGCAGCAGGCCGTCGAGAAGGGCTGCGACCAGGTCGTGTGGCTCGACGCCGTCGAGCGCCGCTGGGTCGAGGAGATGGGCGGGATGAACCTGTTCTTCGTCTTCGGCTCCGGCGAGGACGCCCGGGTGGTGACGCCGGAGCTGTCCGGCTCGCTGCTGCCGGGTGTCACCCGCAAATCGCTGTTGCAGCTGGCCGAGTCCGCCGGGTACCGCGTGGAGGAGCGGCGGGTCTCCACCGACGAGTGGGAGAAGGCGGCCGCGTCGGGCGAGCTCACCGAGGTGTTCGCCTGCGGCACGGCAGCGGTCATCACACCGGTCGGCTACGTGAAGCACGCCGGTGGCGAATTCACGGTCGCCGACGGGCAGCCGGGCACGATCACGATGAAGCTGCGCGAAGAGCTGGTCGGTATCCAGGAAGGCGACCGGGTGGGGCCCGAGGGCTGGATGCAGCCACTCGCTTGATCCACACGGACAGCAGACGGGCCGCCGGGCTTTCCCGGTGGCCCGTTTTCGTTGGGGCGCTTAGGAAGCCGGCACGGGAGTGACTGGCCCCGAAACGCCCGACTGCTCATGCGTGGTCATCTCCGCGAGCACCCGCGCGGCCATCATGAGCAGCGGGAGCGCGGTGACGGCGCCGGTACCTTCGCCGAGGCGGACGTCGAGGTCGAGCAGGCCGCCGAGGTCGAGGTGCTCCAGCGCCAGTGCGTGCGCGGGCTCGCCGGTGAGTTGTCCGGACATCCACCAGCGGCGGGCGCCGGGCGCGAGTTCCTCGGCGACCATCGCCGCAGAACACACGACGAGACCGTCGAGCACCACCGGCGTGCGGCGGACCGCCGCCTGGGCCAGGAACCCCGCCATCGCGGCGATGTCGGCGCCGGACGACGTGCGCAGCAGCGCCAGCGGGTCGGCGAGCACCGTGCGGGCGCGTCGCAGCGCGTCGCGGATCGCGGCGGCCTTGCGCATCCACGCGGCGTCGTCGATGCCGGAGCCACGCCCGACCACGGCAACGGGCTCGGTGCCGGTGAGCGCCGCGACGAGCACCGACGCCGGCGTGCTGTTGCCGATGCCGAGGTCGCCGGCGATGAGCAGGTCGGCGCCGCTGTCCACTTCGGAGTCGGCGATCTTCATGCCGGCTCGCACGGCGGCACGCACCTCCTCGTCGGTGAGCGC
Source organism: Amycolatopsis sp. (assembly GCA_035551175.1). Lineage (GTDB taxonomy): Bacteria > Actinomycetota > Actinomycetes > Mycobacteriales > Pseudonocardiaceae > Amycolatopsis. Next base: position 3,615 of record DASZNR010000052.1, on the reverse strand, counting down.
GTCTTCCACGTCGATCGAGCCCGAACCGCGCCGTACCTTGTATTCGCCGATGGAGCGCATCGCCGGTTCTTCGGTATCCACGGCCAGATCGGCCACGCGGACGCTGGCGCCGGCGGCCGCGGCGAGCACGTTGATGGCCGCGCCGCCCGTGAGCATCGTGCCGACGAGTTGTGCCGTCACCTCCGCCGGGTACGCGGACACGCCCTTCTTCGCGATGCCGTGGTCTCCGGCGAACACGACGACGCGCGGCCGCGTGAACGGCCGCGGTGGCGCCTGGCCCTGGCACGCGGAGATCCACACACCGAGCTCTTCGAGCCGCCCGAGTGAGCCCGCCGGTTTCACGAGCTTGCCGTGCAGTGCGATCGCCGCCGAGCGGGCCTGGTCGCTGGGTGGTTCGATCTCGCCGAACTCGATGCTGGTGTCCGCGTCCACGCCAGGCCTTTCTCTCGCGGGAGTCCTCACGGGCAAACCTACCCAAGCGCGGTCGGATAGGGTCGCCGACCGTGGAGACGACAGCTGCGGGGGTCGTGCTGGCCAGTGGCGCCGGCACCCGGGTCGGGGCGGCGCTCAACAAGGTCTACCTCCCGGTGGCGGGCCGCCGGGTCGTGGCGTGGTCGCTGGCCGCATTCGCGGCAGTGCCCGGAATCGGCGTGCTGGTGCTGGTGATCCGGCCCGAGGACGAGGCGCTGGCCACGGAGGTGCTGGCGGAGCATCCGGGACCGGTCGAGATCGTCAACGGCGGGCCGACGCGGCAGGCGTCCGAGCTCAACGCCCTGCGACACCTCACGCCGCGCGTGGAGTCGGGCGCGCTCGACGCCGTGCTGATTCACGACGCGGCCCGCCCGCTCGTCACGCCGGCGCTGATCGGCGACGTGCTCGCGCGAACTCGCGAACACGGGGGAGCGGTGCCGGGACTGGCGGCCGACGACGTCGTCGCGGTGAGCGCCGGCGGCACGATCGCGGCGCGCCTACCGGGTGCGATCCGCGTGCAAACCCCCCAAGGGTTCCGCGCCCGCCCGCTGGTGGCCGCCTACGAACAAGCCGAGGCCGAGGGTTTTCTCGGCACCGACACGGCCTCGTGCATGGAACGGTTCTCGGGCCTGCCGGTGCGCTGGGTGCCCGGTGGTGCGGAGAACATGAAGATCACTTACCCACACGACCTCGCCGTTGCGGAACGACTGCTGAGCGGACCCCGGGACGGAGCCCGCTCAGCAGGATGATCACGCAGCCGGGCTGCGCGTCAGCGAAGCATCCCGCTCGACGACACCTTCGAGGGCCTCGTCGATCTTGGTCAGCAGCTCGGCGTCGAGCTTGACGCCTGCGGCCTTCACGTTCTCGTGGACCTGCTCCGGCCGCGAAGCGCCGATGATGGCGGACGCCACGTTCGGGTTCTGCAGCACCCAGGCCACGGCCAGCTGCGCCATAGACAGCCCGGCGTCGGCGGCCAGCGGTTCCAGCTTCGCGACGGCGGTGAGCGTCTCGTCGTTGAGGAAACGCTTGACCACGTTCGCGCCGCCGTTCTGGTCGGTGGCGCGCGAACCTTCGGGCAACGGCCGGCCCGGCTTGTACTTGCCGGTCAGCACACCCTGCGCGATGGGCGACCAGACGATCTGGCTCAGGCCCTCGCGCTCCGAGGCAGGCACGACCTGCGACTCGATCACCCGCCACAGCATCGAGTACTGCGGCTGGTTCGAGATGAACGGCACCTTCAGCTCCCGTGCGAGCTGCGCGCCCTGGGTGATCTGGTCGGCGGACCATTCGGACACACCCACGTAGAGCACCTTGCCCTGGCGGACGAGGTCGGCGAACGCCAGCATCGTCTCCTCCAGCGGCGTGCCGTGGTCGAAACGGTGCGCCTGGTAGAGGTCGACGTAGTCGGTGCCGAGCCGCTGCAACGAAGCGTTGGCCGACTCGACGATGTGCTTGCGCGAGAGGCCCTTGTCGTTCGGGCCCTTGGGACCGGTGGGCCAGAAGACCTTGGTGAAGATCTCGAGGCTCTCCCGCCGCTGGCCCTTGAGGCCACGGCCGAGCACCGATTCGGCCGCGGTGTTGGCGTATGCGTCGGCGGTGTCGAAGGTCGTGATCCCCGCGTCCAGCGCGGCCTTGATGCAGGCCTGCGCCTGGTCCTCTTCGATCTGGGACCCGTGGGTGAGCCAGTTCCCGTAGGAGATCTCACTGATGTTGAGGCCGCTGCGGCCGAGGCGTCGAAACTCCATGACGCCACCCTAGGCGCGCGGTTGTTCGCCTTGTTAACGACCTGTCCGGCCGAACCCGGGCGGTGTGGTGGCCGTCACGAAGCCGCTCAGCCGGGGATCGGGTCACCCGGGCGCAGGCGCGGCTTGGGCACGCGCAGCTTGCGAATCTGGCTCGCGCGCACGAAGGCGTACCAGCCCACCCCTCGGGTCGGCTCCTTCGGGAAGCGCTCGCGCGCCAGCCGGCCGATCTTGCGGCCGTTGATCACGCCCTCGATGGCCATGACCAGCAGCATCGCCATGCAGACGAGCGTGATGTACTGCTGCGCCTGTGGCACCGGGACCAGCAGCGCGAGGAACACCAGAATCGCGAGCGGCATGAACAAGCCGAGGAGGTTGCGCCGCGAGTCGACCAGGTCACGCACGTACGCCTTCACCGGGCCGCGGTCGCGCACGGGCAGGTACTTGTCGTCGCCCGACATCATCCGTTCGCGGCGCTGCTTGGCCGCCGCACGGCGTTCTTCCTTGCTCACCGGGTTGGCTTTGCGCAGCTCACGGTTGCGCCGCATGGCCTCACGCATGTTCGTCGGCGGCGCGGCGACGGGACCGCGCTTGCGCCCCTCGGCCTCCCGCCGCTTCGGGGTCGCGCGGCCCTTGCCGGGTGTGTACGCCTTGCCAGCGGTCGGCTCTGAGCCGGGGACACTCGTCTCGGCGTCCTCGGCGGGGGGCTCGGTGGTGCTACGGCGCAGGAACCTCACCTCACCAGGGTATTGCAGACGTCACGACGATGTTCGGCAGGTCGTCGGATGTGCAACCATGGAGGGGAACAGATCGGGTACCCGCGGTGTTGAACCGTCAGGAAGAGAAGTACCCGCAGCGAGTTCGACCTAGAGGGAGTGCCATGACGACCGCTGAGCAGACCGGCGCGGCGCAGGCCGAGACCGCCGAGGAGACCCACGGCGTGACGTTGACCGACGCCGCGGCCGCCAAGGCGAAGGCGCTGCTCGAGCAGGAGGGCCGCGACGACATGCACCTGCGCATCGCCGTTCAGCCCGGTGGCTGCGCGGGCCTGCGCTACCAGCTGTTCTTCGACGAGCGTGAGCTCGACGGCGACCTCTTCCGCGACTTCGACGGTCTGCGCGTGGCGGTCGACCGGATGAGCGCGCCGTATGTGAACGAGGCCGTGATCGACTTCGTGGACTCGATCGAGAAGCAGGGCTTCACGATCGACAATCCGAACGCGACGGGTTCGTGCGCGTGCGGTGACAGCTTCCACTGAGCTGCTCCACCAAGAGAGCTGCTGACCACGATGAGAGCCCCGGCCGATCGGCCGGGGCTCTCATCGTCTGTCGGGCGTGGGGCTCAGACGTACGCGTCGAGGTCGGCCACCTGCGCGTGGCACGCGTCGTCGACCGTCCAGGGC
>DASZNR010000051.1:0-2811 GCA_035551175.1 Amycolatopsis sp. | reverse complement strand
CGGCCGGGTGCCGCTGGCCGGGTTCCTCGCCGAGCACGACATCGTCGTCAACTGCGTGCTCCAGGACACCGACGCGCCGCTGACCTTCCTCATCGAAGACGACCTCGCCGCGTTCACCCCCGGCAGCCTCATCGTCGACGTCTCCTGTGACGAAGGCATGGGCTTCAGCTGGGCGCGGCCCACCACGTTCACCCGGCCGACCTTCCCGGTCGGCCACGGCGTCACCTACTACGCCGTCGACCACAGCCCCTCCTACCTGTGGAACTCGGCGACCTGGGAAATCAGCGAAGCGCTGCTGCCGCACGTGCGGACAGTCCTTTCCGGACAGTCTGCTTGGGACAAAACCGAAACAGTGGGACGGGCCGTCGAGATCCGGGACGGCACGATCCGCAACCCCGCGATCCTCTCTTTCCAGCAGCGGGCCACGGAATACCCGCACACGCCGCGGCTCAAGGCACCGGAACTGTCCACCTGAGACAGGTGCCACCGTGGGCCGGGCGTTCGAGCCGCAACGACCCGCCTGCCTCCGCGGCCCGCTGTGCGAGGTTGCGCAGCCCGCTGCGCGCCACGGCTTCCGGCATCCCGATCCCGGTGTCGGAAACCTCGACGACCAGATCCTCGTCCAGGGACACGGTGACCGTCAGCTCCGCCGCGCGCGCGTGCCGCAGGACGTTGCTGACTGCTTCGCGTACCACCGCCTCGGCGTGTTCGGCCAGCCCGGCGGGCACCCGGTCGAACGCTCCGGACAACCGGACCGTCGTGTGGATGGCGGAGTCGGCGCAGCCGTCGGTGATCGCGTTCTGCAGGCGCGCCCGCAGGCCACGACCCGCTCCCGGCCGGCTGTGCAGGGCGAAGATCGCGCTGCGGATCTCTTCGATGACGTCCTGGAGCTGGTCGATGTGCCGGGTGAGCCGGGCGGTGACCGCGGGTGAGTCCGTCCGGCGGCGGGTGCCCTCGATGCCCATGCCGACCGCGAACAGCCGCTGGATGACGTGGTCGTGCAGGTCGCGGGCGATCCGATCCCGGTCCACCGCCACGTCCAGCTCGCGGCGGGTGGCCTGGCTTTCGGCGTCCCGCAGCGCCAGCGCGGCCTGGTCGGCGAAGGCGGACACGAGCTGGAGTTCGTGCTCGTCGAAACCCGGTGCGCCGGAAGCGCGGATCGCCAGGAGCACGCCCGCGGTGGACTCGCCGGAGCGCAACCGCACCGCCAGCGCCGGCCCGAGGTCCGCACCCAGGCCGTAGGCCAGGTTCGGCACGCTGCGCGGGACGTGATCGCGCAGGACCGCGCCGGAGGTCGACCCGTCGAGCGGGATCCGGCGACCGGTCAGCTCCTCGGCGTCGGGGCCGGCGCACACCGTGACGACCAGTGCCTCAGCGGGCGGCACGGGCAGGGCGATGAGCGCGTCCACGGCGCCGGTGAGTTCGGCGGCCCGGCTCGCGACCAGGCGCAGCACCGTGTGGACGTCGGTGCCGCCGAGGAGTTCGGCGGAGATCTCCCCGGTCACTTCCAGCCACCGCTGCCTGCTCCGGCTCTCCTCGTAGAGCCGCGCGTTGTCCACGGCGATCCCGGCCGCCGCCGCCAGCGCGTCGATCGCCCGTTCGTCGTCGGCGGTGAACGGCCGCTCGCCGCCGAGGCACAGCCGGCCGAGGACCGCGCCCCGGACCACGAGCGGGACGTCGAGGACTGCCGGCATCGGCGGGAGGCGGCGCGAGGTCGCGTCGTCGACGCCCGTGGCGGCGAACCCGGTGGTCCGGCCGTCCTCGTCGAGCAGGGTCAGCGCGCCGCAGCGGGCGCCGATCAGGCCGGCGGCGGCGGTGACGATCCGGTGCAGCGTGGTCTCGAGCTCCAGACCGGCGGAGAAGGCGAGGACGGCCGTGGGCAGCGCGTCCATCCGGTCCCGGCCCGACGTCGTTTCCTCGGGCATGTCACCACAGTGGCACGGCGGTGCGGCCCGTGGCGGGTTCCGGGGGAACCGAACCACGTTCGCAACCGGCGACCTTCGCCCGGCCACGGGTGCCGTTCGGCCCTTGGCCCGCGCCGGAGCCCGGCGGACGGTGAGGGACAGCCATGATTCCAGGAGTTCGGAGCCGTCCATGAAGACCGGTGTCATGCCCGTCGGGCACCTCAGCGAGAGCCAGATGCGATCCGTGCTTCTCGCGGCCACGGCTCCGCCGCCGCTGCGCCGCGGGCGGCCGTGGCGGTTCCAGTGCACGCCGGACGCCGTCGAGCTGTACGCGGATTCGCTCTCCACCGGTACCGACAGCGACCAGCGGGAACGCATGCTGGACTGCGGGGCCGCTCTGCTGAACCTCCGGCTGGCGATCAAGGCGCAGAGCAGCCACGCCGATACGCGCCTGTTCCCCACCGCGGACCGGCCCGACCTGCTCGCCGTCGTGCGGCCGAACGGCTACGAGACGATCGCCCCGGTGGACCGGGAGCTCGTGGCGGCCATCGCCGGACGGCAGAGCAACCGCCGCCCGTTCACCGCCGCCGTCGTCCCCGACGCGGTGCAGCGCCAGCTCCGGCGGGCGGCCGAGGTGGAACGCGCCTGGCTGGCCACCATCACCGACGACCAGGTGCCCCAGCTGCGCGACATCATGCACCGCACCGAAGTCCCGCCGGCGACGCCCGGCCCCGGTGGTGGGAGCGACCTCGACATCGAGCCCGGTCGGCTGGTCGTGGTGATCGGCTCGCTGCACGACACCGCTCTCGGCCGGCTCCAGGCCGGTCAGGCCCTGCAGCGGGTTCTGCTCACGGCCGCCGCCGCAGGGCTTTCGGCGGCGCTCTCCTCGCAGGCGATGGCCGTACCG
>DASZNR010000050.1:0-1844 GCA_035551175.1 Amycolatopsis sp. | reverse complement strand
TTCGACCGTCACGTCTTCGCAGCGCAACGCCACCTGGCCGAGGTCGGGAACCGTGCGGGTGCCGGTGTCGCCGGTGGGGGTGTCGGCGAGCGCGATGATCTCTTCGGCGGCGGCGAGGCCTTCGGCGCTGTCGTGGAACCGGGCGCCGACCGCCCGCAGCGGAAGGTAGACCTCCGGGGCGAGGATCAGGACGACGAGGGCGGTCTGCAGGTCGAGTTCGCCGGCGAGCAGGCGGAGGCCGATCGACACGGCGACGACCGCGACCGACAGCGTGGCCAGCAGTTCGAGGGCGAGCGCGGAGAGGAATGCGACGCGCAGGGTCCGCATGGTGTGCGTGCGGTACTTCTCGGTGATCTCCCGCAGCGAGCGCAGCTGGGCGCGGGCCCGGCCGAACGCGGTCAGCTCGGCGAGCCCGGCGACGAGGTCGAGGAAGTGGTTGCCCAGCACGGACAGTGTCTGCCACTGCCGCTGGACGTCGCGCTGGGTGTAGAGCCCGATGAGGATCATGAAGATCGGGATGAGCGGCACCGTGAGACCCACGATCACCGCGGCGACCCAGTCCGCGGCCAGGATCCGCACGCCGACCACCAGCGGCACCACCGCCGCGATGAGCAGCTGCGGCAGGTACCGGGCGAAGTAGCCTTCGAGCCGGTCGACGCCGTGCGTGGCCAGGGATGCGACCTCGGCGGGAGATCGGTCCGCCCGCCGGGGCCCGATCCGCAGCGCGGCGCCGATGACCGTCTCCCGCAGCTGCGAAAGCGCGCGGGCCGCGGCGCGGTGCGCGGTCGTCTCCGACAGCCACGCGAGGCCGGACCGGGCCAGCACCACCAAGGCCAGCAGCCCGACCGGGGCCAGAAGCGCGCGCAGCGTAAGGCCGTCGAGGAACGCCCAGGTGATCGTCTTGGCCAGCAGTTCGGCCTGGGCGAGGACCAGCATCGCGGTGAGCACGCCGAGGCCCGCGCAGGCCACGATGAACGGCCGGACCGCGTTCGCGTGGCGGAGCAGCCGCGGGTCGAGAGGCCTCATCGGCGGGCTGCGGGCAGGCCGCCGCCGGCGGGGATCGAGGTGCGGCTGATCCGCTTGCGGAACACCCAGTACGTCCAGGTCTGGTAGGCGAGCACGATCGGGGTGAACGCGACCGCGACCCAGGTCATGATCTGCAGCGTGTACGGCGTCGACGACGCGTTCGTCGTGGTCAGGCCGAAGGCCGGGTCGGTGGTCGAGGGCAGGACGTTCGGGTAGAGCGACCAGAACAGCGTGAAGGTGACCGCGATGATCGCGCCGGCGGTGCTCGCGAAGGCGTACCCGTCGCGCTCGCCGGCGGCGAACAGCACTCCGGCGGCGAGCAGCAGGGCCGCCACCAGCGACGTCAGCCACGTCCAGCCGCCGTGCTCGACGGCGGTGTAGGCGAGGAAGACGCCGCCGAACACGATCGCCGCGCCGCCGAGCGCGCGGCTCAGCATGCGGGCCCGGTCGCGCAGCGCGTCGGTGGTCTTCAGCGTGAGGAACACCGCGCCGTGGAAGGTGAACAGGCTCAGTGTGGCCAGTCCGCCGAGCAGGGCGTAGGGGTTGAGGAGGGTGAAGAAGGTGCCGGTGAAGTGGTGCTGGGCGTCGAGGGGGACGCCGTGGACGATGTTGCCGAAGGCGACGCCCCACAGCAGCGCGGGCGCGGCGGAGCCGAAGACGATGATCCAGTCCCAGGTGTTGCGCCAGCGTGTGCTGTCGATCTTGCCGCGGAACTCGAACGCGACACCCCGCAGGATGAGGGCGACGAGCACGAGGAGCAGGGCCAGGTAGAAGCCGGAGAAGAGGCTGGCGTACCAGAGCGGGAAGGCGGCGAAGGT
>DASZNR010000049.1:0-10051 GCA_035551175.1 Amycolatopsis sp. | reverse complement strand
GGCAGGGTCAGGGACTACGGTAAGCATCGGGCCGTACCTTCCCGGCCGACGTTGGCGCGTCGGCCATGCTTGGAAACCTCAACCGGGTCACCGGGAAGGTACGCCCTTCCCGGCCTATCCACAGGTTTCAAGCATTGCTCCAACGAGATCAGGCACCTCTACTACACACTCGTCCTCGAACCAACCCGCACCGTCATCGACATCGCGGGCTGGTCAACCTGGCGCCGACACCACCAACACCGCGCCCGACAATGCCACTACCAGCGACGACACCGACAACCAGCACCCGATCACGAACTACAACTGGAGTACTAACCAGGTTCTCACCGGCGCCGGCACTCACGAGTTCTGGTGTGGTGGCGGTCAGCGGGTGAGGTCGTAGACGGTCTGGTTGCCGACCGTCGTCGCGCTGAAGTTGGTCGCGACCCACTCGGCGATGGCGTTCGAACCGCCGCCGGGACCGCCGCCCCTGCCACCGTCGACGTAGTAGGTGATCTGGCCGTCGGCGACGTACTGCTGGAATTCGGCCAGCGTCGGCGCCGGGTCACTGCCGTCCCAGCCGCCGACGCCGATCACGGACTTCCCGCTCGCGAGCTCGAGGCTTGCCGCCGTCTGCGAACCGGAGGTCGCCGCGGCCCACTTCGTGGTGGTCTTCGCGAGCAACTGCCCCATTTCACTGCTGGTCTCCGGGTCGCCGGGACCGCCGAAGCCGGGACCGCCGAAGCCACCGGGACCACCGCCCATGCCGCCTGAGCCGAACGAGCTCGTGGCCGGCCCCGAAGTCGGGATCGACCCACTGTGCGGCACGGCGGCCGTTTCCACCGTGTAGGCGGCCGTGCCAAGGCCCAGCGTCAGTACGCACGCCGCGGCGACCACGGTGAACGCCTTGCGCAGCGGCGGAACCCCGACCACGACGACCGTCGCGACCAGTAGCCCCAGCGCCACGATGATCCAGCGCAGCAGCGGGAACCAGTCAGGTGTGCGGTCGAGGAGGATGAAGTCCCACACGGCCGTGACGGCGATCATCGCGCCGAGCGCCACGCGCGGGGCCGTGTTGGCGCGGCCCCGCCACAGCGCGTGGCCGCAGATCGCGACCAGCGCGGCGATCGCGGGGGCGAGCTGCACGGCGTAGTACGGGTGAATCGTGCCGCTCATGAAACTGAAGACCAGCCCCGTGACGAGCAGCCAGCCGCCCCAGACGATCAGGGCCGCGCGGGTGCGGTCGGTGCGGGCCGCGCGGCGGGTGAACCACAGGCCGGCGACGAGACCGATGACCGCGGCGGGCAGCAGCCACGAAACTTCGGTACCGAAGCTGGCGCCGAACATCCGGCCGAGGCCGGAGCTGCCGCCGAACATGATGCTGCTGCTGCCGCCTCCTCCTCCGCCGAAACCGCCGCCCCTGTTGCCGTCACCGCCGAAGATCCGGCCGAGGCCGTTGTAGCCGAGGGCGAGCTCCAGCAGGCTGTCGCCGGTGGAGCCGCCGATGTACGGGCGGGAGGACGTCGGCCAGATTTCGACGAGCGCGACGAACCAGCCCGCGGACACGACCACCGCGGCTGCCGCGCAGAGCAGGTGCAGCAGGCGCTTGCCGAGTGAGGTCGGCGCGGCCACGAGATAGGCGAGCGCGAACGCAGGCAGCACGAGGAAGGCCTGCATCATTTTGGTGAGGAAGCCGAACCCGACGGCGATCCCGGCGAACACGAGCCACTTCGGGCTCGCGTTTTCCAATGCGCGCACGGTGAAATAGGCCGCGGCGACGAGTAGGAGCACGAGCAGCGCGTCGGGATTGTTGAAGCGGAACATCAACGCGGCCACGGGCGTCAGCGCGAGCCCGGCGCCGGCGAGCAGGCCCGGCAGCGGGCCGGACACCCGGCGGACCGTGAGGTACAGCAGCCCGACCGCGGCGACACCCATCAGCGCCTGCGGGGCCAGCACCGTGAAGCTCGAGAAGCCGAAGATCCGCGCGAACGCCGTGGTGACCCACAGGGCGGCGGGAGGTTTGTCGACGGTGATCACGTTGCCGGCGTCGAGGCTGCCGAAAAGCCAGGCCTCGGCGTTCTGGGTGCCCGACTGCACGGCAGCGGCGTAGAAGGAGTTGCCGAAACCCGAGGCGGTGAGGTCCCAGAAGTACAGAACGGCCGTGAGGATCAGCAGGACGGCCACGGCGGGGCGCGCCCACGGCGTCTCTCTGCCGCGGGCACGGGTGTTCGCGGCGGGGACCGCGAGTGTGGCGGTCATGGTGTCTCCTCGGCGGGGCGTCGACGGCGCGGGTTGAACACCCAGCCCCGCAGCAGCAGGAAGCGGAGCACCGTGGCGGCGAGGTTCGCCAGCACGAGCACGGTGGTCTCCAGCACGAGCCCGGGCCGGGTCGTGTGGTTGAGCAGGGCGAGCGAGCCGCTCGTGAGCGCCAGGCCGAGTCCGAACACGATCAGGCCCTCGAACTGGTGGCGCGTGGCGCCGCCGCGGCCGCGGACGCCGAACGTCACGCGCCGGTTCACCGCGGTGTTGGCGATGGCCGTGACCAGCAATGCCGTGAAGTTCGCGGCCTGCGAGCCAAGAACACCCCGCAGGAGCAGGAAAAGCACCAAGTACGCGGCGGTGCTGGCGACGCCGACGGCGGCGAACCGCACGAGCTGCTTCACCAGGCTCGGCGACACCCCGGGCGCGTCGATGCCGATGGGTTCGCGGCCGAGCTGCTCACGCAGGCGGCGGACCGGGATCTCGCCGGTGAGCGTGGCGCGCGTGATGCGCACGATGCCCTTGAGGTCGGCGGTGGCCGTGGCCAGGATGTCGACCGACGAGTCCGGGTCGTCGACCCAGTCCACGGGCACCTCGTGCGTCCGCAGGCCGGCGCGCTGGGCGAGCACGAGCAGCTCTGTGTCGAAGAACCAGCCCGTGTCCTGCACGTGGGGCAGCAGGCGGCGCGCGACGTCAGCACGGATGGCCTTGAAGCCGCACTGTGCGTCGGAGAACTTCGCGGCGAGCGTGGACTTGAGGATCAGGTTGTAGGCGCGCGAGATGAACTCGCGCTTCGGCCCGCGCACGACCCGTGCGCCTCGCGCGAGCCTGCTGCCGATGGCGAGGTCCGAGTGCCCCGACAGCAGCGGGGCGACGAGGGGGGACAGTGCCGCGAGATCGGTGGAGAGGTCCACGTCCATGTAGGCGAGGACCTGGGCGTCCGAAGTGGACCAAACCGCGCGCAGGGCGCGTCCGCGGCCCTTCTGGTCGAGGTGCCGAACCTCGACCTGGTTGATCTCTTTGGCCAGTCGCTCGGCGACGTGGAGCGTCTCGTCCGTGCTCGCGTTGTCGGCGATGGTGATGCGATAGGGGTAACGGAGGTGTTGTTCGAGATGCGCGTGCAGCCGGCGGATGCACGGCTCCAGGTCGGATTCCTCGTTGTACACCGGGATCACGACGTCCAGCACGGGCTGCGGCCCGCCGAGCCCGACCGGCGTCGTCCCGGGCCGGGCACCGGCGTCGGCTCCGGCGGCACTCTGGGAGGGAGCGGTGGCGTTCATGGTGCCCACCCTCGTGCGTGGGGCTTTGGCGACCTTGTGGCGTTCCTGTGCTGGCCCTGTGGGTCGTTACACCGACGGGTGATCTTGGTTGGTGGGGGGATGGAAACCATGCCGGGAATACGGGCCGGACAGGTGATCTACGAGGTTCGCACCACTGATCCCGGCTACTCCGAATGCCTCGTGCACAGGGGTTTCGCCCGCGAATCCCCGGGCCGGTTCGTTCGGCGGCTCGCCGCGCACGATGCCGTGGCTCGGGCATTCGCCCGGTTCACGGAGTGCCCGAAGGAAATGGTGCAGCAGCGCGCACGGCGACGTCCAGTCCGGTGGGAGCAGACACTGGAGGAGTTGCTGTCACGGGTTTCCGGCAGCCCGCTTCGGTGGTTCCGGTACGGGTCGGGGGCGCCCGCGGTGCGGGGCATCGACGTGTCTGGACTTCTCTGTGGACGATCCGTATCTGACCGGCTCGCTGTTTCACGATCTGCTGGTCGAGCCGGTCACCGCGATGACTGGTTGGGTCGCGGACTTCGGGGCGGGCGTTTCACGGGTGCTTGAGCGAGTGGATTTCGGGGTGCATCCGAACGCTTTGCCGCACGCACAGGTGGCGGACGAGCCAGAGACGGTGCGGTGGCAGGGCTTCGACGTGCCGGTGGCGCCGCTGCGGTGGCAGCTGGAGGTGAACCGGCGGAGGGGGTTGACCGATCGGGGTGGAGAAGATCGAGGCGTGGCTCAGGGCGTGAGGTCGAAGACGGTCACACCGTCCACTGTGGACGCAGGGTAGGTGTCGGCGACCCAGTCGGCGATCTGCTGGGCGTCGTCGCTGCCGGAGGTGCCCTGCATCATCCGCCCGGCCTCGATGAAGTAATGGATGCGTCCTGAGTGGACGTACTGCTGGAACTGCTCGAGCGTCGGGTAGGGGTCGGTGCCGTTGAAGCCGCCGACGGCGAGGACGGGCAGGCCGGTGGCGAGCTGGTAGCCGGCGGCGTTGTTGGAGCCGACAGTGGCGGCGCCCCAGGAATACCGGGTGCCGTCGGTTTTCAGGAGGGTGGTGAGAGCAGGGCCGGGGGTGGACGCGCCGAGGAGACCGCCGGCTATGCCGCCGCCGCGACCACCCGGGCCGGCCGCCGTACCGGTGCCGCCGAATGTACCGGTGCCGCCGAATTTTCCGCGGAAGCCGCCGAAGCCGCGGCCGGCGGAAGGGCCGGCCGACGGGATGGCGCCACTGTGGGGTGTGGCCGCCGTCGCGATCGTGTAGGCGCCCGAACCCGCCAGCATCGTCACCACGGCGACGACCGCGAGCGCGCGGGCAAGGCCGCGGCCGAGCTGGTCGACGAAGAACACGGCCACCGCGCCGAGCAGCCCGACCGCGAGCACGCCGGGCGCGAGCCACGGCTGCCACGACGGCTCCCGGATCAGGACCACGTAGGTGGTCACGGCTGTCAGCACCAGACCGGCGCTGAGCAGGCCCGCGGCGAGAGGATCGTGGCGCAGCCGCCACAGCTGGACCACCGCCGTGCCCACGAGTGCGGCGATCGCGGGCGCCAGCGCGACCGTGTAATAGGGATGGATGATCCCGCCCATGAAGGAGAAGACGATGGCCGTCACGAGCAGCCAGCCACCCCAGATCACCAGTGCGGCGCGACTGCGGTCGGTGCGGGCGGCCCGCCGCGTGAACCACAGTCCGCCGACGAACGCGAGCAGCGCCGCCGGCAGCAGCCACGCGATCCCGCCCGCCATTTCGCTGCCGAACAGGCGGAACAGGCCCGTCGTGCCCCAACCGCGGCCGCCGCCGACGCTGCCGGTTTCGTCGCCGGTGATCCGGCCGAAACCGTTGTAGCCGAAAGCGAGCCCGAGCAGGCTGTTGTCCTGCGAACCGCCGATGTACGGGCGATCGGCGGCCGGCCACACCGCGACCACGACGACGTACCACCCGGCGGACACGACGACCGCCGCGAACGCGCCGAGCAGGTGCAGCAAGCGTTTGCCGATCGAAGCCGGTGCCGCGATCAGATACGCCAGCGCGAGCGCGGGCAGCACGAGAAACGCCTGCAACATCTTCGCCAGGAAGCCGAATCCGACGGCCACCCCGGCCAGCGCCAGCCACCACGGGCTCGCCTTCTCGATCGCGCGCGCCGTGGCGTACGCGGCCGTGATCAGCAACAGCACGAGCAGCGCGTCGGGATTGTTGAAGCGGAACATCAGCGCGGCGGCGGGGGTCAGCGCGAGCACCGCACCCGCAAGGAGCCCGGCGGCCGCGCCGGAGGTGCGCCGAACCGTGGCGTACAGCAGGTATACCGATCCGACGCCCATCAGCGCCTGCGGCACGAGCACGCTCCACGCGTTCACGCCGAACAGCCGCGCCGAAAGCCCCATGATCCACAGCGCCGCCGGAGTCTTGTCGACGGTGATGCCGTTCGCCGCGTCGCTCGACCCGAAGAACCACGCCTTCCAGCTGTTCGCGCCGGCCTGCGCCGCCGCCGAGTAGAACGCGTTGGCCCACCCCGAAGCGCTCAGGTCCACCAGGTACAGCGCCGCCGTCGCCGCCATCAGCACGGCGAGTGCGGGCCCCACCCAGCGCGGCTTCAACGGCGCGGCCGGCTTCGGGACGACGGCGGGAATCGCGGCAACGGTCATGGACCCCACCCTCGCCGCCCAGCCTGGGGACCTCTTGTGCCTACGCTGTGTACCCCCTGTGCGACGTCCCGTCACCCCGGCCAGGCAGCGGCGTTGGTATCGGTCAGGCTTCGATCTGCGCCACGGGCGCCGGGACCGGCGGGATCGGCTGGGCCGGCGCGACGACCGGCAGCCGCACGCTGAACCTGGTGCAGCCGGGGCGGCTGTGCACGTCGATGGTGCCGTGGTGGGCGACCAGCACGGCCGCGGCGATGGCCATCCCGAGGCCCGTCGAGCCGGCGGCCCGGGACCGGGAGGAATCGCCGCGGGCGAAGCGTTCGAAGACCGTCGGCAGAAGGTCCGGTGGGATGCCCGGACCGTTGTCGGTGACTGTCACCAGCGCGCCGCCGTCGGGGCAGTGGGCGAGGGCCGTGACGACGGTGGTGCCGGGTGGCGTGTGGACGCGGGCGTTGGTGAGGAGATTGGCCAGAACCTGGTGCAGGCGCTGGGCGTCGCCGGGGACGAGCACGGGGTGATCGGGCAGTTCGAGGCGCCACTGGTGGGTCGGGCCTGCGACGTGGGCGTCGCTCACGGTGTCGGCGACCAGCCGGGCCAGGTCGACCTCGGTGACATCGAGCGGGCGGCCCGCGTCGAGGCGCGCGAGCAGCAGGAGGTCCTCCACGAGCGTGGTCATGCGGTCGGCCTCGGACTCGATGCGGGTCATCGACCGGGCGACGTCGGGGGGCACGTGCCGGTGTTCACGGCCGGCGAGTTCGGCGTACCCGCGGATGGCGGCGAGCGGCGTCCGCAGCTCGTGGCTCGCGTCGGCGACGAAGCGGCGCACGCGCAGTTCGCTCTCGTGCCGGGCCTCCAGCGCCGAGGAGATGTGGCCCAGCATGAGGTTCAGCGCCGACCCGACCTGGCCGACCTCCGTGCGCGGATCCGTGTCCCCGTCGGGAACGCGCACCGACAAGTCGACGTATCCACGGTCCAGTGGCAGCTCCGACACCTTCGCGGCGGTCGCGGCCACGCGGTCGAGCGGCCGCAGCGTACGCCGGACGGCGAAGGCGCCGATGAAAGCGGCGCCCACGACACCGGCGGCGGCGACCCCGAACAGGATCAGCCCGACGGTCAGCAACGTCTGCTGCACCTGCGCCAAGGGCACCCCGGTCACGACCACGCCGTTGGGGATCGCGACGGCGGTGAGCCGGTAGTCGCCGAGGTCGCCGACGGTGCGGCTGTACGCCCGGCCGTCGACGGGCAGCGTCCGGAGCGCCGCCAGCTCGTCTGGTGTCAGGGTGACGCGCTGGCCGTGCTGTGACAGCGAACCGCCGTCCACGAGCCGGCCGTTCGAGAAGTGCGCGTTGACGGTGCCGGCTCCCTGACCGGGCGCGTCGAGCGGATTGTTGCCGCCGAGCGGACCGCCGTGGGTGGCGAAGTCGGCGGCGCGGGCCGTGGCGGCGTAGAGCTGGCCGTCGGTCTGGCCGACCAGGAACGCGCGCAGCGCGAACTCGCTGACCACCCCGATCACGAGACACACCAGCGACAGCAGCAGCACGATCGATACGGTCAGCTTCGCGCGCAGCGAAAGCCGCCCCCGGCGGGGCGGGACGGTCTTCGCGCGCATGGCCATGGCACGAGCGTGCGGCCCCAGCGTGTGGGCGGGATGTGTGCTGCCTGTGAGCTCGCTGTGGGCCGGGGGCACGGTCCGTACCACGCCCACTGAGCACGGCCCGGAGGGCCCGTCCCGGTGTGCCGGTCACCGCTCGTTTCGGATGGCGCTTCTTGGCCGGATGGGCCTGGGGACGGGCCTGTCAGGGGGCGCTGGGCACTGCCCGTTTCGGATCGCCTTTCCTGACCGGATGGGCTCGGGAGGGGCCCGTCTCGGTGCGCCGGTCACCGCCCGTTTCGGAGCGCATCTCCCGACCGGACCGGCACCTTCCCCACGGCCAAGCCCCACTGTCCACTGCGGACGCTTTTGGTCACGAATCTGCCGTGCGCCTAGGGATGCAAGCAATAATCGGCTGCATGGCGAGCGGTTCCACCGCCGCGCCGAGACGCTCGGGCCGGCCCGCGGGAAAGTTCGCGAGCACTCGCTCGGGTGCCGAAGTCCTCCAGACTCGGAAAATCGTGCCCCTCCGGCCACCTCCCTCACGGCCGGTTGTGCGCCCTGCCATCGACGCCGCGCCGCGACAGTTGTCACCATCGGCCAGAAGGTCGCCGCCGTCGCCAAGACTTCGGGTGACCCGCTCACGCCAGGTCGGTCACCGCAGCGGTCACCGCTCCCGCCGGCGACTCGCCGTCAGAGCAGGGTCCGTGCCGCCGCGACGGCTTGCCTCGCATACGACCGTCCGAACAGGACGGTGTGCACGAGTAGCGGGAACAGTTGGTGCAGCGGGATTCGTTCGCGCCAGCCCGGTGCGAGGGGCGCGCACTCGTCGTAAGCCGCGACGACGTCATCGAGGTGCGGGCAGCCGAACAGGTGCAGCATCGCGAGATCCGTCTCCCGGTGGCCGCCGTGTGCGGCCGGGTCGATGAGGCAGGCGCCACGGGCGGTCCAGAGGACGTTGCCGTTCCACAGGTCGCCGTGCAGCCGCGCCGGTGGCTCCGGCGACTCCGGGATCGCGGCGCAGGCGCGCTCGACGACGTCCGCCTCGCCGGCCGTGAGCCCGCCCGAGTCCACGGCCTGGCGCACGTACGGCAAGACGCGTTGCGCCGCGTACCACTCGGCCCACCGCTCGCCGGTGACATTGCGCATCGGTGCCGAGCCGATCCAGGCGTCCACCGGGCCGCCCGGCGGGGGCGCGCCGAACGCGGGCGCACCAGCCGCGTGCAGGCGAGCCAGCCCGCGCCCGAAGTCGGCGGCCGCGTCGCGCGTCGGCCGGGACGCGTCGATCCGCTCCAGGACAAGCCAATCGTCGTCGTGGCCCCGCACCCGGGCCACGGCGACCGCGGCGGGTTCGGCCAGCCAGCGCAGTCCCGCGGCCTCGGCGGTCGTCGCGCCGGGCGCGTGGCCGCGCTTCACCACGACCGGCCCGTCGTCGAGCTCCGCTTCGCTCAGCGCGCCGCCAGAGCCGGCCCGCACGACCGCGCGGCCGGTGAGCCTGGCCAGCACTTCGACGGGCGCGCTCACCGGTCGTGGTCCACGGCGACCTCGGGCGTCACGTGCCGTGCGCGGCCGGTGAAGATGCGGCCGGCGGCGACGTCGACTTCAGTGAGGGCGTGCGGCACGTCCACGTCGACGATTCCACGCGCGCCGCCCGTGCGCGAGCACGGCACGTCGCGTTCCGCGGGTAGCGCGACCAGGTCCGTCGCCACGGGCCCCACGGCCACCGCCGGCGCGAACGGCCGGCGCCGAACGGGCTCGTCGGTGAACAGCCCGAATTTCACGTCTTCGTCGAGCACCGAGCCCGGCCGGAGAGGGACCCGGGTTACGGGTGCTCTTGGTGGCGTGGCCGGCCTGCTGTCGACGACGGGCATCGTGCGGTCTCCTCGCTCGAACGCTGGTCGATCGCTGAAAAATCGCTACTGGCCGGGCGCGGCAAACGTAGACAACGCGAAAGCAGTTGTAAATCACCGTTGTAAATCACCTTTGTGCGGGCGACCAGGGCGGCCTGCGGCCACTGTGGATCACTGTGGATCTCCGTCGGGCCCTCGGCCGCTGATCGGAAGGGGTGCTCGGGTGCCCCCGACCAGGTCCGTCCGCGCGTCTGGCCTAGACTCGGACGTCCCGGTCGGCCCGTGACCGGGGCCGTCCCGAGGGACGTTCCGACCCACATCGTTTACCGCTCGAGGAGAAGACCTTGAAGAGCACCGTCGAGCAGCTCAGCCCGACGCGAGTCAAGATCAATGTCGAGGTGCCGTTCGACGAGCTCAAGCCGAACTTCGACCGCGCCTACCGCAAGATCGCCCAGCAGGTGCGC
>DASZNR010000048.1:0-17181 GCA_035551175.1 Amycolatopsis sp. | reverse complement strand
CGACGCACTGGTCTCAGCGGCGTACGGCTCGGCGGGGGAGCGGTGCATGGCCATTTCCGTCGGTGTCGCCGTCGGCGGGGTCGGCGACGCGCTGCGGGAACGGCTCGTCGCGCGGATCCGCGCGCTGTCCACTGCGGACGGACGCACCGAAGGCGCGGATCTGGGTCCGCTCGTGACGGCCGACCACCTGCGCCGCGTCAGCGGCTACGTGCAGGCCGGCGCCGACGCGGGAGCCGAGCTGGTCGTCGACGGCCGCGAGGTACGGGTTCCTGGTCGAGAGAACGGGTTCTTTCTCGCGCCGACGCTGCTGGACCACGTCGCTGCGGACATGAGCGTGTACACCGACGAGATCTTCGGGCCGGTGCTGTCGCTGCTGCGCGTGGACACTCTGGACGAAGCCGTCGGGCTGATCAACGGCGGCGAATACGGCAACGGCGTGTCCCTGTTCACCCGCGACGGTGTGGCCGCGCGCCGGTTCCAGCACACCGTGCAGGCCGGGATGGTCGGGCTCAACGTGCCCATCCCCGTGCCGATCCCGTATTTCCCCTTCGGCGGCTGGAAAAATTCCCTGTTCGGTGATTCCGGCCAGTACGGCGAAGACGGCATCCGGTTCTTCACCCGGCGGAAGGTCGTCACGAGCCGCTGGGCCCCGCCGTCCGGGTCCGGAGTGGACCTGAGCTTCCCGGGACGACGTTCGTGAGCGGGCCGCGGCTGCCCGATCTGTCCACGGAGGACTGGCCGGACGACGAACGGGCCTCGGCCGCTGGCGCGCGTCCGGCGCCCGAAGGCACTTCGTCCCCCGCCGAGCCGATCGTCCAGGAGCGCGCCTGGGGTAGGCGGGTCGTCCCGATCGCCGCGGCGGCGGCCGTTGTGGTGGTGCTGGCCCGCCGGAAACGGCGATGACGGAAACCCCGGCCGCCGCGCCGGTTCCGTCGGTCGCTCGGGCCGCGTACATCCTCGAGGCGCTCGCCACCGCCCGCGCGGGCCTCACGCTGAGCGAACTGGCGCGCGCGATCGGCGCGCCCAAGAGCAGCTGCCTCGCGGTGTGCACCACGCTCGTCTCGACCGGCCTGCTGGTACGGACGCCCGAAGGGCAGTACCAGCTGGGCTGGAAGGTCGTTCCGCTCGGGCGGGCGTACCTCGCGAACTCCGGCCTCGTGAGGGAGTTCCGGCGCGTGGACGCCGAACTCGGCCTGCTGCCCGAGGACACGCTGGTGCTGTCGCTTTTGGACGGCCGTTCCGTCGTTTACGTCGAAACCCGCCCCGGGCAGCGCAAGCTCGCGCTCTCGTACGAAATCGGCATGCGCCTGCCCGCTCATTGCACCGCCAGCGGCAAGGCATTGCTCGCCTCGCTGCCCGACGCCGACCTCGCCGGTCGCTACGCCGAAGGTGACTTCGAAACCCTCACGCCCCACAGCATCCGCACGATGCCGGCGCTCACCGCGGATCTCACCCGGACCCGGTCCGCCGGCTACGCCGTGGACGACGAGGAAACCGCGCCCGGCATGCTGTGTGTCGGCGCCGCCATCACGACTCGCGCCGGCCACCCGGTGGGCGCGCTGAGCGTCAGCATGGTCAAGTCCACCGTGGACCCGGCCCGCCTGGAGGAGGCCACCTCCGCGATCCGCCGCCTCACCACCACGATGTCGGAACGTCTCGGCGGGTTCTGACCGGCCGGGTCGAGAGGGGCCGAGCAGCCTCAGAACGGCAGTCCGTCGACCGACGTGATGTGCTCTACGGCGTTCGCGTCCACCGCGCGCAGCGCCGATTCGGGCACCCGCGCCCGCGCGGGAAACACAATGGGTGGCGCGGGTTTCGTGGCGTCGACGATCACCGCGGCCGAACGTCGCGGTGTCCGGCCGCCTTCGGTGTCGTAGCTCCAGTTCGTCGGCAGCAGGCCGCCCGGGCCGTTCCAGCGCGGGATGATCTGCAGGTGCTGCGACGCGTCGAACCGGGTACCGATCGCCCACGCCACTTCACGTTCGTCGTAGACGTCGATGTCGTCGTCCACGATCACGATCGCCCGCAGGTTCTCCGGTTCGGTGTTCAGCGCGGCGAACGCGGCGCGCGTCGGGTCGGTGTCGGAGTCCTTGCGGATCGAGAGGTAACAGTGCATGCGGGCGTGCAAGGGGATGTTGACCGCGCGCAATCCGGGCACCTTCTGCTGCACCGCCTGGTGGATGCTCGCGATCCGCGGCAGTGCGCCCATGAGCCGGTGCTCACGGCCGGAGGCCTGGATGTCCTGGAAGATCGCGTCGCGGCGCATCGTGATGGCCTCGACCTCGATCACCGGTTTGCGCCCACCGCCGACGTAGTGTCCTGGCCACTCGGCGAACGGGCCTTCGTCCTCGAGCTCGTCCGCCACGATGTGGCCCTCGATCACGATCTCCGCGTGCGCCGGAACGGGGATCCCGGACGTCACCGCGGGCACGGTTTCGACCGACTCTCCCAGGTAAGCGCCGGCGGCGTCGTACTCGCCGCCGATGCCCGGCACGCGCGACACCGCACCCATCAGGAACGCCGGGTGGTGCCCGATCACCAACGCGATGGGCGTCGGCTCACCGCGCTCGGCGTGGCGGCGGTGGATCGTGCCCCCGTCGTGCGAGCCGAAGAACCACACGCCGAGCCGCCGCGGCCCGTAGACGTGGTGGCGGTAGATCCCGGCGTTGATCGCACCCGACTCGGGGTCGCGCATCACGCCGACGGCCGCGGTCAGGAACGGGCCGCCGTCCAGCTCGTTGTGCGTCGGGATCGGCAACCGCGTCAGATCCGCGTCGTCGCCCCGCCACACCACCTCCTGCACCGGCGCCTGCGCGCCCGCGAACTCGACCGGCGGGTGTGCCGCTCGCCCCTGCCCGGCCACCGACGAGCGCACGAGCGTCTCGACGTCGACCCCGAGGGCCAGCGCCATTCGCTCGTGCGTCGCCACGAGGTTGGTCAGGCAGGGCAGCTCGCTGCCTGCCACATCGGTGAAGAGCAACGCGGGGTAGTCACCGCGCTTGTCGTACCACGCTCCGTAGGCGGTGACGCCGAACTGCGGGTCCACCTGTTTGCTCACGCGCGTGACCTGGCCCGCACCGGTCGAAACCACTTCGGTGAGGAACGACCGCAGATCCTTCGGCATAGCTCCGCCTTCCCAAGACGTCAGACGTCTGACGCACTATAGGAAGGTGTTGCCGAGCGGACAAGGTGTCCCACTCAGCAGACACCATCGCTCGGGATCGGGTTCGTCAGCCCGAACAGCGGCCGCAGGCGCAGCCCGATCCAGGTGCCGCCGAGCGCGAAGAGGCCCCACAGCCAGCCCTGCAGGTTGCCGGTGGAGATCCCGGCGAGGTACGCGCCGATGTTGCAGCCGCCGGCGAGCCGCGCGCCGACGCCCATCAGCACCCCGCCGAGCACCGCGGCCAGCGCGGTGCGGCCCGGGATCTCCCCACGGATCCGCCAGGTACCGGCGGCCGACGCGGCGACCGCGGCACCGAGGATGATGCCGAGGTCCGTGAGGCTGGTCTTGTCAGTCCAGATCGGACCGGCGATCGCCTTCGCGTTGGTGCTCGTCTGCCAGAACTCCCACGTCTCCGGGTGCAGGCCCAGCAGCTGCAAAAGCTTCGCACCCCACAGCGTGAATGCGAACGTGACACCCCACGTGCCACCCGACACCAGCACCACGGCCGCGGCCAGCACCCCGAGCACCACCGCGCCGGTCAGCAGCGACCAGGAACCGCGGAACACCCGCGCGAACCCGCGGGCGGTCGGCACGACGTCGAGCGGCGGCGGTGTGCGGCGGGCCTGAACCACACGGGTCACCACCACGACAAGGCCGAGCGCGGCGATCGTCACGGCCCATGACCCGGCCCAGCCGATGTGGTCGGCGAGCAGGAATCCGGACACCTGCGGCCACCCGGTGAAAATCGGGTACGCCCAGCTGTAGAGGACCGACCCGGCGATGAACCCGCCGAGTGTCAGCACGATCGTCGACTGCCCGGCGCCGACGGCGAACAGCGTGCCGGACGCGCACGCGCCGCCGAGCTGCATGCCGATCGCGAACATCGTGGCGCCGACGAACAGGGCGAGCCCGATCGGGCTCGCCGTGAGCTTCGGCGTGGCGCCGAACAGTCCCGCGCCGGTGAGGGCGATGAGTGAGATGAGCGTGGTCGCCGTGCCGAGCAGGAGGGTGTGGGCGCGCAGACCTTCGCCGTTGCCAACCGCGATCAGCTGCCGCCACGCGGAGGTGAACCCGAAGCGGGAGTGGAAGAGCGCGACCCCGAGGGCGAGGCCGAGCACGAGCAGAATGCCGTATTTGCCGCCGTATGTTGCCCAGACGTACCAGCTCAGGCCGACCCCGAGCACGGCCGCGATCGTGAGCGGCACCACGCGGACCGGCTCTTCGGGCGACGGCCGCGGCGCCGCGCACGACGTGGGTGAGGACAGCAGGAACTGCCCAGGCGGAAGGGGCTTCTTCACGGTCATTGTCGACTCCAGGGGATCGAAGGAGTAGCCGCGGCGGCCGGGGGAATCCGGCCGCCGCGGAAAATCTAGCCCCAGGAGGGCAGAAGCTTGCCCGGCGCACCGCCGAGCGACTGGATCAGGCCGAGCGGCGGCACTCCGAGCGGGGCGAACGTCCAAATGTTGTTCAGGTCACTCGTGTCCGGTTCGTCGACGACGACGACACCCGGGTTGTCCTGAGTGGACGCGGCCGCCGGTCCGGCGACGGCGAGCGCGGCGGCGCCGGCGAACGCGGTGATCGCCGCGGCGCGGACGAGGGTCTTCTTCATCGGGATTCCCTTCAGGAGACGGTGGTGATGAGTCAGGAGACGGTGGTGATGAGGCCGTAAACGGGGGCGAGCAGGTCGACCGGCTGGCCGAGCGGGCCGAGCACACCGCCGAGGTCGACCCCGGGGACGGCCCAGATCGCGGGCGGACCGGCCGGTGCCGCGTCGGCCGCACCGGTGCCGAGCGCGGTGAAGGCAGCGGCGGCGGCGAGAGTGAGCAGAATCCTACGTTTCACGGTTTCTCCTTGCGTTGGTCGGGACTGTCTTGTCCGGGACTGTCTTGTTCGGGAGTGTTGTCCGGGTTTGTTCAGCGAAGGACCGCGGAGATGGGCACCACGGTGCCGTCGGGCACCCACTGGCCCGGATAGTCGCGGTCCATCACCATTCCGGGAGCGTGGGGCTCCCGCGGATCCATTGGCATCGCGTTGACCTGTGCCGCGGCGTAGATCTGCACCTCGCCGTCCACCGTCGAGGCGCCGGTGCCGAGCCACTGCGTGAAGCCGCCCACCGTGGGGCTTTCGCCGCCGAACGCGTCGCCGACCGCGACGGCATAGGCCAGGGCCGTGGGCTCACGCGGATCGAAGCGCAGGGGCAGGGACGAGGTGGCGACCGCGTTCACGAGCGGCGCGTTGAGCAGCCACGGCGCCAGGTAGAGGCCGTACTCGTACGTCGGGTGCGTCTCCTGTGCTTGCTTCGCCTGGGTCAGCGCGCGGTAGCCGCCGTCCCACCCGGCGACCACGACCAGCGCCGTATCGGGCCCTGGCTCGGCCCGCACGGCCATCCCGTGGCTCGCCGCGCGGTCGCGCACCAGCTTGGCGGCGGCTCGGCCACGGGAGGTCTCGTCGCCGACGAGTGTGATCGCCGCGGGCTTGCGTTCGGCGAGGTAATCCACGAGCTTCACCAGCGCGCCACTGTCCTGTGCGGACAGAGCGTCGTCCGGGCACGAGGTCAGCACGTCGCGGCGCCCGGCGACGAGTCCACCGAGCGCGGCCGACGCGCACTCGGGGCTGACCGTCCGGCCCGGCTGCGTGCCGGCGTCGACGTCGACGGACGTCGTGGTGTCCCCGCGCTGGATCCGCAGATCGCTGCGGCCGGCCGGCAGCACCACGTCGGCCCAGAGACCCTCCGCCCCCGGCCGGGAGACGGCGCGGACCGCCGGGCCGCCTTCGGCCGACACGGCGAGATCGGTGCCCGCGCTCGCGGGGAAGTGGACGAGGTTGTGGCCGGGCCGCTGCGGGCTGACGAGCACCGGATACCCGCCCGCGTCGGCGAGCAGCGGCACTCCGGGCACCGGCAACGGGGGTGGCACCGGAATCGCCGCCAAGGCGCTCCACGCCAGGAACGCGAGCCCGACGCCGAGCGCGCCGAAGCGATACACACGGTTCTCGTCGCCGCGGAGCACGACGGCGACCACGGTCACCACCAGCGGCAGCGCCACGACGAGAAGCATGGTGAGGCCGAACGTCGTCGTGTACAACCGGCGATCGAAACCCGGTCCGGACACGGCGAGTTCGATCGCGCCGGCGAGCACGAGCAGCCCGGCGAGCATGAGCGCGAGGGGGCCGGGCCGTACGCTTCCGGCGCGCCTCTTCGCCTCTGGGAACACGCTGAGCAAGGCGAAACCGAACCACACGGTCGCGCTCGCCACGTACACGAGGTCGGCGGCGAACCCGATGCCGCTGCGACCCGCTGACGTCTCGAGCACCACGAGCGCCACGAGCGCCACCGACGCCCACCGCCCGAACCGCGGCCACGGCACCAGGAGCGGTACGGCGAGCGCGAGCACGACGTGCCCGGCCAGCGCGACCGGACTGACGGGCACGGCGAACAGTGAGCCGACCGCCAGTGCGGCCGACAGACCGCCGAGTCCGAAGAGGACGAACCGAAGCCGGCGCGGCGGGCGGCCCGCCAGCAGTCCGGCGCCCGCGACGAACGCGGTGGCGAGCAGCAGCGCCAGACGCAACACGAGCGCCAGCGCGTCCACTCCCGACGAGCCGGTGGCCGTCGTGAGGTGGTCGTGATCCATCGTGGACCTTCCGGGTCATCCGGTGCCGGACCGCGCGAACGCGGCCCGGCACCGGAGTGGGTTACTGGACGTCGGAGTCCGCGACCACGAACAGCTCCGAGTGCGGCTTGGCGTTGCCGAAGTCGCCGTGCGGCCAGGACTTGCGGTTGAAGTTGATCCCGACCTGCCCGGTGAACTCGTCGCGGAAGTTCTGATCCACCGAGACCTTCCCGTCCGGCGAGAGATTCACCAGGTTGACCTTGTGGTCACCGTCCAATCCGGACCGGGCGACGAAGTAATTCGACACCGCGAGGTGCTGCGGTTGCGTCGTCTCGTGGTACTTCCCGTCGGGGCCGAGCACGAAGTTGTCGTACGCGCCCCAGTGGGGACCGGCGCCGGGAACACCCGGGTTGATCGGCGCGGCACCCGCGACGGTCGGCAGGTCGCCACCGCCGCCCTGCTGTGCCTTGGTCTTCGTGTCGATCCGGCCCTGGATGTCCTCGATCCGGTCGCCCGCGTTCACGAGCTTCTGGATGTCGAGCACATACACACCGCCAGTGGTGCCCGGGTCGCTCGGCCCGAGCGTGCCCTTCTGCCGCCCGACGATCGCGCGGTAGAGGTACTTGTCGTCCGGGCTGGTCTGGATCCAGCCGCCGTTGGAGCTGGCGCCGTTGGCGTCGTTGCCGGAGTAGATCGCCTTGTTGGCGGCCCCGTCGTCGAACACCTCGATCCAGTGTGGATCCTTCGCCGTGATGTCCGGCGTGTAGAAGACCGCGCCGCCCTGCATGCTCTCGGCGAACGCGCCCTTGTGCCCGGGCAGATGCGTCACCGTCGTCTCCATGACCGCGCGGCTTTCCGAGTGCAGCGGGTCCGCCGGATCAGCGCGCGGCCCGTCGGGCAGGTAGGACACCGACTTCAGCTTCGGGTGGTTGCGGTCGGAGATGTCCCACGTGCGTACGGTCGGGCGCCGCAGGTACGGCGACGGCTGCTTCACCGGGTCGAGGATGATGTTGCGCGGTTCCGCGTAATCGCTCGTCACGAGCGTGTTCAAATCTTCGCGCGCCTGCACGCCGTGGGGGTTGGCACACGAGGGCTTGCCCAGCTGCGGGAGGTTTGCGCACAGCTTCGGGTTGTCGCCCTGCGGGGTCGCCGCCGGGTTCTGCGACAGGACCTGCCCGTTCGCGTCGAAATGGATGACTTCACCGGGGCTGCCGCCGAACCCGTTGCCGACCCGGGTGCTGCCGTCGTCGTAGGTGTAGGGGCCGGGGGAGACCGGGCCGCCCATGTAGGTGCCGTACGCCGTGCCGTCGTTGAGCACCCAGTAGGCGTCGGGAACCGAACCGCCGAGCGTCTGCGTCGGCAGGCTCACGCCCTTGAGCTTCAGCTGTGGCAACGCGCTCACGTCGAACGCGTAGGTCGCCGCCGCGAACAGCGCGCCGGCGTAGACCGTGTTCCCCTTGTGCCACACGTACTGCATGTGGTGCGGCTCGTTCTCCACGAGCGGGCCGACGGTCGCGGTGTTCACGACCTTGCCGTACGTCGGCGAGCCCTGCGTCGCGTCGATCACCGCGAGGAAATCGGGGCCGGGCAAGGCGTTCTTGACCTTGTTCAGTCCTCCGCCGAGCGTGCCCGGCAGATTCTTCACGTCCTTCACCGCGGTGTCGGCGATGTTCTCGTCACCGGCCCACACGAGCAGCCACTTCTTGGGCGTGCCGCCGTCGGCGCGCGACTCGGCCGCGAGATCCTTCGACACCAGGTGGTTCTGCACCCAGTACTGCTTGCCGTCGGCGCCGGTCTTGGCGTCGGTGAGCACTTGCACGTCCGCGTAGGCGCTCGTGCTCGCGCCGGTGTAGGTCACCGCTGCGATCGCCAACGCCGTGGCCATCGACCCCGTCACCACCTTCCGCCATCGGCCCGGACTGGATCGCATGCGTTCTCCTTTTCGATTGGGCGCCGTGTTGCGGGCGCGCTGAAGACCGGTTTCCGGGCACAGCACCGGAAACCGCGAGGTTGTGCTACGGGAGAAGCCGGCCCTGCGCCGGCTGCCGAAGAAACGTCAGAAGCCAGGACACAGTGCACTGGCCTGCTGGCGCAGGTCCACGTGCCGTCTCCGCACGAGCGTGACGAGAGCGGACATGCGCGAAATAGTTGCGCCATTCAGACCAACCGTCAATCCGGTGATCAACCCCTGAGATTCGCCGCAACTGGGTGATTCACCGACTTCGGAATTCGCGCAGGTGAACGCCCTCCCGTCACCCAAGCGTGTGACTGGCACAAAACGGCGGCACAAGCCCACTGGCAGGTTCCTGCCGCCGTCCTGTTCTGCGCTGGTGCGGTGCGCAGGCGTCGGTCAAGATCGAAGCGGGCCGAGGGGGAGGTGGCGGCACGGACGAGCAGAACCAGGTGACACCCGGTACGGCGCCGGTGGGGTTCGTGCCGTGCCGCACTGCGCGGAACGGGAGCGGGCGGGTCGACTTCGAGCTGTGCACCACGCGCGACGGTCGCACGGTGCTACTGCGCTACACGTCGCTGACCACGCTCGTGCTGTGCTGCGGCACGGCGCAGTCGTGGATCGGGGTCCGGGTGACCGGGCTGGTGGCGCTGCGGCGCGCACTGGCCACCAAACGCGGGGCTGGATCTGGCCCCCAACGGCCCCTTGTCCGCGCCCGAGGAACATCCCCTGGGGTCCGCGGCGGCCACGGCGCGTTACGGGTAGTTAACCGCCTCTGACCAGGGGTTTCTTGACGATTTGGGTCGTAAGGGAAACGGATGATCTTCCCATCCGCCTCTTGCTCACCACGTGACACCCCCCTGAAACCGGCCCTGCGGGGGTCGTATACTCTCTTCATCAGCAAGTCCGAGTGGCGGAATGGCAGACGCGCTAGCTTGAGGTGCTAGTGCCCTTAACGGGCGTGGGGGTTCAAGTCCCCCCTCGGACACACACGTTAACCACACGGGGAGAGGCGGTCACCACGACCGCCTCTTTTTTGTTATTAAAATTGGCTGTTCCGGCGTCGCGCCCCTCGCGACCATCCGAGCGGAACGGCCGAGTCGGTCCGGCCGGCGCAGGTTGGCTGCGCCGGCCGGATGATGGCTTTAGCGGGCTGCGGCGAGGCCGTCGTGGGTGAGGTTGAGCGCGTCGATCAGGTTGGTACGGCTGCCCGTGCACATGGTGGCTTCCAGCTCACCGTCGTTCGTGTCGCTGGTGAAAGCCAGGACTCGGCCCGTGTGGGCGAGGTCGTACACGGTCAACGGGGTGCTGCGGACTCGGTCGCCGTCCCCGTCGCGGATCGCGGCGTAGAGCTTGTGCACCGCTACGCGCTCGGCGCGCATCAGGTACCGCATCTCGTCGGCCACTCCGGACAGCTCCGACATCGGATCAGCATCCGTGCCTTCGAGATAGGCAGTCGGCACCCTCAGCTGCTGGATGCGGGCGGGCGCGCACCCTGGCAAGGTGTCCACCAGGCTGGCCGCTACGTCGCGGGGCCGGATCGGGTCGAGCTGGATCGACCGGTTGTCGGTGATCAGCCGCACCGCGTCCGGGCCTGCCGCGGCCACGAGGACCGCGCCGTTGTCGTCCGGGTGGCTTCCGAACGCGGTCCACGAGTAGAACTCCCGCTCGGGCACGGCCAATAGGCTGAGCGTCGCGCGGAATTCCGGGGTGAGCCGACCGTCATCTGTGGCCAGGCGCAGCGCGGTGAACCGGGACAGCGAGCGCCTGGTGAGTTCCTTGGCGAACTCAGCTGTCGAATAGCTGTCGTCCGGGTCGACCACAGTCGGGAGTTCGCCCAGCTCGGCCAGCTTCCACGCGACGAAGAACGCCGATCGCGGTATCCGGACCGGCTTGTCGATGATCGTCATCGTCGTGTCTCAGCCGCCGATTGTCGGCGGGGTCGGCGGGAGCCCGGACCACGGGTCACGCAGCCGGCCGTCCTCGTCGTCGACGATGTCGAACGCGGAGTCGTCCTCCAGCACGTATTTGCGCTGGTGCGCCTTGTCCTCCTCACCTTTGCCGCCCTTGCCGGCACCACCCATGGCGCCCATCCCTGACGAACCCCGAGCGCCGGCGGCACCGCGCGCTTCCGCACCGGCCCCTCCACGCCCCGCCGATTCCTCCGCACCTGCACCGGCGCCGGGACCGGCGCCCAGTCGGCCGGCAGAGCCGCCCGCGCGGCCACCACCGCTCGCGCCGCCCGATTCACCACCGAAACCGCCACCACCAAACCCGCTGGTCGGGCCGAACCCACCGATGCCACCCGGCGACCA
The DNA here is from genome assembly GCA_035551175.1 of Amycolatopsis sp. GTDB lineage: Bacteria > Actinomycetota > Actinomycetes > Mycobacteriales > Pseudonocardiaceae > Amycolatopsis. The sequence goes on along the minus strand of DASZNR010000048.1, from coordinate 6,141 downwards.
CGAGTTGCCGCCGCTGCCGCCGCCACCAGGCGGCAGCGACGACGGGGGAGTCCATCTCGGCCCGCCAGTCGGATTCGTGGACGGTGGAGTCCACCCCGAGGTCGTCGTCCCGTCACCCGGCCCGCTGCCGGGCTGGAAACCAACGGGCGTGGTCACGCCAGGCCCGTTGGTTACCGGGACCGTCGGCCCCTGCCCCTGCGTGAACGTCGGCGACGAGCCACCGGTCGAGGGCTGGTAGCCAGCAGAGCTGCCCGGGCCGCTGGAGGTCGTGTCGTGGGAGTTCCGCCCAGATCGCTGGCCGGGGACAGGGTGTCCCGAGCCGATCGTGACGTTCCCGCCGCCGAAGTCCGCCAGCTGTCCGTAATCGCTCTTCAGTCCCTGACCGGCGGTCTGCGCGTGGGCCGCGTACCCCTGGTATTTCTGGAGGTTCTGTTGACTGATGTTGTTGTAGTCCTGGATCTGCTTCTCCGTGTCGGTCTGCCACCAGGCTGCCTCGTCGAAGAAATTCTTGTGGGGCGGATTCGCCGGCATTGGCTGCAACGAGGACTTCAGCTCGTCGAACCCATGCGCCAGGTCACTGACGTTCCGTGAGTTGGACGTGAACGTCTCGGACGCCGATTGGGATACGTCCGCAAGCGGTCTGATCCGAGCCTGCGCTGCGTCCGCGCCGCCGCCGGTCCACACCGACTCCAGATTCGAACTCAGCTGCTGCACGCGACCGCTCATTTCCGCGTGCTGCTGGGCCAATTGCGACGCCTGCGCGCTGCCATCGTGCCACTCCGGCGCGCCTTTGCTCGCCATGACCATCTGCACCAAGTTAGAAGCCGGAACGGTCTGTTCGCCGAGATTCCCGTGGTACAGGTCCCCGAACCAGTTGCCCACATCGCTGAGCCGGTCACCAGCCCAGTCAGCAGCGTCTTCAAGGCCGTGCCCGACCGCCTTGGCGGTGTCACCTACCCAACCGAAGAACCCCATTACGAACCGGCCTTCTGCCTCAGGTTCGTCATCACCATGTCGGCGACCTGCTCGGCCGCCTGACACGGGTTGAGCTTGCCCTTTTTCGCGGGGCCGAGGCCGACCGACACGTCAATCGTTCGCTGATCGTTGATGCCGATTGTGACCTGGCAGAACTCGTCGGGTGCGCCGCCGTTCGTCACGTGCGCGACCGCGGGAAAACCCTGTACCTGAGTCGGCTGCCAAACCACGGCCTTCGGCTTGGTGTTCTGATACCAGCTGCTCAAGCCCTCATTCGTGGCGGTGTCGTACGCGACATCGACGGACGAACCTTTTTCACTGTTCGTCCAGGTGCAGCTCACCCCGAGGCCGGCCGTCGTCGTGGGCGAGCCCTCGACGACCTTGCCGAGAATGTCGGTCAGCTGACTCGACGTCAGACCTTCCTGGCATGGCTGGGCACCCAGAAGCGACGACTGCAACGGGTTCGAGACCTTCGGTGCACCGGCATACGGCAGCGAGACATTCTGAGCAGAATCAGCGGGTGCACTCGCCGAGGGACTTGTGTTCGAGTTCGGAGTTCCTGAGCTGCAAGCCGCCAACACCACCGCAACAACGACGGAACCGCAGGTCACGACGAAGTTCCGCGAAATCATCCGATCATCCCTCCGCCGCTGTTTGCGGCCTTGTTCACGTCCGTGGTGGCACTGCTATCAGCGTCCTGCGTGATGCCCAGAGCCTTTTCCAACCGGCTGATCAGCTCTCCGACGTAGTCGTGCTCACGCTGAACATGTCCGAGGCCGTAGCCGAACGCGCCGACCTGTCCGCCTGATCCGGTCAGGAGGGTGTTGTAGCCGTTGCTTGCCGGGTCGGCCGCTGGTGGACTCAAGCGCGTCAACCGCTCCGCGACCGGGATCATCTTCGCGAGATCGTCGCGAATGCCCTGCGCGTCCTTGAGCATGGCAGTCGCCTCATCGCGACTGAGAGTGAACCCCTGACCGCTCGACAGCGCGGCCCCGCCGACGCCAGCTCCACCGCCCACCGCGGACCCCGCGGCGGTCGCCGCGCCGAAAGCGTCGGTGATATTGAAGTCCAGCCCTGCTAGCCAGCTGCCTGCCGCAGGCGCCTGTTGCGCCATGGTGCACCCCTCGTTTGACACACGTCAGCCACGCGTCGGAGCTGCCCATCCGATGGCAACTCCGCCTGTCACAGTAACCGATCACTCACGGCGGGGTGGTCAAACCACGCAACACGTGCTGGTCATCCGTCCTTGCCGCACCTTCACGGCTTCAGCGACAGTGGGACCTGGGCGCCCTCGGCGTACCGGTGCAGTTTCGCTCGCGCGACACAAGATGTCCGTTCCGCTCGACCGGCAGCAACTGCCACGTACCGGCTGGTGACTCGATCCCGCGCGGCTACCTTGGTCGAAACCGGAGGCGCCACTGGCAAGTGCGGGTTGCAACAATGTCGCTGACTGTGACCGTCGGACCGGTGGCCCACGCGACAGGACGCGCTCGCCGGCGTCCTCCGCAACGGCGGGATCGCACCACGCAAACGCAACAAGTCGTCGAGTTGAGAGATCGCCTCCCCAGATCAGACGAGTTGAAGCCGAATGGCACGCCCCAGGTGGTGCGCCACCCCCGTGAGGTCTGGTTCCCGAAGCCCTTGCGGGCTGCCCGCCGGCAATCGGGTGACAGCAATAGTGACGTATAGTGCTTGAGTGAACGACCGCGACATCCGCACCGCGCTACGCGTGCACCTTGAGTCGACAACGGCGAGCGGTGCGATCATCCGCGATGAGCTGGGGCTATGTCTCGGAGACACCCGAGTCGACATCGCGGTCATCGGGGGAACCCTGGCCGGGTTCGAGATCAAGAGCGACCGCGACAGGCTTGACCGGCTGCCAGGTCAGATCGATCGGTACAGCCGTGTGCTCGACTTCGCCACTCTGGTCTGCGGACCTCGTCACGAAGCCAAGGCATCAGCCCTGCTGCCTACCTGGTGGGGTATCTGGGTAGCGGGCGACCAGGACGGCGAGGTGGCGTTCCGACCGACGCGTGAAGCGTCGCGCAATCCGGCTCCTGACCCCTACGCCATCGCGCAGTTGCTCTGGCGCGACGAGGCCATGGCTGCCTTGCGCGGACGCGGCCTCCACCGAGGGCTCTCCTCCGCGACTCGCTTTCGACTGTGGGAGCGCATGGCTGACACCATGTCGATCAACGACATTCAGCAAACCGTACACACAGCGATCATGGCGCGCCCAGACTGGCAAGTCTGCTCGTGACGTACTCGAGGTGATGACTTGTCCCGTACGCCCGCCATTTTTGGGGGTTGCCAGGGCCTATCTCCTCCGCGACGACCTTGGTGACGCATTCGTCACCCCAACTGAGTGCTGGACCACCGAATTCCGGTAGCTCAGATGTGACCCTGCAGATCTGACGGTACTGTTCGTTTCCCTGCGGGTCGTTTTTCGTACCTCGCAGGACCATCCAGTGGCCATCGACTGCATAGCGAATGTTCGGCGGGGGTGTGGCGCGAACGGGAGGTGTGTGCGGCGGGTATCCGACGCCGTAGTCTCCAAAGATTGGCTGCCGGGGAAAGAACTGCTTGCGCGATGCCAGTCCGGCCCACAGGTCGACCTCCCGCCTGCGCAGCGACGTCAGCGACCACGAGTCCACGTTCGACAGGTTCTTAGGGAAAGCCCCACCGGCGACAACGACCGATCTCCACCTGTCGAGCCACGGAAGTCTTCCCAAATGTTCGATGGCGCGCTCAACCGCGCGTGCGACAGCCTCATCATCACCAAGCGCGCCGAAGTCAAGGATCAAGTCCACGTTTTCAGGCTCGGCGAGCAGGTCAGCCAGCAGATCTGCCGCCCAGATGGCGAGGTCCCGAGGGCTCTCACCCAGCTCCGACGCTTCGACGCGCAAACAGCAGCCACGCTTGTCAACGGCCACGGCGCGACGCAACAGCTCCAGAACAGGTGCTTCGTCAGCGAAGTGAACGGCCGGAATGACTTTGACCTGGTACCGCCGCGCCTCCCTGAGCAGCTGCTCCCACCTGGCTGGCTGACCGTCGGCACCGAAGTAGCTGAGATCGACGACCATCGCCTCACCGAGCGGCCAGTCAGTCCTGAGCTTGTGGACGAACCCGGCGATGTCAAGTTCCGTGGCGCCTGACTTGGGCACCGCTTCGATCAGCGGCATCACCGAACTCGCCGTACTTCTGTCGATATGGGCAAGCGCCTCGAACTCGCCACCTCGGCCCTTCAGGATGGGCGTGTACAGCGCACCCATGACACCCCCTACTACTCGTTGCTTCCAGTCGAATACATAGGGTGTTCACAGTCAAGCCGCCGATCGTGGGGTAGCTGCCACCAAACAACTCGTTGACTCAGTCCAACCTCTCGCCAGCGAAGGTCACTACGGTGGGTGCACGTCAGCGTGCGACAAACCGAGCATGATCACGTAGCGCGACGATCGGTTACGTGCACCAACAGGCCGTTGCAACCGGTGACCGCTGCGGGGCAGCCGCGCCTACGAACAATGGGTCCAGACCCTCCTCGGCCTGACCGACGATGCGGCAGCGCCGGCTTCGTGGCCAGGTGACGACCGGTTCCAGATCAGCGTGGCCGGCAGCCCTGCCGATCTCGAAACTCAGCTCGCCGCGAAGCTCGCCGACGGCTTCGGCGCACGCATGACCGCCGGCTTCTGCTTGATGCGCCCCGGGTTCGGTGCAGGCTCTGGTCTGCCCCGGGTTTGACGAGCAATGCTTGAAACCTGTGGATAGGCCGGGAAGGGCGTACCTTCCCGGTGACCCGGTTGAGGTTTCCAAGCATGGCCGACGCGCCAACGTCGGCCGGGAAGGTACGGCCCGATGCTTACCGTAGTCCCTGACCCTGCCGCTGGCGATGATGACCGCTCGTCTGAGTCGTCGTTGATTGATGAGCTCGTGCGTGAGGGCGCGCGCCGGATGCTGGCCGAGGCCCTGCAGGCCGAGGTGGACGACTACATCGCGCGGTGTGCCGGCGAGCGTGACGAGCACGGGCACCGCTTGGTGGTGCGCAATGGCCGCCACGCGCCGCGGGAGGTGCTCACCTCCGCCGGGGCGGTGGAGGTGACCGCGCCGCGGGTCAACGACAAGCGCGTCGACCCGGCCACCGGCGAGCGGCAGCGGTTCTCCTCGGCAATCCTGCCGCCGTGGGCGCGCAAGACCCCGAAGATCACCGAGGTGCTGCCGCTGTTGTACCTGCACGGCCTGTCCTCGGGTGATTTCGTGCCCGCGCTGGGCCAGTTCCTGGGCTCCGCGAAGGGCCTGTCCGGGCCGGTGATCACGAAGCTGACCGAGCAGTGGAAGTCCGAACAGCGCGCCTTCGCCGAACGCGATCTGTCTACTGTGGACTTCGTGTATCTGTGGGCGGACGGGATCCACGTCAACATCCGCCTGGAGGAACAGAAGCTGTGCCTGCTGGTGATGATCGGCGTGCGCGCCGACGGCCGCAAGGAGCTCGTCGCCCTGGCCGACGGCTACCGCGAATCCGCCGAGTCGTGGGCAGACTTGCTGCGCGACTGCAAGCGCCGCGGGATGCGCGCCCCGGTGCTCGCCGCCGGCGACGGCGCGCTCGGGTTCTGGGGCGCGCTGCGCGAGGTGTTCCCCGAGACCCGCGAGCAGCGCTGCTGGTTCCACAAAATAGCGAACGTGCTTGCGGCGCTGCCGAAATCCGCGCATTCCGGGGCGAAGAAGGCCCTGGCCGAGATCTGGAACGCCGAGGACAAGCGGCACGCCCTGGACGCGGTGAAGGCGTTCGACGCCGCCTACGGCGCGAAGTTCCCCAAAGCCGCCGCCAAGATCACCCAGGACGTCGACGTGCTGCTCGCGTTCTTCGACTACCCGGCCCAGCACTGGATCCACCTGCGCACCACCAACCCGATCGAGTCCACGTTCGCGACCGTGCGGCATCGGACCAAGGTCACCAAGGGACCCGGCTCACGCGCGGCCGGACTCGCCATGGCGTTCAAGCTCATCGAAGCCGCCCAGGCCCGCTGGCGCGCGGTCAACTCGCCCGAACTCGTCGCCCTCGTCCGCGCCGGCGCCCGCTTCGACAACGGCACACTCGTCGAACGCCCCGACGAACACGCCCCACCCACCGCCGCCTAAAAGATCTTCATCCACAGGTCTTGACAATTTCTC
>DASZNR010000047.1:0-9369 GCA_035551175.1 Amycolatopsis sp. | reverse complement strand
GCGGGCCTGCTCGTCCAGACCGGCGTGGATCTCCACGAACGACACACCCAGCTTCGACACCTCGCGAATACGGGCGACGCGGCCCTCGACGACGGTGATCATGTCGGCCACGACCTGCTTGCCGTACTTGCGCCCGGCCGCGACAGCACCACGCACGGTGTCGTCGTCCGCGGCACCCATGACGGTGACGAGGTCGGCGCCCGCCTCGAACGCCAGCGCGGCTTCGAGTTCACCGGCGTCGGCGGTCTTGAGGTCGACGAAGACCAGCTTGTTCGGGTGGGCGGCCTTGATCGCGCTCACGGCGCCGATTCCGGCCGACTTCACCAGCGGCGTCCCCAGCTCGAGGATGTCCACGTGCTCGGCCACCTGGTTCGCCAGCGTCAATGCCGCCGGAAGGTCCAAGACATCCAACGCAACCTGCAACTGCACAACAAACTCCTCACGGCCACGGCGGTGTCCGAAAACACCGACCACAACGCCGGCCCACCGCCGGCAACCCATTAACAATCACCCACCCACCCGAAACGCAGCAACACTCATCACATGAAAAACCACAATCCCCCGATACGCACAACGAATAACCACCGCCATTACGGTTCCCATGGCCGCCGCTCCGGCGCGGCGCCGGGGCCCCTGACCGCCGCCGCCGGGCCTCAGCCACCGCGCGCCTGCGCGAGGCGCCCCGCCGCTGGGGCTCTCCGCGAGCGGATAACACCAGGTCACGGGGCCTTTCGGCGCGGGCGTTCGGCGCGCGTCGACCACCGGCGCAGCCGCGGTCCGTTCGTGGCGGCACGCTCGCCGTTCGTCAATGATTCGGTGCCGGTCGTTCGCCATCGGTTGCCAGGCCAGGCGGCGACCAACAAGCTGGGAAAGACAAGCGGAGTTCAGGGCGATTATACCCGATAGTCACCCTGGAAGGACCCTTCGGCGGACAAAGATGCCTGTCGAATGTTAGGGAGGACGCCATGCGGTGCGAAACGCCTGATTTTACGATGGTTGAGGCGTGCGCTCAATCCGGCGGCCACCTGCGCCGGCGCTGACGGATTGTTTTCGCGCTGTGTTTATTCATTGCCTCGGAGCGGCGGCCGGCGGCGGTTATCCGCAGTGGAATTGTGCCTGCGCGGGCTGCCGCGCCGCCCGTACCAACCCTGAAACCGCGACGGCCCACGCGGGGATCGCGGTCTCCGGCGACGGCGACAAGTGGTTCCTGCTGAACGCCACACCGGACGTCCACCACCAGATCGCGGCTGACCCTTCGCTGCACCCCGGTCCGGCGATCCGGCAGACGCCCGTCGCCGGGGTCCTGCTGACGGACGCGGAGTTCGATCACACGATCGGCCTGCTGATGCTGCGGGAAGAGTCGTCGCTGACCGTGTACGGGACCTATCCCGTGCTGGAAGCGTTGACGCTGTGGTTCCCGGTGCGGGAGCTGCTCAGCGACTACGCGAACATCACCTGGTCGTTGATCGAGGTCGGGAAGCCACTGGACCTGGACGACCGGGTGCGCGTGACCCCGTTCATGACCGGTTCGAAGGCCCCTCGCTACGTCGGGCAGTCGCGGCTTCGCGGCCCGTCGTCCGAGTGGGAAGTGGGCTATCGCCTCGAAGACCGGTTGACCGGCGGGGTCGCGGTGTACGCGCCGACCTTGCCCCGGTGGGACGACAAGTTCGCCGAGCAGGTGGCGAACGCCGATTGTGTCTTCGTCGACGGCACGTTCTGGACGGACGACGAAATGGCCAGCCAGGGCGCCGGCAGCCGCACCGGCCGCTCGATGGGCCACATGCAGGTCAGCGGCGACGACGGCTCGGCTCGTGCGCTGGCCGCGCTGCCCGCGAAGCGGAAGATCTACACGCACATCAACAACACGAACCCGATTCTCGACGAAAAGTCCGAAGAACGGCGCTGGATCACGGAACTCGGCATCGAGATCGGTCGAGCCGGCTTGGAGGTGGAAGTATGAACGCTTGGTCTGCTGACGAGTTCGAGGCGCACCTGCGGTCGATTGGAGAGAAGCGGTACCACCATCTGCACCCGTTCAACGAACGGATGCACGCGGGCGAACTGTCCGAAGAGGAGTTCCGCGGCTGGGTGCGCAACCGCTTCTACTACCAGATGAACCTCCCGAAGAAGGACGCGTTCATCCTGACCAAGCTTCCGGGCCGCGAGGACCGGCGCCGGTGGATCCAACGGATCATCGACCACGACGGGCGCACCGGCGACGAAGGCGGCATGGAGAAGTGGGTCCGCCTCGGCGCAGCCGTCGGCTTGACCCGCGAACAGCTCTACGACGTCGACACGGTCCTGCCGGGCGTCCGGTTCGCCGTGGACGCCTACGTGGACTTCTGCCGTGAGAAGCCGTGGCTGGAGGCCGTCGCGTCGGCGCTCACCGAACTGTTCGCGCCGGGCCTGCTCAGCAGGCGGATCACCGACGTCGAGCACCACTATCCGTGGATCGCGTCGGAAGGCCTGGAGTACTTCCGGGCACGGCTCACCCAGCAGCCGAAGGACATCGCGCACCTGCTCGAGCTCGTGATCAACAACGCGAAGACCCGGGAACAGCAGGAAGCGTGCGCACGGGCGCTGGAGTTCAAGTGCGACGTCCTGTGGAGCCTGCTGGATGCCGTGGAACTCGCCTACAGCAAGAGTTCCTGATGGGCGAGACCGATTTGACGGCCATTCCCCGGCTCGCGACGAAGGCGATGCTGAAGCACGACAGCGTCCGGGACGTGGAGCTGTTGCTGCTGCCGGAGCGGGTCGTGCTCCTCAACAAGTCCGGGGCCGCGATCCTCGGGCTGTGCGACGGCAGCCGGACCGTCGGGGACGTGGTCGACCAGCTCGAGAAGGACTTCGAGGCGGCCGATCTCGCCAACGACGTGATGACGTTCCTCGAAGACGCAAGCGGACGTGGTTGGGTGGTGGTCACATGAGTGCGATGCCGCAGCCGTACGGCCTGCTCGCCGAAGTCACACACCAGTGCCCGTTGCACTGCATCTACTGCTCGAACCCGTTGAAGCTGCTCGACCGCGAGGACGAGCTCGCGACCGAAGACTGGTTGCGGGTCATCGGCCAGGCCGCCGAGCTGGGTGTCGTGCAGGTGCACTTTTCGGGTGGTGAGCCGCTCGTCCGCAATGATCTGGAGACGTTGGTCGCCGAGTGCCGTCGCCTCGGGCTGTACACGAACCTGATCACGAGTGGCCTGGGGCTCACGGAGGGCCGCGCGAAGGCGCTCGTCGCGGCCGGGCTCAACAGCGCCCAGCTGAGCATTCAGGGTGACGCCGCCGAGTCGACGAACCTGGTCGCCGCCAGCAAACGGTTCGACAAGAAGGAGGCCGCCGCGCGCATCATCCGCGAGGCCGGCCTGCCGTTGAACATGAACGTGGTGCTGCACCGGCTGAACCTGTCGAGGCTCGACGCGATCATCGACGTCTGCGAGTCGTGGGGCGCCGAACGGCTGGAGCTCGCCAACAGCCAGTACTACGGATGGGCGCTGCGCAACCGTGAACTGCTGATGCCCAGCAAGGCGCAGCTGGACGAAGCGGTCGGCGTGTACGAACGCCGGAAGGCCGAGCTGGGTGACCACATGGAAATCCTGTGGATCCTGCCGGACTACTACGAGCCGTACCCGAAGCCGTGTATGGGCGGGTGGGCGCAGAACGCGCTGACCGTCGCACCGGACGGCACCGTGTACCCGTGTCCGGTGGCCGCGGAGATCACGACGATGAACTTCTCGTCGGTGCGCGAGCACGATCTCGGGTGGATCTGGTCGAGTTCCGAGGCGTTCCAAGCGTTTCGGGGCACGGAGTGGATGCCGGACCCGTGCCAGAGCTGCCCGCGCAAGGAGATCGACTTCGGCGGCTGCCGGTGTCAGGCCTTCGCGTTGACCGGAGACGCGGCGCGCACCGACCCGGTGTGCATGCACTCGCCCGACCACCATTTGGTGCAGGACGCGCTCGTCCGCGCCAATCAGGAGGACGTCGCCGCGGACGGCGGGAAGCAGCTGGTTTACCGGCGCCCGCATGCGGCAACGCACTGAGGGCCGCGCCTCGTCCGGGAGCAAGCTGACGAAGGACGAGGCGGCGGCGCGTTCGGCCGGGATCTCCGACGTGCACTACACGGTGGAGCTCGACCTGACGTGCGGCGAGCGGATGTTCGCGACGAGCACGGTGATCCGCTTCCGGGCGCGATGCGAGGACGTTTTCCTCGACTTCGCCGGTGAGGTCGAGTCGGTGGAGTGCAACGGCCGGGAGGTCGGGCCGGGCGCGCGAGAGGGGGCGCGCGTCCGGCTCGACGTGCATCCAGGCGAGAATACGGTTCGCGTGGTCGGCGCCGCCGCGTACTCGCGAACGAGCGAGGGACTGCACCGGTTTCGCGACCCACTCGACGACCAGGTCTACCTGCACACCAAGTTCGAACCCTTCGCGGCGCACCGGGTGTTCGCCTGCTTCGACCAGCCCGATCTGAAGGCGACGGTCGAGTTGACCGTGACCGCCGACGCGGACTGGGTCGTGGTCGCCAACACCGGCCACGAGTCGCGGACGCTCGCGGGCAGCGGACGTTCGACGTGGCGCTTCGCCCGCACACCACCGCTTCCGACCTATCTGGTGGCGTTCGCCGCCGGCCCGTTCCGCCGGCTGCGGTCCAGCCACGGTGGGGTACCGCTGGCGCTCTACGCGCGCAGTTCGCTCGTCACCGCGCTGGCCGGCGAGGCAGCGGAACTCTTCGACGTGATCGGCCGCGGTCTCGACTTCTACCGCGAGCTGTTCGACCTCCCGTACCCGTTCTCGAAGTACGACCACGTGTTCGCGCCCGAGTACGCGTTCGGCGGGCTGGAACACCCGGGCTGCGTGACGCTCAACGAACGGTTCCTGTTTCGCCACCGGGTCACCGAGGAGGCGCGGCGAAGACGAGCCGAGCTCCTGCTCCACGAGATGGCGCACATGTGGTTCGGCGACTACGTGACGATGCGCTGGTGGGACGACCTGTGGCTGAACGAGGCCTTCGCGACGATGATGGCGGTCGTCGCGCAGGCCGACGCGACGCGCTACGGCGAAGGCTGGACCGCGTTCGCCCACCACGCGCTGCCGACGGCCCGGCACGCGGACCAGATGCCCACCAGCCACGCGATCCGCGAGGAAACCGCCGACACCGACGCCGCCCGGTCGAACCTCGGCCCGATCGTCTACCTGCGCGGTGCGACCGTGCTCCACGAGCTCGCCGAGCGCGTGGGCTGGGAGTCGTTCGTCGACGGCGTACGGGCTTTTCTGCGGGCACACGCATGGGGTAACGCCGGTCTCGACGACTTCGTGGCCGCGCTGCGGCAGGTTTCGGACGAGGACATGGACCGGTGGGTGGCGGAATGGCTGGTCCGCCCAGGGGTCAACACCGTCGAGGCGGTCCGGCACACCCGTGGCGATCAGGTGGTGCAGCGGCTGGACCCGGTTGTCGCGCCCCGGCACCTCAAGCTGCGGCTTGCCGCGTTCGACGAGCAGGACGGCAAGATCGTGCTGCGGCAGCGCACGTGCGTCTCGCTCGACCCTGACGAGCGCGAAGCCGACCTCACCGGGTTCGGGAGCACCGACTTGCTGGTGCCCAACGACGACGCCACGAGCCACGTGAAGGTGCGGCTGGATTCCCGCTCACGGGAGACGGCGCTGCGCAGCCTGTCCCGGGTGCCCGACCGACGGGCGCGCGCCGTCGTGTGGGGAGCGCTGTGGGACGACGTGCTCGACGCGCGCCTGCCCGCCCGCAGTTACGCGTCGGCGGTTCTCGCGCACGGTGTGGCGGAGAGCGATGCAGGCGTCGTGGAAGTGCTTCTGGAGCGAGCGGTGCACGCGGTGCGGGTCTACGGTGACCCGCGCACGAGCGGCCGGACGCTGGAAGGGCTGGCGCACCGGGTCCGCGAGCAGGTGGCCGGCGCAGCGCTGGGCAGCGATCGGCAGCTGGTGCTCGCCCGGGCGTTCGTCGACGTCGTGCAGGCTGACGGACACGGTCTGCTCGCCGAACTCGTGTGCGGCCGGTCGCCGTGGCCCGAGCTGGAAGTGGACCGGGACCTGCGGTGGCGGGCCTTGCTGCGCCTCGCGTCGGCAGGCGGCGACCTCGACGGGCTACTGGAGGTCGCGCTCGAAGCCGACCCGGGCGACAGCGGCCGCCGCAACACCCTCACCGTCGAAGCCGCTCGCCCGACCCGCGCCGCCAAGGAAGAAGCGTGGACGCGGTTGTTCGGCGACCAGCTTTCGCTCGCGGAGCGCAAAGCCGTGATGGCGGGGCTGCGGCAGCCGGGACAGGAAGCGGTCCTCACGCCGTACGCGGACCGGTACTTCCAGGCGATGGAGTGCCTTGCGGGCGCCGTGCAAACGGAGTTCGCGGTGGCCTTCGCCCGTGCGCTCTACCCGAGGTACACCGACGCGGGGCGCCGGGTGCTGGCGGCGACGGACGACTTGCTGGAGAACAAGTCACTTTCCGCGGCCGTGCGCAAGATCGTCCGGGAAGAGCGCACCGAGCTCGTGCTCATCCGGGCGGCGCGGGCGTGCGACGCGAGCTTGACCGGGCCCGATGGCCCGAATACCCGGATTGTCTGAATGCCCCTATTGCCCCGGAACGCTGCGATTGCTTGAGCGCTGCGATTGACGGAACACTGGGTTTGATGCCACACGGGGTTTGACGCAACACCGGGTTTGAGGGAGCACAGTGGAGAGCGCAAGGTTCCGGTGGCCCATGCATCCCGAAACCTTGCGCCAGCTGAGGGGTATCGGTCACCGCGGCCGTCGAAATGCGGCAGCGCGATCACGCGAATACAGATATTTTCGACAACGATCGGTTCCCCGGTCGCCGGGGCAATTCGTCGTACGGCCGCAAACTATCCAGGAGGCGCCGGAAGCGCAGCAACGGCTGTCGAACGAGTGGCGGTGAATGGAGGACGAACGGCACCCGTGGTGAGACGAAAGGTATGCTGAGGTCCCCTCGGGTGCCCTTCGTTAAACAGTACCGCCGTCCGACTTCGACTCAGGCCCGCAGGTGGTCGCTGGGCTGCCGTTCGTGCCCCCAGGTTGCGCGTTCGTGTCCAACAGATTGACCACGCACACAGTCGCCGGGCAATCTCTTTACACACCGCGAGTCGCCGGTGTTGTCGGCAACTGCCACCCGGCACCTTCTCAAACCGAGCATTTCGGCAGCAGATCACAGCAGGACCCAGTCTGGAGCGAGAGGTGAAATCGTGGTTCTTCCGTCAAAGATGCCTCAGCTCGCCGACCTCGATTTGCTGCTGTCGGTTGAAAGCTACGGCAGCGTCGGAAAGGCGGCGCAGGCGCACAGCCTTTCACAGCCGGCCGCCAGTATCCGGATCAGCGCGATGGAACGTCGCCTCGGTCTCCGGCTGCTGGAGCGCTCGCCCACCGGTTCGAAGCTGACCGAAGAGGGCGAGATGCTGGCGAAGTACGCCCGCAACGTGATGCAGGCGGCGCGCGAGCTGCTGGAGTTCGGCTCGGGTTCGCAGGCGTCGGATGCGAAACGTCTTCGCGTCGCCGGCAGCCCGGCCATCTCCGAGCACCTGATCCCCGAATGGCTGAACCGGTCCGGGTTCTCGTACGGCGAGGTCAGGGTCGAGGTGCAGACCGGCAGCGTCGACGCGCTTCGCCAGCTGATCCGCGCGGCCCACGTCGACCTCGCGTTCATCGACGGCTGGTGTCAGGCCGGGAGCCAGGTGCAGAAGCAGTTCGGCGAGGACATGACGACGCGGTACATCTGCGACGACAAGGTCGCCGTGGTGGTCGGCTCGAAGCACCCGTGGGCCAAGCGGTCCAGCCCCGTGTCGGTGGCGGAGCTCGCCTCGGCACAGCTTGTGCTGCGCGAGCGCGGCTCGGGTCTGCGGGAGTTCACCGACGACCTGATCGGGACCGCGCGTGCCTCGCGCAACTACGTCGAATTTCCTTCCAGCGCCGCGATCAAGCAAACGGTTGCGACGAGCCGACGGGTGACGGTGCTGAACATTTCCACGGTGCGGTCGGAACTCGTCGAAGGCCGACTGCATCTGGTGCCGCTCGAGAAGGAAATGCCCGCGAAACCCATTTACGCGGCGTGGAGCGAGCGCCGGGGACTTCCGGAGTACGCGCGAGAACTGGTGGACATTGCCGCGTCGAAAGGCAGTCCGATGCCGGTTGTCGTGCCCGGGCCCAAAATCAACGGAAGCCGGCTCGTGGAGGCGAAAACCACCACAAGACGCTAGCACGGCGGCGAAGTCCGTGAGTCGATGTCCTGATTGCCGGAGCAATCGTGAACATGCCACACCGTCTGGTGTCGAGCGCAGGAGGATTAAGGTTAGATGTCTGCACTGAATAAAATTGCGCGTACACTCGTCTCCAACAGGCGCGGTATCCTTGCTGCCGACGAGAGCATCGGAACGATGTCTTCCCGGCTCGAGAAGGTGGGAGTCGAGCCGAGCGAGGAAAGCCGGCGCGTCTACCGCGAATTGATCGTCACCACTCCTCGGCTGGCGGAATCGATCAGCGGTGTCATCCTGGCGGACGAAACGTTCCACCAGAAGGTGACCAACGGCCGCACGTTCCCGCAGTTCCTCGACGACCTCGGGATCCTCGCCGGCATCAAGGTCGACACCGGCGCCAAGCCGCTGGCGGGCTCCCCTGACGAGAAGATCACCGAGGGCCTCGACGGCCTGCGGGAACGAGTCGCCGCCTACGTGAAGGGCGGAGCGACGTTCGCCAAGTGGCGCGCGGTGATCACCATCGGCGACAACATGCCTTCGGCCCGCGCGGTGCACGCGAACGCGCACGCACTGGCGCGCTACGCCGGGCTGTGCCAGGAAGGCGGCCTGGTGCCGATCGTGGAGCCCGAGGTGCTGATGGACGGCTCCCACTCGCTGGCGCAGTGCCAGCAGGTGACGCAGTCCGTGCTGGAAGTGGTGTTCGAGCAGCTCGACCTGATGCGGGTCGAGCTCGACGGCATCGTCCTCAAGCCGAACATGGTCGTCGCCGGCGTCGGCAGCTTGGAGCGGCCGTCGGTCGCCGAGGTCGCTCAGGCCACTGTGGACGCTCTGCGGGCCACCGTGCCGGCGTCCGTGCCGGGCATTGCTTTCCTCTCCGGTGGCCAGGCCCCGGAGCTGGCGACGCAGCACCTCGGTGCGATGCAGAAGCTCGACCCGCTGCCCTGGGAGCTCACCTACTCGTTCGGCCGGGCGCTGGTCGGGCCGGCGCTGGAGACCTGGCGCGGCGACGAGGGCCAGCGGGAGGCGGCGCAGAAGGTGCTTTCGGAGCGGGCCATGGCGAACGCGGCCGCTCGCTGAGTTTCCGAGCTGGGGGCCCGGCCGCGGTGCCGGCGGCCGGTGTCTCGGTGGAGGGGGCGACCGGATCGGCGATG
>DASZNR010000046.1:0-164794 GCA_035551175.1 Amycolatopsis sp. | reverse complement strand
CCGGTGCCACCCCGCTGTTGTGTCCGGACCGCGCGTGCCCGGGCACGCTGGAGCTCACCCTGGACACCGATGCGCCAGCCGCGCTGCACCCGTTGAGCGACCAGGTGACGGGCGCGCGCTACGCTCCCGCGCACACCGCTGAGATCGCTCGGGGTTAGCCGGCGGTCAGTGGTGGAACAGACGCAGCCCCGTCCGGGTCAGCGTGATTCCGTACTCGGCGCATGCTGTTGCCACCTCGTCCGACCGGCTGGAACCTCCGGGCTCGACGACGTGGCGGACGCCGATGCGGCTGGCGTGGTCGATGTTGTCGCGGAAGGGCAAAAATCCGTCGGACACAAGGGTGAGATGGTCGAGCTGCCCGACCCAGTCGGAGCGGGCCGACTCCGTCAATCGTGACGTGACTCCCGGAAACAGGCGAGCGAACTCGGTGAGCTGGGCAGCGGTCATATCCGTGTCGGCGAGTCGGATCTGCCAGTTCAGGCGCTCTTGCCGCGACATGTCTGTTACGTGCGGCAGAGATCGCACGACATCGTGGCGACGGAGCCACCACGTGCGAACCTTGCTGGCGGCGAGTCTGACGCAGTCCACCCGGTTTTGCTGACCCGCTCCGATACCCAGTGTCATACCGTCCTTGACCACGGCCACGGAGTTGGACTGGGTGTAGCGCATGGTCACCAGCCCCAGGAGAGCATCGATGACCTTGTCCGGCGCCACCTTGGCTGGTGCCAACAGGTCGGCGATGACGGGTGTTCGGTCGCGCTGTTGTTCCACGACTAGGCCGAAAACGTCACGCCGTTCCCACTCCGGTTGCTGGAACGCCGGGTCGGCTTCGAGCACGAGAAAGGTGCCGCGTTTTTTCCGGGCGAGCACCCCAACGGTTCCAGTGTCAAATCCGGGAGCGATGATGCCGTCCGCGACAACCCGGGACAACAGGTCGGCCAACTCGGCGTCGACCGGCTCGGACACCGCGATCATGTCGCCGAAGCTCGACTTCGGATCGGCGTCCCGCGCCCGGAGATAGGCTGACACCAGTGGGCCTGCTGTACTGTCGATTCCCCAGCTTTCGCACGCGGTGGCGTCCAGTGGCCCGACGGCAGCGGCTCCAGCGGGTGAGACGTGCTTGAACGATGCCGCTACCGCTTTCCCCATGGCGATCGACGCGTCCCGAACAAGTTGCCAGCCGCTCAAGGCGTCCAGAAGGTTGATGTACGACGGTTCGCCGTGACAAACCTTGGCCGGGCCGTCGTGCGCGCCGCTGACGACACGAGCGTCGAGATGTGGGTTCATTCCATAACGCAGATCCACGGATGGTCTCCTCAGTAGTTGGCACTGAGGAGCACCCAGGCGAACGACGCTCCACCGATTGCGCTCCCTGGTGGTGGCCCACCTACGCCAGTTGCGCTTGATCAGGCTAGCAGCCAGTTGCGCCTGGTTGGAGTCCTCGGCCGGGTCGCCACGGTGGACCAGACCACAGTTTCGGCCGTGTCCGAAGGGTTTGGCATCAACCGAGAGACCGTGTCAAGGTCTCGGCACGTAGCACGCCCCGACAAACGGCCGGTTCAGCAGTGCACACGACTGCCGAGCCGGGCAGCGGCCGGCCGACGGTGGGGCATCCTCATCGTCACGAGCGGCACGTGCGACGACCACTCGATGACGGGGTGGCGATTTCTGTTGTGGTGGGCCAACTGGCGGCCCACCACAACAGAAATCAGTCGGCGACCGGGTAGCGGCTGCTGATCGCGACGCGGTTGAACGCGTTCATGACCGTGGTGAGCCAGGTGACCGCGGACAGCTGGTCCGGGGTGAGCACCGCGGCCGCGGCGGCGTAGTCGGCGTCGGCGACGTGCCCGTCGGCGACGCGGGTGACGGCCTCGGCCAGCCGCAACGCCGCGCGTTCGGCCTCGGAAAAGTAGCCGGTCTCCGTCCACGCGGGCAGCACCGCGATCCGGTCCGGGTTCTCACCGAGTTTCAGCGTGTCGCGGGTGTGCATGCGCAGACAGAACGCGCAGCCGTTGAGCTGCGACGTGCGGAGTTTCACCAGCTCCACGAGCAGCGGGTCGAGTCCCGCGGCCGCGGCGTTGCGCTCGGCCGCGTTCGAGAGGGCGAGGAGGGCTTGGTAGGCGTCGGGGTGCTGCTTGCCGATGTTGACGCGCTCGTTCGACACAGCGGTTCGGATCCTCTCCGGTCGAGTCAGTCTTCGGTGACGCGGATGACGGTCTTGCCCGGGGCGCGCACGAGCCGCCCGGTCCGCACGCGCTCGGCCAGGTCGGCGAGGCGGGTGCGGTCGGGTTCGACGACGAAGAACACGGCACGTCCGTCCGCCGGACGGACCTCGGGTGGCGTCGCGATGGTCACGAGCGTGCCGCCCGCGCGCACGAGGGCGGCGGAGCGGGCGAGGACGTTGCCGCCGATCACGTCGAACACGACGTCGGCCTCGCCGGCGTCTTCCAGGCGTTCGGTGTCGAGGTCGAGGAATCGGGCGGCGCCGAGGGCAAGGGCTCGCTCCCGGTCCGCGGCCCGGCCGGTGCCGATCACGGTGGCGCCGGCTTCGCGGGCGAGCTGCACCGCGATCGACCCGACACCGCCCGCGGCGCCGTGAATGAGCGCGGTCTGGCCGGGCGCGAGGTGGCCGTGGTCGAACAGGCCCTGCCACGCCGTCAGCCCGGAAATCGGGAGCGCGGCCGCGACGGTGTGGTCGATGTCGGCGGGCAACGGCGCGAGGTTCCGGGCTTCCACGGCGGTGTATTCGGAAAGTGAACCGTTGCGGGCCCAGTCGGCCATGCCGAACACGCGCTGCCCGACGCTGAGACCCGTGGTGCCGTAGCCGAGCTCGGTGACGACTCCGGACAGCTCGTGTCCGGGCACGCTCGGCGTGCGGTCGCGGCCCGCGCGGTCGGTCCAGGTTGCCGGCCAGCTCAGTTCCCCTGGGGTGAAACCGGCGGCGTGCACCCGCACGACGACGTCGTTCTCGGCCGCGTGCGGGTGCGGCAACTCCGCGGGGGTCAGCCCGGCGACGCCCGCGTCGGGGTCGCGGACAATGATCGCTTTCATGACAGGTCCTCGTCGTCCTCGGTGGACATCATCGTCAGGGAGACGACGAGGCACCGCCGGGTGTGACAAACCGCAGGTGAGCGAGCTTGTCGGGGTTGAGGACCCGGCGATACGCGGTGATCACGCCCCCGGTGATCTGCGCCGTGTCGACCGAGTGGACGCCGCCGTCGAGCCGGAACACGAGGGCGAGCTCGCCGCCGACCTCCGCGAAGTCGATGCGGTCCGGGCGCCACTGTCGGCCCACGCGCACCACCACCTCGGCGACGCGCTCGCCGTCGCGGATCAGCTTGCGCGCCGCGGCGATGCGGCCGCCGCCGTCGGTGACATACACCGCGTCCGGGTGCAGCAGCTTCACCAGCGCTGCCAGGTCCCCGGATTCGTAGGCGGCGCGGAACGCCACCAGCACCCGTTCCCGCTCCGCAGTCGACGCCGCCGGGGCCTGTTCTTTCGCCGCCGCAACGCGTTTGCGTGCCCGGGACGCGAGCTGCCGCGCGGCCGGCGCTGAGGTGCCGAGCACCTGAGCGACCGATCCGAACGCGATGCCGAACACGTCGTGCAGCACGAACGCCACCCGTTCCGGCGGGCTCAGCTCCTCCATGATCAGCAGCATGGCCGCGCTCACGGACTCGTCGACGAGCACCGGCTGCGCGGCGTCCGGCCCGGTCAGCAGCGGCTCGGGCAACCACGTCCCGACGTAGGTCTCGCGTCGCGCGCGGGCGCTGGTGAGCAGGTCGTAG
Source organism: Amycolatopsis sp. (assembly GCA_035551175.1). Taxonomy (GTDB): domain Bacteria; phylum Actinomycetota; class Actinomycetes; order Mycobacteriales; family Pseudonocardiaceae; genus Amycolatopsis. The sequence continues at coordinate 161,006 of DASZNR010000046.1, read as the reverse complement.
GACCGCCGCGCCGCCACGGTCACGAGCCAGGCGCGCAGGTCCTCGACCGCCGCGAGGTCCGCGCCCGCCGCGCGCAGCCACACGTCCTGCACCACGTCTTCGGCGTCGGCGACACTGCCCAGCAGCCGATACGCGACGCCGAACACCGCCGGCCGGTGCACCGCCCAGCCGACACCGAGCCGGTCCTCTTCGGGAGCCGGCGCGCCCGTGCCGTCCGCCACGCCGTCAGCGTAGCCACCACGCGAAGAACCCGGTCCGGCAGTGATCCGGCGCAACCGCCGGTCGGGACTACGATCAGGCATCGTGACGGAGTCGAAGCCACTGCGCGCCGACGCCCGGCGTAATCGGGCGAAGGTGCTCGACGCCGCGGAGACCGTGTTCGCGGCCAAGGGCACGGGTGCGCCGACCGAAGAGGTCGCCCGGGCCGCCGGGGTGGGCGTCGGCACCGTGTTCCGGCATTTCCCGACGAAGGAGGCTTTGCTCGAAGCCGTCCTGTACGCGCGGCTGAACCGGTTCGCGGACGAAGCCGAGACCGTGGTCGCGCAGGACTCTCCCGACGCGGGCGGCGCGTTCTTCACGTTCCTCACCAGCTGGATCGAGATGTCCAGTGCGAAGAACGCCTACTTCGAAGCGCTCAGCGCCGCCGGCGTGAACGTCCCGACGGCCGGGTCCGTCGTGGGTGCGCGGCTGATCGACGCGCTCGGCGTGTTGCTGCGCCGGGCACAGGACGCGGGTGCTGTGCGGGCGGACGTGACCGTCGGCGAGCTGATCCCGGTGATCATCGGCACGGCCAAAGCGGCCGAGCACGTCGGGGCGGACGCCGGTCTGCGTGACCGCGTGGTCGCGATCCTGTTCGACGGACTACGGCCCGCGCTCTCAGCGGCGCACCGCGGCTGACGCCGTCCCGAACGGCTCCAGCCGCGGTCGTTTCGGGCTCATCGCGTCGCCGGAGGATTCGCCCCGCATCCGCCGCCTCACCCACGGCCAGGCGTGTTCGCGGCTCCACCGCAGGTTCGCCGCACGCCGGTCGCGGGCGGTCAGCCGCGGCCGCGGGCCGAGCTCGGCGGGCGTCAGATCGTGGGGCACGCCGAGGGCGTCGAGCACGGCGATGGCGATCTCGAGGTGGCCGTCGCGGTTGAGGTGCAGCCGGTCGGGTGCCCACAGGCGCCGGTCGCGTAGCTGCCGCATCGACCACATGTCCACGACCAGCGCGCTGTGGCGCGCGGCGATGCCGCGGACGTGTTCGTTGTAGATCGCGACGCGTCCGCGCATCCGGCGAAACAGTGCGTCCTCGACTCCGTCGACGCCGGTGAACAGCAGGACCCGCGCGCCGGCGCCGCGCAGACGGGACACGGCGAGCTCGTAGGCGTCGGTGAGGGCGTCGATGTCGGCTTTGGGGCGCATCAGGTCGTTGCCGCCCGCATAGAGCGTGACCAGGTCCGGTTTCAGTGCGAGCGCGGGCTCGAGCTGCTCGGCGAGTACCTGGGGCAGCAGCTTGCCGCGGATGGCGAGGTTGGCGTAGCGGAAGTCGCGGTCCCGCGCCGCGAGTGCCTCCGCGACGCGGTCCGCCCAGCCGCGGACCCCGTTCGGCGCGGCCGGGTCCTCGTCGCCGACCCCCTCGGTGAACGAGTCGCCCAGGGCCACCAGACGTTTGATCATGGCGGGAACACTAGTCCAGCCGGATTCGTCCCCAATGACCTCGGTGTCGGAGAGTGACGAAATTTGCTGAGATTTCCCCACCAACAGCTGAACTATTCCGCCCTGTCGGCCGTTGATGCGAGTGTGAGATCACGATCCGGTCACCAGCGGTCACGGCACGGTGCGGTGGCTCTGGCCATCGTCGCAGGTGCGGGGCTTGCCGCGGGCTACGTCACGGTCCAGAAGGGAGCCACTGCGTCGGCCGCCGGCGGCGCGGAGGCAAGGGGGGTCGCGCACGCGCGCGCGGATGTGGCCGGGCAGGCCGCGGAGGCGACGGTGAACGCGAGCCCCGGCTCGGCGGGGCCGGCGCTGCCGCCGAGCGTCATGCCGTTCAACGCGAAGCTGACGTCCGATGACATCCCGGTCGCCGGCGGTGGGGTGCGCGGGGGTGGTTGCAGCGGTTCCCTGATCGCGCCGGATTGGGTCATCACCGCGGGGCACTGCTTCCACGACGTCGACGGCACCCGCGTCGCCGGACCACCGGACTACCACATGACCGTGGCCGTCGGGAAGATCAACGACCAGGACCCGCGCGGGCACGTGGTACAGGCGGTGGACGTGCGTCAGTCGCCGGTCAACGACCTCGCGCTGGTGAAGCTGAGCGAGCCGATCACCGACATCACCCCGCTGACTCTGCCGTCCGGTCCGCCGCAGGAGGGGGAGAAGGTCGATTTCGTCGGCTGGGGCTCGCTCTCGGCGACGGTCGTCGCGCCGGCCGACCACATGAAGCGCGGCCACTTCGAGGTGAAGGTCATCCACCACACCGAAATCCAGATGGCGCCGCTGGAAACACGCACGGTGGAGAACAGCCCCTGCCACGACGACTCGGGTTCCCCGTTCTTCGTCCCCGACGGGGACCAGCACGGCCGCCTCGTCGCGATCGAGGACAACGGCCCCGACTGCCCGCAGCCCGGTCTCGAAACCACCGCCCGCGTGGACACGATCCTCGACTGGATCCACGCCCAGCTGGGCTGAGTCCCGGGCCGTTTCAGCCGCGCGTGCGGCGGGCGCGGTGATCGGCGACGTTGACCCGTGTGCCGCAGCGGGTCGAGCAGAACCGGCGGCGGCCGTTGCGGGAGGTGTCGACGAACGCGATCCCACAGCCTTCGCGTGCGCAGAGCCCGAGCCGGTCGGGGGCTTCGCACACCAGGTGGGCGAGCCCGCCCGCGGAGTGCGCCCGCACGCGGTCGACCGGGGCGGCGTGTTCGCTCGCGTAGTGCAGGTGCGGCGGTTTGCCGTCGTGGCGCGAAATGTGGGGCTGGGCCGCGGCGGTCGCGAGGAGGGCGTTGACGAGGTCGACCCGATCGGCAGGGGCCGCGGCGAAGACCGTGCGCAGCCGGCGGCCCCAGTCCAGGATCCGGGCGGCGTCGCCTGCGGTGAAGTGCGTCAGCGACATGCCGTGGTCGCGGCAGGTGGCGAGCACCTCGGCGGCCGGTGCGCCGCGCTGGGCGAGTGTGGCCAGCGCCGCGGCGACCTGAGCTCCCGAACCGCCGTAAGGGTTGAAGTGCACTGAACCATTACAGCACGCTCGGGGCATGGATGAGAACCGGTGCCCGCGCTGCGGCTGGCCCCTCGACGAACTGCCCGCTTCCACCGTCGCGCGCGGACGCGGCACCGATTACCTGCACTGTGTGTGCGGCAGTTGGGTGGTGTGTGTGGACGGGGTCGTCGTCGGGTCGACGCTGCCGGTCACCAAGCTGCCGGTCACCACTGGGCGGGGCGGGTGAGCCGCGCGGGCAGCCGGGTGGTGGCGTCGCCGCGGGCGGCGTTGACCTGGGTCTGGGTGAGGAACAGGCAGCTGGTGAGGTCGGTGCCGCGGACGTCGGCGTCGCGCAGGTCCGCACCGAGCACGTCGGTTTCGCGCAGATCCGCGCGGCGCAGGTCGGCGCCGATGAGGTACGCGCCGCGCAGGGTGGCGCGGCGCAGGTCCGCGCCGGCGAGCCGGGCGCCCATCAGGTCGGCGCCGCGACGGTTCTTCCTTCGGGGCGTGCTGCCGCGGACGAGCTCGCTGGTGCGGTGCAGCAGCGCGTCGACGCGGGCGCGCTGTGCGGCGACGTCGGTCGTGAGCAGGGTGTCCGGGTCAGCCCGGGTGAGGTGTTCGGTTTCGGCGAACGCGGTGTCGAGGTCGGCGTGCAGCGCGCGGGTGGCGTCGAGTGCGCGGGCTTCGTCGAGGTACCACAGGAGTTCGTGCAGCTGGCGCATCACGGGGAGTGCGGCGAACATGCGCCGGGCGCGTTCCGGGTCGGTGCGCCAGTCGTGGCCGCCGAAGGTCACCTGCGACACCTGCTGGCCGGCGCCGAAGCAGTCGTAACCGGCGCAGCCGGGGAATCCCTTGGCGTGCAGGCGGTCGTGGATGCCGCAGCCGAAGTCCTGGCGCAGGTTGGGGCACGGGTCGCCGGCGGCCTTGTCGAGCGCGAAGTCGGCCGAACGCGTGAAAGTGAGGGCGACACAGCACAGGCCGAAGCAGCTGGCGCAGTCGGCGGTGAGCGAGGCGTGGGACAAGGCGACTCCTGCGGGGGGCGGTTCCCGGCCAAGCGTAGTGATCAGTCGTGCGGCTCGAACCAGCTGCTCGCCACCAGATCGACGGCGCTGCGCTCGGGCGCGCGGGCGGCGTGGTCATAGGTCTGGCGGGTGGTGTCGATGCTGCTGTGCCCGACGTCGGCCTGCACGTGGACGAGCTGCGCACCGGCCTCGACGGCGGTGGTGACGTAGAAGTGGCGCAGCGCGTGGGGGTGCATCGCCCCGGCGATCGGTTCGAGATCCGGTCCGCCGCTCGCGGTGACGCGGCGCAGCAGCTGCCAGATCGCCTGCCGCTGGTAGCGGTTGCCGGTGCGGGTTTCCAGCAGCGGGCTCACCGACGCATGGCGTTCGTGCGTCCGGCGTTCGACGGTGGTCTCGCGCGACGCGGCGGCGGCGTCGCGGGCTTTCAGGTAGGCGAGCAGGGCGCGTTCGGCCGGTTCGCTCAGGTAGACCACCCGTGTCTTGCCACCTTTGCCGCGTACCCGCAGCGCGCGTCGCCCGCGCGTGACGTGGAGGTCGGTGCGGTCGAGCCCGCACAGTTCGCTCACCCGCAAGCCGAGGGTGAACAGGGTGACCACCGCGAGCGCCCGGGCCGTGTCTAGCGGACCCGCGCCGCGCCGTGGGGTGCCGGCGGCGGTGTAGAGGGCGCGGACCTGGCGTGTGGTCAAGGTGACCGTGCCGGACGTGCTGCTCGCGGCCGTCGCGAGCCCCAGCCGGCGGCGGTTGAGCGCGGCGGGGTTGGCCGCGACGAGCCCGAGGTCGGCGAGGTAGCCGTAGAGGGCTTTCACGGTCGCCAGCATCCGGTCGCGAGTCGCCGGTGCGGCGTTCGCGGTGGCGAGGGTGTCGAGCCAGGTTTTGACGTCGGTCGCGGTGGCGGTCGTCGGGTCGAGGTCGCGGGCGGCGCAGAAGCGGAACCAGTGGTGGGCGCGCAGTCGCCCGCGGGGCGCCGGCGGTGGAGCTGCCGGGGAAGCGGCGGGCGCGTCCAGGTGGAGTGTCTCGGCGTAGCGGAGGACGGCCTCGCGCCACGGTTGCGGGCGCCCGGGTCGGACCCACGCCGCGAGGTCGGTGGCGGAGACGGGCAGGCCAAGGCCTTCGGCGTAGGTGCGGCGGGTGGCGTGGTTGCCGTATCCGGCGAGCCAATCGGCGATCGCGCCGAGGAGGGCCGCGGGGTCGTGGACGCCGGGCCAGGTGTCGTCGCCGGGGTGCCCAGTTTTCGAGGCGGTGGGGACCGGGTCGGCGGCCCGCACGAGGTCACTCACGGTTGCTGATTCCACCACTCTGCGTCGGCATCGAAGGACCCTTTGAGCTTAGCAACAAAATATCTCTTCTGTAGCTGACCTGAGTTAATTGGTATATAATCACAACCCTGGTTATAGATTGCATATCCTGATGATCTACGCTGCGCGTCATGACTGAGGGAGCGATCGACGACCGGAACGTGGCGTTGTGCGGGTTCCGCCAATGCCGGGCCCCGTTGCCGCCGCCGGGCCCGCGGGGCGGGAGGCCGTTCGAGTTCTGCCCGGACCGGCGATGGCCGGGGGACCGCACGTGCAAGCAGCTGGCCGCGGCGGATCAGGCGCTACGGGAGGCGCTGGGCGACGCGGCTCCACACGCGGGGCTGGCCGACGCGGCCGCGGAGTTCGTGCGGGCCGCGGCGGAGGTGGCGGAGCCGTTGCAGACGCTGCGGAATGCCCTGGACACCGTCGCCGCCCGCGCACAGCACGAGGTCGGCGCGGCGCTCAGCCGAGCCGAGGCCGCGGAGGAACGCGCGGCGGAAGCCGACGGGTTGCGCCAGGCCGCCGAAACCCGCGCGGCCGACGCCGGGGCCGCCCGCACCGCGGCCGAGGCGCACGCCCGCGAACAGGAAGAGCGCGCCGACGCCGAAAGCGAGTCCGCTGCGGCCGCCGTGGCCGCCCGCAAGTCGGCCGAACTCGCGCAGGCGCGCGCGGAAGCCGCCACGGCCGCGGCTGTCGAGCGCGCCGAGCAGGCGGTCGCCGAAACCCGCGACGTCAGGGCGAAAGCCGAGGCGCTCGCGTCGGTGCTCGCCGAGCGCACCCAGGAGCTCGCCGTCCGGATCACCGAACGCGATGCCGCACTCGAGAACCTCACTCAGGCCCGCGCTCAGGTCGACGCGGCCCGCGTCGCCGCCGAGGAGACCCGCGAAACGCTCACCGCGCAGCTCACCGCCGCCCGTGCCCGCGCCGAGGACCTCGCCGCCCACCTGGAGACGGCCCGCCACGACCACCACACCGCGACCACGGCCGCCGCGGAAGCCCGTGCCGGCCATGAACGCGAGACCGCCGTCCTCACGACCCGCCTCGACGAGGCCGCGGCCCGCCTCACCCGCGAAACCGACGCGCACACCGCGTTACGCGCCCGCCTGGCTCGCGTCCATCGCCTCGCCGTCGCCGGCCCCGCCGAGGATGGCGACCTGCGGACGGCGCTGCTGTCGGAACTCCTCGACCTGGCGGAACCGTCCTCAGCTGAAGCTCCTCGCCGACCCGAGGCGGGGTGACGTTGACGATGGTCCCGTCGAGCCTCACCACGCCTTCGGGATTCCGGCCGTGATCGTGGTGCCCGATGTCGAACCACGGCTCAAGCCGCGCCGGGTACCTCACGGGATTTTCCTTGTCGGCGACGCGGGCGGGCCACCGGATACGCCAGAAGTGGTGGTCGTGGCGGAAATGCGCGTGAGGGATGCGGCCGGTCCCGATCGCAAGGGCCTGTCCGAAACCGCGCCGATATTGCTCGAGCCAGGGGCTCCCTCGCCGGCACGCGCGGTCGTCGGATCCGGACCTTCGGCGGGCACCACGAAGACCCCGGTGGGGGTTCGCGTGAGAGCAGCTCCCCGGCGTGGCCGACGAGCTGCTCCGAGCCCGCGTCGCAAGGGGCCGCGGGTACGTCAGGCGCGGGCTTCTTGAAGCTGGGCGCGGGTCAGGGTCGTGCCGGCGGGCCAGTCCGTGGTGAACAGGGTGAGCAGTCCCTGGTCGGGTGGTCCTTCGTCGAGGCGCGCGCCGGGGGCGGCGATGTCGTTGAGGAGTTTGCTGGTGAGGATGGCGAGGGCATAGGGGCCTGCTCCGCTGAATCCCCAGCCGAGGCCGGTGTTGGTGTCGAGGGGGGCGAGGTAGAGGGTGCCGTCCTCGGTTCGGACCCAGACCTCGCCGTCGAGGATCAGCGCGGCCAGCGGACTTCCGGGCGGGAGGTGGTCGGGCGCGAGCACGGTGGCGCGTGAGGCGTCGTGCTCGATGACGACGGGCGCGTCGGTGAGGGGGTCGACCATTGCGTCGCCTGTTTTGTTCGGGTCGATCTGCTTGTACAGCGCGGTGCGGGTGACCGGTCGCAGCCGGGTGAGGAATTCGCGGGTGGTGGCGGAGTCCAGGTCGAGCTGCACCGCCTGGCCCTGCATGAGGTGCTGGCCGCCGTTCCAGCTCGCGAGGACGTCCATGCACTGTTCGGCGAGCCAGTCGTCGCGGCGCTGGAGTTCCCGCCAACCGCTGTACAGCGTGGCTGCGTCCAGCTCGACCGGGTCTTCGATCTGCGCGGCGGGCAGCGCGGCGACCGTGATGTGGTCCGGGCGGAGGACACCTTCGGCGAGCCAGGTCTCGACCGTGTCCAGGTCGCTGACCGGGACGGCGCCGGTCTGAACGGACTGGGCGGTGTAAATCATGGCTCGGTGGATCGGGTCCTCGGGTCGGTGCAGGATCGCCATCTGCAGCAACGGCGTGATGTCCAGTCCTGGCGCGCCGGTGCCGTGGTGGCGCACGGCGGGGTCGCCGGGAGCCCAGGCGGCGATGAGTTCGGGAACGCGCAGGGAATAAGGCCAGAACGGCATCGGCCGGCCGGTGACGCGGGCGAGGTCGGGCCACTCGACGGTGGTTTCGCTGTCGGTGGCGTGGTTGCGGGTGAGCAGTTCCGGGCCGAAGCGGCCGTAGCGGGGGCCGATCCGCAGGCAGGCCGAGGCGTCGGGGGTGTGGGGACGGATCTGCGCCTCGGTGATGGTGTTGCCGTTGACCGGCCAAGCGATCACGATCGTGCCGTGATCGGTGGACCAGCGCTGAAGGACCGCCCACGGCCGCGCGAGCTGGGTGCGGCGCAGGACATCGGCACCGAGGTATTCGGCCGGACGGCGAGCGTCGGGCCACCACGCGAGCGTGACCTCGGCCGGAGCGAGGTGGCCGCTGTGGTGGAGCCACTCCCGCACTGCCGGGGTCGACCAGTACGTGCGCTCACCCTCACCGGATTCGGGCGACGGCAGGTTTTCCGTCTGCCGCAACCGGTCCAAGCCGTCGGCGTCCACTCGCAGCAGCTTGCGCAACTGCGAGACGTAGATCCTGTCCAGGTAGGTCGTCATGATCTGGGCTGGGTTCCTTCCGTGGAGCAGACGGACCTGCGGTGATACCGATCGGCGGACTCGTCGCGCAGGTTCGCCGCACCACCGCCGATCGGAAGCGTGGCGCTCCAACGCGAGGAAGATTGTCACACCACGGGAATCGTGCCGCGGCAGAGGGGTTTCGTGAGCCTGAGCGCGGGATCAGCTGCGGGGCCGTTGTGCTGCGCCGGGTGGCAGGTCTGGCGAGCCCGCACGGCCGCGGGGACGTGACAGGGCTGTCGCGGCGGAATCGGCGGTGTTCGCGTCGGCGGGCGACGGCTCGTGTTCGACGCGGCCGGGTTCAGCCGATCTCGGTGAAGGGCGCCGAGCAGAGGCCGCAAGTGATCGGGCCGAGGTCGAGGGTGGAGCGGGCCGCGCGGAGGCGGCGGGGCGGTGCGCAGGCGCACACGGCGGCGACGTAGTTGGGGCCGCCGCGGTGGGCGCCGCGCCCATCGACCGGGGTGAGGACAACCGGCGCGGCCGAGGTGACGGACTCGGCCCGGTCGGCCGGGTTGTTCGGGTCGGCCGGTTCCGGCGCCCGGGCGCGCAGCGCAACCTCGCGTTCGGTGTGCCGCCACACAGTGAGTACTTCGTCGAGCCGGTGCAGCTGGGGGGCGTAGGCGTCGACGGTCGGAGGCAAGGCGGTGGTCGCGGACCAGCCGAGGCGATCGGCCTGCTCGGCGCGGAGGCCGAGCTCGTGGGCCAGGGCGGCGAAGCGCTTGTTGTGGTAGCGCCCGTCGCTGACGTCCGTGACGTCTCGGGCGACGGCGAGGCCGTGGGCGGCTTCGTGGAGCGTGGTCGCGAGGATGTCGGCCGCGGGACGGCGCAAGCCTTCGGCGCCGAGGAAGAATTCCGCGCGTGGTTCGATGCCTTCGCCGACGTGCCAGCGGGAGCGGGCGAAGTGGCCATGGATTTCCGTGCTCGTGCCCATGGTGCCGGAGGCGAGCACGAGGATCGCCTCCGGCACGTCGGGGTGGCGATGGCGAATCTCGGCCCACAGTTGTTCGACCGCGTGCATCACGCGGGTCGTCGGTCCGAGGTCGAGCTCCACGCCACGATCTTCCCGCTTAAGCGGGAACCCGGCGTTCCGGGTCCGGCTCAGTGCTTCGGGTGGTCCACCGGGAGGCACGAGAAACCTGTCAACGGTGGCGGTTACGGCCTGGTGAAGGTGCCGCCCGAATCCGCCGGAAAAAGGCGCCACTCGCACCGGGTCGGATCCGAAGATCCGCGGGGACGGGATGGCCGCCACCTGCGCACCGCCAACGCCTACGGCCACCAACCTCACCGCCACCGGCCTCGTAGAGGAAAGGCCGCACCGCCCGCGCACGCGGTGACCTGGAACTGGCCGCGTGGCGCACCACCGCCGAAGCGGACGGCCTGCCGATCTTCGACCTCGCCGACCCGCCCACCGGCGATCACCCGATCCTCACTCTGACCGAGACGGGGCCTTGCCGGTACCCGCCGGGTCGCGGGTCTACGCGGGGCGCCGGGCGGAGTGCGTGAGCCGGCTGGCGAGTGCCTCGACGAGGTCACGGAGCTCGTCCGGTCGTACGATGACGAACGGCAGGTCCAGCGACGCGAGCACGGCGGGCAGCCAGTCGAGCCGTTCCGCCCGCAGTTCGACGCGGGACCAGTGCCTGGTGTCGGAGTCCGCACTGCTCACCGAGGGCGACTCCACCACGGTCGCGATGCTGGCGGGAAGCCGGGTGCGGATCTGCTCGGCGGTCCCCTGGACCCGCAGGGTCACCTCGTGCCGGTATGGCGTGGTGGCGAGCCCCGTCAGGACCCGCTCCGCCGGGTCGAGTCCTTCGGGCGAGTCGAACGAGCCGGGCAGGGTCCTCGCACTGGCGATGCGATCCAGCCGGAACGTGCGGTCTTCACCGATCGCGGGATCGGTACCCGTCACGTACCACCTGCCCGAGTGGGCGACGAGCCCGTACGGATGGAGCGTGCGTTCGCTGCGCCGGCCGTCGGCGGCGGTGTACCGGATCGAGACCGGCCGGTGGTGGCTCACCGCGTCGGCGATCGAGAGCAGGACCGCGGTGTGCGGGGCGGTTGGCTCACCGGCTGGGGCGGTGAAGGCGATGGAGTCGAGCACGGCGTCGAGCCGGCGGTCGAGCCGCTCGGGCAGCACCCGGCGGATCTTCGCCGCTGCCGTCTCGCTCGCCGTGCCCGTGGCCGTCATCAAACCGGCTCGGCGCCCCGCGATCAGGCCGAGCAGCACGGCGAGCGCTTCGTCGTCGCTCAGCATGAGCGGAGGCATGCGGTAACCGGAGGCGAGCCGGTAGCCGCCGTAGCGGCCGCGCACCGACTCGACGGGCACGTCGAGGTCGATGAGGTGGTCGACGTACCGCCGCACCGTGCGCTCGTCCACGTCGAGCCGGTCGGCGAGTTCGGCCACGGTCCGGATGCCTCCCGACTGCAGGAGCTCCAGCAGGGTGAGCACCCGAGCAATGGGTCGGGACATACCCGAAGTCTTCCACGTATACCGGGCGGGTTCTGCCCGGTATACGTCATAGCGTGCGGTCACGAGCACCGACCGATTAGGAGAGAACCCATGGACTTCGTCTCGATCCGCATCATCACCGGCGACGTCGCCCGCCTCGTCGAGTTCTATGAGCGCGCCACCGCGGTGCGGGCGAGCTGGGCCAACGAGGACTTCGCCGAGCTCAGGACCGCCTCGGCCACCCTCGCGATCGCCGGCACCCGCACGGTCCCTCTGTTCGCGCCTGGCTCCGCCCACGCGGGCGACAACCGCAGCGTCATCATCGAGTTCCTCGTCGACGACGTGGACCGCGTGCACCAGAACCTGACCGGCTTCGTGGCCGACTTCGTCAACGAACCCACCACGATGCCCTGGGGCAACCGCGCGTTCCTGTTCCGCGACCCGGACGGCAATCTCGTCAACTTCTTCACCCCCGTCACCCCGGACGCCATCGAAAAGTTCCGCCGCTGACGGGCCCATCTCGTCCGACGCGGCGAGGTGGCGGCCGGTGCCGCGCCCGGGGTGATGTCGCCGGGAACAGTGCCCCGGCACCAGACCCAGCGTGGTGGCCGGCACTGCCTTCGGCCGCGACAGGTCCAGCACCAGGTCCCCGAACCGGCGGATGGGAACGGAAGAACCGTGGCCAGCTCATCGGTGTCGATCGGGTGTTTGTCGGCGGCCAGCGCGTGCGTCGTGGCGGTCTTCTCCCGTATTCCCGGCAGGCCCCCGCTGGACCCGCGGATTCCGCGGCGAGTGATCGCTGTGGGCGAACCACGCACGCCGTGAGCGAACGACGGCCCGGACAGGGCGAGCGGGCTTCTAGGTTCGGAGTCATCGGCAGTCATCGGTAGCCATCCGGTGCAGGACGGACAGGAGACAGGCAATGACCTTGACGGCGGTTCCCCAGCAGACGGCGGGTGGGCAGCAGGCGGGTGATTCGGTGTACGAGCAGCTGTTGCGCGACCGGATCGTGTTCCTGGGGTCGGAGGTGACCGACGAAGTGGCCAACCGCCTCACCGCGCAGCTGTTGCTGCTGGCGGCCGACGACGCCGAGCGCGACATCACCTTCTACATCAACTCGCCGGGCGGTTCGGTGACCGCGGGTATGGCGATCTACGACACGATGCAGCTGATCAAGCCGGACGTGGCGACGTGGGGGCTGGGGTTCGTCGCGTCGATGGGGCAGTTCCTGCTGTCTTCGGGCGCGCCGGGCAAGCGGCACCTGCTGCCCAACGCGCGGGTCGTGATGCACCAGCCCTCGGCCGGGATCTCGGGCGCGGCGAGCGATATCGCGATCCAGGCCGAGGTGTTCGGGAAGATGAAGCGGCGGATCGCGGAACTAACGGCGGCACAAACGGGTCAGCCGGTCGAACGGATCACCGCCGACGCCGACCGCGACCGCTGGTTCGATGCCGAGGAGGCACTCGCGTACGGCTTCGTGGACCACGTCGCCGGCACGACCCAGACGGCGATCGCCTGAACCACCCATCCAAGGCGAAACCTCCGTGCAGCTTCGCACCAGACACCACGGCGACCCGTCGGACGCGAACCGGGAGCCGGCTCATCCCGGCGGTAGGAAGCCGCCGATCCTCGGTTCGAGGAATTCGGCCAGCCGCAGCGGAGTGCGGTCCTCGAGCATCGGCCCGATGAGCTGCACCCCCACCGGCAGGCCCTCAGGGGACCGCCCTGCCGGGATGGCCGTGGCGGGAAGACCGGGCATGGTGGCCAATCCGGCCCAGACCAGCTGGTCGAAGTACGGGACGTCGACCCCGTCGATGTCGATGCGGCGGTGCATCGGGTCGGGGCTCTGGTCGTGCGGGAACGCGGGCGTCGGCGTGATGGGGCAGATCACGGCGTCGAACTCGGCGAAGAGCTGCCGCCAGCCGTGGCGGTGGACCTCGCGGTGGCTGAACACCATCGCGCGCCGTCGCACGGCGTCGAGACTCCGGTCGCCGTCGTCAAGTTCGGCGACTCTGGTTCGCACCTGCTCGGGGGAGTCCGTGGGAAACCGTGCGACAGAGCCGGAAATCAGCAACTGCAGGTAGATGGTCGCGGCTTCGGCCAGGTCGGGCAGTAGCGGAGTGTGGCGTTCGACGCGGGCGCCCGCGTCGGCGAGCGCACCGGCCGCCCGGTTCACTCCCGCCCGCACCGCGGAACCGGTCGGCACGAGCGGGTGCTGATCGAGGACCAGAACCCGGAACTCGCCGAGCCGTTGGTGGCGTGCGGGCGGGAGCGTCACCTTGTGCGCCACGCCGAGCGTCAGCGGGTCGGGCCCGGCCATGACGTCGAGCAGGAGCGTGAGGTCGCGGGCGGAGCGCGCCATCGGGCCGACGACGGCGAGGTCCAGTTCGGTCGGAAAGGCCGGCGTGGCCGGCGCGACCATGCCGCGGGTCGCCGCGAGCCCGACGGTCGGCTTGTGTGCGTAGATCCCGCAGAAGTGGGCGGGGGTGCGGAGCGACCCGGCGAGGTCGGAACCGATGGACAGCGCGCCGAATCCGGACGCCAGTGCCGCGGCCGATCCGCCGGACGACCCGCCCGCCGTGCGACCGTGATCCCACGGGTTGGTGGTCGTGCCGTAGATCGGGTTGAAGGTCTGGATGTCTTGCAGCCCCAGTGGCACGTTGGTCTTGCCGAGCACCACGGCGCCGGCGACGTTGAGCCGGGACACCTGCACCGCGTCCTCGGTGGGCAGGTAGTGCCGGTGCTGTGGCATACCCCAGGTCGTGGGCAGCCCGGCGATGTCGTAGGACTCCTTCACCGTCACCGGGATACCGAGCAATGGCCAATCCTCGCCGCGGGCCCGCGCTTGGTCGGCCCGGCCCGCGGCGGCCCGTGCGCGGTCGAAGTCCGGCACACAGACCGCATTGACGGCCTGGTCGTCGCGCTCGATACGGGCGATCGCCTCGTCGGTCAGTTCGGCCGAAGTCACGTCACCGGCGCGCAACGACGCCGCGAGGTCTTCGGCGGTCGGAAAGTTCCGCTCCATGAATTCGACCGTATCGGCGTCTGAAGGAGGCCATAAAATGCCGATTCGCACAACGGGACGGACGCCGCGTGTCACGTCGAACGCCACCCGGCCCGCGACACGACGTTCCGATGGCGGGCGCGTCGTCGGCGCCCCGCACCAGCCGAATCACCGGGCGAGCCGGAAGTACAAGTCGGTGTCCCAGTTGCGCGGGTCGGGTTCGACACGCGGATCGGTGCGGTAGACCTCGAAGCGACCGGTCCAGTGTTCGCCGTCGGCCGCATCCCAGTCGAGGACTGCGGCGGTGGCGGCGGCGAGGCCGTCGGGGGTCCCGTGGTGGGTGGCGGTCACGTATTCGCCGCCGGGCAGGACGGCGGTGAAGTACTCGCCACCCAGCTCGACCGGTACGGCGACGGGGACACCGGCTTCCACGGTCAGGCTCGCCATGCCGGGGCCGAGCACGAGGTAGCGCATGAACGGCGGCGCCGCGGGCGCCACCCCGCGCTCGGCGAGGGCGCCGACGAGCGCGGCGATGCGGTGTGCGACTTCGCGCAGCCCCGCCATGGTGACGGTCGCGCGATAGCCGACGTAGGTCTGATCGTCGCGGTCCACAAGGACGGCATGGGCGGTTCTCCTCAGCGACGGGGCCGACGAACATCGGGCGACCTCGATGGTGCCGTACGGGGCGGCCGGGGGACCACTGTCGAGGCTGCCTCGGGTCTCGCGGGATCCGATCACGGCGTAACCCCGGACTGTTCCTCGCCTGGGCAACGCGGCAGGCAGGACGTCGCCGTCTCACCCGAGGGCCGGCAGCGTCCGCCGTTCAGCGGGCGGCGACGAGCTGTTCGATGCCGTCGAGGATGCGGGCGAGCCCGAAGCGGAAGTGGTGCTCGGGGTCGCTCGCCGCGTTGTGGGCCTCGCCGGCGGCGGAGCCGACACGGCTGGCGCGAGGAAAGTTCTCCGCGGCGGCGGCCGGAATCCGAGCGAGGACGGGGGCGCTGCGAGCCCACCATTCGGCGTCGGTCAGCCCGCTGCGGCGCACGGTGCGCACGGCGTCGACCGAGCCGCGCGCCGCGCCGTGCACGAATCCGGTGACGAGGCCGACGACGGCGTCGAGTTCCAGGTCGTCGAGTTCCAGGCCGTCCAGAGCACTCAGCTCACGCTCGTACTTGGCGAACGTGTGAGGGCCGAGCGGTGGACGCCCCGCGGTGATCTGCACCAGCCACGGATGACGGTGATACAGGCGCCACTGGTCTTCGGCGACAGCGGCGAGCGCGGCGCGCCACCCGGTGCCGGGCAGCTCGGCGGTGAGCTCCCCGTGGGCGGTGTCGAGCATCAGGTCGATGAGCTCCGCGCGCCCGGGCACGTACGTGTACAGCGACATGGGAGCCACGCCGAGCTCGTCGGCGACGCGGCGCATCGTGACGGAGTCAAGCCCGTCCTCGTCGGCCAGCCGGATCGCGGTCGTGACCACCTCGGCGACGGTGAGCTTGGGTTTCGGGCCGCGCCGCGGTGGGCCGGGCACGCCCCACAGCAGCTCGATGGTGCGCTGCGGGTCGCCGCCGCCGGTGTGCTCGGTGCTCATGGTCCGTATTCTGTCACCACTTTGCCGTACTCCGTACAGAGTTCGAACGCGACCGTGGAGTTGTCCCGGCAGTCGCGGCGTCCAGTGGCATGCGGAGAGCCGGGCCGTCGGGTGCTCGCCACCACGCGTTCACCCTCATGCCGGGATCGGTGCCACTTCAGGCGTGGGTACCGCCATCGATACGGATCTCGGTGCCGGTGATGAACTCGCCGTCCTCCGACGCCAGCATCGCGACCACGCCCGCGACCGACTCGGGTCGCCCGACCGGGTTGCCCACGGGTGTCGAGAGACCGGTGGGCAGGATCGGCAGGAGCTTCGTGAACAGCGCCCAGTCGGCGTCGTGCAGCATCCACTCGCCCGCGTTGTCGGTGATGCCGCTCTTCACACTGCCCGGCGCGACGCTCACCGCGCGCACACCCTGCTTGCTGTACTCCAACGCCAGCGAGTGCGTGAAGGCCTGGATGCCACCCTTGCTCGCCGCGTACGCCGCCATGTAGGGATGGGCGAACCCGGCCGACGTGGAGCTGAAGTTGATCACCACGCTCTTCCCGGCATCGATCAGTGCGGGCAGCGCCTCGCGCGTGACCAGGAACGTGCCGGTGAGGTTGACCGCGAGGATGCGGTTCCAGAAATCCAGCGACGTGTCGTGCGTGTGCGAGGGTCGAAGGATGCCGGCCGCGTTGACGAGCACGTCCAGCCCGCCGAGGTGCTCGATCGCCGCCGCGGTGCCCCGCACCACGGACGCTTCGTCGGCCACGTCCATCACGAATGTTGTGAGCGCGGCGCCGTCTGCGGCCTCGGCCGTGCCCGCGATGCCCTCTTCCGACACGTCCGTCGCGACCACCCGCGCGCCCTCGGCGAGCAACCGCTGCGTCGTCGCCCGCCCGATCCCGGATCCGGCCCCCGTCACGAAGATCCGGCGCTCGTCCAACCGACTCATCGTCCTCCCTCGATCGCTGGAAAGATCACCGTAACCCGCTTCACCCGCCAGAGGGCACCATCACTTCCCCTTACGGGCCAGCAGATACGCCTGCGGCGTCGGCTGGGGTGGCACCGGCGCGGTGATCAGCCTGGCCTCGACGGTGAGGCCCGCGTCGGCCAGCAGGCCCGTGATGAAATCCGGGTCGAGACGGTAAGCGTCGAGGACGACGTCGTGGCCGTAGCCGTGGGTGATGTGCTTGGGCCCGTCGCCGACCTGAAACCCGGTGAGCAGGCGAGCGCCGGGGGACAGGACGCGGGCGAGTTCCGCGATCAGCGCGGGAATCCGGTCCGGCGGCGTGTGGATCAGCGAATACCACGCCAGCGCACCCGCGAGCGAGCTGTCGGCCAGCGGCAGCGCCGCCAGGGACCCGACTTCGAACGTCAGGTCCGGATACGTCTTCCGCGCGACCTCGACCATGCCGGGGGAGAGGTCGACACCGAACACGTCGAGCCCGCGCGCGGCAAGGTAACCCGTGATCCGGCCGGGGCCACAGCCGAGGTCCCCGACCCGCCCGCCCGGGCCGACGAGCTCGCGGAAGGTGTGCAGCATCGCCCGTTCCCACGGGCTTTCGGCAAGCAGATCCTTCAGCTGCTCGGCGTAGGAGACGGCGACGGTGTCGTAGGCGGTCCGGGTCGCGGCCACGAAGGCGGGTTCGGTCATGACCGCGCAACTTAGCGCGGCCGCGGCCCCGTGTCCGCCGAACGCGCCGTTCCGACCCGGGCCCGGTCGATGATCGCCGTCGTGTCCGTACCCGCCGGCAGCGTGCCGAACGCAAGACCCCAGTCGCCGGCAAAGCGGGTCGCGCAGAAAGCGTCCGCGACCGCCGGGTCGCCATGGCGCACGAGCAGGGAACCCTGCAGCACCAACGCCATCGACTCCACCACCCGCCGCGCCCGGAACTCCAGGTCGTCGTGATGCGCGAGGTCCTTCTTGAGCCGGTCGACCGCGTCGTCCAGCCGCGCATCGCCGCCCGCGGCGAGTTCGGCCTCGCCGAAGAACGCCGCCACCGACTCCGGCTGACGCGCCATGGCGCGCAACGCGTCCAACGCCGCGACGTTGCCCGAACCCTCCCAAATGGACATCAGCGGCGCCTCGCGGTAGAGCCGCGGCATCCCGGACTCCTCGACGTATCCGTTACCACCGAAGCATTCCAACGCCTCCGCCGCGTGCGCCGGCGCCCGCTTGCACACCCAGTACTTCGTGACGGCCAAGCCGAGCCGCCGGAACGCCTGCTCCTGCGCGTCGTCACGACGATCGCCCGCCGCGGCGAGGCGCATGGCGACCGTCGCGGCCGCGTCGGCCTCCACCACGAGATCGGCCAGCACGTTCGCCATCAACGGCTGGTCCACCAGCGCCTTGCCGAACGCGCGGCGGTGCGTCGCATGGTGCACCGCACGCACAGCCCCCAGCCGCATGCCCGACGCACTACCCAGCGCGCAGTCGAGCCGCGTGTTGTTGACCATCTCGATGATCGTGCGCACTCCACGGCCCTCTTCGCCGACCAGCCAACCCACCGCGTTCTCGTACTCGATCTCCGACGACGCGTTGGACCGGTTGCCCAGCTTGTCCTTCAGCCGCTGCAACCGGATCGGGTTGCGCGTCCCATCCGGCAGCACCCGGGGGAGCAGGAAACACGACAGCCCGCCCGGCGCCTGCGCCAGCGTGAGGAACACGTCCGACATCGGCGCCGAGGTGAACCACTTGTGGCCCACCAAGCGGTAGCTGCCGTCGCCGGCGGGAGTCGCGGTGGTGGTGTTGGCGCGCACGTCGGAGCCACCCTGCTTCTCCGTCATCGACATGCCCGCGATCAGGCCGCGCTTGGTGCTCGGCTCCCGCAGCCCGAAGTCGTATTCCGTCGCCGCCAGCAACGGTTCGAACCGCGCGGCCAGATCCGGGTTGGCCCGCAACGCCGGAATCGCCGCGTAGGTCATGGAAATCGGGCACGTGTGCCCGGCCTCGACCTGACCCCACACGTACATCTTCGCTGCCCGCGCCGCGTGCGCCCCGACCCGGCTGTCCCGCCACGGCGCGCCCTGCAGCCCGTGCGACACCGCGACGTTCATCAGCTCGTGCCAGTACGGGTGGAACTCCACCTCGTCGATCCGATGCCCGTAACGGTCGTGCGTGCGCAGCACCGGCTCGTTCTCGTTGACGATCCGGCCCCACTCCTGGCCCTGCTCGCTCCCGGCCAGCCGGCCCAGCTCGTGTAGCTCCCCGGCGGCCCAGCCCGCGTCCGCCCGGTCGAGCGCCGAGAGCAGCGCGGGGTCGTCCGCGACGTCGTACACCAACGGCGGCACCTGGTTCGTCACTTCATGCGTCGTGGACACCGCTACCTCCCAAGGCCCGGACGACGAACGTCCGCAGCTCACCGACCTCACTCACATCACCACTGGTCAACGGCCCGATCAGCACCTCGGCCGCCGCACCCACCAGCGCCGCCGCCGTCAACACGGCATCCTGGGCCGGCAACGCACCCGCGCGCACCCCCTCGGCCACGTGCCCGGCCACGACATCACGGAACGCCCGCCGAAACTCGAGCCGTTCGGCCTCGATCGAGGCGTCCACCGGCTCGGCGAGCAGCGCATACGCCAGCCGCGGCGCCTTCAACGCCCGCGCCGCGAACGTCTCGAACACCGCCGCCACCCGTTCCACCGGATCACCCGGCCCGGCCGACGCCGTCCGCACGGCCTCGACCTCCCGCGTCACGACCTGCCGGAACACCCGCACGACCAGCTCCGCCTTGGTGGGGAAGTGGCGATACACGGTGCCCACCGCGACCCCGGCGCGCTCGGCGACCGCGGCGACGGAACACCCGGCATAGCCCTGCTCCGCCAGCTGCTCGACCGCCGCGGCGACGATCGCGTCGCGCAGCGCGTCGAGGCGCTGCTGCACCTTCGGAGTCCGCCGGTAGGGCACGTCAAGAAGTGAACCACCCATTCACACCTTCGGTCAACCGACGACCCCGTGCCACCTCACCCATCCGGCAAGCAGGCACAGCCACTCGGAAACGACCTCGGAGCACAGGCTCAGGAACTCACCGATGCCCACCTCACGCCCGGCAGCTCGCCGACCCGGCTGGCTGCAGGAACACCACGGACAGCACCGACGGGGGAGCAGCAGGGCCACTCAGCCCGTGTTGAGCCGCGCCGCCTGCCGCAACAGGTGATCACGCTCGGCCAGGTTCAGCGCCACCCGCGCCGCCTGGGCATACAACCGAGCCGCCGTCGCGAGATCACCGTCGCGCTCGTGCAAGTACGCCGCCACCGCCCGGTACCGCGGTAACTCCGCGTCCAGCTCCGCCAGCGCCGCCAGACCCGCCCGCGCACCGTCGGCCTCACCCACCGCCACCGCACGATTCAACCGCACGATCGGGCTGTCGGTCAGCCGCACCAGCTCGTCGTACCACTCGACGATCTGCACCCAATCCGTCTCCGCGGCCGTCGGCGCATCGGCGTGCAACGCCGCCACCGCCGCCTGCGCCTGAAACTCACCCAGCCGATCCCGCGCCAGCGCACCCTGCAAGATCTCGACACCCTCCACGATCAACGCCGAATCCCACCGGCCCCGATCCTGCTCCGCCAGCGGCACCAAACTCCCGTCCGCCGCGGTCCGCGCCGCCCGCCGCGCGTGGTGCAACAGCATCAGCGCGAGCAACCCCGCCACCTCAGGATGGTCGTTCGCCGCCGCCAGCTGCCGCGTCAGCCGGATCGCCTCCGCCGCCAGGTCCACATCACCCGAATACCCCTCGTTGAACACCAGGTACAGAACCCGCACCACCGACCCCACCGAACCCGGCTGCGTGAACCGCGCCCCCGACACGGTCCGCTTCGCCCGGCTGATCCGCTGCGCCATCGTCGCTTCCGGCACCAGATAGGCCTGCGCGATCTGCCGCGTCGTCAACCCACCCACCGCCCGCAACGTCAAGGCCACCGCCGAAGCCGGCGTCAACGCCGGATGCGCACACAGGAAATACAGCCGCAACGTGTCGTCCACCGCCACCGCGGGCCCCGGCTCCGGCTCCTCCTCCACCCGGTCCTCACGCCGCCGCCGCGCCGCGTCCGCCCGCGACCCGTCGAGGAACTTCCGCCACGCGACCGTGACCAGCCAGCCCTTCGGATCCCGGGGCGGCTCCGCCGGCCACACCCGCAACGCCTCCACGAGCGCGTCCTGCACCGCATCCTCTGCCGTCGCGAAATCGGCACCGCGACGGCAGAGGATCCCCAGGACCTGCGGCGTGAAACCACGCAGCAGCGCCTCGTCCATCGGCCCCGTCACTCCGTGATCGTCGGCTGCTCACCGTAGAACGGCCGCAGCTCCAGCCACTCGTGGATCGGCTTGCCACCCGCACCCGGCGCCGCCGATAGCTCACCCGCGAGCTCCACCGCCCGCTCGTAGGAGTCCACATCGATCACCATCCAACCGGCGATCAAGTCCTTCGTCTCCGCGAACGGCCCGTCCGTCACCGGCGGCCTGCCCTCACCGTCGTACTGCACCCACGTGCCCTCGGGGGCGAGCGCCTGACCGTCCACGAACTCGCCGCTCCGCTCCAGCTTCGCCGCGAAATCCCGCATGTATTGCATGTGATTCGTGATCTCATCCGGCGTCCACTGGTCCATCGGCACGTTGTTCACGGGCTCCGGCGCGCCACGGTAATGCTTCAGCAGCAGATACTTGGCCATCGTCTGACTCCTCCATCCGGTCCCGGCCCATTGTGGCCGCGATCGACCCTGGGACGGACCCGTTCCGGACATCTCGACATCAGGTCGCACAAAATCTTCACCGATTTCTCGCGAGCCCGCAGCCGCACCGAAGTACCGACGGTCTCGCCGCCACCGATGTTGCTGACACCGAGCGCGCGGAGAGCGAGCCTCAGCTCGGGGTTCCAGGACTTCGCGAGCGTCGCCGGGAGACGACCCACTAGCGGGCGACCCCAAGGGGGTGTCGTCCGCGCGATCGCGGGGGAGCGCAAGGCTCGCGGTCACCCCTTCGACGTTGCCCACCACAATGATCGGGCGGATCCGGGACGGCACGGAGCGTGCAACGTGACCGAGGCAGCCACGGGGTCACGAGCCGGCCGACCATGCCGGCTCGTGACCCCGACCGACATCGGGGCGTCGCTTTCGATCCAGATTGGATTGGAAGGCTAGTCGACCGGTCGGAACTCGCGCAGGGCAGCGGACTGATCGCGTAGTGCCTGGATTCCGGGGAGAGGTCCTCGCCTCGTTACTTGACATAATGTACATTATCGGCACTTGGCTGACCTGCGTGGAAAGCCTGAAGAGGGGCCCTCGAACGGCTCGTGAAGCGGCAACACTGGGAGCGGCCACGTGTGGATCGCTCAGCGAATCGTTTCTGGCGCCGGGTCGGGCCGGCTGATCGAATCTTGGGCCGCCGACCTCGGGTCGTCCCATGAAGCAGCTGGGAGAAACAGCGCCAGAGGCCCCCGAGCTCAGGGTTCAGCCCCACTATCACCTCATCTAATTCGTCACCGTGACGAATTGAACGAGACTGACGGGACGCTGGGAATCGCATGCCGGGACACTCAGGAATTCGATCAAGGTCTCCAGCAGTTCTCGGCGGCAGCCCGTCGCGCCCGTCGGCTCCAGCGGCCACTCGAACAGATGAACGTCTCGACGCACTTCACCTCGCACACGCCGGAATGACCTCGAGATTGCCCGGTCGGACAACGCGATGAAACCGTTGTCCCCCAAGGGGATTCGCCAGTCCGATGCGAACTTTTCATGCATAATCGCCATTATGCAGCATAACAAATGACCATCCACCGCCCAGAACTGTCGGTGCCGTGCGGTACAAGATCCACATGCTCGTTTCCGAGGCACAGCAGGCCTTCTTCGCGGCGCGGCGGCCGCGGAAGGACTCGCCGCACACCACCGCCGCTTATCGGCGAGATCTGGCCGGCCTGACCACTCTCCTGCTCGCTGATCTGGGGCACACACCGGAAACCCTTGCGGTGCAGCATCTCACGGCGCCGGCGTTGCGGGCGGCGTTCGGCGCGTTCGCCGATGGGCACGCGAAGAGCTCGGTGCTGCGGGCGTGGTCGACGTGGAACCAGTTCCTGACGTTTTGTGTGGCGGACGGATTGCTGCCGGGCAATCCGATGGGTGCGGTGGCGCGGCCGAAGACGCCGGCGTTGACGCCGAAACCGTTGCGGGGTGAGGAAACCCCGGAGCGGCTACTGGCCGCGGTGGCGGGTGGAGCGCGGCGGGCGCGGGATCCGTGGCCGGAGCGCGACGTGCTGGTGCTGGCGCTGGGTCTGGTGGCCGGACTGCGGGCGGCGGAGATGCGGGCGCTCACGCCGAGGTCGGTGGCCGGGCGGGATGGCGAGTTGCGGTTGCACGTTCAGGGCAAGGGCAGCCGCGATCGGTCGATTCCGGTGCAGCCCGTACTGGCGAAGCTGATCGAGAATTACGTGGCTTCGTGCCGGCGCCGGTTTCCGCGGGTGCGGTTCCCGGCGTCGGAGCCGTTGCTGCGGGATCGTGCGGGCGAGCCGATCGGACGCGGGGCGTTGGAGTATCTGGTGAAGTCGTGTTACCGGTGGGCCGGGTTGCACGACCGGGTGCCGGTGGGCGCGAATCTCCATGCGTTACGGCATACGTTCGCGACGCGGCTGGCGGAAGACGGTGCGACGGCTTCGGAGATCATGGCCTTGCTCGGGCATGCGAGTCTGGCGACGAGCCAGAACTACATCGAGGCGACGGGCCGGGAGCAGCGTGCGGCGGCGGCGAGCAACCGGACCTACCGGGCGCTGGACGGGCTGGGGGCCGGGTGAGCACTCCCCTGGTTCAGAATCCGCGGAACACTCCGTCCTCGCCGGCGGCTTCGGTGAACTCCTCCCAGTCCATGTTGGCAAGGGCGAGGTTGTTTTCGATGGACCAGTTCGCGGGCGACGACGCGCAGTTCGGCTTCATTGCCGTCGTGGCGGTACACGGCGAGCAGCGGTTGCTCCTCGGTCGTGAGCGAGGTGGTGTCGGCGATGATCGCCAGGTAGTCGTCGGCCGGGATGAGCGCTCGGATTTGTGCTGAGGTCAGGTCTCGGTGGCCGGGTCGTCGATGACGTGGAGGTTCGCGAGGAAGCCGTCTTCGTCCGGGGTGGTGACCGTGGTCCGAAGGCGCTGCCAGGCGGGTTCGTCGGAGAAGGCGGTGCGGACGAGCAGGGTGTGGCCGGTGGTCGAGAGCATGTCCACCTTCGAGGTCACCGGAGCTGTTCGAGGTCTTTGGCGGCGTGGGCGATCTCGTCGGCGAGGCGGCTGAGTTCGGCCACACCGGCCCCGTCGTTGGCGGCGGTGACGATGTCCTCGGCGGCGCAGCGGAGCTGGAAGAGCCGGTCCTGGAGCGCGGCGATCTCGGTGTTGGAAAGCACGACGGCGTCTTCGGGCAGGCCGCTGCGTTGCAGGGCGGTGCGGCGTTCGTACGCGCGCTGGCGGCAGGATTGGCCGCAGTAGCGGCGGCGCCTTCCGACGTTGGCGCCTTCGGGCAGGCGGCGGCCGCACCAGCCGCAGTGCTGGGGTGCGCCGGTGCGGCGTGGTACGACGCGTTCGTCGCCGGTGATCGGCGGTTCGGCCAGTTCCCTCACCCGCCGGACTCTAGCTGGCCATTGCGTTCTCATGCCGAGGCCATGCCGGTGGAGCAGACTGTCGGTATGCGCCCATCGTTTCCGTACCTGGCCGATCCGCTGCCCCGTGCGTTCGCTCATCGCGGGTGGCACCTGGGTGAGTTGGCGGGATTGGAGAATTCGTTGCCGGCGTTTCAGCGGGCGGTGGCGGAGGGGTATCGGTACGTGGAGACCGATGTGCACGCGACGCTCGACGGTGTGGTGGTGGTGCACCACGACGCGACGTTGGACCGGACCACGGACGGTTCGGGGGCGATCGCGGCGCAGACGTGGGAGCAGATCCGCCAGGTCAAGGTCGGGGGGCGGGCGGGGCTGGCGCGGCTTGAGGACGTGCTGGAGGAGCTTCCGCAGGCGCGGTTCAACGTGGATGTGAAGGCGAACAGCGCGGTGGAGCCGTTCGTGCGGGTGCTGGAGCGCACGGGGGCGTTCGATCGGGTGGCGGCGGCGTCCTTTTCGGACTCGCGGCTGGCACGGTTGCGGCGGCTGGCGGGGCCCCGGTTGCTGACGGCGATGGGGCCGCGTTCGGTGCTGGCGGTGTGGTCGAACGGGTGGGCGCCGGTGGTGCCGTTGTCGCGGTTCGCGAGTGGGTATCTGGCGCAGGTGCCGGTGAAGCAGGGGCCGTTGACGGTGGTGGACCGGGCGTTCGTGAAGGCGGCGGAGCGGGCGGGGTTCGAGGTGCACACGTGGACGATCGACGATCCGGTGCAGATGCGGGAGCTGCTGGATCTGGGGGTGCACGGGATCGTGACGGACCGGCCGGATCTGTTGCGGGAGGTGTTGAGGGAGCGGGGTGCGTGGGAGCCGGCGGGGTGACCTCTATCCTCCTGTGGTGATCCGGGTTCTGGATCACCACAGGAGGGGTCAGCGTGGTGCTTTGCCGTGCCAGGCGGCTTTCCACGTCTTCGGGCCGAGACGGCCGGAGTCGTTGATGCCGTTGGCGCGCTGGAGGGCGAGCACGGCGGCTTTGGTCTTGTCGTAGTAGCAGCCGGTTCCGGTGAAGCCGTAGCCGTAGACGTTCATGCGCAGCTGGAAGGTGCGTAGGGCGGGGGCGCAGTCGCCGTAGGCGTAGACGAGGCCGGGCCAGGCGGGCATGGGCCCCGAGGACGGTGGCGCGGGCTGGGGTTTCGGTGCGGGTGGGGCGGGCAGGCCGGCGCCGCCCATGTAGGCGGATTCGTTGTAGGAGGGGACGCGCTTGCTGCGGGCGTCGGCGTCTCCGGTGAGGTTCAGCAGGCCGCCACATTCCCAGGGTTGCCAGCCGCGCATGCGGTAGAGGTAGAGCGCTCGGTAGTCCTGTTCCCGCGGGCTGGCTTGGTCGGGGCGGCCTTGGCCGCCGACGGTGCGCCAGGTGGCGAGGTTGAACTGGTAGGCGCCGTAGTAGCCGTTGCCGGTGTTGATGGTGTAACGGCCGCTGGACTCGCACATTCGCAGCTTGGCCCAGGAGGCCGACGAGGGGTCCGCGGACGCGGCGCCGGTGGCGGCGAGTTGCAGCCCCACGACGGCGGCCGTGAGCAACAGGATCCTCACCGCACCCCGGTGAGCAGTGCGCACGCGGTTGGTCATGGGTTGCACATTAAGCACGTGACCCACTGACCACAAGAGTCACACGACAACCACCAGTCTCACACGAAACGTCGAAAATCTGCGGGAGCGACACGCGGTAAACGCGCGGGGAACGGGTCCGCCGGTGACCGGTCGATGAGTGGTGGGCGACCGGACAGGACGCGGTTCGCCCCTTCTGCGGCGCAGTGGGGGTCGCGTGGATAGTCTGCCGTCTGACCTGGAGTTTCGCGATCGCCCGAGGAGCCGTGGATGACGCTGACCGAGCCCCGTGACACGAGACGGGAACGGTGGGGCTGGTACTTCTACGACTGGGCGAATTCGCCGTTCTACTCGTCGGTGACGACCGTGTTCGGCGCGCTGTACATGAGCACTGTCGCGGCGGCGGACGCGAAGCAGAACATCACCCTTAACGGGGACCACGCTTGTGTGGATGCGTCCGGTGTGGACGACAAGTTGCACCACTGCGACGTGTCGTTGTTCGGGCTGCACTTTCCTGCCGGATCGACGTGGGGCTACCTGTTGTCGGTAGCGACGGTGGTACAGGTGCTGGTGCTGCCGATCGCCGGTGCGGTGGCGGATCGCAGCCGGAACAAGCGGCGGATCTTGGGCGCGTTCGCGTGGCTGGGTGCGGTGGCGTCGGCGCTGATGTTCTTCATGGCGGGTTCGGACTGGCAGCTCGGCGCGGCGCTGTTCGTCGTCGCGAACATCGGGTACGGCGGTTCGCTGGTGGTCTACTACTCGTTTCTGGTGGACATCGCGGCGCCGGACGAGCGGGACGGCGTGTCGGCGAAGGGCTGGGCGTTCGGGTATCTCGGCGGTGGGCTGGCGCTCGCTTTGCAGCTGGCGTTCTACCTGAGCCGTGACGCGCTGCGGGTGGACACCGCCACGGCGGTGCGGATCTGTTTCCTCACCTCGGGCCTGTGGTGGGCGGTGTTCACGATCCCGACGCTGCGGGCGCTCCCCCGGGTTCACTCGCCGGTGGCGAGCGAGCCAGGTGTGTCGGTGCTGCGGGCCGGGTTCCGGGAGCTGGGGCGGACGGTGGCGGAGGCGAAGGCGTATCCGCTGACGCTGGCGTTCCTTGGTGCTTATCTGCTGTTCGCCGACGGGATCTCGACGGTGGTGTCGGTGTCCGCGCAGTACGGGAGGGACGAGCTGCGGTTTTCCGACGAAGTGTTGATCGTGACGGTGCTGGTGATCCAGTTCCTGGCTTACCTGGGCGGGGTGCTGCACGGGCTCGTGGCGCGCCGGGTGGGGGCGAAGCGGACGATCCTGGGCAGCTTGGTGCTGTGGGTGGTGGTGCTGGGCGGGGCGTATTTCGTCCAGCCGGCGCAGCCGTTGCAGTTCTACGCGGTGGCGGTGGGGATCGGGCTGGTGCTGGGCGGGACGAACGCGTTGTCGCGGTCGTTGTTCAGCCAGCTGATCCCGGCCGGGAAGGACGCGCAGTACTACTCGCTGTATGTGGTGGGCGAGAAGGGGACGTCGTGGCTGGGGCCGCTGGTGTTCGCGGGGGTCGGGCAGGCGACGGGGTCGTTCCGGCTGGCGATCGTGGCGCTGGTGGTGTTCTTCGTGCTGGGGTTCGTGTTCGTGGCGCTGGTGCCGGTGCGGCGGGCGATCCTCGCCGCCGGGAACCAGCCGCCCACCGTGCTGTGAAACCGGGCCGGAGGGGGCCGGATAGGGTCGGGCGTTGTGACCGCTTTCGACCGCGCCGATCCCACCGACGCCTTGTCCCCCGCTCCCGCGGTAGAGGCGAAGGCCGGGCGGCTAAAGTTCTGCTACGGCCCGATGGACTGCGGGAAGTCGACGCTCGCGTTGCAGATCGACCACAATCACGCGCGTCAGGGCCGGCGCGGGTTGGTGCTGGTGCGCCACGACCGGTCGGGGGCGCCGCAGATCAGCAGCCGGACCGGGATCGCCCGGTGCGCGACGGAGGTCGCGGCCGGCACGGACGTGCGGGAGCTGGTGCGCGCGCGGTGGGCGCAGGGTCACCACGTGGACTACATCGTCATCGACGAGGCGCAGTTCCTCTCCCCCGCGCAGGTGGACCAGCTGGCGGAGCTGGCCGATGACACCGGCATCGACGTCTACTGTTTCGGGATCGCCACCGACTTCCGAAGCCGCCTGTTCCCCGGTGCGGGGCGCCTGTTCGAGGTGGCCGACGAGCTGCAGCCGGTGCAGGTCGAGGTGCTGTGCTGGTGTGGGCGTCCGGGCCGGTTCAACTGGCGGGTCCGCGATGACGAGATTGTCCGGGAGGGTGACACGGTTGTGGTGGCGGATACCGAACAATCCGTAGTTGAAACTTCAGCTTCAGCACGTTCTGATGCCGAACTGACTACTGTCCGCTACCAGGTATTGTGCCGCCGACACTTCCGCTTGGGGCACCTGGGTCCCGCGACCGCCCACCACGGTCAGTTACGGTTGTCGTGACCAGGCCGCCAGTAGCCCAACTGGGGGATATCCGCACTTGGAAGGCGGTATTCGCGTCACGCCGGAGCGCGAAACCTGTCCCACTAGAGGAAGCTGATCCCGAAGGGTGACGCAGCTCATCGTGAGCAACGACATGGCCGCAGGGGAATCCCCCGGACGCCACGTTCGTTGCATAGGGTGAGCATCACCCTGGCTCCGCCCGGAGCCGACTGAAAGGACCCCATCATGGCCGACCGTGTTCTCCGTGGAAGCCGGCTGGGAGCGGTCAGCTACGAGACCGACCGCAATCACGACCTCGCCCCGCGGCGCACCGTGCGCTATGCGTGCCCCAAGAACCACGAGTTCGAAGTGCCGTTTTCCGACGACGCCGAGATCCCGACGGTCTGGGAATGTCGCCTGCACGGCAGCGAGTCCGAGATCGTCGACGGCGGGCAGCCCGAGCAGAAGAAGACGAAGCCACCCAGGACGCACTGGGACATGCTGCTGGAGCGCCGCTCCATTCCCGAGCTCGAGGATCTGCTGAACGAACGTCTCGCCGAGCTCAAGGGACGCCGGACCAGCCGGTCCGCGTGAGCTTCGGCCGATAGCTGGCTCCCACCACCGAACGAGCGGCCCCCGTCACCTCCCCCGACGGGGGCCGTTCTGCTGTCCAGGCACCGGTCAGCGCCGCAGCAGGCGGCGGAGCTGGCCGAGGCGGCGCTGGAGGCCCCACTCGGCCACGCGGAAGAACGCCTCGCGCATAATGTCGCCGCTCATCTTCGACTGGCCGATCTCGCGGTCGGTGAACGTGATCGGGACTTCGACGATATCGAATCCGGCGTCGGCGGTGCGGCGGGTGAGGTCGATCTGGAAGCAGTAGCCATGGGAGGCGATCTCGTCGAGCTCGAGTTTCTCCAGCACCGGACGACGGTAGGCGCGGAACCCGGCCGTCATGTCCGCAACCTTCAGCCCCAGCGCGATCCGTGAGTACAGGTTCGCGCCGCGCGAGAGGAGCCGTCGGCTCAGCGGCCAGTTGACGGTGCTGCCGCCCGGCACGTAGCGGGAGCCGATGGACAGGTCGGTGTCGGTGACGGCGTCGAGGATCCGGGGCAGGTCCTCGGGCGCGTGGGAGCCGTCGGCGTCCATTTCGACGAAGGTGGCGTAGCCCTGCGCGAGCCCCCAGCGGAAGCCGGCGATGTAGGCCTTGCCGAGCCCGGCCTTCTCGGTGCGGTGCAGCACGTGGACGCGGTCGTCGGCCTTGGCCCGTTCGTCGGCGAGTTCGCCGGTGCCGTCGGGGCTGCCGTCGTCGACGACGAGCACGTGGACGTCCGGGAGTGCCTTGTGGAGCCGGTCCAGCACCGGGGCGAGGTTGTCGCGCTCGTTGTAGGTCGGGATCACCACCAGCACCGGCTCGATTCCTTCGGCCCCCCGCGGCGCCTGCGCCATCCGTCTCCTCCGAATCCGGCGGCTCAGCCCGCCGCTTCCCCTGCTGTCGTGCCGGCGCGAGCGCGCCCGGGGCGAAAACGGAGTACGGACCCGCCGGCGACCCCGGCGATCGCCAGTGCCAGAAGTCCGTACTCCGTCCATACACCGAGTCGATCCGACAGCGTAGTCTCCGTCCTCAGCGGCAC
This sequence comes from Amycolatopsis sp., assembly GCA_035551175.1. Taxonomy (GTDB): domain Bacteria; phylum Actinomycetota; class Actinomycetes; order Mycobacteriales; family Pseudonocardiaceae; genus Amycolatopsis. Next base: position 131,175 of record DASZNR010000046.1, on the reverse strand, counting down.
GCGGCCGACCAGGGCGTCTGCGGTGAAAAGGCCGGTTGAGCTGGTGATCGTGCCGTCGGGAGCCACGATCGCGCTCACGCCGGACGTGGCGGAGACGACCGCGGCCCGGCCGTGTTCGACCGCCCGGAGCCGGGTCATCGCCAGCTGCTGGTAGCTCATCTCCCCCGGGCCGTACCAGGCGTTGTTGGTGGGCACGACGAGCAGTTCGCCGCCTTGGTCGGTGGCGTCACGGGCGGGTCCGTCGAACGCGGTCTCGTAGCAGATGAACACCCCGACCTTGGTGCCGGCGACCGAGAGGGCGGCGTTGCTGCCGTCGCCGGCGCGCAGGTCGGGGGTGTTGTCGACGAACGGGGTCACGAGCCGGGCGATCGCGCGGTCGGGCACGTATTCGCCGAAGGGCACGAGGTCCTGTTTGACGTAGCGCTGGCCCGGTCCGGTGCGGGGATTCCACACGACGGCGGAGTTCTCCGCGGTGCCGTCGGGCAGCAGGTAGAGGGTGCCGATGATCGCGGGCACGCCGAAGGCGTTGACCATCTGGTCGATCGCGGGGTCACCGGCGCGGCCGTCGACGGCGGTGGCGGTTTCGGGCCACACCAGCAGGTCTGGTTTGGGGACCTGCCCTGCCTGGATCTCGCCCAGCAGCTTGGCGCTTTCGGCGAAATGATTGCGGCGCAGCACGTCGCGTTCGCCTTCGAGGGCGATGCCGACGTCGGGTGCGTTGCCCTGGATGGCGGCGACGGTGAGCGAGCCGTCCTGCGCCGCGGTGCCGACGGTGGGCCACACGGCGAGGCCAGCGAGCACCGGCAGCAGCGTGAGCACCAGTGGTGTGATCAGCTTGCGGTCGCGCCAGCGCCGGTGCTGCCACAGGCGTGCGACCAGGGCTGCGAGGCCGAAGCCGCTCAGCACGACCGCGAGCCCGACGAGCGGTGCGCCGCCGACGGACGCGAGTGAGAGGTAGGCGCCTTCGGGCTGGCTGAACGCGACGCGGCCCCACGGGAATCCGCCGAGCGGGAACCACGCGCGCGGTGTTTCGAGTGCGACGAACGCGAGCGCGCCCCACAGCGGCGCCAGCGGCAGCCTTGCCACGACGCGGATCAGCAGGGCGCCGAGTCCGAAGTAGAGCGACAGCGTGAGCGACAGGCCGAGCCACGGCCACGGGCCGAAGTCGCGGCCGAGGAAGTCTTGCAGCCACGTCAGCAGCGCGAGGAAGAACGCGGCGCCGTAGACGAAGCCGTAGCCGAACGCGCCGCGGAACGACCGTCCACGAAGGACCAGCGCGAGCGCGGTGAACGCGAGGGGGGCGAGCCACCAGAGGGGCCGCGGGGCGAAGCTCAGGTAGTACAGGTAGCCCGAGGCGCCGGCGACACCGAGGCGGATCAGCCACGCGCGGGAAAACCGGCGCCGCCGGCGGCGCTTCGGGGTCGTCTCGTGCGGAACGCCCGGTTCGGGGTCCGCGACTGTCACTGCCACTCCTGGAACTCTAGGAGGCCGACGTGAACTCGTCGTGCAGCACGGTCCCCGCGCGGACGGTTCGCAGGCACGTCGGCAGCGGCGCGTCCAGGTCGAGGCGCGGCAGCGGCGGCACGCCGGAGCGTGGGTCGGTGGACCAGCGTTGCACGCGGGTGTCGGCGGTGGCGACGACGAGGTCGGGTGCGTCCCAGATCGCGTAATGCGCGGGCGCGCCCGGCACGAGAGTGCCGGTGACGCCGTCGTTGACGCCGGCGGCGCGGTGTCCGGCGCGGGTGTGGGCGGTGAACGCGGCCCGCGCGGAAAGCCGGGCTTCCGGCGTGTGGTGGTGCACGGCGGCGCGGACGGCGGCCCACGGGTCGAGCGGGGTCACCGGTGCGTCGGAGCCGAAGGCGAGGACGACACCTTCCGCGGCGAGCGTCGCGAACGGGTTGAGCGCCGCGGCACGTTCGGCGCCGAGCCGTTCGGCATACATGGCGGACGGGCCGCCCCAGGTGGCGTCGAACAGGGGCTGCACCGAGGCGATCACGCCCCAGACCGCCAGTGCCCTGGCCTGGTCGGCGGTGACCATTTCGAGGTGTTCGAGCCGGTGGTGGCGCGCGGCCAGTGCCCGCTGCCCCACTTCCTTCTCCGCGAGGCGGAAACCCTCGAGGACCTCCGCGACGGCCGCGTCACCGATCACGTGGAACCCGGCCTGCAGCCCGGCTTCGGTGGCGGCGGCCAGGTGCGCGGCGATCCCGGCGGCGTCGGTGTAGCAGGCGCCGGAGGTATCAGGCTCGTCGGTGTACGGGCTGGTCAGGGCTGCGGTGTGGGAGCCGAGGGCGCCGTCGGCGAACAGGTCGCCGGCCACGCCGTGCGCGCCCAGCTCCCGAGCGGTGCCGATCGCGCCAAGCTCGCCCCAGTAGCCGACGACCTGCGGCAGGCCCGGTTCCCGGGCGAGCGCGAGCAGCCCGGTGAAGTCGTCGCGTCCGGCGACGTCGGGGCCGCCGCATTCGTGCACGGCGACGATGCCGCGCGCGGCGGCCGCGGTGAGGAACGCGCGCTGCGCAGCAGTGCGCCGGTCGGGGGTGATCGCGGCGCGCGCGGCGGCGCGCACCAGGTGGTGTGCGTCGCGGGTGAGCGGGCCGTCGGCCGTGAACCCGGCGGCAGCGCGGGCTTCGGGGGCGAGCTCGACCAGTGCCGTGGACACGAGCGCGGAGTGGACGTCGACGCGGCTGAGGTAGACCGGTGTCGCGCCGGCGGCCTCGTCGAGCTCGGCGCGGCTGGGCACCCGCGAATCCGTCCAGGACGATTCGTCCCAGCCGTGGGCCAGCAGGACCTCGCCCGGTGCCGCGGCCACGGCGGTGCGGACGGCGGCGAGCAGCTCGGCCCCGCCGCGGACCGCGGTCAGGTCGAGGCCGGTGAGGTGCAGGCCGGTCGCGGTGGCGTGCACGTGGGCGTCGACGAACGCGGGAGCGACGAACGCGCCACCGAGGTCGACGACCTCCGCGTCCGGGTATAGCGCGCGGGCGGGGGCGTCCTGGCCGACCCACACGACGGTACCGCCGGACACGGCGAGCGCGGTCGCGTCCGGTGAGGACGGGGTGTAGATCCGCCCGCCGAGCAGGAGCGTTGTGCTGTCGTTCGTCACGCGTCGAGTCTCCCCCGTGGCCGCCGCCGACCCCGGGCGGGGTCGGTGTGTCTCGCGGTCCGTGACCTTCACCGCACCGCCGGGCCGCGCGTGTGGCGGACGCGGGTGCGGCAGCTGCGTGAGGCAGCTGCTTCCTCCTCGTCACTTGCCGAGACCGCCCATGTCGCCGCACAAGAAGATTTACGTCGTGAGAACGTTGTGACAGGATATTTTCACGTGTTCCCGACGACTTGGAGTACAGATGACTGCGATCCAGCAACCTGTGCCGGCCGCCGCCCACGACCAGCCGTACGAGTACACCCGCACGGAACTGGTGGAACCGGACTGGCGTCGCTTCCCCGGCTGGCACGACGTGACCGAGGCCGAGTGGCGGGACGCCCAGTGGCAGCGCGTGCACTGCGTCCGCAATGTCAAACAGCTGCGCACGGTGATGGGTGACCTGCTGCAGGAGCGGTTCTACGAAGACCTGGTCGCCGACCAGCACGAGATGGCGACGATGTCGATGCTGCTGCCGCCGCAGATGGTGAACACGATGGCCCCCGACGCCGGGAGCGACCCGGTGAAGGTCACCGAGGCGTTCTACGCGGACCCGATCCGCCGCTACATGCTGCCGCTGCGCAGCGACCGTGATCTCGCGTGGCCGAGCCACCCGCATTCCGAACGCGACTCGCTGCACGAGGCCGAGATGTGGGTCGTCGAGGGGCTCACGCACCGCTACCCGACGAAGGTGCTGGCCGAGCTGATCTCGACCTGTCCCCAGTACTGCGGGCACTGCACCCGCATGGACCTCGTCGGCAACTCCACCGAGCAGGTCGCCAAGCACAAGCTCGCGCTCAAGCCCGTCGACCGTCAGGACGCGATGATCGGCTACCTCAAGCGGACCCCGGGCGTGCGCGACGTCGTGGTGTCCGGCGGCGATGTGGCCAACGTCCCGTGGCCGCAGCTGGAAGCGTTTCTCATGCGGCTGATGGACATCGACACGGTCCGCGACGTGCGGCTCGCGACGAAAGCGCTGGCGGCACTACCGCAGCACTGGCTGCAGCCCAAGGTCGTCGAAGGGCTCGAGCGCGTCGCCGTCACCGCCCAGCGGCGCGCGGTCAACCTGGCGATCCACACCCACGTGAACCACGCGCAGTCCGTCACACCGCTCGTGGCGGAAGCCGCGCGCACCGCGCTGGAGGTCGGTGTCCGCGACGTGCGCAACCAGGGCGTGCTGATGCGCGGCGTCAACGCGACCCCGGCCGCGCTGCTGGACCTGTGCTTCGCCCTGCAGGGCGAAGCGAACATCCTGCCGTACTACTTCTACATGTGCGACATGATCCCCAACGCCGAGCACTGGCGCGTGGCGGTCTGGGAAGCCCAGGACCTGCAGCACGCCATCATGGGGTATCTCCCGGGCTACGCCACCCCGCGCATCGTCTGCGACGTCCCCTACGTCGGCAAGCGCTGGGTCCACCAGCTCGCCGGCTACGACCGCGAGCGCGGCATTTCGTATTGGACGAAGAACTACCGCACCGGCATCGAACACGACGACCCGGACGCCCTGCGTCGGCGCTACCCGTACTACGACCCGATTTCGACGCTGCCGGAAACCGGCCGGAATTGGTGGGCGGACCAGAACCGCTGAACCACCGGAAGGGCACACCTTTCCCCTCCCCTTTCAACGTATAACGCACCCCGGGGCTTGCCGCAAGACCCGGGTGGGGGCGCACAATCGGCGTCCACCTGCGGAAATGACGGTGAGGGGTCTGTTGTCGGTTCAGGGGTACGAAAAGGAATTGCGGTCGGAACGGGCGTATGTCGCCGGGTTGTATGCGCGGCTCGATGCGGAGCGGGCGCGGGTGAAAGCGGAGTACGGGGCGGCGCTGGGGGCGAACGGCAGCCCGGCGATGGAACGGGACGTGTCGGTGCGGGCGCTCGCACGGGAGGCACGCCGGCTGGAGGTGGTGGACAACGGGCTGTGCTTCGGCCGTCTCGACAGTCTCGACGGCGAGGTGTCCTACCTCGGCCGCATCGGGTTGTTCGACGAGGCCGACGGATACCGGCCGCTGCTTCTGGACTGGCGGGCGCCCGCGGCGCGTCCGTTCTACACCGCCACCGGTGCGCATCCCGAAGGTGTGCGGCGGCGCCGGCAGTTCCACCCGCGCGGGCGGGCCGTGACCGGGTTCACCGACGAGGTCCTCGGCGCCGGTGAAGGTAGCGACGCCGCGCTGCTGGCCGCGGTCAACGCACCGCGCGGCGAAGGCATGCGCGACATCGTCGCCACCATCCAGGCCGAGCAGGACGAGATCATCCGGCTCGAGCACCCGGGCGTGCTGGTGCTCGAAGGCGGTCCGGGCACCGGGAAAACGGTGGTGGCGTTGCATCGCGTCGCCTATCTGCTCTACACGCAGCGCGAACGGATGGAGCGCCACGGCGTGCTGGTGGTCGGGCCGAATCCCACGTTCCTCACCCACATCGGGCGGGTGCTGCCGTCGCTGGGCGAGACGGACGTGGTGTTCACGACCACCGGCGGCCTCGTGCCCGGACTGCACGTCACCGCCGACGACACGCCGGAGGCCACGCGGCTGAAGGGTTCGCTGCGGATCCTCGACGTGCTCGCGGCCGCGATCGCCGACCGGCAACGCCCACCGGCCACGCCCATCCCGATCGGGCTCGGCGGCGTCACCGTCCGGATCGACGCCGAGACCGCGCAGTGGGCGATCGAAGAAGCCCGCGCGAGTGGCCTGCCGCACAACGAGGCCCGCGCCACGTTCACCGAGATCGTCACCTACGTGCTCACCGAACGCGCGCTCGGACGCATCGGCCGTGGCTGGCTCTCGCGTGAGGACCGGGACCTGTGGGAGGACCAGCGTCGGAGCCTGCTCGACGAGCTCGCCGAGAACGACACCTTCACCGCGGCGCTCGACGAGCTGTGGCCCGTCCTCACCCCGGAAACCCTGCTGGCGCAGCTGTACGAGTCGGCCGACCGCCTCGCCGCGGCCGGCGCCGACCCCGCGCTGTGGCGCGAGCGCGGTGCCGAGTGGACAGTCGCGGACGTGCCGCTGCTGGACGAGCTCGTGGACCTGCTCGGGCGCGACCCGGCCGCCCGAGCCCGCGCGGACCGCGCCGCCGAGCAGCAGCGGAAAGCCGAGGCGTACTACGCCGAACAGGTGCTCGACCTGCTCAAGCTCGACCGCGAGGAGCAGGACGAGGACGTGATGCTCGGCGCCGAGAACCTCCTCTACGGCGAGGACCTCGCCGGGCACTTCACCGAGGAGGACACCCGCACGCTCGCCGAGCGCGCCGTCGCCGACCGTGACTGGACCTACCGGCACGTGGTGGTCGACGAGGCTCAGGAACTGTCCGAAATGGACTGGCGTGTCCTGATGCGGCGCTGCCCCAACCGCTCGTTCACCGTCGTCGGCGACCTCGCCCAGCGTCGCTCCGAAGCCGGGGCGCGATCGTGGGGTGCGATGCTGGACCGGTACGTGCCGGGCCGCTGGCTCTACCGGGCTCTGACGGTGAACTACCGCACCCCGGCGGAGATCATGGCCGTCGCCGCGGGCGTGCTCGCGGAGTTCGCCCCCGACACCACGCCGCCGGAATCCGTGCGCGCCAACGGGATCCGGCCGTGGGCCCGCCCGGTCACCGACGCCACGCTGCCCGCCGCGATCGACGAGTTCACCGCCGCGGAGGCCGGCCGCGAAGGCACGAGCGTCGTGATCGGACCGCCCGGCGTACCGGGTACTGTGCCGGCCGCCGCGACGAAGGGCCTCGAGTTCGACGCCGTCCTGGTCGTGGACCCGGCCCGCATCCTCGCCGGCTCCCGCGGCGCGGCCGAGCTGTATGTCGCGCTCACCCGCGCGACCCAGCGGCTGGGCGTGCTGCACCGGGACCCGTTGCCCGGCGCCCTCGCGGCGACAGCTCGCGGTCACCTCCTGGTGCGCAGCACACCGACGGCGCACTCGAAGATTTCCCGCAGCTGATCGGAACGTGGCGCCGGCCGGGTCTTAGCCGTGCAGTAGGCAACAGCGGGAAATAGGTGCGCCACCATGGCCGGAAACGTTTCCCGATCGCGGAAAGAGCTGGAAAACGGGGTGAGACTAGTTCACCGAGAACGATAGACCAGCGGGCCGTGGCGCCCTCGCCGAACGAGGACGTCACGGCCCGCTGGTCACGGGTGACTCAGAACGCCCCTGTGCTGTTCGGTGTGCCGAGGCCCGTCGGCCCGTCGTAGCCCGGCCCGGCGGTGCACAGGTAGCTGCCGCCGCAGCTGCCGTTGTTGCCCGATGTGACGTCGTACAACTCGTCCGGGTGCGCATACGGCTGCGACCCCGAGGTGACGTCGCTGCCGGCCAGCGCGTAGATCGACGCGACCACCGGCGACGACAGGCTCGTGCCGCCCACCTGGACCCAGCCGTTGGCGCCCTGGGCCAAGCCGAGTTGCAGCAGGACGTCGCACGCCGGGTCGCCGTTGCAGCTGTTGTAGGTGTCGTAGACCCCGAGCCCGGTCTGCGGGTCGGCGACCGCCGCGACGTCGGCCACGGTCCGCTTCGAGCACGCGGTGTCGTGCTGCCACGCGGGTTTCGGCTCGATCGCCGAACAGCCGCTGCCGCTGCCGGACCACGCCGTCTCGCTCCAGCCGCGGCTCGTGCCCGTGACCTTCGTCAACGTCGTGCCGCCGACCGCGGTGACGTAGGGCGACGACGCGGGCCAGCTCACGCCGTACCCCGAGTCGCCCGAAGAAGCGGTGATGGCGATGCCGGGATGGTTCAGGTGGGCATCGGCGGCGGTGATCGTCGAGTCCTCAGCCCCGCCGTAGCTGTTGGAGATCGCGACGACACCGGGCGTCGCCGCCGCCGTGTCGACCGCGGTCATCAGCGGGTCGATATCGGGAGAATCGGCTTCCACCAACAGGATCTTACAGTCCGGACACGCCGACGACACGGCGTCGAGGTCGAGGCTGATCTCCTCGGCCCAGCCGTAGTCCGGCTGGGGCAGCGGGCTCGCGTCGCCGTTCTGGTTCACCTTCCGGAAACAGCCGTTGTCCGTGGTGCACGGCGAAAGGCCGCGGGCCGACCGGTAGGTCGCGAGATCGCTTTCGGCGGTGGGGGCGTCCATCGCGTCGACGATGGCCACCGTCCGGCCGCCGCTGTGCAGCCCGGAAAGCCCGTAGGCGGATTGGATTTCCGCCGGTCCGTACCCGACCGGGGTCGAATCCACCATCGGGCCGGGACCCTTCGGTGATTTGATCGCCTTGCCAAGGCAATGCAGCTGCCCGTGGGTCGCGCACCCGAAATCGACCAGGCCGCCCGCGAGGCGCGGGGCCGCGTCCGCGCCGTGGGTGGTGACCAGGACCAGGGGTAGAGCGAGCACGAACGCCGCCAAGCCACGGCTCAGAGCTTTCAGTCGTGTCATGACGCCTCCCTCCGATCACGCAGTGAGATCGAATGGTGTCACGTAACTCGTTCGGGGTCACCCCTGCGAATGAAGGAAATTTCCACGCCTCGACCCGATTGGTCCAGACAACTGTTACCAAGACGTGAGGTCCGCCGGGAGCGAGCAAGGTTACCTTGTCGTGATCTGCAACGATTCCGAGCCGGTCACAGCGCCGGCGATGGAGGTGGCACGGCGTGAATCGCCCGACGGTCAAGCACATTTCCCGATGGAGCGCCGCCCTCGCGGCGGCCGCTCTACTCGCCGCCGGTGCGGTTGCCGCCGGCCCCTCGCATCCGCCGCGGGCGAGCAAGGGTCCCCCGGCCGGGCGACCGGGTGCACGGGGCAGCCCGATGTTCCCGACTTCGGCCCCAATGTGCGAATCTTCGACCCGAGCATGCCCGCGGCGACCATCCAGTCCCAAGTGGACGCCGACTTCGACGCCCTGAAAGACACCCAGTCCGCGCAATTCACCGACAAGCGCGTGGCGCACTTGTTCAAACCCGGCACGTTCACCGTGCACGACAATCTCGGCTACTACACCGCCGTCGCCGGGCTCGGGCAGAACCCCGACGACGTGAGGATCAACGGCGACATCACCGTCGACGCCTTCAACGCCTCCGACCAGGGCTCCGCGCTGCAGAACTTCTGGCGCTCCGCGGAGAACCTCGCAGTGAACCCCTCGAGTGGCGACGACCGGTGGGCCGTATCGCAGGCGGCGCCGCTGCGGCGGATGGACATCCACGGCGGGCTGCAGCTCTACCCGGCGAGCTACGGCTACGCCAGCGGCGGCTACATCGCCGACACCCGGGTCTCCGGGCAGACCGCGTCGGTCTCGCAGCAGCAGTGGTACAGCCGCGACTCCGCCTACGGCAGCTGGGACGGCGGTGTGTGGAACATGGTCTTCTCCGGCACCACCGGCGCCCCGGCGACCACCTTCCCCAACCCGCCCGAGACGACACTCGCCACGACACCTGTCTCCCGCGACGTGCCCTACCTCTACGTCGACGGCAGCGGGAAGTACCGCGTGTTCCTGCCCGCCTTGCGCACCGGAGCGTCCGGGCCGAGCTGGGCCGGCGGGTCGACACCGGGCACGTCGGTGCCCATGAGCCAGGTCCGCGTGGTGAAGCCGGGCGACAGCGCCGCGTCGATCAACGGCTCGCTCGCCGCCGGCTGCGACCTGTTTTTCACCCCCGGCGTCTACCACCTCGACCAGACGCTGACCGTCACCCGCCCCGACACCGTCGTCCTCGGCCTCGGCTACCCCACCCTGGTGCCCGACAACGGGATCGACGCGATGCACGTCGCCGACGTCGACGGGGTGCGGCTCAAGGGCCTGCTCTTCGACGCCGGCACCACCACCTCCAAGGCATTGCTGACCGTCGGCACCGAAGGCGTCCACACCTCCCACGCCGCGGACCCGGCGACCGTGCAGGACGTGTTCTTCCGCGTCGGCGGTGACGTCGCGGGCAAGGCGACCACGAGTCTCGTGATCAACAGTGACGACACGATCGTCGACCACACCTGGGCGTGGCGCGCCGACCACGGCAACCCCGGCACGGTCGGCTGGACCACCAATCCCGCCGACACCGGCGTGCTCGTCAACGGCGACGACGTGCTCGCCACCGGACTGTTCGTCGAGCACTACCAGAAGTACCAGGTGGTGTGGAACGGCCAAGGCGGCAAGACGATCTTCTTCCAGAACGAGATGCCCTACGACGTGCCCGACCAGGCGTCGTGGAACTCCCCCGCCGGCGTCGCCGGGTACGCCGCCTACAAGGTCGCGCCCGGCGTCACCAGCCACGAGGCGTGGGGGCTGGGCAGCTACTGCTTCTTCGACACCAACCCCGCCGTGAGCAGCTATCACGCGTTCGAAGTTCCGACGGCCGCCGGTGTGAAGCTCCACAGCCTGCTCACGGTCTCCCTCAACACCCGCGGGTCCATCACCCATGTCGTGAACGACACCGGCGCCGCGACGCCCTCCGGCACGGCGCCGTCGAACGTGGTCGACTATCCCTGACGGTTTTCTCCGGGCGCCTGTCGAAACGGGCGGAGCCGATTCGTGTAGTGGACGAACCGGCTTCCGGAAAGGATCGAGCAAGGAACACCTCGGCGGGTTCACCGTCGTGGCCGCTTCGGACCTCGACGCCGCGCTGCGCTGGGCGGAGCGGTTCGCGGCCATCACCACGCTGCCCGTGGAGGTCCGGCCGTTGCAAAGTGAGGCCTGAGTGTCGGATGTGGACGCGGCTGTGCTCGAGCGCGTGTTCCGCGCCGAGTACGGCCGCGCCGTGGCCGTACTCGGCAAGGTCTTCGGCGACCTCGACGTGGCTGAAGAGGCGGTGCAGGAAGCGTTCACCGTCGCGGCGAGCCGCTGGCCGATCGGCGGGCTGCCGCCCAGCCCCGCCGGCTGGCTCGTGACCACCGCCCGCCGCCGGGGTGTCGACCGCCTGCGCCGTGAAGCGTCCCGCGCCGACCGGCACGCCCACGCCGCGTTGCTGCACGCCCGCGACGAACCCGCCGAGGAGGGCCCCGTGCGTGACGAACGGCTCCGGCTCGTGTTCACCTGCTGCCATCCCGCGCTCGCCCCGGCCGCCCGGATCGCCCTCACCCTGCGCCTGCTCGGCGGGCTGACCACCGGCGAAATCGCGCACGCGTTCTTCGTGCCCGAGCCGACGATGGCCCAGCGCATCTCCCGCGCCAAGGCCAAGATCCGCGACGCCGCCATCCCCTACCGAGTGCCCTCCGACGCCGACCTGCCCGCGCGGCTGGGCGCCGTGCTGACGGTGCTGTACCTGATCTTCACCGAGGGCCACACCGCCACCACCGGCCCGGCGCTCGGCCGTGCGGACCTGGCCGCGGAAGCGATCCGGCTGGCGCGGCTGCTCGCCGAGCTCATGCCCGACGAACCGGAGGTGCTGGGTCTGCTGGCGCTGATGCTGCTCGTCGAGGCCCGCCGGCCCGCCCGCACCGGCGCCGGCTGCGAGGTCGTGCTGCTGCGCGACCAGAACCGGGCCCGGTGGGATCCGGCGCTGCTCGCCGAAGGCCGGGCGCTCGTTCGCCGTTGCCTGCGCCGGGACCGGCCCGGTCCGTACCAGTTGCAGGCAGCGATCAACGCCGTGCACAGCGACGCCGCCACGGTCGAAGACACCGACTGGCGGTAGATCAGGCGCCTCTACGACCACCTGCTCACCCTCACACCCACGCCGGTGGTGGCGCTCAACCGGGCCGTCGCCGTGGCCGAGGTCGACGGCCCCGCGCCGGCGCTGACGCTGGTCGACGAGCTGGCCGTCGACGAGGCGGCGCTGGAGGGCTACCACCTGTTCCACGCCGTGCGCGCCGACCTGCTCGCCCGCCTCGGCCGGACCGGCGAGGCCGCGGCCGCCTACGCGCGAGCGGTGGAGCTGGCCACGAACCCCGCCGAACGCGACCTGCTGGAGCGCAAGCGCGCCGCCCTCGATTGAATCCGGATTGAATCCACCGTATCGAGTCCACTGTGGACCTTTGGTCCGGATTGCGCCGCCCGGTCTCACGGGGTCTCGTGCGGGTGCTCGCTAGACTCGGGTGGCGATGCGAAGATTCCGGTGGTGGTGGGGGGCCTTGGTCCTGGCCTGCGTGGCGGTGATCGTGGGCTTGTTCGTGTTCTCCGGTCCCGGCACCAAAAACGGGCTGCCGCTGCCGCGCAAGGGCCCGCCGGGCACCGGGCCGCTCACGGTCGTCGCCCTGGGCGACAGCACTGTGTCCGGCGAAGGTGCCGGCGACTACACCACGGGCACCGACGGCCGGGGCGGCGACTGGTGTCACCGCTCGGCCAACGCGTTCGTCGAGAAGGTGCAGATCCCCGGGGTGACGGCGCGGGTGAACCTGGCGTGTTCGGGTGCGCCCGCGGAGCAGGTGGCGCTCGGTCCGGTGAAGCAGTGGGGTGAGCCGTCGCAGGCGCAGCAACTGGCCGGGCTGCTCAAGAACCACCGGGTCGCCGCGGTCGTGATCGCGGTCGGCGCGAACGACGACCCACAGTTCTCCGCACAGGTTTCGGCGTGTTTCAGGGCCTGGTTCAACCAAGGGGCGCCGTCGTGCAGCTCGGCGCTGCGCAGCACGTGGACGTCCAAAGTGGACGCGATGGTGCCGAAGGTCGTCAACGCCGTCGGCGACGTGAAGAAGGTGCTCGCGCAGGCGGGGTACGTGCCGGCGGACTACCAGCTGGTGCTGCAGTCCTACGCGACGCCCGTGGCCACGGACGTGGTGCCGAATCTGCAGAACCTCAACGGCTGCCCGTTTCGCACCGACGACCTGCGGTGGATCTCGACCACGGCCATCACCACGCTCTCAGCGGGCCTGAAGCAGGCCGCCGTGCAATCCGGCGCCCGGTTCCTTGACCTCGCGCAGGCGGGCGCGCACCACGAAGCGTGCAGCGGCGGCGCGAACCCCGCGTCGGAGTGGTTCACCCGGCTCACGCTGCACCTCGACGACCTCGGGCAGGCCGACCGGGCACAGCACGCACTGCAGGAGTCGTTTCACCCCAACGCCGCCGGACACGCCGCGATCGCCGGCTGTCTCACCGAGTTCCTCGCGACGCGCGAAGGCGACGCCGCGTGCCTGGCCGGACCGGACGGGAAGCTGCACGCCCGGCCGCAGGCCCGCTGACCCCGCGTCAGAGGTCCAGCGCCGCGCGCAGCGCGACGTCGAGCTGCTCCTGCACCTCGTGGTCGATCTCCGCGATCCGCTCGGCGAACCACGGCCGGTACAGGCGGGTGAGGTTGAGCGTGGACACCCAGTAGCGCGCGTCCACGGCCACGCCCAGGATGTCCTGGGGATCGCGTTCGAGCAGTTCCGTACCGAGCAGCCAGGGCCGTTCGGACTCGTTGACCCCGTCGGAGGACAGGATCACCACGCTCCGCTCGCGGGCTTGTTCGGTCGGGGGGCGGTACGTCCAGACTTCACCCCTGCGCACGCAGGTCCTTTTCCGCCGCCGACCGCTCCGCCTCGTCCGCCTCGGCCACCGGCTTGGCCGGAGCCGCCTGCGGCGGCGTGTATCCGGTGCGGACCGCCTCCCGCCGGGCTGCTTTGGACAGCCAGGAGGAAACCGAGATCCCGTGCGCTTTCGCGGCCCGCTCGGCGAACTCGAGGGCACCGCTGTCGAGCGAGAGTGTCACCTTACGTGTTGCCATACCTTTTATCGTACCAGCCGTCGGGCCTCGTAGGCGTCGCCGTGAGGCCACCACAGCTACAGCGATGGCGAGCGGCCTTCGAACGGGGTCGAAAGCACCACCGTCGTGCGGGTGGAGACTTTCGCGGCTTCGCGGATGCGGCGCAGCAGGTCCTCCAGACCGAGGGGCGACGCGACGCGCACGAGCAGAATGTAGGACTCGTCGCCGGCGACCGAGTAGCAGGACTCGATCTCGGTGATGTGCTGGATGCGCTGCGGGTAGTCGTCGGGGGCGGCCGGGTCGTTGGGGGTCAGCGAGATCAACGCGGTGAGCGGCAGCCCGATCTGCTCGCCGTCGAGGCGGGCGGTGTAGCCGAGGATCACGCCGCGCTGCTCGAGGCGGCGCACGCGCTGGTGCACAGCCGACACCGACAGGCCGACCCGTTCGGCGAGGTCGGTGAAGCTGCGCCGCCCGTCGGCGGCGAGTTCACGCACGATCGCCTGGTCGAGCGGTTCCAATGCGCCGGTCATGCGTCGAGCACGACGAGCTCGTGCGGCCGCGTGTTCACGGCCTCCACCCCGGTCTCGGTCACCACGACGATGTCCTCGATGCGCGCGCCCCAGCGGCCGGGCTGGTAGATCCCGGGCTCGACGCTGAACGCCATGCCCGGCTCCAGCGGCAGGCTGTTGCCCGCGACGATGTAGGGGTCTTCGTGCACGTCGAGGCCGATGCCGTGGCCGGTGCGATGGATGAAGAACTCGCCGAACCCGGCGTCCGAGATGATGTCGCGTGCGGCGGCGTCGATCGACTCGGCCGTCGCGCCGGGGCGGACGGCGTCGACGGCGGCCTGCTGTGCGCGCTGCAGCACCGCGTACGTCGAGGCGACGTCGGCGTCGCGGGGTTCGCCGACGGCGTAGGTGCGGGTGGAGTCGGAGTTGTAGCCCTCGGGCAGCGGGCCGCCGATGTCGACGACGACCACGTCACCCCGCTCGATCACACGGTCGGACACGTCGTGGTGGGGGCTGGCACCGTTGGGGCCGGAGCCGACGATCACGAAATCGGCCACGGTGTGGCCCTCTTCCATGATCGCGGCGGCGATGTCCGCGCCGACCTCGGCTTCGGTGCGGCCGGGGCGCAGCCACTCGCCGACCCGGGCATGAACCCGGTCGATCGCCGCGCCGGCCGCGCGCAGAGCGGCGATTTCGGCGGCATCCTTGCGCATCCGCAGCTGCCGCACGACAGGACCAGCGAGGGTCTGTTCGGCGTCGCCGAGCGCGGCCCGCAGCGCGAGCACGTGCAGGGCCGGGGTGAAGTCGGAGACCGCGACGCGGCCGGGCTTGCCGAGCCGATCGACCACGAGCCGGTAGGGGTCCTCGCCGTCGACCCAGGTCACGACCTCGACGCCGAGGTCTGCGGTGGGCACGTCGTGGTAGCCGGGTGCTTCGAGTTTCGGCACGATCAGTGCCGGGGTGCCGTCGGTGGGAACCACGAGCGTGGTGAGCCGCTCGAACGAGCCGCCCGCCTGGCCGAGCAGATAGCGCAGGTCGGATCCCGGCGCGATGAGCAGTGCGTCGGTGTCCGCCGCGGCGGCCGCCTGGGCGGCGCGGTCGAGGCGGGCGCGGAGCGCGGCGGCGTCCGGGGCGGGCGTGTGCAGGGATCGGCGCGACATGCGGCTGAGCCTAGTACCGCGCGGTACGGGCCGCCGCCACCCGGGCGCGCCCGGGGTTTCGGGCACCGGCGCGAGGGCGGACGTGGCAGGCTGTTCGCGTGACCGGACCACTCGCCCTCCTCGACTCCGCGAGCCTGTACTTCCGCTCGTACTTCGCGCTGCCCGATTCGATGACCGCGCCCGACGGGACGCCGGTCAACGCGGTGCGCGGCTTCACCGACACGCTCGCGCGGATCCTCACCGACCGGCGCCCGTCGCGGCTGGTCGCCTGCCTCGACGCGGACTGGCGGCCGAAGTTCCGCACGGATCTCCTGCCGAGCTACAAGGCGCACCGGGTCGCCGAGCCGGGTGACGGCTCCCCCGACGTCGAGGAAGTGCCCGACACGCTGACGCCGCAGGTGCCGGTGATCCTCGACGTGCTGGCGGCGTTCGGGTTCGCCACCGCCGAAGCCGCGGGTTACGAGGCCGACGACGTGATCGGCGCCCTCGCGACCCGCGAGACGGCCGCGCCGGTGGAGGTCATCACCGGCGACCGCGACCTGTTCCAGCTCGTGCGCGAAACCCCCACGCCGGCGTCGGTCGTGTATGTCGGCAAGGGCTGGGCGAAAGCGGAAGTGCTGGGGCAGAAGGAAATCGCCGAACGCTACGGGGTGCCGGCCGCGAACGCGGGCCCGGCGTACGCGGACATGGCCGCGTTGCGGGGGGACCCGTCGGACGGGCTGCCGGGAGTCGCCGGGATCGGCGAGAAGACCGCGGCGAAGCTGATCACACAGTTCGGTTCGCTGGAGGAGCTGGTCGCCGCGGCCGAGTCGGGTGATGCGCGGCTGCCGCTGAAGATGCGCCTGAAACTCAAGGACGCCGGCGGTTATCTCGCGGTGGCGCCGAAGGTCGTGCGGGTGGCCGTCGACGCGGCGGTCGAGCTGTCGGGACCGGACACGGTGCCGTCGAGCCCCGCCGACCCGGACCGGGTCGCGGAGCTGGCCGAGCGATGGAACCTCGGCAACTCCGTGAAGCGGCTGCTCGCGGCGCTGCCGAAGGGGTAGCGCTCAGAAGAACGTGCCGCACCACGGCCGGAGCGTCGTGGTGAACAAGGTGTCCGCGCGGGCGAGCGCGGCCGGGTCCGCGGCGGTGATCCGGCCGGCGAGGGCGAGCGTCGTGGCACGCCACTCGCCGAGGTAGAGCATCGCGAGTGTGTCGACGTCGAGGTGCAGGTCCGCGCGGGCGTCGGTGCGGGTGGCGCCGTGGGGACCCACGACGTAGCGGCCTCCGTTGTCCGGCAGCATCCGGTCGGCCACCTCGACGACGACGGGGTCCGCGGGCCCGTACGTGCGGGCGGCGAGTGCGGCGGGCACGTCCACGAGACGCACCCACAGGTCGTCCTGAATCTCGGTGGTGCGGGCGCGGCGGAAGTCCGCGAGGACTGCGGCGACCGGTTCGTCGACGGGCCGGCAGCGGGCGCTGACCGTGGTGACGAGATCGATCGACAGCAGGAACCGCCACACCGCGGTGATCGCCTCGGGCGAGGCGGCGTGGAAGTCGCGCACCTCCAGCTGCACCTTGCCGCTCTGCTCACCGCTGCGGAACACGGCGTAGCCGTCGTCGTCGCCGTCCGGTCCGGTGTGGACGGCCACGCGAAAGCCGCCGGCGCGGGTCACCCGGCGATCGTGTGCCACCGGCCACCACCGTTCGGGCCGTGCGATCATGCCGGGCCGGTGCAGCCCGATGCGTTGGTACAGCGGAGAAATCAGCTGGCGGGCTTCGGTGAAGTCCAGCAGCCGCACGGTGCCGTCGGCCATCGCGCCTTCGCGCAGGGGCGCGGGTCGGGTCACTTCCACGGTCTTGGCGAGGGTGGCGGGGCCGTAGCCGAACCGGCCGTAGATCACGGCTTCGCTGGCGTGCAGGCACGCGATCGTGGTGCCGCGGCCGGCGAGGTCGGTCAGCTGCGCCGTCATGAGCGCGGTGAGCACGCCGCGGCGGGTCCGGTCCGCACGCACGGCAACGCCGTCGACGGCCGCCGCGGACACGGTGGCGCCGCCGGGCACACCGAGGGTGGTCGCGAAACCGCTCGCGATCCCGATGGCCTGGTCACCGTCGAACGCGCCGAATTTCCCCTCGGCGGCCCAGAAGCCGCCGAAGCCCGCCCATTCCTCGTCCGAGGGCAGTGGTTCGTGCAGCGACTGAAGCAGCAGGTCGAACATTCCCCGGCGTTCGTCTTCGGTGACGGGACGGACCAGAAAGTCGCTCATCCCCCGATCCCATCAAACCGCGGGCTCCGTTGCCACACGATTTCCGGACCGTCTACTTCGGAGGGTCGACGCGGTAGTCGCCGTCGGTGCCGGTGACCGTGATGGGCACCCTTTTGAGCTCCCCCGCGATCTCGACGGTGCACTGGAACTCCGACCCGTCGGTGACGGCCTGCCGGTCGGGGCAGCTCACGGCGCCGACGTCACGCAGCCCATAGGTGCCGGTGAGGATTTTCGCGACCGCGGCGTCCATCGCCTCGGCGTCGAACACCCGCCCGGGCCCGGTGGTGCGGGGCGCGCCGCTGCCCGCACCGGACGGCGGTGGGGTGGTGCGAGGGGTCACGGTCACCGTTTTCACGGGCGGCGCGGGGGCGGGTGTCGTCGAACAGCTTGTGGCCAGCAGCAACCCGAGGCCGCACAGACCCAGCACCGCCACGGTGCGCATGTCCCCGCTCCTCCGCCCGCAGCCCGGCTCGGGCCCATGGTCAAGGTCAGAAGAACGTACCGCACCACGACGCGCGGCGCGTGGCGAACAGCGCGTCCACACTGGCCGGCGCGGCGGCGTGGGCGACCTCGATCCGGCCGGTGTCGGCAAGGTCCGTCGCACGCCACGCCCCGTGGTAGAGCATCGCGAGGGCCGCGACGTCGAGCCGCAGCGCGGGGGCCTGTTCGGTGCGTCCGGCGCCGTCGGGTCCGATGCGGTAGCGGCCGTCGTTGGCGGGCAGTTGCCGGTCGTGCACCTCGACGACGACGGGTTCGGCCGGACCGTACGTGCGGGCGGCGAGCGCGGCGGGCACGTCGACGAGCCGGGTCCACAGCTCGTCTTCGACACTGGTGACCTTGACCGCGCGCGGGTCGGTGAACAGCAGCTCGGCGGGTTCGTCGAGCGGACGGGCGAGCACGGAGATCTCGTCGACCAGATCGACCGAGAGCAGGAATCGCCACAGCCCGGCGAACGCGGCCGGGTTCGTGTAACTGAACTGCACCACGGTCAGCTTCCGGCGTTCGACGTGGTAGATCAGGAACCCGTCGGGGCCCTCGGGTCCCTGGTGCACAGCCGTCTCGACCGGACTGGACTCACGCCTCAGCTGGTTTTCGTGCGGGGGCCAATAGTGGGTGGGCCTGCTCATCCCGCCGGCGCGGACCGGCTCGGTTGCGGCGTAGAGCTCCGGCCACCGGGTCACGGCCTGCTCCAGCCCGATGACGCTGACCTCGCCGCCGGCCGGTGCCTCGGGACGCATCCGCGCGCGGTGCCGGTCGACGGTGAGGTCGCTTGCGAGCGTGGCCGGGCCGTAGCCGTAGCGGCCGTAGATGGCGCCTTCGGTGGGGTGCAGAGCGGCGAGCACGACACCGCGTTCGGTCATGTCCCTCAGCTGCGCCGTCATCATCGCGGTGAGCACGCCGCGGCGGGTCCGGCCGGCGCGGACGCCCACACCGGTGACCGCGGCGAGCGGCACCCGTGCCCCGCCGGGCACGACGGCGTCCGCGGCGAAGGCGTGGACGGTGCCGACGAGCTCCGGGTCGAAGGCACCGAAGGTGCGCGCGGCCCGGTGCGCTTCGCCGATGCGCTCCCATTCTTCGTCGCTGCCGTCTTTGACGTGCAGGGCGGAGCGAAACAGGTTCCAGGCCGCGCGGCGGTCTTCGGCGGTCGTGAGCAGCCGCACGCTGTGGTCGGTCATGCCGGTGATCTTCCCGTGCCACTCAGCCGGCGAGCCACCGATTTTGCGGGCGGATCAGCCGGCCGCGGGTGGGGAAACCTCGTAGTTGCCGTCGTTGCCCTTCACGGTGATCTTCACCTGCTGCGGTTTGCCGTCGATGGTCGCGGTGCACTCGAACGTCGCACCGTCGGAGACCTTCTGCCCGGCCGGGCAGGTGACTCCACCGACGCCTTCGATCTTGTAGGTGTCGGTGAGCAGCTTCGCGACGTCGGTCTGCATCTGAGCGTTGTTGAAGACCTCGGTCTTGAAGAACCCGGGCGCCACGAATCCGAGGATCGCCACCACGGCCACGACCACGACGAGCGCGCCGATACCGATGAACAGGCCCTTCTTCGGCTTCGACCCGGAACCCTGGTCGGCCGGGGCGACGCCGGGGGCCTGGCCGTAGTCGTACTGGCCGGGTTGCTGGCCATAACCGGGCAGGGGCTGCGGTCCGCTGGCCGGCGCGCCGTAGCCGGGCTGGGGTGGGGGCCCGCTCTGCGGGTACGCGCCGCCGGGCTGTTGTCCGTACTGCGGCTGCTGGCCGTATTGCTGCGGGGGCGGCTGCTGGCCCCACTGCGGCTGCTGCGGCGGGGGGTAGCCGCCGGGCTGCTGCCCGTGCTGGGGCTGGCCCTGGGGTTGCACCCATTGGGTGGGTTGCGAGTCGTAGGGCTGCGGCTGCTGCTGGCCGTATTGCTGCGGGTTGTAGGGCTGCTGCTCCTGCGGCCCGCCCGGCTGTTGCCCGTACTGCGGCTGCTGCCCGTATTGGGGCTGCTGGGGGTCGTTGCCGCCATACGGCGTGCTCATCGCTTGCCTCCGCCTTGTCCGCCTGCGTCCGCGAGCCACCCGGCCGGGCGGGCCGGGTCAGGACGCGGTGTCGTGCGCGATCCAACCACAGGTCGGGGCCGAGCACACGCGTCCACGCGCACCCTGTCCGGACGGTGACCGCCCGTCCGCCCGCGAACGCCCGGTGGGTGCACCGGATTCACGTCCTGTTCACGCCCCGCCGGCCGCGACGACACCGCGGCGCAGGGCGCGGACGGCGTCGGCGGCGGCTGCGCCGACCGGGTCGGCCTTGCCGAGGACGTCGCGGATCTGGTCGAGCAGGTCGATCACTTGGCGTGACCAGCGGACGAAGTCACCGGCGGACAGTTCCTGCCCGTTGGTTTCGGCCGCGGTGAGGACCTTTTCCAGTGACTCGCCGCGGGCCCACCGGTAGACGGGCCAGGCGAACCCGGCGTCGGGTTCGCGGGTGCGGTCGAGATGGTGGCGGCGTTCGTCCTCGGTGAGGTCGACCCACAGTTTCGTGGTCTCCTCCCAGGCCTTGACGACGGCGCCGCCCGGCAACCGCGGCTCCCCCGCCGTGTCGCGGCGGGCTTCGAACACCAGCGTGGAGACCACGGCGGCGAGTTCGGCGGGGCCGAGGTCATCCCACACGCCGTGGCGGATGCATTCGGCGGCGAGCAGGTCGGATTCGCTGTAGAGGCGGGCGAGGCGGTGGCCGTGTTCGGTCACGCGGTCCGCACCGGTGCCCGGTCCGAGGTAGCCGCGTTCACCGAGGAGGGCGAGGATGCGGTCGAACGCGCGGGCCAGTGAGTGCGTGGTGGCGGCGACCTTGCGTTCGAGCTGCTCGGTTTCGGTTTGCAGCCGCTGGTAGCGCTCGACCCACCGCAGGTTGGCCTCGCGTTCGGCCAGTCCGTGGCACGGGTGGGCGCGCAGGGCGCGGCGCAGCGCGTTGAGTTCCGCGTCGTCGCCGGTGCCGGTGCGGCGGCGCTGCCGGTGCGGCAAGGGAATGCCGGCGTTGCGCAGGGACGAGGCGATGTCGCGTCGGGTCTTGGGTGAGCGCAGCTCGATGTGCTTGGGCAGGCGGATGTGCCCGAGTGGCTCGACCGGCGACGGGAAGTCGGCCACCGACAACGGCCCGGACCAGCGGTCCTCGGTGACGACCACGGGCCGGGGTTCACGGATCGGGTCGAGCCCGGGGTCGACCACCACGGCGAGACCGGCGCGGCGGCCCGCGGGCACGGCGATCACGTCACCCTTGCGGAGCTTCTCCAGCGACTCGGCGGTGCCGGCGCGGCGAGTGGCGGTGTTCTGCCGCGACAGCGCCTTCTCGCGGGCCGAGATCTTCGCGCGCAGCTCCACGTACTCGAGCATCTGGTCGAATTCACCGGTGACGGCCCGCGCGTAGCCCTGAAGGGCTTCCTTGTTGCGTTCGATGCGCCGCGCGGTGCCGACGACGGAGCGGTCGGCTTGGAACTGGGCGAACGACTGTTCCAGCAGGTCCCGGGCGGCGTCGGCGCCGACCTGCGCGACGAGGTTCACGGCCATGTTGTACCCGGGCCGGAACGAGGAGCGCAGCGGATACGTACGGGTGGAGGCGAGACCCGCGACCTGTTTCGGGTCGACCCCGGGCTGCCAGGCGACGACGGCGTGGCCTTCGACGTCGATACCGCGGCGCCCGGCGCGCCCAGTGAGCTGCGTGTATTCGCCCGGTGTGAGATCGACGTGGGCCTCGCCATTGTATTTGACGAGCCGTTCGAGCACGACGGTGCGGGCGGGCATGTTGATGCCGAGCGCGAGGGTTTCGGTCGCGAACACGACCTTGACCAGACCGCGGACGAACAGTTCCTCCACGGTTTCCTTGAACGCGGGCAGCAGCCCGGCGTGGTGGCCGGCGAAGCCGCGTTCGAGGGCTTCGCGCCACTCCCAGTAGCCGAGCACCCCGAGGTCACCTTCGGGCAGGTCGGCGGTGCGTTCATCGATGACGTGGCGGATCTCGTCCACCTGTTCGGGCCCGTTGAGCCGCAGGCCTGACCGCACGCATTGGGCGACGGCGGCGTCGCAGCCGGCGCGGGAGAAGATGAACACGATCGCGGGCAGCAGCCCGGCGGCGTCGAGCCGTTCTGTCACGTCCACCCGCGAGGGTGGGCGGAACCGGGGCGGGCGGGGCGCGCCGCGGCGGCCGCCACGGTTTCCGCGCAGTGAACCCGGGGCGTAGCGGCCGATTTCCTCGGTGCGGCGCAGCAGGCTGGGGTTGATCTTCAGCTCGGCGCCGGGGTCGGCCGGGTCCTGGCCGGCGAACAGGTCGAGGAGGCGGTTGCCGACGAGCATGTGCTGCCACAGCGGCACGGGCCGGTGCTCGTCGACGACGACGGTGGTGTCGCCGCGGACCTCGACGAGCCATTCGCCGAATTCCTCGGCGTTGCTCACGGTCGCGGACAGCCCGACGACGCGGACGTGGTCGGGCAGGTGGAGGATCACTTCCTCCCACACGGCGCCGCGGAAGCGGTCGGCGAGGTAGTGGACCTCGTCCATCACGACGTAGCCGAGCTCGGGGATGGCCGAGCTGCCTGCGTAGAGCATGTTCCGCACGACCTCGGTGGTCATCACCACGACCTGGGCGTTGCCGTTGATCGAGGTGTCGCCGGTGAGCAGGCCCACCGCGTCGGCGCCGTAGCGGTCGACGAGGTCGGCGTACTTCTGGTTCGACAACGCCTTGATGGGCGTGGTGTAGAAGCACTTGCGGCCCTCGGCGAGCGCGAGGTGCACGGCGAACTCGCCGACCACGGTCTTCCCGGCGCCGGTGGGCGCGCACACGAGCACACCGTGGCCGTCTTCGAGGGCTTCGCAGCCGCGGACCTGGAACTCGTCGAACTCGAAGGACGCCTCGCCGGCGAAGCTCGTCAGCTGCGGGTACTTGCCGCGGCGGCGCGAGACCGCATAGGCCTCGGCCGGCGATGGTGAAGGGCTACTGGCCACCCGCCCAGGGTTCCACACGGTACCGACAGCGCGCACGCGGCGTGCCGTCCCGGCGGGTGGTCGCGCGGTTACGGCGCCACGACGGTGAGCGCGCGGGCCACGCAGCGGGCGGTGACGGGCGTGGTGCCTTGGGATTCGCCGTCGGCGTACACGGGCCAACCGGGGCCGTCGATGGTGACAGTGCGGGTGCGCAACGTCCGCACGGCGGGGTGGTCGAGGTGGGCGCCGGCGCGCAGGCCGGGCAGCAGGCGCAGCAGCTGGAGGCGCCCGGCGGCGCCGATGACGGTGACGTCGAAGAGCCCGTCGGCCGGGTCGGCGCCGGGACAGATGGGGACGCCGCCGCCGTAGAACGGGGTGTTGCCGACGGCGACGAGGGTCGCGTCGAGTTCGAGGACGGTGTCGTCGGTGCGCAGCGTGATCAGGCGCGGGGTGAAGGCGGCGAGTTCGGCGACAACGGCGAGGTCGTAGCGGCGGGGACCGGACGGCCAGCGCAGCGCGTTCGCGCGGGCGTTGACGGCGGCGTCGAAGCCGGAGCACAGAACGGTCGCGAACCACGTGTCGCCGGTGCGGCCGAGGTCGAGGCGGCGGCGGGTCCCGGCGCGCAGGGCGGAGGCGAGGGCGTCGGCTGCGGGCAGCGCGGCGAGGGGACTGCCGAGGGCGCGGGCGAAGTCGTTGCCGGTGCCCGAGGGCACGACGCCGAGGGCGACGTCGTGGTCGGCGCAGAACTGCACGCCCTGGTGGGCGGCGCCGTCGCCGCCGAGAACGACGAGCACGTCGAGGCCTTCGGCGTGGGCGGAGCGCATGAGCGCGTGGGATTCGGCCACGCTGGTGGCGGTGAGCACGTCGAGCCGGTCGACGGCGGGCCGCAGCCGTTCGGCCACGGCGTCGGCGACGCGGGCCGCGGCTCCGTGGCCGGAGGCCGGGTGCACGGCCAGCGCCGCGTTCACGCCCATCGGGGGTTACGTGATGTCGTCGGTCGAGGTGCTGCGCGGTGCGGTCGCGGGCTGGTCCTCGTCGACGGTGCTGGGCGTGTAGTCGAACGGTGCGGCTTCGTCGTCGGCGAGCTGGTCCCAGCCTTCGTCGGCGCGGGCCCGGTCGCGTTTGCGGTCGTGGAGGCGCGCGAGCTGGATCGCGATCTCGAACAGGACCGTGAGTGCGCCGGCCAAGCCGAGCATGGAGAACGGGTCGGAGCCCGGGGTCGCGAAGGCGGCGAACACGAACAGCGCGAACAGGATGCCGCGGCGCCACTTCTTGAGCTGCCGGTACTTGACGACGCCGACGAGGTTGAGCATCACGATGATCAGCGGCAGCTCGAAACTGACACCGAAGATCACCAGCAGCGACAGGATGAACGAGATGTACTTGTCGGCGGTGAGCGCCGTGACGAACTGTTCCTGGCCGAAGCCGGCGAGCAGGGCCAGTGCGTGGGGCACGAGCAGGTAGGCGAGCACGGCGCCCGCGGCGAACAGGACCGACGCGAAGCCGACGAAGGTGAGCGCGTACTTGCGTTCCTTCGAGTACAGCCCGGGGGCGATGAAGGCCCAGAACTGGTAGAGCCACAGCGGCGAGAGCAGGACCGCACCGGCGGCGATGCCGATCTTGAGCCGGATCGTGAACGCTTCGAACGGCACGGTCTGCAGGAGCCGGCAGCCGCTCTGGTCCCCGCCGAACCGCTGCGACGGCGGGATGGCGCAGTAGGGCTGGGTCATGATGTCGCCCAGCGACGGGATCGGCCCGAGGTGCTGCTCGAACCAGATGAAGCCGAAGATGCCGCCGAGGAGGATGAACAGCAGCGCGTACCCCAGCCGGCGCCGGAATTCGTAGATGTGCTCGATGAGCGTCATCGTGCCGTCGGGGTTCTTCCGGCGGCTGCGCCGGGACCTCTTGCTGCTACGGCCGGCGCCTGCGCCGCTGGCGGCTTCCGCCACTGGTCGTTCCGTTCTCGTCGTAGCCCCCCGGAGCGCACCGAGCGCACCGAGCGCACCGGGCTTCAGCGTGCCCCGCGGACCGGGGACCGGGTGGTGCGGGTGGTGCTTAGCTGGCGTTCTTCTGGGTCTGGTCGGCGGCCTGCTGCTTCTTCAGCTCGTCGAGCTGGCGCTGGAGATCGGCGACCCGCGTGTCCGGCGCGGGGGCGGTCGACTGCGGGAGCTGACGCGTCTCGACCTCCTCGGCTTCGGCCTTCTGCTCGCTCGTGAGGTCCTTGGTCTCCGCTTTGAAGATCTTCATGGACTTGCCGATGGAGCGGGCGGCGTCGGGAAGCCTCTTGGCCCCGAACAGCAGGACCACGACGAGCACCAGGACGATGATGTGCCACGGCTGCAGCGCGTTCATGGCGGTGGCCTCCTTGTTTTCGAGTCGATGCCGATGTTACTGGGTTTCCGCCGCGTCGCGGCGCTGCGCCACGGACACGCGAAGGGCCGCCGACCGGGCCCGGATGAGGCCTGCCCGGTCCTGGGTGTGCCCTGCCACCATGCTCACCGTGCGGCGGAAGGTACGCAAGACTCTGAACGTCCGCGCCAGCAGCAAGATCAGGATGAGCAGACCCGCCGCGAGCAGCACATAGGTGGGCAAGTACGACACCCGGGCTACTCTAACGGCCGCAGGTTGACGGAAGGTGACGGGACCGGGCCAGCGCGTCGGCGGCGCGCCTTCGGACGGCTTCGGCCAGTGCGGCGGGCCGTTCCACCCGCGCTTCTCCCCCGAGCCCGAGGACCAGCCGGACCATCCACGACTCGTCCGCGTAGCGCATCCGGATGCGCAGGCGGCCGCCGTCGAGCTCGTCGAGCTCTTCGCAGGGGTAGTACTCGGCGACCCAGCGTGCGTCCGGGTCGAGCACCAGCTCGGCTTCCCGCTGGTCGGGGCGCACGGAGAAGACGCCTTCGGACAGGTCGGTGTGCCGGGCGTGCGCGGGCGGCGCGGCGGGCTCGTCGAGCACCGTCAGCTCGTCGATGCGGTCGAGCCGGAACAACCGCACACCCTCCACGCGGCGACACCACGCCTCGAGGTAGCCGATCGCCTGCACGATCAGCAGCCGCATCGGGTCCACCGTGCGTTCGGTGATCTGATCCTTCGATGCGGTGTAGTAGCGGATTCGCATTGCCCGCCCGGTCTGCAGCGCCGCCGCGACCTGCTCACGGGTCTTCGCGGCCTGCTTGCCTTCGCGCACGCCGCCGCCGACGAAGACACCCGCGGGCTGGGCCTGCCCGGCGGCCGCCTCGATCTTCGCGATCGACCGGCGCACGGCGTCGCCGTCCACGACTCCGGGGGTTTCGGCGAGCGCGCGCAGCGCCACGAGCAGCGCAGTGGCTTCACCGCCGGTCAGGCGCAGCGGACGGCTCATGCCGGCGTCGTGGGTCACGACGATCGTGTCGCCTTCGAACGACAAGTCGATGAGGTCGCCGGGACCGTACCCGGGCAGCCCGCACATCCACAGCAGCTCGAGGTCCTTGCGCAGCTGCCGGGGCGTGACGTCGAAGTCGTGGGCCGCCTCGTCGATGCGCACCCCCGGGTGGGCCAGGAGGTAGGGCACCAGCGCCAGCAGGCGCGGCATGCGTTCCCCGGACCCGCTCACGACGTGCTCCCCTGCTCGGCCGCCACCGCGACCCGGGAACCGGTCTCGCCACGGGCGACCACTGCCTCGAGGCGGTGCCGCACGGATTTGGCGAGCACGTCGGGCTCCAGCACCAGCACATCCGGGCCCTGCGCGGCGATCCAATCGGCGGCGGATTCGGGAAAATGCAGGCCGATCTCGACGAGGTCGCCTTCTTCGCCGCCGACGGTTTCGCGGCCGACAACGCGCGCGCGGCGGCGCACCCCGGCGGCGCGGCCGTCGGCGATCCACAACCGGGCGGTGGTCACGGGGTTGTGCTCGTCGCCGCTGTCGGTGACGGACACGAGTTTCAGCAGGTTCACGCCCTCGGGCCGCGTCACGGCGCCGGGATCGCCGACAGGGGTGACCGCGCCGGTCACGCGCGAGAGCCGGAAGCAGCGGGTGGCGCCGCGATCACGGTCGTGCCCCACCACGTACCAGCGAGACCGCCACGACACGACGCCCCACGGTTCGAGTTCCCGCATCCGGCGTTCCGGCGAGCCACTGCGCCGGTACTCGAACCGCACGGCCTGCCCGTTCTGCACGGCGGCGAGCAGCGGCCCGAAAGCAGGCTCGGCGCGCACCCGTGGCTCGATCACGGTGTCGGCGCGGTCGTCGACCTCGACGCCGGCGGCACGCAGCTTCACGAGCGCGCGCTGGGCTTGCCCGGTCAGCTCCGGCGAATCCCACAAGCGCACGGCGAGCCCGACGGCCGCGGCTTCGTCGGGAGCCAGATCGATTTCGCCGAGTTCGTAGTCGCGGCGCGCGATGCGGTAGCCCTCAACGGGGTCGAAGGCGGAATTGCGACCGGTTTCCAGCGGAATCCCGAGCTCACGCAGTTCCGTTTTGTCCCGTTCGAACGTCCGGAAGAACGCCTCGTCGCTGGCCGCGTCGGCGTACCCGGGCACGATCCCGCGGATCCGCTCGGCGGTGAGGTACTGCCGGGTGGACAGGAGCGCGAGCACGAGGTTGACCAGCCGTTCGGCGCGTGCGGTGGACACCACGTCACCCTAGCTCGCCGCGCCGCCCAGATCCGTCAGGTTCCCCGAACGCGCGTCGCCGGGCCTGGACACCGCCCGGGCGGGCCCCGGCGAAGGGACCGCTCGTGCGCCCGGCGGAACCGACCGTGCGACTCGACCACCGGCCGCCTCGCCCCTCACACGCCGGACGAGACGCGGTCGACCGCGTCGCCGACGATCGCCGGTAGCCCCGCACCGCCGGGGTCTCGGGCACCGCACTCGCCCTGGGAAGTCGGGAGGGACCCTGCGCCGACGCGCACAGCGCCCCTCCCGGCGACCCCGAGCACATCTACAGGGAGCTGATGAGCCGTTCCACGCGCTCGTCGACCGAGCGGAACGGGTCCTTGCACAGCACGGTCCGCTGCGCCTGGTCGTTGAGCTTCAGGTGCACCCAGTCGACGGTGAAGTCGCGCCCCGCGGCCTGCGCGGCGGCGATGAAATCGCCCCGCAGCTTCGCCCTCGTCGTCTGCGGCGGCGTGTCCTTCGCGGCCTCGATCTCGCCGTCGTCGGTCACGCGCCGGACCAAGCCCTTGCGCTGCAGCAGGTCGAAGATGCCCCGGCCGCGACGGATGTCGTGGTAGGCGAGGTCGAGCTGCGCGACCCGCGGGCTGGACAGGTCCAGGTCGTGCTTCGCGCGGTAACGCTCGACGAGGCGGTGCTTGATGGCCCAGTCGATCTCGGTGTCGATCTTGCTGAAGTCTTGCTGCTCGACCGCTTCCAACGCGCGGCCCCACAGTTCGACCACGCGCTCGTTGGCCGGGGTGGACCCGTTCTCCTTGAGGTGCTGCACCGCCCTGGCGTGGTATTCGCGCTGGATGTCGAGCGCCGACGCTTCCCGCCCGCCCGCGAGGCGCACCTGGCGGCGGCCGGTGAGGTCGTGGCTGATCTCGCGAATCGCCCTGATCGGGTTGTCCAGGGTGAAATCGCGGAACTGGACACCCGCCTCGATCATCTCCAGCACCAGGTTCGCCGAGCCGATCTTGAGCATCGTGGTGGGCTCGGCCATGTTCGAGTCGCCCACGATCACGTGCAGGCGCCGGTAGCGTTCGGCGTCGGCGTGGGGCTCGTCGCGGGTGTTGATGATGGGCCGCGACCGGGTGGTGGCGCTGGAGACGCCTTCCCAGATGTGCTCGGCGCGCTGCGACAAGCAGTACACGGCGCCGCGCGGGGTCTGCAGGACCTTGCCCGCGCCGCAGATCAGCTGGCGGGTCACGAGGAACGGCAGCAACACGTCGGCGATGCGGGAGAACTCGCCGGCCCGGGTCACGAGGTAGTTCTCGTGACAGCCGTAGGAGTTGCCCGCGGAGTCGGTGTTGTTCTTGAACAGGAAGATGTCGCCGCCGATGCCCTCATCGGCCAGCCGCCGCTCGGCGTCGACCAGCAGATCCTCGAGGATCCGCTCACCGGCCTTGTCGTGGGTGACGAGCTGAGTGAGGTCGTCGCACTCGGCCGTCGCGTATTCAGGGTGCGACCCGACGTCGAGGTAGAGCCGGGAGCCGTTGGAGAGGAAAACGTTCGACGAACGTCCCCACGAGACGACCCGCCGGAACAGATACCGCGCGACCTCGTCGGGCGAGAGCCTGCGCTGACCGTGAAAAGTGCACGTGACCCCGAACTCGGTCTCGATGCCAAAGATCCGCCGCTGCATCACACCAGAGTAGGCGCTGCACCCCCACCTGAGGTGCGCCGTTCGGGCGGCGACACGCGGTCGGTACGTTGATGATAGGAGAAACAGCCCACGAAACCGGTGCCGGCCCGCCCGGTGTCTCCTCCGTGACGAGAAGAGGTCGGCGACGGTGTTGCACCAGCTCTGGCAGCTCTTCGGGAGGGTCGGGCGTACCGATCGAGGCCTCATGGCGCGCAGCGCGGCACTGCCGCGCACCCGAGCCGACGACGGGCTGCGGATGCTCTCGAAATCCGCGAACAAATCCCGTCTGTGGTGGGTCGTCGTGGCTCTGCTGGCCCTCCGGAAGGGCTCGACGAGGCGAGCCGCGCTGCGCGGGGTCGGCGCCATCGCCGGGGCCAGCGCCGCCGCCAACCTCGCCGGCAAACCCTTGTTCCCACGGCGACGCCCGGCCGAGGACGAAGTGCCCCAGCACCGGCGGCTGCGTACCCGCCCGGCGTCCTCGTCGTTCCCCTCCGGCCACGCCGCGTCGGCGGCCGCGTTCGCCACAGCCGTCACCATGGAGTCACCGCGCGCCGGGCTCTTCGTCGTGCCACTGGCCGGAGCTGTCGCCTACTCCCGGGTGCACACCGGCGTGCACTGGCCCAGCGACGTCGGCGCAGGCATCGCCATCGGGGTGGGGGTCGCCGCACTGATGCGGCACTGGTGGCCCGTGCACGAAGGAGTACCCGTCCACGTGGCTCCCCGCGCCGACGCACCCGAAACGCGCGACGGCGAAGACCTGCTCGCCGTGGTCAACGCACGCTCCGGCGACGACGGGGACCCGTCCGAAGACGTGCGCCGCGCCTGGCCGAGGGCCACGCAAATCGCCCCCGACCCGACGCGTGACCTGCGCGAACAGCTCGTCGCCGAGCTCGACGCCCGCGGCGGAAGCGTACGTGCGCTGGCAGTCGCCGGCGGTGACGGAACGGTCGCCGCAGTCGCCTCCGTCGCCGCCGAACGCGGCCTGCCCCTCGCGCTCGTCCCCGCCGGCACGCTCAACCACTTCGCCCGCGACGTCGGCGCGCGATCAGGCTCCGACGCCGACGCCGCCACCGAAGCGGGCAACGCCGTCAAGATCGACCTTGGGGAAGTCGAAGTCCGCGGCGACGGCGAGCCACAGCACGTCTGGTTCGTCAACACCGCCAGCCTCGGCGGATACCCGGAAATGGTGCGCCTGCGCGAAAAGCTCGAACAGAAGTACCCCAAATGGACCGCCGCCGCGATCGCGCTGGCCCGCGTGCTGCGCCGCGCCAAGCCGCTGACGGTCCTGCTCGACGGCGAACGCACCGAAGTCTGGCTCGTCTTCGTCGGCAACGGCATCTACGCCCCCAAAGGCTTCGCGCCCTCCCGGCGCCCCGCACTCGACACCGGCCTGCTCGACGTGCGCTACGTGCGCGCCGACGTCCCCTACTCCCGCGCCCGGTTCCTCCTGGCCACGATCACCGGCAGCCTCCACGCCAGCCGCGTCTACCGGCAGCGCGATCTGTCCGAACTGCGCGTAGAGCTGCGCGACGGCAACCGCCGCGTCGCCACCGACGGCGAGGTCGGCCCGCTGGGCCGCGAGTTCGTGTTCCGCTCCCGCCGCCAGGCGCTCACGATCTATCGCCACCCCCGTTGAGCTGCACTTCACCCGCTCCCGACCGACCCGCAGCCGTCACCGACCGTGGGCCGCCCGCGCACCGCTTCGGCGACCTCGACCGTGTCCCACCGCTACCGCACCGTCCCACCGCTACCGCACCGCCGTGACCCAGCCCAGCCGATCCTCCGGCTCCGAGCCTGGAGCCCCGCTGACCCCACGGAACTTCGCTCCGCCCGGACGTCACACCCCTCAGGCACACAACTGTGGGCCGCCGGCACCCGCCGACGGCCCACAGTCACGATTCACCCAGCCACGATTCAGCCAGCCACGATTCACCCAGTCACGATTCAGCCAGCCACGATTCAGCTCACTCCTTCGCGGAGTCACCCTCCTCGGACGAACCCGACGGCTTCTCGTCGTCCTTCGCCGGCGGCTCCGGCAACAACGCCTCCAGCGCCGCCCCCGTCAGCCGCCGGAACGCCCGCCGCGGCCGCGCCCGTTCCAGAACCGCAACTTCGAGTTTGATCTGCTCCGGCTCGGGCGCACCATTGCCGTTCGCCCCCGTCGAAGCGGCCCGCAACCCCTCGATCGCGGTCGCCACCGCGGTGCGCAGGTCGTGTTCGGGATCCACCACGTCCTTCAACTTCGCGCTGATCGGCTCCGTCTGGCCGCCCATCACCACGAACGGCGACTCGTCGAAGATCCCGCCGTCAAAGGTCAACCGGAACAACTGGTCCTCAGCCTGCGAAGCACCCACCTCGGCCAGGCAGACCTCCACCTCGAACGGCTTCAGCTGCTCGGTGAAAATGCTCCCCAGCGTCGCCGCATACGCGTTCGCCAGCGCCCGCGCGCTCACGTCACGCCGGTCGTACTGGTAGCCCTTCAGATCCGCGTGCCGGATCCCCGCCACCCGCAGGTTCTCGAACTCCGAGAACCGGCCCACCGCGGCGAACCCGATCCGGTCATAGATCTCCGACACCTTGTGCAAGGTCGCCGACGTATTCTCGGCCACGAACAGCACCCCACCGGAGTACTTCATCACCACCACGCTCCGGCCGCGCGAAATACCCTTCCGCGCCAACTCGGAACGCTCCCGCATCAACTGCTCGGGAGAGGCATACAACGGCATCGTCACGGTGTCGGCTCCACGTTCTCCGGCGTACCGGCGCTCGAATGGTCAGCGTGCAAGAACATCAGCGGCCTCAACTCGGCCGGTGGGTGTTGCGCTCGGCCCGGTCCGCCACCACGGCCTCCGCCACCGCCGCCGTCCGCTCCGCAGGCAGGTGCACCGCGCCGTGCTCCGCGGTGATCGTGACGACACTCGGGAAAATCCGCCGCACCAGATCCGGCCCGCCACTCGCCGTGTCGTCGTCCGCCGCGTCGTACAACGCCTCCACCGCGGCCCGCACCGCCGCTTCCTCATCCGCGTCCGGGTCGTACAGCTTCTTCAGCGCCGACTTCGCGAACAACGAACCCGAGCCGACCCCGGCATACCCGGCATTCTCCTCGTACCGGCCACCGGCCGCGTCGTACGACACGATCCGGCCCGCGTGCTTCGCGTCCTCGGCTTCCAGGTCGTACCCCACGAACAACGGCACCACGGCAAGCCCCGCCATCGCCATCTCCAAGTTGGCCTTCACCATCCCGGCCAGCTTGTTCGTCTTGCCGTCCAGCGACAGCGACACACCCTCGATCTTCTCGTAATGCGCCAGCTCCACCGCGTACAACCGCACCATCTCCACGGCCAGGCCCGCGGTCCCGGCGATCCCCACCGCCGAGTACTCATCCGTGACGTGCACCTTCTCGATGTCCCGGCTCGCGATCAGATTTCCCGACGTCGCCCGCCGGTCACCCGCGATCAGCACACCCCCGGCGAACGTCAGCGCCACGATCGTCGTCCCGTGCGGCACGCCGAGCTCACCCGACGACGGCACCCGCCGCCCCGGCAACAGCTCAGGCGCCTGCTCCCGCACGAAATCCGCGAACGACGACGACGCCGACGAGAAATACGAGGCGGGCAGGCCCAGTCCCGAAAAACCCGCCCGAGGGGAGGTGTTGTCCATACGTGCTCTTGGTTCCCATCTGTGCTGTGCAGCGCCCCATCAACACCAGGGCGTGCGCTGTGCCGACACCGTGCCACGCCGCCACCGCGAAACCCCGCAGCGCCGCGCCGACCGGCACCGCCCCCGGAAACCCGGAGGCGGCCACCGGCCACGAACGACTACTCGCCGCCCTTCTGCACGTAAGCGCGGACGAAGTCCTCGGCGTTCTCCTCCAGCACGTCGTCGATCTCGTCGAGGATCGTGTCGACGTCCTCGCCCATCTTCTCGCGCCGCTCCTGGCCCGCCGCACCAGCGCCTTCGAACTCCTCGTCGGAGTCGCCGCCGCCGTGCTTCTCGATCTTCTCCTGCGCCATCTCGCCTCCCGGTGTGGCCGATGATTCCTAGCCTACCCAGCGGCCCCGACATTCGGGGCAACGCCGCGATCCCGATCCCCGGCTCCACCTAGTCCGACCCGGTGATCGCCTCGACCAGCTCCTCCGCCGTCGCTGCGGCGTCCAACAGCTTCCCGACGTGCGCCTTCGTCCCCCGCAACGGCTCCAGCGTGGGGATCCGCACCAGCGACTCCTTACCCACGTCGAAGATCACCGAATCCCACGACGCGGCCGCGATCGAAGTCGCGTACTTCTCCAGCGCCCGGCCCCGGAAATACGCACGGGTGTCCGACGGCGGAGTCGTGATCGCCGCCTGCACTTCCTCCTCCGTGACCAGCCGCTTCATCGAACCCCGCGTCACCAGCCGGTTGTACAGGCCCTTCGCCAGCCGCACATCCGAATACTGCAGGTCCACCAGCCGCAACCGCGGCGCACCCCACGCCAGCTGGTCCCGCTCCCGATACCCCTCCAGCAACCGCAGCTTCGCCGGCCAGTCCAGCCGGTCCGCACACTCCTGCGGATCCCGCGCCAACGCGTCCAGGATCTCGCCCCAGACCCGCAGCACCTCCTTCGACGCCTCGTCCGTGCCCGTGCGCTCCAGATTCGCCGACGCGATCTCGTGATAGGCGAACTGCAGATCCAGCCCCGTGAACTTCTTCCCGTTCGCCAGCTCGACCTTCGTCTTCAACGTCGGGTCATGGCTGATCTTGTGCACGGCCCGCACCGGCTCGTCCAGCTTCAGCTCGTCGAACCGGATCCCCGACTCGATGAGGTCCAGCACCAGCGCCGTCGTCCCCACCTTCAGGTAGGTCGCATACTCCGCCAGATTCGCGTCACCGATGATCACGTGCAGCCGCCGGTACTTGTCCGCGTCCGCATGCGGCTCGTCGCGCGTGTTGATGATCCCGCGCTTCAGCGTCGTCTCCAGGCCGACCTCGACCTCGATGTAGTCCGAGCGCTGCGAAAGCTGGAACCCGGCCTCTTCGCTCTGCTGCCCGATCCCCACCCGGCCCGAACCGGTGATGACCTGGCGCGACACGAAAAACGGCGTCAGCCCCGCGATAACCGCCGTGAACGGTGTCGACCGCGCGCACAGGTAGTTCTCGTGCGTCCCGTAACTCGCACCCTTGCCGTCCACGTTGTTCTTGTACAGCTGCAAAACCGGCTGCCCGGGCACGGTCGCCGCCTTCACGGCGGCCTCCTCCATCACCCGTTCCCCGGCCTTGTCCCAGATCACCGCGTCCCGCGCGTTCGTCACCTCGGGCGCCGAATACTCCGGGTGCGCGTGATCCACATACAGCCGGGCACCGTTCGTGAGAATGACGTTCGCCGCACCCAAGTCCTCCACGTCCGGGTCGTGCCCCGGTCCGCCAGGACCCGTCAGGTCGAACCCGCGCGCGTCGCGCAACGGCGACTCCACCTCGTAGTCCCACCGAGCCCGACGAGCCCGCGGAATCTCAGCCGCCGCCGCGTAGGCGAGCACGACCTGAGTCGAGGTGAGCACCGGGTTCGCCGTGGCGTCTCCGGGCACGGCGATGCCGTACTCGACTTCGGTTCCCATGATCCGACGCATACCCACCACCCTACGGGGTGCGCGCGTGCGACGATGCCCCCATGTCAGGCAGTGACGAACTCGTTGCCCTCTATGACCGCGCCGGCCACACCGTCGGCCACGCCACCCGATCCCGTGTGCGAGCCGAAGGCCTCTGGCACGCCGCCGGCGTCGTACTCGTCCGTTCAGGCGACGGCAACGCCGTCTACGTCCATCTTCGTACCGCCGAAAAGGACGTCTTCCCGTCCACCTGGGACTGCTGGGCCGGCGGCGTCGTCGCCGCCGGCGAAACCCCCGCCGAATGCGCCCGACGCGAACTCGAAGAAGAACTCGGTGTCCACGGAGTGGAACCGGAACCCTTGTTCACCAAGGTGTACGACGAAGGCACCGTCCACTGTCACAACTTCGCCTTCGAAGTCCGCTGGGACGGCCCCATCCGCCACCAGCCCGAAGAGATCGCCGACGGCCACTGGATGCCGCTGGAAGACCTGCGTGCCTGGGTCTTCGACCCCGCCAGCCCCTTCATCCCCGACGGCCGCGCCGGCATACAGGAGTGG
The DNA here is from genome assembly GCA_035551175.1 of Amycolatopsis sp. Classification (GTDB taxonomy): domain Bacteria; phylum Actinomycetota; class Actinomycetes; order Mycobacteriales; family Pseudonocardiaceae; genus Amycolatopsis. Next base: position 95,749 of record DASZNR010000046.1, on the reverse strand, counting down.
TTCCGCCGCTACGGCTGAGCCCCCAGTTTCGCCACCACCCGCGGCAGCAACCGCTTCGCCGCGTCCGCCGCCCGCGACGGCGTGCTCGCCACCACGCTCAACGCCGACACCAGCTCACCCTTCGCGACCACCACCGTGCACGTGGCCCCGTCGCACCACGCCCGCTGCGCCGCCACTCCCGGCTGCACCGGCACCGACAACACCTGTCCCGCGCACTTCATCGCCGACACCACGTCCGCCCCCGACTGACCCGGATACGCCGTGACCTCGTTCGTCAACCCAGAACCACTCGGATACACCCAGCTCGCCGACCGTGACTCCCCCGGCGCCAGCGCCGACAGACACCCCGACGCCCTACCCGGCCCCGGCACGACCCCTTCGTCCGCGACGTCCTCTTCGGACAGCACAGCCGCCGACGCCGCAGCACCCGCCGCCACTTGCGGATCCCGCTTCGGCGGAGTCGACGGCAGCACCCGCTGGGCAACCGGCGGAGGAGAAGGCGCGCCCGCGCTGTCGTTCACCGGGGACGGATCGTCGTAGTACGTCTCGAGATCATTGGGCCGGTTCCCGCACGCGGCCGTGAGTCCCGCCAGAGCCACCGCCGCCACCGCGAGCGCCTGCCGATGACGCACGTGAGCCCCTCCGGAAGATCCGCGGTACGCCCGCCGCGCCCGCGATGCAGCGAGGGTAGTGCAGCGGCTCAGTCCCAGCCGAGGTGGGACCGGTGCCCCCAGTACTCGCCGGCCGGCTCCGCCAGCGCCGCCAGCTCGGCCGTCTCGTCCGCAGTCAGCGAAACCCGAGTCGCCGCAAGGTTCGACGCCAGCTGATGCGGGCTCGACGGACCCACGATCGCCGCCGACACCCATTCGTTCGCGAGGACCGCCGCGACCGCCACCGCATCCGAGCCAACACCGTGCGCCTCGGCGACCCGAACCAGCGCCGCGGGCGCCTCCACCACAAGCCGCCCGTTTGCCAGCGTTTCCTTGATCAGCACCCGTTTCCCCGCCGCACGCGCCTCCCTCAGCGCCGGACCGACCGACGGCTCGAACACGTTCCACGTCGACTGCACCGACGAAAACACCGGCCGTCCCGCCGCCTCCAACTCGAACGCCCGCCGCACCGCGTCCGCCTGCGCCGGACCGGACGTCGAGAACCCGACCTCCACCCCGTCGTCCGCCAGCGCGGCGAGCGCGTCGATCAACGCGGCATCGGTGAACAGCGGACTGTCCACAGTGAGCGAATGCACCTGATAGAGCCGCACGTGGTTACCCAGAAGCTCCCGCGTTTCCGCCCACTGCCCCGCGAAGCGGGCAGCGGAGTGTTCCTTCACCTCGTGCACCGACGCGTCGATGTGCCAATCGCCGACGTAGCGATAGCCCCATTTGCTCGACACCGTCACGTCGGTGTGCCCGGTCTCCGCGAGCCAGCTCGCCATGAAGTCCTCGGCCAGCCCATAGGACCGGGCGACATCGACCCAGCGCACTCCTGACGCGTACGCGGCGTCGAGCACTTCGTGGGTCGCGGCGCGCATCGCCGGCACGTCGCGCGTGGCCGGCAGTTCCCGGCCGAGGTTGATGTACGCGGGCCGGCCGAGGGCGGCGAGCCCGACGGCGATGCGCTCCATGAGGGTTCCTCGTCTGTGCGGGTTTTTGGTGGTGCGTAAGGAGCTGGACTAACGCGGTTTTTCCATTAAGCGGCGCTGTATAGGTCGTTATACATCTTGTTTGTGTCGGAGGATGGCCAGCCATTGCCCGGAGTTCTGGGCTTGGCGGTGAAGTTTCTCGAGCCGGGCCGCGGGCGCACGCACGTAGCCCTTGCCGAAGACCGGGGCGATCTGGCGCAGGCTGGCGCCTTCCTCCCGGGCCGCCAGCAGCGCCCAGTCGGACGCGTCGGCGCACGCCGCGGAGGCGCGTCGCAGCTCCCCCAGCAGCTCGATGAGGTCGTTCGCGGTCAGCTCTCCGGAACGTACGGCGGCGGCCGTCGTCTCGAGCCAGGCCAGTACGTCCGCCTCGGTGATGGGGGCTCGCGGCCGCGCCATGTCGTCGGAACTCACGCCCCGCAGTATAGGGCGTTATACACCAGCCAGTCGGCGCCACCCCGACGGTGACGCGTCTCACACCAATGTCCGGCTGGCAGCAGGCTGACGGTGACCGCTTGGGGGTCCGGGATTCCCCCGGGCGGGGTTTGGGGGTTGCACCCCCAAAAAACACGACGGGCGAGGCCGGCTCGCGCTTTCCGCAAGCAGACCTCGCCCGACTCGCCCGTCTACTCCTCTACAGGTACTGACCCGTGTTGGTCGCGGTGTCGATTGCTCGTCCGGAATCCTGGTTCTTGCCGGTGACGAGGGTGCGGATGTAGACGATCCGCTCCCCCTTCTTGCCGGAGATCCGGGCCCAGTCGTCCGGGTTGGTGGTGTTGGGCAGGTCCTCGTTTTCCGCGAATTCGTCGACGATCGCGTCGAGCAGGTGCTGTACGCGGAGACCGGGCTGCTTGGTCTCGAGCACCGACTTGATCGCCGACTTCTTCGCCCGGTCGACGATGTTCTGGATCATCGCGCCCGAGTTGAAGTCGCGGAAGTACAGGACTTCCTTGTCTCCGTTGGCGTAGGTGACTTCGAGGAACCGGTTTTCGTCGCTCTCCTCGTACATGCGCTCGACAGTGTGCTGGATCATCGCGTCGAACGTGGCCTTCTGGTCACCGCCGAACTCCGCCAGGTCGTCGGAGTGGATCGGCAGGCCTTCGGCCAGGTACTTGGAGAAGATGTCCTTCGCACCTTCGGCGTCCGGCCGCTCGATCTTGATCTTCACGTCGAGCCGGCCCGGGCGCAGGATCGCCGGGTCGATCATGTCCTCCCGGTTGGAGGCACCGATGACGATCACGTTTTCCAGGCCTTCGACACCGTCGATCTCCGACAGCAACTGCGGCACGATCGTGGTCTCCACGTCGGAGGACACGCCCGAGCCACGGGTACGGAAGATGGAGTCCATCTCGTCGAAGAACACGATGACCGGCGTGCCCTCGGAGGCCTTCTCCCGCGCCCGCTGGAAGATCAGCCGGATCGACCGCTCGGTCTCGCCGACGAACTTGTTCAGCAGTTCGGGACCCTTGATGTTGAGGAAGTAGGACTTGCCGTCCGCCTTCTCACCGCGCGCCTCCGCGACCTTCTTGGCCAGGGAGTTCGCCACCGCCTTGGCGATGAGCGTCTTCCCGCAGCCCGGCGGGCCGTAGAGCAGCACACCCTTGGGCGGGCGCAACTGATACTGCTGGTAGAGATCGGCGTGCAGGAAGGGCAGCTCCACCGCATCGCGGATCTGCTCGATCTGCCGGGTCAAACCGCCGATGTCCTCGTACCGGACGTCCGGCACCTCCTCCAGCACGAGATCTTCGACCTCGGCCTTCGGCACCCGCTCGTACGCATACCCGACCTTGGAGTCGACCAGCAGCGAGTCGCCCGGTTTGAGCGCCTGCTCGGCCAGCGGGTCGGAGAGCAGGACGACCCGCTCCTCGTCCGCGTGCCCAACGACCAGGGCTCGCGTGACACCGCCTTCCTCCTCGGGTGCGAGCACTTCGCGCAGCGCGCACACCTCACCGGTGCGCTCGAAGTCGCCACCTTCGACGACGGTGAGCGCCTCGTTGAGGCGAAGTGCCTGACCTCGCCGCAGCGACGAGATCTCCACGGCAGGCGACACCGAGACGCGCATCTTGCGACCCGCGGTGTAGACGTCGACCGTGTTGTCCTCGTACGAGGACACGAAAACCCCGTAGCCGCTCGGTGGCTGGGCCAGCCGGTCGACCTCTTCGCGGAGGGCGAGCAGCTGTCCCCGCGCCTCACGCAGGGTTTCGACCAGTTTCGTGTTGCGCTCGGTGAGCTGACTCACCCGTTCGGTCGCCTCGGCGAGCCGCTGTTCCAGAACACGGTTCTGTCGTGGTGAATCGGTGAGTTTGCGACGCAAGAGCGCCACTTCTTCCTCGAGAAAACGGATCTGGCGGGCTTGCTGCTCAGGCATCTGCCCTGCTCCGCTTGCTGCTGACGGGTCGGCCTCCTCGCGCCGACCTCCGGGAAGGTCATGATGCATCGGGCACCTCCTCGGAGTGCTTTTCATTCCACGGTACCGGCGATCACCGACAAGAAAAGGCCTTTCCGCATCACAAGATCGGCGCGTCGCGATTTACCTGCCCGCTCAGCACGTGCGAAGCCGAGGCGCAAGCGGCCGAATCGGTGTCGGGGCACCACAGGCCGTCACAACCCGTTCCACCAGGCGAAAGCGAACAACGCCGGAGTACCCCCGAGCCGCCGCGACCAACCGCTTCCGGCACCGTTTCCGGCCTGGGCCCACGGATCCCGAGCACCCTCGTTAGCATCCGGAGCCAGGTCGCAAGCCGAAACGACAGGGGGCACAGATGACCTACCCGCCGCAGCAGCCCGGTGGATACGGGGGTTACGGCCAGCAGCCGGATCCCTACGGACAGTCCCAGCCTGGCGGAGGTCAGCCCCAGCAGCAGCCCGGATACCCGGGGGCGCAGCAACCGCACGGCGGGCAGCCCTACCAGCAGCAACCCGGCGCCTGGGGCCAGCCCGGCGGCGGATTCCCGCCGAGCGGGCCACAGCAGCAGCCCGCGTATCCACCGCCGTTCGGCCAGGGTCCCTCTCAGCAGGGCGAAACGCAGCAGTTCGGGCAGCCCGGGCAGCCGGGGGCGACCCAGCAGTTCGGCGGACCGGAATCGAATCTGCAGGGCGGCTTCGGCGATCAGTACGGCCAACCGGGTGGTTACCACCAGTGGGCCAATTACGGCGAGGAACCGCCCAAGAAGAAGAAAACCGGCTTGATCATCGGCATCGCCGTGGGTGTCGTGGTCGTCGTCGGTGCCGCGATCGGGCTCGTCATCGGGCTGTCGGGCGGTGACAAAGCCACCACGAACACCGCCGCCCCGCCGGCCCAGCCCGCGCCCACCAGCAGCCGCATCGGTGGCGTGCCAGCGCAACCGAGCACCAGCGCCCCGAACCCCTCCACCGGTTCGACGGACTCGACCGGCAGCGCCGACGAGCCCGCGCCTGGCGGCAAGCAAAGCGCCCAGGAGCTGTTCGAGGCCGCCGCGGCAGACTTCAGCTCCGGCGACGGTCAGGGGCTCGCCACACTGGCGTGCCGCAGCGTCTACGACGGCGGTGCGGTGCAGATCGACACCACCCAGATCGAGCTGACCGGCGCCGCACAGGAAACGGGCGCCACCGCTTCCGTGCGGTACAAGGCGACCAAGGGTGCGAAGACGGCGAACGGGACGATGACCTCCAAGCGGGAGGCCGGAGTCTGGTGCCTCCTCGACGCCCAAGCGGACAAGCAGTGAGACCCCGGCGGTGAGTCGCCGACTCACCGCCGGGCTCGTCGTGCTCGGCGCGGTCACTGCTGGGGTAGTGCTCGGCCTGGTGCTCGTCGCACCGGCCGGGCCGCAAGACCCTGGCCCGCGGCCGCCGGCACCGGTTTCGCCCCCGCGCACGAACTCCTCCCCCGCGGACGGCGCGGATGTCGCCGCGACGAACGTGCTCGCGGGCGCCATCGCCGCCGCGTTGCGCCACGCCGATGCGAGCGAGTACGGCCGGCTCACCTGCCGGCCACAGACTCGGCAGGCGCTCGCCGGGTTGCAGGCGAAATGGGACGCGGCGGGACCGATCTCCGTGACGCTGGCCGCACCACCCGTGGTCGGCGGTGACTCCGCCAGCGTGACCGTGCGCGTCGAAGGTGCCGGCGGACGCAAGGAAACCCCGTTTCCCATGCACCGGGAAAACGGCCGGTGGTGCGTGCCGGGTTAGCCCTTGCCCTTGGCGGGCCGGCGCGAGACGCGCGGCGACACGGTGCCGTCGGCGAGGCGCCGGGCGGTGAGCAGGAACGCCGTGTGCGCGACCATCCGGTGGTCCGGCCGCACCGCGAGCCCGACGACGTGCCACGGGCGCAGGAGCGTCTCCCACGACTCCGGTTCGGTCCAGCACTGCTGATCCCGCAACGACTCCGTGATGCGGGAGAGCTGCGTGACCGTGGCGACGTACACGGTGAGGACACCGCCGGGCACGAGGTGCGCTGCGACGTTCGGGAGCTGGTCCCACGGCGCAAGCATGTCGAGCACGACGCGGTCCACTTCGCCGGTGTGCGTGGCGAGGTCGGCGACGGTCAGCGTCCAGTTGGCCGGTTTCTCGCCGAAGAACTTCACGACGTTGCGCTCGGCGTGTTCCGCGTGGTCCTCACGGATCTCGTAGGACGACACGTGGCCGGCGGGGCCCACGGCGCGCAGCAGCGAGCACGTCAGCGCGCCGGAGCCCGCGCCGGCTTCGAGCACGCGAGCGCCGGGGAAGATGTCGCCCCACATCACGATCTGCGCCGCGTCCTTCGGGTAGATGACCTGGGCGCCGCGGGGCATCGAAAGGACGTAGTCGGGCAGCAGGGGCCGCAGTGCGAGATACGTGCTGCCGCCGGCAGAGGTGACGACGGAGCCTTCGGGCCGGCCGATGAGATCGTCGTGTGCGAGCGCGCCGCGGTGGGTGTGGTACTCGCCGCCTTCGGCGAGTGTGAGGGTGTAGTGCCGGCCTTTCGAGTCCGTCAACTGAACCCGGTCTCCTACCCGAAACGGTCCACTGACCGACAACGTCTTCCTCCACCCTCACACGCGAAACGCTGGCGTCAGATCCTCGCAGGTCGCCCGCGCGGGTCACCGATCGGGTGCACTCTCAGTAAGCGCGACGGCCCCGCACGAGCGCCGCCCGCAGATCTTCCCGCCGCAGCACCCCCGCCGGGCGGCCGTCGTCGTCGACCACGAGGAACTGCCACGCGGGCGTTTCGCGCACGCGCTCGGCGATCTCCTCTCCTGGCTCCGACAAGAGCAGCACCGTTTCCGCGCGGATCGGCTCGGCGGCGAGTTCGGCCGGCGCGTGCGGGTGAGTGCCCGCGAGCTGCTCGGCCGCCTGCTCGTCGAGGAGCCCCGCGGCGACGCCGTCCGCGCGCACCAGCACCACGCCGCGGCCGGCGGACGCGGCCAGTGCGTCGGACACCGGGCTCTCCGCGGGCAGCTGCAGGACCGGCCTCACGAGCTCGGTCAGTTCGAGGCCGTCGGGCCAGCTACGGCGGGCTTCGGCGGCGAGCTCCGAGCGCGCGCCCAGGATCACGAACCACGCCGTGACCAGGCAGACGCCCAAACGCAGCCACCGGTCCTCGCTCTGGGTGGCCAGGCCCCACAGTGCCCACACGATGAGACCGGTCGCGACGAGCGCGCCGCCGGCCACCGCGGCGCGCGTGCCCTTGGCCCGCAGTCCGGTTGCCGCCCAGACGCCTGCCCGCACGAGCCGCCCGCCGTCGAGTGGCAGGCCGGGCAGCAGGTTGAACACGCCGACCGCGAAATTCGCGACGGCGCACTCCGCCACGAGCAGCCACACCGCACCGTCGGGCGGCACCGCGAACATCAGCAACGCGCAGAACCCGCCCAGCGCCAACGAGACCGCCGGTCCGGCTGCCGCGACCAGCCCTTCCTGTCCCGGCCGCCGCGGTGTGCGCGCGACCTCCGACAGTCCGCCGAGCAGGAACAACCGCAGCCGCCGCACCGGAATCCCCAGCCTCAGCGCAACCAGGCAGTGGCCGAGCTCGTGCGCGAGCACCGAGAGCCCGAGCAGCACCGCGAACGCCACCGCGAGCAACCACGATGCCAGCGTCGACGCCTCCGGGAGCAACCGCCCCACGAGCGGCGCATACAGGACGACAATGATCAACGACCCGATCCACCACGACGGCGCCAGCAGCACCGGCACTCCGCCCACGCGGAACAGCACCAGCCCGCCGTCACCGGACGCGGCGCGCCGGGACGGCCCGGCACCGTGCTCTCGGGTCGCGGCCATGCGCAGAGCCTAGAGGCCCCCGTGTGGGACGCCAGTGACCCGCCCTTTCACCGCGCTCGCCCCTTAGTCCCACTCCCCCGCACACACGACCCCTCACTCACCACAGCCACCGCCTACCAGCCACCTTGCGAGATCGCGCCGGCTTCCAGAACAAGCGGTGCGATCAGCCACCAGCCGACCGGGACGCCCACCGACCGCCCTCCCCCGCCACGCAACTCCCATCGACCACCTACCCGACCACCCTGCGAGATCGCGCCGGTTTCCGGATCGAGCGGTGCGATCGGCCCCGGCCGATCCGACCGCTCGATCCGGGAACCGGCTCCAAGGCGATCTCGCCGCCTCGCCGAAGGCGAGGCAATCAAACACTGTCGGGGGTCGGGGTTACTCTCTGGCCATGCCTGACACCGCTACGGTCATCGCTGCGCCGGGGGCTGATGACGAGCCCGAGCCCGTCCGGAGGCGGCCGGCGCTGTCGCCTTCGCGTGCGAGTGATTTCAAGCAGTGCCCGTTGCTCTATCGGTTCCGGGCGGTCGACCGGTTGCCTGAGGTGCCGACGAAGGCGCAGGTCCGGGGGACGCTCGTGCACGCGGTGCTGGAGCGGTTGTTCGCGTTGCCCGCGCATGAGCGGGTGGCGCCGCGGGCGAAGGATCTGCTGGCGCCGACGTGGCAGGAGCTGTCGGCGGCGAGTCCGGAGTGGACGGCGCAGCTGTTCGGCGAGGACGATCCCGGCGAGGCCGGGAAGTGGTTGTCGTCGGCGGAGAAGCTGCTGGACGCCTATTTCGAGCTGGAGGATCCGCGGCGGCTGGAGCCGGAGGCGTGTGAGCTGCACGTGGAGACCGAGCTGGGCTCCGGGGTGCGGTTGCGGGGGTTCATCGACCGCGTCGACGTGGCGCCGACCGGTGAGATCCGGGTGGTGGACTACAAGACCGGGGCCGCGCCGCGGGAGATCGGCGAGGCCAAGGCGATGTTCCAGATGAAGTTCTACGCCGTGGTGCTGTGGCGGTTGCGCGGCGTGGTGCCGCGGCAGTTGAAGCTGATGTACCTCACCGACGGCCAGTCGCTGGCCTACACGCCGGACGAGGCGGAGCTGGTGCGGTTCGAGCGCACGCTCGAGGCGATCTGGCAGGCGATTCTGAAGGCGGGCAAAACGGGCGATTTCCGACCCAACCCTGGCAAGTTGTGCTCGTGGTGCGATCACCAGACCCATTGCCCGGAGTTCGGTGGCACGCCTCCGGAATACCCGGGCTGGCCGGAGCCCGACGGCGGCGAAGAGTCCGCGCTGGACCGGGCCGACTGATGGCCGACGCGTTCTACGTTCCCCTCGGCGACGAGCGCTACGCCGCCACCGAGCACACCAGTGGGCCCTGGACGCCGGGCGCGCAGCATTTCGGACCGCCGTCGGCGCTGCTCGTGCGGGGGCTGGAGCGGCTCGAGGCCGCGCATCCGGCGCTGATCGCGCGGGTGACTGTCGAGATCCTCGGCCCCGCTCCCGTCGCCGAGCTCGCGCAGCGGTCGTGGGTCGAACGGCCGGGCCGGTCCGTCGAGCTGCTGCAGTCGGAGTTGTCGGCGAACGGGAAGCCGGTCGCGCGAGCGAGTGCCTGGCGCATCGCGACCTCCGACACCACCGCTGTGGCCACCGACGCCGGTCCGTTGCTCCCGGGCGCCGACGCCGGCACCGAAGCGGCGTTCCCCGACGACTGGGCGGGTGGCTACCTCAATGCGGTGGAGTGGCGCGCCGTGCGAGGCGGGATCTCCGCGCCCGGCCCGGCGGCGGTGTGGGGTCGCCAGCGGGTGCCGCTCGTCGACGGCGAGGAGCCGACCGGGCTGCAGCGCCTGTTCACGATCGCGGATTCCGGCAACGGCGTGTCCCATTTTCTTTCCGCCCGCGAGTGGTTCTTCATCAACTCGGAGCTCACCGTCCACCTCCGCCGCCCGCCGGAGGGCGAGTGGATCGGCCTCGACGCGGTCACCCTGGTCGGGCCGCACGGCGTGGGTACCGCGACGAGTACCCTCCACGACGGTTCCGGCCCCGTCGGGTCCGGCGCGCAGGCTCTGCTCGTCCGGCCGCGACAGGCCGAAGGCGGATAACCGCGCACCCGGGGCCGAGATCCAATAGCCTTCGCGGAACGACCGACAAGGGAGCGCTCCGGCATGCAGATCACCTCGGTGGTCAACCAGAAAGGCGGGGTCGGCAAGACCTCACTCAGCGTGGGCGCGGCAGCAGCGCTGGCCGAACGTGGCCGGCGGGTGCTGCTGATCGACCTCGACCCGCAGGGGCACGCGACCACCGAGATGCTCGGCCTGGCCGAGGTGCCCGAAGGCGCACCCAGCCTCGCGAAGGCGCTGACGAAGTTGTGGAAAGGCCCGATCGACGAGCTGGCCGTGCCGCACCCGCGCAGCAACCTCGGCCGCGGCGGCGCGTTCGACGTGATCCCGACCTCGCCCGGCATGTTCGACCTGATCCGCAGGCTCGACCAGTTCCGGGTGCCCGGCTGGCAGCTCGCGCGAGTGATCCAGTTCGCCAACTACGACCACGTGGTGATCGACTGCCCGCCCGCGCTCGATGTGCTGACCAACAACGCCCTCGCCGCTTCCCACGGCATCCTCGTCCCGGTGCAGCCGGACAAGACGAGCATCCGCGCATTGCGACTGCTGTCCGACCAAGTGCGGTATGTGGAACAGACCACCGGCCGCTCGCCCATCGCCTGGTTCGGGATCGTGCCGGGCCTCTACCGGCGGCCGATCTCACACTACGCGGCCGCTGCGTTGCAGGAACTGTACGAGTTCGGCGTGCCGATGCTTTCCCACGTGCCCCTCGGCGTGGTCATGAACGAAGCGGCCGCCAACGGCGTGCCCGTCACCACGTACGCCCCGGAAACCTTGCAGGCACTGTCCTTCCGGGAAATCGCCGCGACCCTCGACGGCTACCTCGATCAGCACCTCGGCCCCACCGAAGTTCCGGCCGACGACGAGTTCGTCTTCGAGGATTTCATCTCCGAAGTCGCGATGACCCGCAATGCCAACGACAACGGCGCCCGCAAGAAACTCTACGACCTGATGCCCAAGCGGCCCCAGCGGCCGCGGTAACCCACTATCCACATCGGACGGTCACCGCGCGCCTCGTCCGGCCCGAAGCGAGCCACCGTGCGAGGTCGCGCCGGTCTCCGGATCGGGCGGTGCGATCGGCACCCGGCCGATCTGACCGCTCGATATGGAAACCGGCTCGAAGGCGATCTCTCCGTCTCGGCGAAGCCGAGACGATCAGAGCCGGCACGATCGGATGTCTGAGGCGAGAATCGCCTTGGCGCCGGTCTCGGCGAGCTCGTCCATGATGCGGTTGACTTCCTTGCGGGGCACCATCGCGCGCACGGCGACCCAGTCGGGTTCGGCCAGCGGCGCGACCGTCGGCGATTCGAGGCCGGGGGTGATGGCGATGGCCTGGTCGAGCAGGGTGCGTGGGCAGTCGTAGTCCAGCATCATGTACTGCTGCGCGAACACCACGCCCCGCAGACGGGCCGCGAGCTGAGTCTTCGCCTTCACGGCCTCGCTGCCCGCGCGCTGCAGCAGCACCGCCTCCGACACGCAGATCGGGTCTCCGAACGCCACGAGGTTGTGCTGGCGCAGCGAGCGGCCCGATTCGACGACGTCGGCGATCGCGTCGGCGACGCCGAGCTGGATCGAGATCTCGACGGCGCCGTCGAGGCGGATCACCTCGGCCTCGACGCCGTGGCGCTCGAGGTCTTCACGGACCAGGCGCGGGTACGACGTGGCGAGCCGCTTGCCGTGCAGGTCCGATGGCTTCCAGTCCTGGCCCGCGGGTGCGGCGTAGCGGAACGTGGATCCGCCGAACCCGAGCGCGAGCACCTCCTCGACCGGCGCGCCCGAGTCGAGCGCGAGGTCGCGGCCGGTGATGCCGAGGTCCAGCTCGCCGGAGCCGACGTAGATCGCGATGTCTTTGGGCCGCAAGAAGAAGAACTCGACCTCGTTGACCGGGTCGAGCACGGTCAGGTCCTTGCCGTCATGTCGCTTGCGGTAGCCCGCCTCGGAAAGCATCTCCGCCGCCGCAGCAGAGAGGGCTCCCTTGTTGGGTACGGCAACACGCAGCATTTCGCTCTCTCCTCGGTTTCCGGTGCGCGAGCGCGTCACAGGTAGCGGTAGACGTCCTCGGTCGAGATCCCCCGGCCGAGCATCAGCACCTGGACCCGGTACAGCAGTTGCGAGATTTCCTCGGCGAGCCGGTCGTCGGACTCGTGCTCGGCCGCGATCCACACCTCGCCGGCTTCCTCGAGCACCTTCTTGCCCTGTGCGTGCACCCCGTCGTCGAGGGCGACGACGGTGCCGGACCCGGCGGGACGGGTGCGGGCCCGCTCGGCAAGCTCCGCGAACAGCTCATCGAAGGTCTTCACGAGGCCAGATCCTTTCATCCCGCGCCCGCGGGCGCCGCCCCGGGTGACCCCGACGCCGCCTGAGTCACACCAGCGGCAGCAGACCCGTGAGCAGCGGCACGTCGACACCCACGAGCGACGAACGGAACACGCGCCGCGGGCCGGGGGGCACGTCCACGTCGTTGGGGATCACCAGCACCGTGCACCCGGCGCGCTCGGCCGACCGCGCGCCCGGCGGCGAGTCCTCCACGGCCACACACCGCTCTGGTGACACTCCCAGCAGTTCGGCGGCCTGGACGTAGGGCCGCGGGTCGGGCTTGTTGTGGCCGTCGACCTCGTCGCCGCACACCGTCACGTCGAAGAACTCACGGCCGATCGTGTTCAGGGCGAGCTCGGTGAGTGCCCGCTCGGTCGACGTGACCAGTGCAGACCGCAGCCCGGCCGCGCGGACCGCGGCCAGCGCCTCCCGCGCGCCTGGACGCCACGGGAGCGCGTCGTCGAACAGCCCGGCGGTGCGGCCGCGGATCCACTCACCGGTGGCGGCGACCGAGTCCGGCGTGACCTGGTGGCCCGTGACCTGCAGCAGGTATGCCGCGGTCGCGTCCATGTTGGACCCGACCAGTGTCATCCGCTGGGTCTCCGAGAGCGTGCCGCCGAGGTGTTCGGCGCATTCGAAGAGCGCCACATCCCAGAGCTTCTCGGAGTCGACGAGCGTGCCGTCCATGTCCCACAGGACGGCCGCCAATCCGTCCGAAGAGGACGGTGCAGTCACGGTTTTCTCCTTGTCGGTGTCAACGTGGTGGGCGCGGTCGCGCGAGGGGACCGGACGGCCGGCGAAACTCACCCCGAACGGGTGGGTTTGCCCGGCGCCGGCACCGACCCGGGGACGGCCCGCCGGGCGAGCGGGCACGGCGGCGGGCCCGATCACCTCCAGTATCCCATCGAACCGGCGGCCACTCGCGTGGCGGTGAGCTGCGGCGACGCGCGGCCTCCCGGTCACCGGCACGCGACCCGTCCGGCGGCGCGCCTTGCCACCGGACACGATGCACCGGAAGGGCCCGGTGGTCGTAGGCTGGGAAGGTGAGTGAGCCAGTCGACGAGACCCAGCGATCCGGCGACCCGGACCGCGCCCGCCCGGAATCGAACCGCCCGCTGATGGTGGTGGCCTTCGAAGGCTGGAACGACGCAGGCGACGCCGCGAGCCGCGCGGTGGAGCATCTGCAGCTGAACTGGGACGCCACCCCGCTGGCCGAGCTCGAACCGGACGACTACTACGACTTCCAGGTCAGCCGCCCCACGATCCGCATGGTCGACGGCGTCACCAGGCAGGTGGATTGGCCGACGACACGGCTGTCGATCTGCCGGCCGGAGGGCCTGGACCGTGACGTGGTGCTGGTGCAGGGCCCCGAGCCGAACATGCGGTGGCGGGCGTTCTGCGCGGAGCTGCTGGAGCACATGGTTCAGCTCGACGTGGACACGGTGGTCGCGCTCGGCGCGTTGCTCGCCGACACCGCGCACACGCGTCCGGTCCCGGTCACCGGCACCGCCTACGACAAGGACACCGCGAGCCGGTTCCGACTCGAGCTGAACAACTACCAGGGCCCCACGGGCATCGTCGGCGTGCTGCAGGACTACTGCGTGCAGGCCGGCATCCCCGCCGTGTCGATCTGGGCGGCCGTGCCGCACTACGTGTCGCACCCGCCGTCCCCGAAGGCGACGCTGGCGCTGCTGCACAAGCTCGAAGACGTGCTCGATGTCGAGATCCCGCTGGGCGCCCTTCCGGAGCAGTCCGAGGAGTGGCAGCACACCGTCAGCGAGATGGCCGACGAGGACGAGGAGATCAGCGAGTACGTCCGCGGCCTCGAAGAACGCGGCGACGCCGAGACCGACTTCACCATGGAGGAAGTCTCGGGCGACAAGATCGCGGCCGAGTTCGAGCGCTACCTGCGCCGCAGGCGGCCCGGCCAGGAAGGCGGCTTCGGCCTCCGCTGACTCGTCCCACCGGAACTTCGCCGAGGCTTCCGCCGTACCGCGGCGGGGGTCAGGGCATGGGTCAGGGCGTGGGTCAGGGCGTGGGTCAGTCCGAAGTCAGCAGCTTCCGGATCGGCACCGCCCCACGGGCGCGGCGGCTCCACTCGCGCGGGTAGCCCAGCGACACCTCCTCGAACCGCACACCGTCGGCCGAGGTCGTCCGAGGGATGTGCAGGTGGCCGTACACGGCCAGGTCGGCGCGGTAACGCAGGTGCCAGTCTTCGGTCGCGGCCGAGCCGCACCAAAGGGCGAAGTCGGGGTGGTGCAGCGGCGCCGTCGGGTGGCGGTGCAGGGGCCAGTGGGACACGAGGATCGTGCGATGGCCTGCGGGGATGGCGTCGAGGCGCTGAGTGCTGATCTTGAGCCGCTCGGCGCACCAGGCCTGGCGGCTGGGAAACGGGTCGGGGTGCAGGTAGTACTCGTCGGTACAGACGACCCCGTTTTCGCGGGCGATCGCGAGCGCCTCGCCGACGGTCCGGCCCTCGGCGGCGGGGGTGCGCCAGCTGTAGTCGTACAGCACGAACAGGGGCGCGATCGTGAGCGGCTGTGATCCGTGGTCCCAGACCGGGAACTCGTCCTCGGGGGTGAGCACGCCGAGCTCGCGACACTGCTCGACGAGGAATTCGTAGCGGGCCTGCCCGTGCAGCTGCACCTCGTCTCTCGGCGTGGTCCACAGCTCATGGTTGCCCGGCACCCACACGACTTTCGCGAACCGTTCGCGCAGCGTGGCCAACGTGGCGCGGATGACGGACGAACGTTCCGCGACGTCGCCTGCCACGAGCAGCCAGTCTTCCGGTGAGCCGGGCACGACCCGGTCGAGCATCGGGCCGTTGCCCTCGTGGGTCACGTGGAGGTCGCTGGTGGCGAAGAGAGACGGCACTTCTCCACCGTAACGACTTCCGGCGAGAGCAAGCGCCACGAGTACGCAAGCCGGTCCCCCTCAACGACACCAGCCCGGGACGCGGCCGTGGGAAGCCGCGGGCAGCGCGGGAAGGCGCGGGAGGGCGGCGCCGGATGCCCGGCGTCGTCGGGCCCACGTGCGCGTCCGCGATCGGCTGTCCCCACCTCCTCGTAAAGTCGCTTGACCGGCTGCCAACGGGCTTCGCTACCCTCACCGCCAGTTACTGCCTCGTGCAGTCATTGTCCTCGCCAGCAGCCTCAGGGACGGTCCGCTTGCCCCACCAGCGAGAACTCGCCACCGCCGCCGCGCTCGCACTCCCCCGGTTCGTGAGCGCGACGGTCCGCTTCCACACCGCCGTGGCCGACCGGCTCGGCGTGACCCCGGCGGAGCTGCACTGCCTGCAACTCGTGCACAGCGGCACCACCGACTCGCCGACGGAGCTGGCGCGGCTGCTGGGGATGACGACCGGCGCGTTCACCCGGCTGCTGGACCGCATGGAGCGCGCGCGGCTCGTCGAACGCGCACCTGACCCGGCCGACCGGCGCCGGCTGCGCGTGCGCGCGCTGCCGGACCGCATGGCGGAACTGACGGAGCTCTATGCCCCCCTTGCCCAGCGGTTCGGCGACCACCTCGCCGGGTTCGATCGGCGCCAGCTCACCGCGCTCGTCGCGTTCCTGACCGACGGCGAACACGCCGCCGACCTCGCCACGACCGAGGTGACGGCGGCACCCGCGAAAACCCGGTTGACGGGAGCACCGGGTGGCGCCCTAACCTGAACGCACCATGGACAACTGAGCCGAGCCCTCCCCGCGTCGAGGCCGCTCGCGGTCGAGCACCGCTCCCGCGAGCACTCGCTTCCGAGGTGCAGCCCGCCCGGGGGACCCCTACCTCGCTCCAGGACCGGTGATCGTCCATGTCTTGTTTCCTGCAAGCCTCCGAGGTCGTCTTCGGCTACGGTGCCCGGACCGTGCTCGACGGCGTGTCGCTCACTGTGTCGGCCGGGCGCCGGCTCGGTCTCGTCGGGGAGAACGGCGCCGGCAAGTCCACGTTGCTTCGGCTGCTCGCCGGGCTGGAACAGCCGCGCTCCGGCGAGATCGTCCGCGGTGACGACCTGGGATTCCTGCTCCAGGAGCTGCCGTTCCCGCTCACGGCGACGGTCGGCGACGTCCTCGACCACGCGCTGGCCGACATCCGCGCGGCCGCCCGGCGCCTCGACGAGCTCACGACGGCGATGTCCGACCGGCCCGACGACCCGGACGTGCTCGGCGAGTACGGGAAACTGCTGGAGTGGGCGCAGGTCCACGACCTGTGGGACGCCGACCGCCGCGCCGCGCTCGTCTGCGAAGGCCTCGGGCTCGGCGGGATCTCCCGCGACCGGCCGCTCGGCGCGATGTCCGGTGGCCAACGGTCCCGGCTGGGGCTCGCGGCCCTGCTCGTGCGCCGCCCGGCGACGCTGCTGCTCGACGAGCCGACCAACCACCTCGACGACGGCGCACTGGAGTTCCTCGAACGGCATCTGGCAGAGCTCACCGGAATCGTCGTGCTGTCCTCGCACGACCGCGTGTTCCTCGACGCGGTGTGCACCGACATCGTCGACCTCGACCCGGCGCCGGCCGACCGGCTCGTCGGCGGCGTGACGCGCTACGGCGGCGCGTACTCCGACTACCTGGGTCACAAGCGCGCCGAACGCGCGCGCTGGGAGCAGCGCTACGCCGAGGAGCAGGACGAACTGGACGAACTGCGCGAATCAGCAGCGGTGACGGCGCGGCGGGTCGCGCACAACCGCGCGCAGCCCGACGGTGACAAGAACCTCTACCGGTTCAAGGGCGGGCGGGTGCAGAAGCAAGTCTCGCGCCGGGTCCGCAACGCGCAGTCGCGGCTCGACGAGCTCGAACGCGATCAAGTGCGCAAACCCCCGGCCCCGCTTCGCTTCCGCGCGGCTCTCACCACGACCCCGGTCGGCGACGGACCGGCGATCTCCCTGCGTGACGTCGCCGTCCCCGGCCGCCTGACCTTGCCCCACCTCGACGTCGGCCGTTCGGCGCGCCTCCTCGTCACCGGCGGCAACGGCGCGGGAAAGACGACACTCCTGTCAGTTCTGGCGGGCCTGCTCACCCCGCCGTCCGGCACCGTCCACTTCGGACCCGGCGTGCGCGTCGCCGTACTGGAGCAGGACGTCAGGTTCGCCGACCCGGCCCAGCCGGCCCACGACGTCTACCGCACCACCGCCGACGAGGCCGCACCACCACTGTCCCGCCTCGGCCTGCTCGCCCCGCGCGACCTCACCCGCCCCGTCGGCCTGCTGTCGGTCGGCCAACGCCGGCGCCTCGCGCTCGCCGTCCTCCTCGCCGACCCACCCGACGTCCTGCTCCTGGACGAACCGACGAACCACCTGTCGCTCTCCCTGGTGGAAGAACTCTTCACCGCCCTCGACGACGCGCCGGGCGCCGTCGTCGTGGCGTCTCACGATCGGTGGCTGAGCCGCGAATGGCGAGGCGACCACCTGGAGCTGGTGGCACCACATGCCGCGGCCGTATAGGTCGTTATACACCGGTGGCCGCCCCTCGATGGGGCGGCCACCGGCTGAGTCGGCCAGATTGCGAGAAGGTCAGAGCGCGACGCCGAGCAAGGCGTCGACCGTGTCGCGGATGAGGGCCGGAGCCGTGGCGTCGGTACCGTCGCGACGGAGCGCGGCGGTGGCCCAGGCGTCGACGGCGGCCAGCGCCTTCGGGGTGTCGAGGTCGTCGGACAGGTGGTCGCGGACCTGCGCGAGGGTCTGGGTCGCGTCAGGGCCCACCGGGAGGGCGACGGCCTCCCGCCAGCGAGCAACGCGGGCCTGCGCGTCGGCCAGGAGGGCGTCGGTCCACGGACGGTCGTCGCGGTAGTGGCCGGCGAACAACGCCAGGCGGACGGCCGCGGTGTCGACCCCGTCGGCGCGCAGGCGCGAGACGAACACCAGGTTGCCGCGCGACTTGGACATCTTCTCGCCGTCGAGGGCGATCATCCCGGCGTGCGAGTAGTGGCGGGCGAACGGGTGGTCGCCGGCGGCCGCCTCGGCGTGCGCAGCGCTGAACTCATGGTGCGGGAACCGCAGGTCCGAACCGCCGCCCTGCAGGTCGAACCCGAACCCCAGGCGGTTCACAGCGATGGCGCTGCACTCGATGTGCCAGCCCGGCCGGCCGGCACCCAGCTCCGAGTCCCACGACGGCTCGCCCTCCCGCGCCACGCGCCACAGCAGCGCGTCGAGCGGATGACGCTTGCCAGGACGGTCCGGGTCTCCCCCACGCTCAGCGAAAAACTTCGCCATCGTCGCCTCGTCGTAACGCGACTCGTAACCGAAGCGGCCGGTCGCGTTGTGGTCGAAATACACATCCGGATACTCGGGGTCGTCCACCCGGTAGGCGGTGCCGTCGGCGAGCAGCTTCGCGACGACCTCGACGATCTCCGGGATGGCCGCGACCACACTCACGAACTGCCTAGGCGGCAGCACGCGCAACGCCTCCATGTCCTCGCGGAACAGCGCGGTCTCCCTCATGCCGAGCACGACCCAGTCGTCGGAGTCACGTTCGGCGCGTTCCAGCAACGGGTCGTCGATGTCCGTCACGTTCTGCACGTAGTGGACCTCGTGCCCGTTGTCCCGCCACACGCGGTTGACCAGGTCGAACGCCAGGTACGTGGCGGCATGACCGAGGTGCGTCGCGTCATACGGGGTGATGCCGCAGACGTACATCCGGGCGGTGGCACCGGGTGCCGTCGGGCGGATCTGCCCGGTCGACGTGTCGTGGAGCCGAAGCGGGCGAGGCGTACCCGGCAACCGGGGCACGTCGACGGAGGACCAAGTCTGCATACTTCGACTGTAAACGGGACGGCTGTACTGCTCCCACCCGGTGGGAGTGGTGTTTCTGTGTTATCGGCCTCGGCTCCGGTTGTCTGCCTCGGCTTCGCCGAGGCGGCGAGATCGCCTGGGAGCCGGTGTTTGGATTGAGCGCGATCTCGCGTTGTGGTCCCCTAGTAATAGAAGTCACGCATGAAGTGGTCGCGTGGCAGTGGTAGGGACCGCGAGCGGGGCAATCAATCATTTTCGTCTGGTGCGTAGGTAGTCGCCGACGACGGCGGCGCCTAGGCCGTCCAGGTCGGGGGCGACCACGCGACCACCGGAACGCCGGGCGATCGTGTCCACGAAGGCCTCCAGCCGCGGGTCGTCGCCGAGCCGGAACACCGTGACCGACGCACCCAGCTTGGCGACCCGGTCCACTTCGGACAGTGTCTTGTAGATGGTCCGCGGATCCGGCGGGTAGTCGAACACGGCTTCGCCGTCGGGTTCCAGGTGGGCCGTCGGCTCACCGTCGGTGACCATGAGGACCACCGGCTGCGCGTCGGGGTGGCGGCGCAAGTGCTGCCCGGCGAGCAGCAGCGCGTGGTGGGCATTGGTTCCTTGTTCCCACGTGCCCTCCAGGCCCACCAGCTCGGGCAGATCGACCTTCATGGCGTAGCGGCCGAAGGTGATCAGCTGCAGCGCGTCGTTGCGGAATCGCGTGGTGATCAGCTGGTGCAACGCGAGCGCCGTGCGCTTCATCGGGAGCCAGCGGCCCTCCTGGATCATCGACCACGACGTGTCCACCAGCAGCGCCACGGCCGCCCTCGACCGGTGCTCGGTCTCGACGACCTCCACGTCCTCGACGTCGAGTGTCACGGAGCGGGAGCCCGCCGAGGCCGAGCGCAGCACGGCGTTGCGCACCGTCCGCGGCACGTCCCACGGCTGCATGTCCCCGAACCGCCACGGCCGGCTGGAGCCCGTCGGCTCGCCCGCCGCGCCGGCCGACTCGGTCTCGCGCTCGCCCGTCTTGCCGCGCAACGAGTTGACCACATCGGACAGTGCCGTCTCACCCAGCCGCCGCAACGCCTTGGGCGACAAGCGCAGCGACCCGTCGGCGGCACGTTCGAACAAGCCCTGGCGGCGCAGCTCACGCTCCAGTTCGGACAACCTCCGCGCGTCGACGCCCGCATCCGGTCCGAGCTGAGCCTCCAGCGCCTCCAGGTCGATGTCCTCGAGCCGCGCGCCGGGATACGACTGGCCGAGCTGCTCGGCCAGGTTGTCCAGCTCCGCGAGGTCCTGCATCGCCTGCGCGCCTTCGCCCATGCCGAGCGGGTCCTGGCCGCGGAAGCGCTCCGAACCCTGCCAGTCCTCACCCGGCCGCAACGCCTGCAGCTGAGCGTCCAAAGCGGGCAGCTGCTGCGCGATGCGCGGATCACCGAATGCCTGCTGCGTCAACTCCATCAGCTCGGCGCGCTGCTCGGCGGACATCGAGTTCATCATCCGCTGCGCGGCCGCAGATCGGGCGGCGAGCGCATCGATCAGCTCGTCGACGTTCTGCGGATTCTCGGGGAAGTATTCGCCGTGGCGGCGCATGAACTCCGCGAATCGCTCGTCGATGTCGTCGGCGCCCTGAGCGTGGGCCTGCAGCAGCGCGTTGAGGTCCGACAGCATCTGGTTGATTCGCTCGACGTCCTCGGGCCCGGCGTTCTGCAGCGCCTCCTTCATGCCCTGGAACCGCGCGTCGAGCGCCTCACGGCCGAGCAGGTCGCGGATCTGCTCGTACTTGTCCCGGGCCTGCGACGAACGCCAGTCGTACTCGCTCAGCTCTCGCACAGCCGCGGCGGTGCCCGGCGGCAGGGCGTCGAGCTGCGCCTCACGGAAGCGCGCCTCGTCGTCCGGGTCCGGGAACAGCTCGCGGCGTTCGGCGTCCAGCGCCTCGCGCAGCAGCTGCTGGACTTCCTGCAGCGTGCCGTCGAGGCGATGCCGGCGCTGGATCTCCGAGCGGCGCTGCCACAGCCGCCTCGTCAGTTCGTCCAACCCCGCCGTGCGCTCGGTGCCACGGCGCAGCAGCTCTTCGAGCGCCGAGCGCGGCGACGCCCCGCCCATCACGTCCCGGCCGATCTCGTCGAGCGCGTCGCGCAGGTCCGCGGGCGGCGCCAGCGGGTCCGGCCCGTCGTGCCACGGACCGTAGGAGTACCCCTCGGGCAGAAGCGGCATTACTGGCCGTACACCGTGGTGGAGTCGTCGGAGTCCTTCGCCAGCCGTCGGGCCAGGTAAAGAGACTCCAGCGCCAGTTCGACCGCCGCCGCGATGCGCCCGGCGGGCTCGTCGGAGGACACCCCGGCACGCTGGGCGACCTCGTGGAGCACCGGCAGCTCCGGCAGGGCGGCGAGCACGTCCGCACCCGGCACGCGCTCACCCGTGGCCACGAGGTGGCCATCAGCGACGGCGTCGGACAGCGGGCGCAGGTCCAGCCCGGCGAAACGCTCGCGCGCGGTTTCGGCGATGGCCCGGCGCAGCAGGTGCACGAGGTGCTCTTCCTCGCGGCCCTCCTCGCCTGGCTCGAACTCGATCTTGCCGCGCAGTACGGCGGGCACGGCGTCGAGGTCGACCGGCCGCGCGACGGCCGGCGCCTCGCCCGTGATCGCCGCCCGGCGCAGCGCCGCCGCCGCGACGGTTTCGGCCGCTGCCACGGCGAAGCGGGCCGAAACACCCGAACGCTGGTCGATGACCGGCGATTCGCGCAAGTTGCGCACGAATCGGGCCAGCACCTCCAGCAGTGGCTCGCCGACCTCGGCCACGAGGTGCGCTTCCTGGCGCACCACGGCCACCTCGGACTCGACGTCGAGCGGGTAGTGCGTGCGGATCTCCGCGCCGAAGCGGTCCTTCAGCGGCGTGATGATGCGCCCGCGGTTGGTGTAGTCCTCGGGGTTCGCGGTGGCGACGAGCAGCACATCGAGCGGCAGCCGCAGCGTGTAGCCGCGGACCTGGATGTCGCGCTCCTCCATCACGTTCAGCAGCGCGACCTGGATGCGCTCGGCCAGGTCGGGCAGCTCGTTAATCGCCACGATGCCGCGATGCGCGCGCGGCACCAGCCCGAAGTGGATCGTCTCCGGGTCGCCGAGGCTGCGGCCTTCGGCCACCTTCACCGGGTCGACGTCGCCGATGAGGTCACCGACGGACGTGTCCGGCGTGGCGAGCTTCTCGGTGTAGCGCTCGCTGCGGTGTCGCCAGGCCACCGGCAGGTCGTCGCCCAGCTCCGCCGCGCGGCGGATCGAGGCGGGCGTGATCGGCTGGAGCGGGTGCTCGCCGAGCTCGGAGCCCTCGATCACCGGGGTCCACTCGTCGAGCAGGCCGGCGAGCGTGCGCAGCAGGCGCGTCTTGCCCTGGCCTCGTTCACCGAGCAGCACGACGTCGTGGCCGGCGAGGAGCGCACGCTCGAGCTGCGGCAGGACGGTGCGGGAGAACCCGACGATCCCGGGCCAGGCGTCGCGGCCTTCCTTCAGTGCGGCGAGGAGGTTGTCGTGGATCTCCTGCGTGAGGGAACGCGGGGCGTACCCGGCGGCGCGGAGCTCGCCGGTGGTACGGGGAAGTGAGTCCGGAACTGCAGTCACGACTTCGACGCTACTTACCGTTCGGGCCTACGTCGATGTGGAGCGACTCCAGCGTGGGTGATCGTCCACGGAGCCGCGACTACCGGTAAAATAGAGCGTCGTGTGCCGTCCCAGTGCGACCCTCGCCGTCTGGTCCTCCGCGTGGCTCAACGGAGCCGCGGCTTCCGACGATGTACTCGACGCCCTCGCTGCCTGGGGCGAAGCCCACGACGTCGTCGCAGCCGACGCCCCCGCGGCCGAGGCCTTCGAGCTGCCGCTCGCGTTCCACCGCGCCGCGACGCCCGTACAGCTGCTGATGGCGCTGCGTGCGCAGGGCGCCACCAACGCGCAGCTCGTGCTCCCCGTGCCCGGCGACGTCCGTGGGCTCGGCGGGGGCGGTCCGTTCGCCGAAGCCGCTCTGCGCTGCGGCGACGCGACGGTGCTGCCGGAGCTCGGGTTTGGCCTCGTGCCGGAGCCGATCGCCGAAGGTCTGATGCGCTGGACGGTGTACTCGCTGGTTTCCCCCACGACGTTGGAGTACCAGCCGCTGGCCGACGCCGAACACGGCCTCACCGACGCCATCCGCGCGAGCGCGGGCGCACTGCAGGCGCTCGACGTGGCCAGCGACCGGCCCGGCGTGCGCGCGGAACTTTCGGCGCACCTGCGCTCCCGCCCCCAGGTCGAGTGGCCCGCCGGCACGCCCGCGCGGGCGCTGCGCGTGCTGCAGCGCGCCGAGGAGATCGCGGCCATCCTGGCCATCGCCCAGACCGACGACCCCGGTGGCGCCCTGTCGGCGTCGGCCGCGAACCGGCGTGCCGAGGCGCTGCGCCCACTGTCGGACGCCGTCCGCACGGCCCGCACCGCGTCGGTCAACGAAGCGGTGCGCGTGTTTGCCGAACAGGCCGACCGCCAGGCGTAACACCGCTGGTCGGGCCCCGAACTTGTGGCGTCACGACTGAGTCAGCTGATCGCGGCGGCGGATCAGCGCGGCGGTCTCGGCATTGTTGCCGGCCAGCTCGATGGCTTTGTCGTAGGCCGCGCGGGACTCGGCGGTGCGGCCCAGCCGGCGGAGCAGGTCGGCGCGAGTGGCCTGGTACGGGTGATAGCCCGCCAGTTTCGGTTCCAGGCGGTCGACGACGGCGAGGGCGGCCTCGGGCCCGTCGAGTTCAGCGAGCGCGATGGCGCGGTTGAGGGCGACGACCGGCGAGGGATCGAGGCGGACCAAGTGGTCGTAGAGGGACAGGATTTGCGACCAGTCGGTGTCGCGGACGTCGGCGGCGGAGGTGTGGACGGCGTTGATCGCGGCGAGGATCTGGTAGCGACCCGGGGCAACCCCGGCGGCGGCCGCGGCCAGGCGCTCACGCACCAGCCGATGCCCCTCGGCGATCAGCGCGGTGTCCCAGGTTCGGCGGTCCTGCTCGTCGAGGGCGACCAGTTCCCCGGTCGGCGAAATCCGGGCGGGGCGGCGGGCTTCGATGAGCAGCATCAGCGCCAGCAGCCCGGCCACCTCGCCGTCGTCGGGCAGGAGTGTGCGGATGAGGCGGGTGAGCCGGATCGCCTCGGCGGTCAGGTCGGGTCGCACCGGATCGCTGCCGGGATCCGTCGCCAGGTAGCCCTCGTTGAACACCAGGAACAGCACCGTCAGCACGCCGGAGAGCCGGCCCGGCAGATCTTCGGGTGCGGGCACGCGATACGGGATGCGGGCCGCGGCGATCTTGGCTTTGGCCCGGCTGATCCGCTGCCCCATGGCAGTCTCGGCGACCAGGAACGCGCGGGCGATCTCGGGCGTGGTCAGACCGCCGACCATGCGCAGAGTCAACGCCACGCGGGTCTGGATCGCCAGCGCCGGGTGACAGCAGGTGAAGATCAGCCGGAGCCGGTCGTCGTCGATCGCGCCGGGCGGATCGCGCGGAGCGTCGTCGAGAATCATCCGAGCCTCCCGCTGCTTGTCGTCGCGCTTGTTCTCCCGGCGGATCCGGTCGATGGCCTTACGGGTGGCGGTCGTGGTCAGCCAGGCACCCGGGTTGGGCGGCACGCCGTCGGACGGCCACCGCTCGACTGCCGTCGCAAACGCCTCGGCCGCCGCTTCCTCGGCGATGTCGAGATCACCGAACCGCCGCGTCAGCGTGGCGACCACCCGCGCCCACTCCGCACGGTGGGCCCGGCTGATCGCCTCCCGCGCGGCGGTCACAGGAACGGCCGCACCTCGAGCTTGCGATCGCAGATCTTCGACGCTTCGGTTGCGAGCCGGAGCGCCACATCGAGGTCCGGGGCCTCCCACACCCAAACGCCGGCCAGGTATTCCTTCGACTCGACGAACGGGCCGTCGCTGACGAGGGCCTGCTCGCCCCGGTTGTCGACGACCGTCGCCGTGGCGGTGTCGGCGAGCCCGCCCGCGAAGACCCAGTAGCCCTCGGCGATCAGCCGCTCGTTGAACTCACTGATGGCCGGCTGCCGATCCGTGCTGCCGGGGTTGCTCTTGTCGTCAATCACCGAAACCAGATACCGCATCAGAGGATCATCTCCTGGTGGTCTCAAGAAGGCGCGATCAGGAAGTTCGTTCCGCCGCTTGTCATCCAACCGCGTAGGGGCCCGGCCGGACCACCTGAACCGTGACGTCTTTTGAGTCGACCCGCGTCTCGTCGTCCCGTTTCCCCCTGGCCCATCCGCCGCGCTCGAATCCGTTCCTGCGGTCCTCGTCCGACGCGTGGCCGTCTCCCTGCATCACGCCGACCAGGGTCACCTGGGTCATGGTCGTTCGCTTCATCATCGCGGTTCCCTCGCCTCGGCGCCGCCCCTCCCGGGCAGCCTCACCCCTGCCACGAACGCGGCTGCCCCGATCCGACACCCGACCCAGATTTTCGCGGATTTTTTCAGGCACGGCGCATTTTTTCAGGCACGGCGCGATACGGCTACGGCGCGAAGCGGCCACCCTCCGCGCATGGGGTGATAACACACCGAGGTATCCGCGGTCGTTCACCGCGCTGGAGTCGGTCTCCGGCGCATCGCGCCGCTGAAGGATCGCGCCGATCCCGGGCGCGACCAGCGCCGACCCGGCCCGTGTTACCGGCCGGGACGCTTCACCGGTTCACAGCAGCCCACGGCACACGGTGCGCCGTTGAGCGTGCAGCCCGCGGCCGGGAACGGCGAAAGCTTGCGTGCCGGCGCGCCGGCCACCTGCTCGCGGACCAGTTCGACCACCAGCTCCGCGAACCGCGGGTCGACGTCGGGCGTGGCCGCGCGCGCGAACGCCATACCGTGCGCGGCGGCGCGCTCGGCCGCTTCGTTGTCCAGATCCCACACCACCTCGAGGTGGTCGGACACGAAGCCGATCGGGCTGACCACGATCGAGGTGACGCCGGCTTCGTGCAGCGCGTCGACGTGGTCGACGATGTCGGGCTCGAGCCACGGCACCTGCGGAGGACCCGACCGCGACTGCCACACCACGTCGTACTCCGCGATGCCCGCCTCGGTGGCCACGAGCCGGGCGGCTTCGGCGATCTGACGGGAATAGCGGTGCCCGCCCTCGTCCGGCGGACCGGCGGCGAGGTCGGCACTCAGCGGCACCGAGTGGGCCGTGAACACGGTGCGGGCGTCCGGCCGGTCGCCGAGGCGGGTGTGGGCGGCGCGCACGGCGTCGGCGACCGCGGAGACGAACAGCGGGTGGTCGAAGAACTGGCGCAGCTTCACGATTTCCGGCGCGCCCTCCCCCACGGCGGCCCGGGCACGCACGATGTCCTCGTCGTACTGGCGGCACGCGGAGTAGCCGCCGTAGGCACTCGTCGGGAACGCGAGCACGCGTCGCACGCCGTCGGCTTTCATCCGCGCCAGCGTGTCCTCGACCATCGGCTTCCAGTTGCGATTGCCGAAGTACACCGGCAGGTCGAGCCCCTCGGCGGCGAGCTGCTTCTCCACCGCCGCGATGGCCGCCCGGTTGAGCCGGTTGATCGGCGACACGCCCCCGAAGTGGCGGTAGTGCTCGGCGACCTCCAGCAGCCGCTCACGCGGCACCCCACGGCCCCGGGTGACGTTCTCCAGGAACGGCATCACCTCGTCGGGCCCCTCCGGACCGCCGAACGAAAGCCAT
Source organism: Amycolatopsis sp. (assembly GCA_035551175.1). Classification (GTDB taxonomy): domain Bacteria; phylum Actinomycetota; class Actinomycetes; order Mycobacteriales; family Pseudonocardiaceae; genus Amycolatopsis. The sequence continues at coordinate 69,062 of DASZNR010000046.1, read as the reverse complement.
AACAACGCGTCGTAACCCACGGTGGCCATCTTGCCCCTGTGGCCGCGCCCACGACGGAGCGGGTCGTCGTGTACCGCCCCAGCCACGACCTGGTAACCGGCTTCGTGCCGAGGCCACGTGAGTTCGACGAGACCCCAGTCCTCGGCTCCCGCGCGAGGTCGCGCGGGAGCCGTCCGGCGAGAGTCAGATGCCGAGCGCGTGCACACCGCCGTCGACCATGATCATCGACCCGGTGGTGGCGGGGAGCCAATCCGACAGGGCGACGCAGACGGTCTTGGCCGTCGGGTCGGGGTCGGAGCTGTCCCAGCCGAGCGGCGCGCGGTCGTTCCAGCCGTCCTCGAGGTCGGTGAAGCCAGGGATCGACTTGGCGGCCATCGTCTTCATCGGGCCCGCACTGACGAGGTTCACGCGGATGCCGCGCGGGCCGAGCTCCCGCGCGAGGTACCGGTTCACCGATTCGAGGGCCGCTTTCGCGACGCCCATCCAGTTGTAGGCCGGCCACGCCACCCGCGCGTCGAAGTCCATGCCGACGATCGACGAACCGCGCGAGAGCAGCGGCAGCGTGGCGGCGGCCAGCGACTTGAACGAGAACGCCGACACGTCGACCGCGACCTTCACGTCGTCGCTCGGCGCGTCGAGGAACGGCGCGCCGAGGCAGGTCTGCGGTGCGAAACCGAGGGAGTGCAGCACGCCGTCGAGGCCGTCGACGTGCTCGCGCACGCGGTCGGCGAGCGAGTCGAGGTGCTCGGTGTTCGTCACGTCGAGCTCCAGCACCGGCACGGGTTTCGGGAGCCGCTTCGCGATCGTCTTCACGAGCGACAGCCGGCCGAACCCGGTGAGCACGACCTCGGCGCCTTCCTGCTGCGCGATCTTGGCCGCGTGGAACGCGAGCGAGGCGTCGGTGATGACGCCGGTGATCAGCAGCCGCTTGCCTTCGAGCAGTCCGGGCAAGGGATCCTCCAGTCCGTTGGTGGGAGTTCGGAAACGTCAGTGGCCGAGGCCGCCGTCGACGGGCAGCACCGCGCCGTTGACGTAGCCGGCCTCGTCGGACGCGAGATACCGCACGGCGGCGGCGATCTCCGCCGGCTCGGCGTAGCGGCCGGTCGGCACGTTCGCGAGGATTTCCTTCTTGCGGTCCTCGCCGAGCGCGTCGGTCATGTCGGTGCGGACGAAGCCGGGCGCGATCACGTTCGCGGTGATGTTGCGCGAACCGAGCTCCCGCGCCAGGGAGCGGGCGAACCCGACGAGCCCGGCCTTCGACGCGGCGTAGTTCGCCTGCCCGGCCGACCCCGACAAACCGACCACGGACGAGATGAATACGAAACGACCCCAACGGGCACGCAGCATCCCCCGCGACGCACGCTTCGCGACCCGGAACGCACCGGTGAGGTTCGCGTTCACCACGCGCTCGAACTGTTCCTCGCTCATGCGCATCAGGAGCGTGTCGTCGGTCAGCCCGGCGTTCGACACGAGCACCTCGACCGGTCCCTGATGGTGCTCCACGAGCTTGAACGCCGCGTCGATCTGCTCGGTGTCGGTGACGTCCGCCTCGACCCCGAAGAGCCCATCGGGAGCACCGGAGCCGCGGTGTGTCACCGCCACCTGGTGGCCCTGCTCGGCGAGGTCGCGGGCGATCGCCAGACCGATGCCCCGATTGCCGCCGGTGACCAAGACCGACCGTCCCACTGCGCGTCTCCTCTGCTCCGTGTCGCTACTCGTCGCTACTCGTAGTGCGGTGCTCGACTGGCCGACCCCCACGGCCGGTTCGGGCCGCGGGGGTACCGGCAGTCGAGGCTATCGGCCGCGCACCACGCCCGCTCCGGGAGGTTAAGGCCAGACCCGCCGGGCCGTTCGCGCAGACCGGAGGGTTTCTACAAACGTGGCGCCGGACCGGCGTGAGTACTGCACAAAACGTGATCAGGATCGCCGCGCCAACGGGACATGACTCGTCCGGACGCGCCTGGCTCGGCGGAGACGCGACTCGTCCGGTTCCTCGACGCCGCCGCCGTGTCCCCGCCCGGGTGGCCCCACTAGATTGGACCCGTGAACCCGTCCCGCCGTCCACTCGCCGAACTGCCGCTGCGCGTTCGCTACCACGAGTGCGACGGGCAGGGGATCGTCTTCAACGCCCACTGCCTCGCGTATGTGGACATGGCCGTGTTCGAGGTCGAGAAGGCGCTGTTCGGGTCGCACGAAGCGGCTCTGGCCACGGGCGTCGACGTGGTGGTCGCCGAGTCGAACCTGCGTTACCGCGCGCCGTGCCGGTACGACGACGAGCTCGTGGTCAGCGCGTACCTCGCGCAGCTGGGGACGACGTCGATGGTCTACGAGTTCGAGATTCGTCGCGACGGCGAGCTCACCACCGAGGTGCGGACGCGCAACGTGTTCGTCGACCCGGCGACGCTCCGCAAAACCGAGCCGCCCGCCGCGGTCCGCGCGGCGTACGCGGCCTACCTGCCCGCCCCCACCGCGCCTTGAGGTCCTGCCGTGTTCCGCGTGCTCTTCTACCATCCCGAAATCCCACCGAACACCGGCAACGCGATCCGCCTCGCCGCCAACACCGGCTGCGAGCTGCACCTGGTTGAACCGCTCGGGTTCACGCTGGAGGACAAGCAGCTACGCCGCGCCGGTCTCGACTACCACGATCTCGCGCGCGTGCGGGTGCACGCCGACCTCGGCGCGGCCTGGGCCGCGCTGCTGCCGGCGAAGGTGTACGCGTTCAGCGCGCACGCCACCCGGCTGTACACCGACGTGGCCTACGAGCCCGGCGACGTGCTGCTGTTCGGCCCGGAGTCCACGGGGCTGCCCGACGACGTGCAGCAAGCGCCGGAGATCACCGACCGCGTGCGGCTGCCGATGCTGCCCACGAGCCGTTCGCTGAATCTGGCGAACACCGCGGCCATCACGCTGTACGAAGCCTGGCGGCAGAACGGGTTCACCCGGCCGCCGGCCCCGTGATCACGGGAGTCTCTGCCCGATCAGCAGCGCGGCGGCCGCGCCGATCATCAGCACGAGCGTGCCGACGACGACCCAGGGTTTGCTCGCGTCGGCGTTCTTGAGTTCGTAGCCGATCTGCTCGCCGAGGTCGGCGTAGACCTTCTTCAGCTGATCAGCGCTCGCCGCCTTGTAGAAGTCACCACCGGAGAGATGCGCGATCTCCCGCAGCGAATCGTCGTCGACGCGCACGTCCTGCGGTTTTCCTTCGATCTCGACCGAGCCGTGGGTGGTGCCGAACGAGATCGACGAGATCGGCATCTTGGCCTGTTTCGCCGCCTGTGCCGCGGTGTACGCGCCGCGCGGGGCGTACAGGTCCTCGGGCACGGTCTGCTTGCCGTCGCTCATCAGCACGATCCGCGCAGGCGGCGGCCCGTCGGCCCCACCGACGACGGCCGAGAAGCTCTGGATCGACTGCATGGCCGCGAAAATGCCCTCGCCGGTGGCGGTCGACTGCGCCAGTTTGAGGTTGTCGATCGCCTTCACCACGCCGGCGCGATCCGTGGTCGGGTTCACGAGCACGGTCGCCGTCCCGGCGAAGGAGATCAGGCCGAGGTTGATGCCGGGCGTCATGTTCTCGGCGAACTGTTTCGCCGCGTCCTGCGCCGCCTTCAGCCGGTTGGGCGCCACGTCGGTCGCTTCCATCGACAGCGACACGTCGATCACGAGCATCACGGTCGCCCGGTTGCGCGGCACCTTCTGCTCGGCGGTCGGTCCCGCCAGCGCGACCGTCAAGACGAGCAACGACAACACGATCAGCACCGCGGGCAGGTGCCGGATCCACCCCTGCGTCTTCGGCGCGACCTTGTCCAGCAGCTCCAGGTTCGCGAATCGCATCACGCGCTTGCGCCGCGCCCGCTGCGCCAGCACATACGCCACCGCGACCGCCGCCACCAGGATCAGCAGCAGGAACCACCACGGCGACGTGAACCCGCCGAGACTCATGTGCCCACCCCGCCCGTTGCCGTGGCCCGACCATGGCTTCCGGCGCCGAGGTGACGTTCGGGGCGCTCCCCGTGTCCGGAACGCCGCCGGCTGCGTCGGTTACCGCCAGGACCGAGCTCGCCGCCAGCACCGAGCTCGCCGCCGCGGCGGCGCTCGGGGCCACGGGGGTGCTCGAGGCCGCGGGGGTGCTCGAGGCCGCGGGGGTGGTAAGCGGGACGGGGCGCGGTCACGCGACGCCTCCCGACCACCGGCGCTTGCGGGCCACGACGAACCGGACCATGTCGGCGATCCAGTCGGAGTCGGTGCGCAGTACCAGATGCGCGGCGCCGGCACGGCGCAGGCCGGCGGCGACCTCCTGGCGATGGGCGTGCGCCGCGGCGCCGAATTCCTTGCGCAGCAGGGCGGAAGCGTGCACTTCTCGTTGCTTTCCGGTTTCGGGGTCGGCCAGGACGACCGTGCCCACGTCGGGCAGTTCGATGTCGCGCGGGTCGAGCACTTCGATGGCGATGAGCTCGTGGCGGCCGCCGAGCGCGCGCAACGGGCGTTGCCAGTCCATGGGTCCGAGGAAATCGGAGATCACCACGGCCAGCCCTCGCCGCCGGGGCGGGCGGCGAAGCTGCTCCAACGCGTCGGCGAGGTCGCCGCGGACGCCTTCGGGCGCGCGGGGCGTCTCGGCGAGGCGGCGGATCAGCCCGCGTGCGTAGGCGAGCCCGCCGCGGGCCGGGAGGCGGGTCACCCCTTCACCGTTGGACACGAGCGCGCCGATGCGGTTGCCACCCCCGCCGGTGAGGTGCGCGACGGCGGCCGTCGCGCACACGACGAGGTCGCGTTTTTCGCACAGCGCCGTGCCGAAGTCGAGGCTCGCGGACAGGTCGGCGACCACCCACGTCTCGAGCTCGCGGTCGGCCACCGTCTCCCGGATGTGCGGTGTGGTCGTGCGGGCGGTGACGGCCCAGTCCATGCGTCGCACGTCGTCGCCCGGCTGGTACGGGCGCGCCTCCCCCGGCTCCGAGCCGGGCCCCGGGACGAGCCCGAGGTGGTTGCCCTGCAGCAGCCCGTCGAGGCGGCGGCGGACGTCGAGCTCCAGCGTCCGCAGGCCCGCCTCCAGGCGGTCACCGCGCAGCACCGGTGGCGCCCACGGGGGGCGCTGGTCCTTCTGCGCCTTGCCAGCCACGCCGCTACCTGACGGGGGCGCCCGCCGGCACCGGCCCCGTGCCGCCCTGCGGCCGGGCCGAGACCTGCGGCAGCGGCACGGTCTGCAGCACACGGGTGATGATGTGGTCCACGGGCACGCCGTCGGCCAGCGCGTCGTAGGACAGCACGAGCCGGTGGCGCAGCACGTCGGGCACCACGTCGACGACGTCCTGCGGCAGCACATAGTCGCGCCCGCGCACGAGCGCCAGCGCGCGGGCGGCCGCGATGATGCCGAGGCTCGCACGCGGCGAGGCGCCGTAGGAGACCCAGCCGGCGACGTCGGCGAGGCCGTGGTCGTTGGGCGTGCGGGTGGTCAGCACGAGGCGCACGACGTAGTCGACCAGCGCGTGGTGCACGAACACCTGAGACGCCACCCCCTGCAGGCGCACCAGCTCCGCAGGGCTCAGCACCTCGTGGGGCACGGGCGGGGTGACGCCCATGCGGTAGATGATCTCGCGCTCTTCCTCGGCCGTCGGGTACTCGACGAGGATCTTGAACAGGAAGCGGTCGCGCTGCGCTTCCGGCAGCGGGTACACGCCTTCGTTCTCGATCGGGTTCTGCGTGGCGAGCACGAGGAACGGGTCGGGCATCGGGAACGTCTCGCCGCCGATCGACACGTGCCGCTCGGCCATGACCTCCAGCATCGCCGACTGCACCTTGGCGGGCGCGCGGTTGATCTCGTCGGCGAGCACGAAGTTCGCGACGACGGGCCCGAGCTCCACGTCGAACCGCTCGGCGCCCTGGCGGTAGATGCGCGTGCCGAGAATGTCGGCAGGCACCAGGTCGGGCGTGAACTGCACACGCGAGAACGACCCGCCGACCACGCGCGCGAACGTCTCCACCGCGAGCGTCTTCGCGACCCCGGGCACGCCTTCGAGCAGCAGGTGCCCTTTCGCCAGCAACCCGACGAGCATGCGCTCCACCAGCCGGTCCTGGCCGACGATGATGCGCTTGACCTCGAACACGGTGCGTTCCAGCAACTGGGCGTCCCGCGCCGGGGTGGCGGGCTGCTGCCCGTTCCCGCCCTCGGCGTAGCCGGGCTCGGTCACTCTGCCTCCAGTGGTTCTGCCTTCTACGGGGCCTCGTCCGCGACCGTACTGCTTCCCGTCGTGACGCATCCGCGCGGCATGCCGGCCCGTGACGGTAGCCAACCGCATCGGCGGTATGACAGCTGTGAAGACGGTCTCACTGCCGGTTTCGCCCGATTTCACTGGATGGTCCACAGTGGACTCAGGCCGCTGCCTGGAGCTGGCTGTCCCGCTCGCCGCGCACAACACCGGGGTCCGCGCCGGCTCCTGCACCTCGACGTCGCCACGTCGGCGGCTGAGCGGCACCGCGACCGAGTGGAGCCGCGTTGGCGCGAAACCGGATTGCGGGCCTGACCCACTCACGCGCCCCCGCCCCGGGGCACCCGTGGAGAATTCAGCCGATCAGCCGGGTCGCGTACGGCATGATGCCGCCGTAGCGGACGGGAGCGACACGGACCGACAGCCCGGATTCCGGGGCCTCCACCATCTGGCCGCCGCCGAGGTAGAGGGCGACGTGGTGGATGCCGCCCGAGCCGCCGTAGAAGAGCATGTCGCCGCGGCGCATCTGGGACAACGGGACGTGCCGGCCGGCGTAGTACTGGTAGCCGCTGTAGTGCGGGAGGGCGCGGACTCCGGCGAAGGCGTAGATCATCAGGCCCGAGCAGTCGAAGCCGATCTTCTTGTAGTCGCCGTACATGTCGGCGACGCCGCCGTCGTGGATGCCACGGGTGGGGCCGCTCGCGTTGCCGCCGCCCCAGGCATACGGGCGGCCCAGCTGGGAGAGGGCGCGCGCGATGACGGCCTCGATCGTCGAGCCCGCGGCGGGCGATGGGCGCCCGCCCCCGCTGCCGCCGGACGGGTGCTGGTTGAGCGCGGCTTGGCGGGCCCGCTCTTCGTCCTCGCGCTGCTTCTGCGCGAGCCAGTCTTCGTACCGCTGGCGCTGGCCCTGCAGGCCGTTCACCTTCGCCTGCGCCGCGTAGAGCTGCTGCTCGACGGCCGACTTGTTCGCCTGCAGCTGCTGGTTCTGCGCCGCCTGCGCCTGCTGGGCCTGTATTGCCGCGGCCTGGGCGGCGTCCGCGCCGGACTTCGCCTTCTGCGCCTCCGCCTGCTTCTCCTGAGCGACCTCGACGGCCTTGCGCGCGGCAGCGTCCTTGTTGGACTTGTCCGTCTGCGCCTGCTCGAGCCGGTCGATCGCGTTGAGCCGCGAGCCGCCGATCGCGTCGAGCATCTGGGCACGCGCGAGCAGGTCCTTGGGACTGCTGGCGCTCAGGTACGCCGCGACGGAGCCGACGGTGCTGCCCTGCTCGAAGCTGGCGGCGGCGAACTTCTTCGCGTCCTGGCGCGCCTGATCGATCGCGGCGGTGGCGGCGTCGGCTTCCGTGCGCGCCGCCTGGGCGGCCTGCTGGGCCTGAGTCGCGGCGTCCTGCGCACTCTGCAGGTCGACCAGCGCCTTCATGGCCAGTTCCTGCTTCAGCTCGACGTCGTCCTGAAGCGAACTCAACTTCTGCTCGGCCTGCGCGAGCTCATTGGTGAGCTTGCCGACCTCGCCGGCTTTTTCGTTGGCCGCCGCTTTGGACGAGCTGAGGTCAGAGTCGCTGGGGTTCGGTGGCGGCGGAGGCACGGCGAGCCCGGTGCCGGTCGCACCGAAGAGGACCACGAGCATAACCGCGCCGACGGTGAGGCCACGCCGCATGCCCGGTCTCCCGACCCATCCACGCCGGAGCACCACGACCTGCCTCCTCCGCTCAGCAGCAGTGTTCACACCGCGTGCCACTACAGCCTCACCACTATCACAAGCCTCAGATGAAACTCCCACACCGTAGACATCAATTCCCCTCATCGGGGGACCCCCGAGTTCCGGCGTGTCCGAATGGCCCGGGTCATGGCCCAGGTCACTGCGCGTGTCGTCTTGAAGTGAATACAGGACAGGCGTACTGTTTGGGTCGACGAACGACGTGTGGCATCCCGATTCCGGTCCTACGGTGGGGGTGCGCAACACTCGGTCGCGGTCTCCCCGAGGGCCGCAGAACGCACCGGACACACACCGAACTGACCCGGGACTCCTCGCCCGCAACGGCGCGAGTCCATGCCACTGGAGTTAGACGTGACTGCACCTGCCAGCAAGGACAGCTTCGGCGCCAAAGACACGCTGAAGGTCGGAGACGCCTCCTACGAGGTGTTCCGCCTGAACAAGGTCGAAGGCGCCGAGCGCCTGCCCTACAGCCTGAAGATCCTGCTCGAGAACCTGTTGCGCACCGAGGACGGCGCGAACATCACCGCCGACCACATCCGCGCTCTCGGCGGATGGGAGCCCAGCGCCGACCCGTCGATCGAGATCCAGTTCACGCCCGCACGCGTGATCATGCAGGACTTCACCGGCGTGCCGTGCGTCGTCGACCTCGCCACGATGCGCGAGGCCGTGACCGACCTCGGTGGCAACCCGGACAAGGTCAACCCGCTGGCCCCGGCCGAGCTGGTCATCGACCACTCCGTGATCATCGACGTGTTCGGCAGCGCCGACGCCTTCGAGCGCAACGTGGAGATCGAGTACGAGCGCAACCGCGAGCGCTACCAATTCCTGAGGTGGGGGCAGGGCGCGTTCGACGAGTTCAAGGTCGTCCCGCCGGGCACCGGCATCGTGCACCAGGTCAACATCGAGCACCTGGCGCGCACCGTGATGTCCCGGAACGGCCAGGCCTACCCGGACTCCTGTGTCGGCACCGACTCGCACACCACAATGGTCAACGGCCTTGGCGTGCTGGGCTGGGGCGTCGGCGGGATCGAGGCCGAGGCGGCGATGCTGGGCCAGCCGGTGTCGATGCTCATCCCGCGCGTGGTCGGCTTCAAGCTGACCGGCGAGATTCCCGCCGGCGTGACCGCGACCGACGTGGTGCTCACGATCACCGAGATGCTGCGCCGCCACGGCGTGGTCGGCAAGTTCGTCGAGTTCTACGGCGAGAGCGTCGCACAGGTGCCGCTCGCCAACCGGGCCACCATCGGCAACATGAGCCCGGAGTTCGGCTCCACCGCGGCGATCTTCCCGATCGACGACGAGACCATCCGCTACCTCAAGCTCACCGGCCGCTCGGCCGAGCAGGTCGCGCTCGTCGAGACCTACGCCAAGGAGCAGGGCCTCTGGCACGACCCGGCGCACGAGGCGAACTACTCCGAGTATCTCGAGCTGGACCTCTCGACGGTCGTCCCGTCCATCGCCGGCCCGAAGCGCCCGCAGGACCGCATCGAGCTGTCCGACGCGAAGTCCTCGTTCCGCAAGTCGGTGCACGACTACGCCGAGGACGAGCTGCCGACCCCGCACACCAACGTCGACGAGAGCGTCGAGGAGACCTTCCCGGCCTCCGACCCCGCCGCGCTGTCCTTCGCGGACGAGTCCGCGGTGCCGGTGCACTCGGCCGCGAACGGCGCGACGGGCCGCCCGACCAAGCCGGTCAAGGTGTCGACCCCCGACCGCGGCGAGTTCATCCTCGACCACGGCGCCGTGGTGATCGCGTCGATCACCTCGTGCACCAACACCTCCAACCCGTCGGTGATGCTGGCCGCCGCGCTGCTCGCGCGCAACGCCGTGGACAAAGGCCTGTCCGTCAAGCCGTGGGTCAAGACGTCGATGGCGCCGGGCTCGCAGGTCGTCACGGACTACTACGACAAGGCCGGCCTCTGGCCCTACCTCGAGAAGCTCGGCTACCACCTGGTCGGCTACGGCTGCACCACCTGCATCGGCAACTCGGGTCCGCTCTCGGACGAGATCTCCGCGGCGATCCAGGAGAACGACCTCACGGCCGTGTCCGTGCTGTCGGGCAACCGCAACTTCGAGGGCCGGATCAACCCGGACGTCAAGATGAACTACCTGGCGTCGCCGCCGCTGGTGATCGCGTACGCACTGGCCGGAACGATGGACTTCGACTTCGAGACCCAGCCGCTCGGCGTCGACCAGCACGGCGCCGACGTCTTTTTGAAGGACATCTGGCCGACGGCGCAGGAAATCCAGCAGACGATCGACTCCGCGATCACGCAGGAGATGTTCACCAAGGACTACGCCGACGTCTTCGACGGCGGCGAGCGCTGGAAGTCGCTGCCGACCCCGCAGGGCAAGACGTTCGAGTGGGACCCGGAGTCCACCTACGTGCGCAAGCCGCCGTACTTCGACGGCATGGCCGCCGAGCCGGCCCCGGTTCAGGACATCACCGGCGCCCGGGTGCTCGCGAAGCTGGGTGACTCGGTCACCACCGACCACATCTCGCCGGCCGGTGCGATCAAGGCCGACAGCCCCGCGGGCAAGTACCTCACCGAGCACGGAATCGAGCGCAAGGACTTCAACTCCTACGGCTCGCGCCGCGGTAACCACGAGGTGATGATCCGCGGCACGTTCGCGAACATCCGGCTGCGCAACCAGCTGCTGGACGACGTGCAGGGCGGCTACACCCGCGACTTCACGCAGGAAGGCGGCCCGCAGGCGTTCATCTACGACGCCGCGCAGAACTACGCCGCGCAGGGCACCCCGCTGGTCGTGCTCGGCGGCAAGGAGTACGGCTCGGGGTCGTCGCGTGACTGGGCCGCCAAGGGCACCGCGCTGCTGGGCATCCAGGCCGTGATCAGCGAGTCGTTCGAGCGCATCCACCGCTCCAACCTCATCGGCATGGGCGTGATCCCGCTGCAGTTCCCCGAAGGCGAGTCCGCCGCGTCGCTGAAGCTGGACGGCACGGAGACCTTCGACATCTCCGGCATCACCAAGCTCAACGAGGGCGAGACGCCCCGCACGGTGCACGTGACGGCCACCAAGGAAGACGGCACCAAGGTCGAGTTCGAGGCGACCGTCCGCATCGACACCCCCGGGGAGGCGGACTACTACCGCAACGGCGGCATCCTGCAGTACGTGCTGCGCAAGATGACCAACGCCTGATCCGCCTTTCGCCGAGGCCCGCTCCCGCGTTTCCGCGCGGGGGCGGGCCTCGGCGCGTCGGCGTCAGTCTCGGCAGCGGCGTTTCCGGCCGGGGCACGGACACGGCACTGGGCAACCGCCGCCAGGGCAACCTCCACCGGTGCAGCCTCCACCAAGGGCAGCCTCCACCAGGGCAGCCTCGACCGGTGCAGCCTCGACCGGGGCCGGCGAACTCACCTACGGGCAGCGCGGCACCGGCCGGCCGGTGGTCCTACCCGCGAGTGACACGACGCGTGGCATAGGTAAGCGGCAGCCCGGCGCGGCGCACTCGGCCACCCTCGACCGACCCGAGCGGTTCGTGGCCTGCTCGACGAGTCCTCCGGTACGACTAGCGGCGCGACAGCACGAACACCGGCAACGCTCGCGCCGCCGCTTCTCGTTCCATCTCGTAGCCCGGCCAGAACGCGAGCAGCTCCGCCCACATCCGGTCGTACTCCGCGCCTTCGAGCTCGCGTGCCTTCACCTCCACGACACCGCCTCGCAGCGCAACCGTCGCCTTCGGATCGGCGCGCAGGTTGTATGTCCACGCGGGATTGTTCGGCCGGCCCCAGTTGGAGCCGGTGAGGACGAAATCGTCGCCGTGCGGGAAGTAGAGCAGGTTCGTGCTGCGCGGCAGGCCGCTCTTGCGACCGATGGTCGTGAGCCGAAGCGACGGCAGGCCGGCGATGCCCACGAGACTCACCCGCCCGCGGAAGAGACGGTGCAGCCGCTGGTCGGTCCAGATGATGCCGCGGGACAACGTCATCACCCACGGCTGCGTGCCGAGCTTGCGGGCGAGCGACTCAAGGGGGTTACGCACGTACAGATCTTGCCAAACTCACCCCGAAGCGCTCCGCCGAGTCCGTCCACCACCGCTCGACCGCGAACCCGGCGGCCGCCAGTTCCGCCTCGACGCCGCCGCGGCGGAACTTCGCGGAAACCTCCGTGCGGATGTGTTCGCCTGCCTCGAAGCGGACGGACAGATCCGCACCGGGGATCTCGACGGTGACGTCACGCCGGGCGCGCAGCCACATTTCGATCCACTCGTGCTCGTCGTCCCAGTGGGACACGTGCTCGAACGCGTCCACGTCGAAATTCGCGCCGAGGACTTCGTTGATCACCCGCAGCACGTTGCGGTTGAACGCGGCCGTGACGCCGGCCGCGTCGTCGTAGGCACGTTCGAGGGTTTCGCGGTCTTTCACGAGGTCCGTGCCGAGCAGCAGCCACTCCCCTTCGCCGAGCACGTCGCGCACCGAACGGAGGAACGTCGCCCGCTCCTCGGGCAGGAAGTTGCCGATGGTGCCGCCGAGGAACGCCACGACCCGCGGCGCCGTACCGGGCAGCAGCTGCAGGTGCTGGGTGAAATCGCCGACGACCCCGCGCACCTCCAGCTTCGGATAGTCCACCGAGATCGCCGTGGCCGCTTCGGCCAGCGCCGACTCCGAGACGTCGAGCGGCACGAACGACTCGAGCGTGCCGTGCGCGGAGAGCGCGTCGAGCAGCAGCCGCGTCTTCTCGCTGGAACCCGAACCGAGCTCGACGAGCGTGTGCGCGTCGGTGAGCCGCGCGACGTCACCGGCGCGCGCGGCGAGGATCTCCCGCTCGCTGCGCGTGGGGTAGTACTCGGGCAGCTCGGTGATCTTTTCGAACAGCTCGCTGCCCTCGGCATCGTAGAACCACTTGGGCGGCAACCACTTCCGCTGCGCCGTCAGGCCGGCGCGCACGTCTGCGCGCAGCTGGCCCGCGACGTCGCGCTGATGGCTTTCCAGGTCCACTTCGGTCATGTCCCGGTGCTCCGATCGAAAGTCAGGGGGATCACGTCGGTCACGCCACGGCGGATCCGCACGGCGTGGTGGTCGGGTACGGCGGACCAGGCCGGGTCCGGGTCGAGCGGCTCCGACGCCAGCACCACGCCGCTTCCCGTCGAGCGCATCGACAGCGAGTGTGTCCACGTGGTGCCGATCAGCGTCTCGCCGTCGGTCAGCAGGAAGTTGAGCCGCGAGCCCGGCGCCGCCGCCTCGATCTCGGCCACGAGGCCCGTCACGGCTTCGAGCGGGTCGCTGCCCGCACGCAGCCGGGCGCGCAGCAGCGCCCACAGCAACGCCGAGTCGGTCGGCGCCTCCAGAGTCAGCAGCTCGGTGACCTCGAGGGCCTTCGCCGGCCCGGCCACCGAACCGGGCCAGCCGCGCACCACGCCGTTGTGGCTGAACAGCCAGCGCCCGTCGGTGAACGGCGCGGCGGCCGCCTCGGTCACCGGCATGCCGGTGGTGCCGTTGCGGACCGCCGCGACGAACGCCGTGGTGCGGAACGAGGCGGCCAGCGCGGGCAGCATTTCGTCCGTCCACAACGGAGACTGACGGCGGTAGCGCAGCGGCGCGGCGCCGGGCTCGGGATACCAGGCGAGCCCGAACCCGTCGGCGTTGACCGAGCCACCGCCGCGCATGTCCGCGGGTGCGTACGACTGCACGAGCAACGCGTGGGGCGCCGTGAACACCGGCTCGGCCGGAGACACGGGCGCGCCGAGGTACGCGAGGTGGCGGCACACAGGCCTAGCTCACCTCGCCGGGGCGGGGATCACGGGCACAGCGGAAGCCGGAGAAGATCTGCCGCCGGATCGGGTAGTCCCAGTTGCGGAACGTCCCGCGGATCGCCGCCCGGTCCGTGCCGAACGAGCCACCGCGCAGCACCTTGTACTCCGGGCCGAAGAACACTTCCGAATACTCACGGTACGGGAACGACGCGAACCCCGGGTAGCCGTGGAAATCGGTGCTCGTCCACTCCCACACGTCGCCGATCAGCTGGCGGATCCCCAGCGGAGACGCGCCAGCCGGGTACGCACCCGCCTCGGCCGCGCGCAGGTGCCGCTGCCCGAGGTTGGCGTGTTCGACCGTCGGTTCTTCGTCGCCCCACGGGAACCGCCGCGATCGTCCGCTCGCCGGGTCGTGGCGGGCGGCCTTCTCCCACTCGGCCTCATTGGGCAGTCGTTTGCCCGCCCACGCTGCGTACGCCTCCGCTTCGTAGAACGACACGTGCACCACCGGCTCGCGCACCGGCACCGGCTCCCGCACGCCGAATCGCGTGCGCCACCAGCCGTCCGGCTCGCGGTGCCAGAACCGCGGCGCGGTGATGTCGTGCTCCTGCCGGTACGCCCAGCCGGCTTCGCTCCAGTGCTCGGGCCGGTCGTAGCCACCGGATTCGAGGAACTCGACGTACGCGCCGCACGTGACGGGCGTGGTGTCCAGGAAAAACGCCGGCACGTCGATCTCGTGGGCCGGGCGTTCGTTGTCGAGTGCCCACGGCTCGGCCGAGGTGCCCATCGTGAACCGCCCACCCGGCACGAGGACCTCGGCCGGCAGGCGGCCCGGTGACGCCGAGGGCGGTTCCGGTGCGTGGAGGACCGGTTCGCCGCGGCGCAGCTGGTGGGTGGCCAGCATCGTTTCGTCGTGCTGCTGCTCGTGCTGGGTGATCATGCCGAAGGCGAACGCGCTCTCGGTGAGCCGTGAGCCTTCCAGCGGCGTCTTCTCCAGCACGTCGAACGCCTTGTCGCGGACCTCGCGCACGTAGGCGCGGGCCTCGGCCGGGCCCAGCAGTGGCAGGTCCGGCCGGTCGGCACGCTTGTGCTGGAAGGCGTCGTAGAGGTCGTCGATGTCGGGCCGCAGCGGTTCACGGCCCCCGACGTCGCGCACCAGCCACAGCTCCTCTTGGCTGCCGATGTGCGCGAGGTCCCAGACCAGCGGCGACATGAGCTTCGAGTGCTGGCGCACCAGGTCCTCGTCGTCCACGGCGTCGGTGAGGCCGACGCTGCGCGCCCGCGCCCGGGTGAGGGCTTCGGCCGCGTAAGCCCGCAGGTCTTGCGGGCTCAGCTCCAGCAACGGGTTGTAGTCGGAATTGACGCTCATCGCAGGTGACTCCTCGATCCGTTCACGCGTGCCCGCACGCTTTCGGTGATCTCGGTGATGGTGGAGACGTCGAGCCCGGTCGTCCCCAGCTCGGCGATCCCGAGCTCCACCACGTCCTTGGCGACGGCGGCGATGCCGTCGTGGTGCAGCCCGTCGCGGGCCGCCTCGGTCCAACGGCCCGCGACCGGCGCGCACAGGCGGCGCACCTCGTCCACTGTGGACGGACGGGCCAGCAGCGCCGACACGAGCGCCACGGGCGCCAGCCACTCGTCCGGTGGCTGTGCGTCGAGGTAGCGGATCTCGAGATACCCGTGGGGCCGCACCGGGGTGAACATCGTGGTGAGGTGGTAGTCGAGGTCCGCCACGGTCGGCGGACGCAGGCCCGCCGCGACCCCCGTGCCGTCGATCCAGCCGGCGAAGGTGAGGCCGGCGGGCGCGTCCCACGGCCCGTCTTCGCGGGGCAGCACCATCAGCGGCGTGTCGATCATCCGCCGCCCCCAGCCGGCGGCGGGATCGGGCCCCGGCTCGCCGGGGCGGGTGCGAACGCGCTCGGTGTCCATCACCGCGAGCCAGCGCGCCGATTCCAGCCCCGTGTCGCGTCCGGCATGCATCCGGGAGTTCGCGAACGTGGCCAGCAGCGGCGGGCCCAAGAGATGAACGGCCGACCAGCGGGCCGCGACGTGTTCGCCCTCCCCTGCGTCGACGCAGATCTGGAGCCCGGCGGTGCTGCACATCATGGTGATCCCGCCGGAACCGAGCGGGGCGAACCGCCGCTCCATCGCGGCGTACCGGGGGGTGCGCAAAACCCGCCGGGGCGGGCGGTACGGATCGATTCCGGACTCGCCGAGTTCGAGCCCGTGGCGGGCGAGCAAGGTGGTGAGGAACGAAAGATCGGCCGACGCGGCGGCGTGCAGCTCACGCAGCGAGGCCTGGGGAAGGGCGGAGATCTCCACCTGGCAGCCCGGCTCGAGGCTCACCGGCGAACCGGCGGGGAGCGGGACTGCGGGACTGTCGGGGCACAGCGTCCGCGGTGCGTGCGGACCCAGCGCCGTGGCCAGGACATCGGGATCGATCGGGCGGCCCGGGTCCCCGGTGTGGTGCACCGTGAACTCGAGTTCCACCCCCAGCAGTCTCGGCGGGCCGTGTTTGAAGCACACCGAGGCGACGTACGCCTCCCCTTCCGCGCGGTCCGAAAGAACCCGCGCGGTCCGGTTCGACGCACTTCCGGACTTCTCCGGAAAATCGTGCACCGTCGTCATTGTTCGCCGTCCGTGGCAGGAGGTCCACGGGGTGGGACCTCGTGTCTTCGGACGCTACACGCGGGGTCCGACAAAATCAGGGCTCTGCGGCCGCGCCCGGCATCCACCACGATCTCGTAAGAACTCGTCACCTGGGCGTTCACGGTGAATTCCTGAATTACCCGGAATCACGAGGGCTCACGGGAGCGCGGGCTCGGTGCCGAGGCCCAGCTGGGCGGCGGCGGACCGCACCGCCGCGATCACCAGTTGCAGAGCGGGGCGGCGGGTCTCCGTGCGCCGGTAGGCGATCGACACCGTGCGCAGCAGCGGGGTGGCCAGCGCGACCACGTCGATGCCCGGCGGGCGCAGCAGCCGCAGCCCGAGATCCGAGACGAGCGTGACGCCCAGTCCCGCGCCGACCATCGCCATGGCCGTGGACTGTTCCTCCACCTCGTGGTTGATCTTCGGGGTGAACCCATGGCGCCGGCACGCCGTGCGCATGGCGCGCCCGAAGTGCGACTTGGGGCTCGCGAGGATCCACGGGTGCTCGGCCAGCTCGTCGAGCGACACCGGACCGCCGGGCACCGCACCGGAGGGGACCGCCGCGTGCAGCCGCTCCACGGCGACCACCGCGCGTTCGAGCCCGGCGTCCCACGGCATCGGCGCGTCGGAGTAGTCGATCACGAACGACAGGTCGAGCGTGCCGTCGCGCACCGCCTCGGCGGTGTCCTCCGGGGCCAGCTCACGCGTCTTCAGCAGGATGCCGGGGTGCTCGCCCGCCAGCACCGTGAGCGCATGCGGCAGCAGTCCCGAGGCGACCGACGCCCACACGCCCGCGGTCAGCCGGGCGGACATCGTGCCCTGTGCCTCCTCCAGCGCGAGCGTCGCCCGGTCGACGGAGCCGAGGATCTCCTCGGCGTGCTCGGTCAGCAGCACGCCGAGCTCCGTGAGCTGCACGCGGCGGCCGAGGCGCTCGAACAGCTTCGCACCGACGTCGCGTTCGAGCTGCGCGAGCTGCTGCGACACCGCCGAAGCCGTGTAGTGCAGCGCAGCCGCCGCGGCGGTCACCGTCCCGCGGCGCCGCAGCTCCCGGAGCATCCGCAGGCGGTGCAACGAAAGCTCCATACACGAACCCTAAACAACTTCGTGCAGCTTCGGTAAATGGACGCGGCGACACCTCGGGCCGCACCCTCGAAGGTGGCGGCCGACCCGGGCCGTCCTGGCTCCTGGAGGTGAAAGGCCCGATGCTTCCGCAGAACGCCGAACCGTTGATGAGGCTCACGTGGACCGACCCGGCCACCGGCGCACACGGCTACCTCGTCGTGCACAGCCTCGTGTCCGGCGTCGCCACCGGCGGCACGCGGATGCGGGCCGGCTGCACCATGGGCGAGGTCGAGGATCTCGCCCGCGGGATGGCAAACAAGACCGCCCTGTTCAATCTCCCCGTCGGCGGCGCCAAGGGCGGGATCGACTTCGACCCCAAGGATCCGCGTGCGACCGGAGTGCTCGCGCGGTTCTGCGCGTTCCTGCGCCCGTGGCTCGAAACGAGCTGGGTCACGGCCGAGGATCTCGGCGTGCCGCAGCACCTCATCGACTCGGTGTTCGAACGGCTGGGGCTCGAGCAGTCCTACCACGCCGCGATCCACCGCTCGGCCGACCCGGCGCGCACGCTGCGCCGCGTTCAAGCCGGCCTCAACGCGCCCGTGCCCGGTGGGCTGCTGCTGGGCGACGTCATCGGCGGCTACGGCGTGGCGCAGGCGTGCCTGGCCGCCGCCGCGAACTGGCCGGAGCCGACCGCCGCGATCCAGGGCTTCGGCACCATGGGCGGCGGCGCCGCCTGGTACCTGCACGAAGCCGGCGTGAAGGTCGTCGCGGTGGCCGACGCCGCGGGTACTCTGCACGACCCCGATGGCCTCGACGTGCCGGCGCTGCTGGCCCTGCGAGATCGCTTCGGCGAAGTCGACCGCACCCGGCTCCCCGCAAGCGTCCGTACCTTGGCGCGCGAAGCGATCGTCGCCGCCGACGCCGACCTCCTGGTCCCGGCCGCGATTTCGTACGCACTGCACGTGGACAACGAGAACCTGGTGAAGGCCAAGGTCGTCGTGGAAGCCGCGAACGCCGCGACGACGCCGGAAGCCGAGGCCGCGCTGTCCGCCCGCGGCGTCGCGGTGATCCCCGACTTCGTCGCCAACGCCGGCGCCGCCGCCTGGGCCTGGTGGCTCCTGCTCGGTGAGGTCGGCGCCGATCCGGCCGACTCGTTCCTGCGGCTGCGCACGGAGATGCAGGCGAAGGTCGCGCTGCTGCTGGCGGAGTGGGAGCTCGACCGGGTGCCACCGCGCGTCACCGGGCTGCGGCTGGCCGCGGACAACCGCGCGAGCCGCACCACCGAGGTCGGCGAGGACGCGGAAATGCTGGCCATCCCCTAGGCCGTCAGGCCGGCAGCCAGCTCGCGCAGTGTGCGGGTGAGGTCGGCCGGCGCGGCGGGACCGAGGTGTATCTCGGCGTCGGGACCGGTTCCGGTGGTGTAGCTGAGGTAGCGGCCCCAGTCGGTGTCGGCGTAGTGCAGCGGCTCGTCGAGGCACACCCGGCGGCCGACGTCGTCGCGCCGGGCCGCATACAGCTCCCCGCTGCCGTGGACCGGGCGTTGCACGAGGTTGACGATGTCGGCGAGCTCCGGTTCGAGCGGGTAGGCGTCTTCGCCACGTTTTGCGGCCTCGGCGAGGTCGGCGACCCGCACGGCCCGGGGGCTCCCGCCGCCGGCTCCGACGCGCGGCAGCTGGTCCACCAGCGCTTCGGCCAGTCGCTGCCGGTCGGCCTCCTGCACACCCACGTGCTCGCCGTCCGACACCGCGAGCACGGCCTGCAGCCCACCACCCGCGGCGAGCACACCGTAGGTCCGCCCCTCGGCGGCGACCCACCCGTAGTACTCCTCGGCCGGGCGGGCCAGCAGCGGCAGCCAGTCGAGGAACGCAACGGTGGCGCGCCCGCGCGCGTCGACGAGACCGGCTTCGGCGAGTGCCTTGTCGACGCGTCTGGCGGCGTCCTCGCGTTCGACGTCGGAAAGCCATACGGGTTCGGGCCGCAGAGTCACGTGCAGCGAGCCCACCTGCTCACGCTCGGCCAGCGCGGCGAGCGCCTCCAGGGGCACGTCCACCCGACCCGCCACCGCCGTCACGCTCCGATGACCGGCGGGATCGTCCGCTGGTCGGTGCCGAAGATCGCGTCGGGGTCGGCCTCCACGAGGTAGTCGGGACGGCGGTGCTCCGCGTCCTCTTCCTCTTCCCCGCGCCGTCCGGTCGCACCGGCGGGCCCCGTCGCGCCACGGTTTCCGGTCGCGCCGCGCTCCGCGGCCGCTTCCGTGGCGCCCGCGCTCGGCCCGGCGCCGGGCCGAGCGCCACCCCGGACGCTCTCGCCCGCACCACCCCGGCCGGAGCCGGGCTCACCCAAGCCGCCGCGCACGCCGCCCGCGCCGCCGGGCATGCCGCCCGGATTCGCGCCGACCGGCCCGCTGAGCACACCCGGCCCGCTGACGATGCCGGGTCCGGTGGTCCGTCCCGGCCCCGGCAGGTCGAGTCCCCTGGTGCCCGGAGGCCCGACCGTGTGCGGGTCGTCCATGGTGCTCTGGGTGGTGCTCTGGGTGGTCGTGGTGTCGTGCGTTCCCGTGCCATGGATGGTCTGTGTGGTGTGGGTGGTGTGCGGCTTCGGCTGCTCGGTCGTGGTGTGGTGCGTGGTGGTCTGATCCGGGTGGTGCGTCGCGGTCGTGGTGCTGCTGACGTGGTGGCTCGCCGCCGGGGTCCCCGCCGGGGTCCCCGTCGTGGTGGTCGTCGTGGTGGTCGTCGTGGTGGTCGTCGTAGTGGTCGCCGTGGTGCTGCTCGGGGTCATCGTCCCGCCACCGGGCAGGGTGACCCGGCGCGCCGTGGCCGGGGTCGAGAGCCGGATGGCCGCGCCGTCGGACTCCAGCGTCGCGTAGGTCGTCGGCAGCGCCGACTTCGTGCTCGTCGTGACGCCGTTGTACTGGTCCATCACACGCACGTTGGTCTCGTTGGCGGCGTTGTATTTGTCGAGTTTTCCCTGGTAGGAATTCTCGTCGTGGGCCGCCATGAAGGGGCCCGCGATCGGGATGGCCGCCTTGAGCCCGGTCGTCCACGGGTTCGGCTTGTCCGGCTTCGGCGGTACCTCGACGACCGAGTGGCTCGAATCTTCGAAACTGCTCGCCTGGGTCTCCACCGACGCGTTCGTCGTGTCGAGCGGCTCCGCCGTGTTCGCGAAAGCCTTCTCCAGTGGCCCGGCGCCGGCGTTCGCCGCGTCGGCCGCCTTGCCGGTCCACGACTTCGCCATGCGGTCCTGCAGGCTCTTGATGCTCTGCGCCCGTTCCAGATAGGCCGACGACAGCTGACGGACCAAAGTGGACGCATCGCGCAGCCCGGAGGTGTTGCCGTTGCGGAAGTTCTCGTAGATCTGCTTGCCGTCCACCTAGTCCCCCTTGAGTGTGCCGACGACGGCCGTCGCCACGGTTTCCGCGACGTGGCACGAGTCCTGCGCGCCCTGGTATCCCAGCGCGGCGACGGAGAAGACGAGGTCGTCGGCGATCCCGACGTCGAGCCCGCAGTCACCTTGCGCGCGGCGGTCCCGGGTTCCCGTGTAGACGGCCGGGTACCCCGCGACGGGCTGCGCCGGCCCGATGAACCCGACCTGGCCCGCGGCTTGGCCCGCGTACAGGCCCGCGAGTCCGCCTCGGCCGCGTGCGCGGTTGCCGGTCAGTAGTCCCACTTGGACACTCACGCCCTCGGCGCCGATGATCCAGCCGCAGTACGGTCCGGCGGCGGTGTCGGCGGCGGCCGCCGTGTGCGGCTGCCCCGGATCGGTGTAGCCGAGCGGCGCGAGCGTCGACGCCGGCACCGTCCGGCAGGGGTCGCTCACGTAGGCGGACACGTCGAGCGGGTGATCGATCTTCGGCACCGCCGCGTTCGCCGGAGTCCGAGTCGCGTCCGACGTGGTCGGCGCCGGCTGCGCACTGCCCCCGGTCGAGCCGGAGCAGCCGGCCAGCAGGACCGCGGCGCACAGCACCGTCGCGGATCGCGCGTATCCGGCCACCGTCACGCCTTCCGGGAGAACGTGTCGGACCCCGCGGCGTCGTTCGCGACCGTGGCGCTTCGCGCCGCCTTGAGTTTTTCGAGGTAGCCCTGCACGTACTTGCGCATCGACTCGTTCTGGTCTTCCAGCGCCCGCAGCGAATCGAGCCCGGTATTAGCGAATCCGGTACTCGCCGGGTCGCTGCCGGGCGCAAGAAGGCTGTCGGAGATCGCGCGGATCGTCTGGGCGTCCTGGGTGATCTTGGTGAGCTGGTCCTCCCACAGCCCGATCACGGCGTCGAGCTCCGCGGGGTCCATCTCGAACGATCCGCCGCCCCCACCGCCGTAGACGGGACCCTGTTCGGCCAGATCCCCGAACACGGTCTGGGCCGCGGCGCCCGCCTCACCGATGATCAAGGCCGTACCCTTTCCCCAGTCTCACTCTGCGTGATCACGCACAGCGTAGCCATCTACCCCGCTCGTGTCAGTACTCCGGGGCCGAGCTGAGACGCTGAGCCGGGCGTCACGGTTCCGGACGCCGACGAATCCGACGACGGAGTCTTGACCACCTGGGGTCACAGTACGTACGTACGGATTGCGAAATGCCCACCCTCGGTGTCAGGATTCCCGAATGCCCCGGGTGAGCCAGGATCATCTCGACGCACGACGGCGCCAGATCCTCGACGGATCACGCGTGTGTTTCGCGCGCTACGGGTACGAGGGTGCCACAGTACGCCGCCTCGAGGAGGCCACGGGCCTGTCCCGCGGCGCCATCTTCCACCATTTCCGCGACAAGGAGTCGCTGTTTCTCGCCCTCGCCGAGGACGACGCCGTGCGGATGGCCGACGTGGTGGCCCAGCAGGGCCTGGTGCAGGTCATGCGTGAGCTGCTGGCCGGCGACAGCGAGCACCCGGCCGACTGGCTGGGGACGCGGCTCGAAGTTTCCCGCCGCCTGCGCACGGATCCGGAGTTCCGCGGTCGCTGGGCCGAGCGCTCCGAGCAGCTGACCACCGCGACCCGCGAACGCCTCATGCGCCAGCGTGAAGCCGGGAACCTGCGCGACGACGTGGACGTCGACGTGCTCACCGCGTTCCTCGAACTGGTCCTCGAAGGCCTGGTGTCGCACCTGGCCATGGGCCTGCCGGGTGACGATCTCGGTCCGGTGCTCGACCTCGTCGAGGAGACCGTGCGGCGGCACCGGCCCGGCGCCATCCGCTGAATCCCCCGAAATCCTCCCGGCCCCGGCTCGGTTCCCACCTGCTGCGCTCCGAACTGCGCGGCGCGGAAATTCGTGTTGAATGTGCCCGTGCACCTTCTCGACGCCCACGGCCGAGCCCTCGAAGTGTTCGACCGGGCCGTGCGCGAAACCGGTCCGGGCGACTGGCGGCGGGCCACCCCGTGCACGCGGTGGTCCGTCCGCGACCTGGTGAACCACCTCGTGGCCGAGCAGCTGTGGGCACCGCCGCTGCTCGGGGGCGCCACTCTCGACGACGTCGGCGACCGGTTCGACGGCGACGTGCTCGGCGACGACCCGGTGGCGGCGTGGGAAACCGCGGCCGCGGCGGCCCGTGAATCCTGGGTCGCGCCGGGCGTGCTGCAGCACACGGTCCACGTCTCGTTCGGGCTCATCCCGGCCGAGGAGTACGGCTGGCAGATGACGCTCGACCTCGCCGTGCACGGCTGGGACCTCGCGACGGCGCTCGGCAAACCCAACCCCGTGTCTTCGGACCTGGCGGCCCACCTGCTCGACGTGCTTCGCCCGATGGTCGACGCTTGGCAGGGCATCGGCCTGTTCGACCCACCGGTCGCGGTCGGCCGCGGCGCGAGCGCCGCCGCCCGTCTCGTGGCGCTGCTCGGCCGTCGTCCGCGCTGAACGTCCCGGCCCGCCGCGCCGGGCCCGGCCACGGCGGCGCACACGTTAAGATTGTCGGCATCGTCGCAGTACACCGCGATGTCCCAGCCGATTCACCTAGGAGTGACGCCACTCGTGCGCGCCGCGCAATCGCCCGGTGACAGTACCGGGCCGGGTCGACAACCCGGCTTCCCGTCCGCCACCCGACCTCCCGAGTGGGTCGGCCGAATCGATCAGGTCCAGCAAGTCGATCAGGTCCACCGAGTCGGCCGAGGCGGTGGCGCATGACCCACGTCCTGCTGTCCGTGCTCGGCGTGCTGCTGTTCATCCTGCTCACGATCGGCACCGGCCTCGCGGTCGCCGCGGAGTTCTCGCTCACCGCGCTTGAACGCAGCACGGTCGACGCCGACGTCCGCCAGACCGGCGACCGCCGTTCGCTCGCGGTGCGGAAGGCGCACCGCACCCTGAGCTTCCAGCTCTCCGGCGCGCAGGTCGCGATCACGCTCACCACGCTGGTCACCGGTTTTCTCGCCGAGCCGCTCATCGGCGAGCTCGTGCGACCTCTCTTCGACGCCGCCGGCCTGTCCGAGGCCGTCGCGACCGGCGTGTCGGTGGTGGTCGCGCTGGTGATCGCCACGTTCCTGTCGATGATCCTCGGCGAGATGGTGCCGAAGAACATCGCGATCGCGCGCCCGCTGCGCACGGCTCGCGCGGTCACCGGCTACCACTCGCGCTTCTCCGCGCTGTTCCGCTGGCTCATCACGATCATGAACAACAGCGCGAACTTCGTGGTGCGCAAGTTCGGCGTGGAGCCGCAGGAGGAGCTGCGGTCGGCGCGGTCCCCGCAAGAGCTCGGCTCGATCGTGCGGTCCAGCGCCGAAAGCGGGAAGCTCGACACGTCCACGGCCGAGCTGCTGGACCGCTCGCTGCGCTTCGGCGAGCGCACCGCGGAGGAACTCATGACCCCGCGCGTGCAGGTCGAATCGCTCACGGTCGACGACACCATCAACGACCTCATCGCGGTCTCGCGGCGCACCGGATTTTCCCGATTCCCGGTCTACCGCGAGGATCTCGACGACGTGCAGGGCGCGGTTCACGTGAAGCAGGCGTTCACCGTCGAGGCGGGCGAACGGGCGAGGATCCCCATCGGTTCGG
The DNA here is from genome assembly GCA_035551175.1 of Amycolatopsis sp. Classification (GTDB taxonomy): domain Bacteria; phylum Actinomycetota; class Actinomycetes; order Mycobacteriales; family Pseudonocardiaceae; genus Amycolatopsis. Next base: position 44,752 of record DASZNR010000046.1, on the reverse strand, counting down.
TCATGCGGCCGGTCCCGACCGTGCCCGAGTCGCTCTCGGGCGACGACCTACTCAACCGACTGCGCGACTCGCGTTACCAGCTCGCCATCGTCGTCGACGAATACGGTGGCACCGCGGGGCTGGTGACGCTGGAGGACGTGGTCGAGGAGATCATCGGCGACGTCCGCGACGAGCACGACGAGCGCGAAGCCCCGGCCTCGCAGCAGCTCGGCTCCGACAGCTGGCTGGTGTCCGGCCAGCTCCGTGCCGACGAGGTCAGCGAGGTCACCGGCTTCCGCATGCCCGACGGCGACTACGAGACCATCGCCGGCCTGATCCTGGAACGCCTCGGCCGCATCCCCGCCGAGGGCGACGCGGCCGTGGTCGACGGCTGGCGGCTCACCGTCACGAGCATGGACCGGCACCGGATCGCCGAGGTCGAGGTGTGCCCGGTGGCCGACGCCGGCACTGACGCCGCCACCGACGCCACAGCCGGCACGCGCGAGGTGACCGCGTGAACGACTGGCTGAACATCGCCCTCATCGTCGTGCTGCTGCTGGCCAACGCGTTCTTCGTCGGTGCCGAGTTCACGCTCATCTCCTCGCGCCGCGACCGGCTGGAAGCCTTGCTGGAGCAAGGGAAAACCCGGGCGAGGATCGTGATCGGCGCGAGCATGCACGTGTCGCGCATGCTCGCGGGCGCGCAGCTGGGTATCACCATCTCCTCGCTGCTGCTCGGGCGGCTCGGCGAGCCCGCGGTGGCACACCGGCTGTCCGGGTTCTTCGACCTGGTCGGCCTGCCCGATCAGGTGCGGTACCCGGTGTCGTTCGCGATCGCGCTGGCGGTCATCACGATGCTGCACGTGCTGGTCGGCGAGATGGTGCCGAAGAACCTCGCGATCGCCGAACCGGAGCGGCTCGCGCTGTGGCTGGTGCCGGTCCACGTGGGGTGGGTGAAGCTCGCTAGCCCGGTGATCTGGTTCCTCAACTTCACCGCGAACTCGATCCTGCACCTGGTGAAGGTCGAGCCAAAGGACGAGCTGGAAACGGCCTACACGTCCGATGAGCTGGCGGAGCTGCTGAGCGAATCACGCCGTGAGGGACTGCTCGACCAATCGGAGCACCAGCGGCTTTCGCAGACGCTGTCGTCGGTCGCGAAGACGGTGTCGGACGTGCTCGTGCCCACGGCCGAGCTCACCACCCTGCCGTGCGGGCCGACGCTCGGCGACGTCGAACGCGCCGTGTCCTCCACGGGGTTCTCCCGGTTTCCGGTGTGCACCGAGGACGGCACGCTGACCGGCTACATCCACGTGAAGGATGTGCTCGACCTCGTCGGCCAGAGCCCGGACACGAGCGTGCCGGACGCGAAGACGCGTGCGCTGACCGAACTGCGTGCCGACGCCCGGCTCGACGTCGCGCTTTCGGCCATGCGCAAGGAGGGCAGCCACCTCGCGCGGGCGCTGGACGCGGCGGGCAAGGCCGTGGGCGTGGTCGCGCTGGAGGACCTCGTCGAGGAGTACGTGGGCACCGTGCGCGACGGCACCCACGTGACGGCATGACCGGGCCGGTCGTGCTCGCCGAGCCGCACTGGCTGGCCCGCGAACGAGAGCATCGCGACCGGATGCGGGTGTGGACCGGGCCGCACCAGGCCCGCCGGGCCCGCGGCGAGAAGCACCCCGTGCTCGACTTCCTGTTCACGTACTACTCGTACCGGCCCGGTCACCTGGAGCGCTGGCAGCCGGGGCCGGACGTCGTGCTCGCGGGGCCGGCCGCACGCCGCTTCCTCGACCGCCCCGCCTACGTCGAGACCGCCGACGGCGTGACCCTCGACCCGGCCGCTTTCACCACCCGCCGGGCGCGCACCGCGGAATTCGTGCTGCGGCTGCTGGAAGCGACCGCGGCACGTGCGCCGCGGCTCAGCTGCTTCGGGTTGCACGAGTGGGCCATGGTCTACGGCGAACCCGCCGACTCCGTGCGCCACTCCCAGGTCCCGCTGCGCCTCGGCTCGGGCGGGACCGACCGCGTCGTCGAGTCGCTGGAGATCCGCTGCGGCCACTTCGACGCGTTCCGCTTCTTCACCCCGCCCGCGCGGCCGCGCAACACGCTCGCCCCGGCGCGCGACAACCAGATCGCGCTCGAACAGCCGGGCTGCCTCCACGCGAACATGGATCTGTTCAAGTGGGCATACAAACTAGATCCGTTCGTGCCGGCCGAGCTGGTGGCCGACTGTTTCGAGCTCGCCGCCGGCATCCGGGAGCTCGACATGCGGGCGAGCCCGTACGACCTCACCGCGTTCGGCTACTCCCCCGTGCGCATCGAAACACCCGAGGGCCGCGCGGAGTACGCGCGGACCCAGGCCGAGTTCGCCCGCCGTGCGGCGCCCCTACGGGCCCGGCTCGTGGAGCACTGCCGTCACCTGCTCGGCGGTAACAGGTAAAGGGGCCACGGAGTGTTCCACGCTGAGTCACATATTCACCCAGGGTCGCTCCTCTGTTAGAGTGATAACGTTTTGATTGCGTCGCCGTGAGTGCGCGCACATATCGAAAGGACAACGATGGGGCGACACAACCTGGCCGAGGAGCCGGTGCCGCACCCCCTTGATCCCCCGAAGCGCACCGAGGGTCGCAGCGAGACGACCGGGTCGCACCGGATCGTCGCCGCCAAGGCCCCGCGCCGCCGGATCGCGAAGTGGCCCATCGCCTGCCTCGGGCTCCTCGTCCTGGTCGCGCTCGGCATCTTCGGGTGGAACTACGCCGACAGCGTCCTGAACAACCGCGCGGAGGCTCAGGCGGCCACGTGCGCCGGGACTCGTACGACCGTGCACGTCGTCGTGACCCCGCAGATCGGCAAGCCCGTGGAGACCGCGGCCGGGCACTGGAACTCCGACCTGACGCAGGACCGCGGCGCATGCGTGCACGTCACCGTCACCACCGCGCCCTCCAACGTCGTGCTCGACGCGCTGACCGGCAAGGCCGACGCCGCCACCATCGGCGGAGTGCCCGACGGCTGGGTCCCCGAATCGTCGTACTGGGTCACGCAGCTCACAAACGTCAAGCCGGGGCTCATCGGCGCGCCGGCGATGACGATCGGGTCGGGCCCGCCCGCCGACTACCCCTTCGTCGGCCTCGTGTCGTCTTCCCTCGGCGGGCCGGTGACGGACGAGAACCAGCAGCGCGCCACGCAGGCGTTCCGCGCGTTCCTCAAGGAACCCGCGCAGGTGGCGACCTTCGCCGCTGCTGGGATCCGCGCGTCCTGACCGTTCAGCCGACCGTTTCGGGATCCGAACCGGTGCGCCGGCCCTCGTCGAGCTCGGCCAGCGCAGTCAGGTCGTCCTCGGCGAGCTCGAAGTCGAACACCGCGAAATTCTCGCGGATCCGCGAAGGGGTCACGGACTTCGGGATCGCGATGATGCCCTGCTGCAGGTGCCAGCGCAGCACAAGCTGGGCCGGCGATTTGCCGTACTTCGCGGCGAGCGCCGTGATCGCGCGGTCGGCCAGCAGCCGGCCGCGCGCGAGCGGGCTCCAGGCCTCGGTGGCGATGCCGTGCTCGGCGTGGAAGGTGCGCAGCGGCAGCTGTTGCAGCCACGGGTGCAGCTCGACCTGGTTCACCGCCGGGACCACCTCCGCCTCGTCGAGCAACCGGCGAAGCTGCGGGATGCCGAAGTTCGACACGCCGATCGCCCGCACCCGCCCGTCGCGGTAGAGCTGCTCCACCGCGCGCCAGGTCTCGACGTAACGGTCGAGCCGCGGCTGCGGCCAGTGGATGAGGTAGAGGTCGAGCTGCTCGAGGCCGAGCTCCGCCATGCTGCGGTCGAAGGCCCGCAGGGTCGCGTCGTAACCGTGGGAGTCGTTCCAGACCTTGGTGGTCACGAACAGCTCCTCGCGCGGCAGGCCGCTCGCTCGGACAGCGGCGCCGACCTCGGCTTCGTTGCCGTAGAGCGTGGCGGTGTCGATGCTGCGGTACCCGGCTTCGATCGCCGTGGCGACGACGCTCTCGGCCTGCGCGGCGCGGACCTTATAGACGCCGAACCCGAGCTGCGGGATCGACACGGAGTTGTTCAAGGTGAGCAGGGGCGGCTGAGCCATGAAGGCGAGTTCCTCACTGGCGGTGTGCTGGGCTGCGACCCGATCATTCCATGCCCGCCCTCCTCGGCCCGCCGCCCGCCCGTTCAGGAGTCCACGCGAGCACGCAGGTAGTCCGCCGTCGCCGGATCCGCCGGATAGAACGACTCGATGACCAGCTCGGCGACGGTCACGTCGAGCGGGGTCCCGAAGGTGGCGACGGTGCTGAAAAACGTCAGCTCCGTGCCGCGGTGGAGATAGCGCAGCGGGACGAAGATGTCGCCGGGGCCGGGCATCTCGACCTCCGGCACGGGCTGGTCGCACGGGTACGCCCGCAGTTCGGAGAGCAGCTCGGCCGATTCGGCGTCGGCGGTGTTCTCGACCTGGCGCCGCAGCCGGGCGAGCAGGTGGCCGCGCCACTCCCCGAGGTTGACGATGCGCGGCGCCATCCCCTCGGAGTGCAGCGTCGCGCGCAGGACGTTGACCGGCGGCGTCAGCAGCTCCGCGGCGACGCCCTCGACGAGCAGGCCGAGGCCCCGGTTCGCGTCGACCAGGTTCCATCCGCGGTCGACGACAGCGGCCGGGTACGGGTCGTGGCCGGTCAACAACTGCCGGACGGCGGTGCGCACGGCCGTGAGTTCCGGAGCGGTGAGGTCGCTTTCGCCGAACGCGGGCGCATAGCCGGCGGCCAGCAGCAGCCGGTTGCGTTCGCGCAACGGCACGTCGAGGTGCTCGCCGAGACGCAGCACCATCTCGCGACTCGGCTGTGCGCGGCCGGTTTCGACGAAGCTGAGGTGGCGGGTGGAGACGTCCGCCGCGATCGCGAGGTCGAGCTGGCTGATGCGCCGCCGGTCCCGCCACTCCCGCAGGAGCTCACCCACCGCGCGCCGGGCCGGGGTCTTCACCGAAGTCGTCACCGCCCCGACGCTACGGGGCCGGGCGCGGCGCGGCCATTACCTCACGGGTAATGCCCCACAGCCGACGATCGGGCGTCCGGGCGTTACCTCCGGAGTAATCGACGAGGCCCGCCGCGCCAAGCAGTCTTGGCGCACACCGGACAACGACCCGTCGTCCGCCGATCCGAGGGAGAGCCCCATGTCCGACCACACCACCACCGTCACCACCGCCGCCGCGACCGTCGAGCGCTACATCGCGATCTGGAACGAGACCGACGCCGGGCGACGGCGGGAGCTCGTCGCCGAGGTGTTCACGCCCGACGCGGCCTACACCGATCCGCTGGGGTCGGTCGAGGGCCACGACGGCATCGACGGGTTCATCGGCGGCGCGCAGGCTCAGTTCGCCGGGTTGACCTTCAGCCTGCCCGCCGCGCCGGACGCACACCACGACCTGGCTCGCTTCCAGTGGCACCTGAGCGCACCGGGTGGCGGCGAGCCGCTGGCCATCGGGTTCGACGTCGTCGAGCTCGTCGGGGGCCGCATCAGCAAGGTGCACGGGTTTCTCGACAAGGTCCCGGCCTGAGGAAACCGGTCGGTGGCGGGCCGCCGGCTCCGCCGCCCGGCCGGTCCACTGTGGACGCACACGGTCCGGCCGCCACGCGACAGCCGCGAAGGTCCGAACCACCACCGGCCATCAGGTGGAGAAAAAGGTCCGGACCACTAGGGCCGGACCTTCGCGGACCCCCGGATCCCGGGCCCGTTGGCCTCCCCACTCTGTCCGTACCCGTTGGGGCGCCTGAGAGTTTCACCCGCGTGGATAGCGGGCTTGCACCGTCGGCGGAATCGGCTGGTGGTCTCCGGCCGGTCCACTTTCCAGAGGCGTCTCGTCCGCGCGGTCCGGGTGCCTGAGAGGTTCCGGGGAGGACTTGCTCCTTCGGCGCCGAGCTCGTGGATGCCGGCTCGGTCTCTCCCGCGCGGGTTCGTCGACCGCGTGGTCAGCCTACCGCGTGGCCGCGTGCGGTGATCACCCGGTGCGTCGGGAGTTGCGGCGCTGGGTCAGCTCGTCCGGAACGACCGATTCGATCACGCCGCCGTCCGCGCGTTCGGCCGGGAACTCGTGGATCGTGCCGCTGATCTCCTGCATGGCCCCGCTGACGGCGATCCCGAACACACCCTGCCCGCCCTGGAGTAAATCCACGATCTCTTCCGGCGAGGTGCACTCGTACACCGTGGTGCCGTCGGAGAACAGGGTGACGCGGGCGAGGTCGCGCACGCCGCGCACGCGTAGGTGATCGACGGCGACGCGGATGTTCTGCAGTGACACCCCGGTGTCCAAGAGCCGCTTCACGACCTTGAGAACGAGGATGTCCTTGAACGAGTAGAGCCGCTGCGAACCCGAGCCGTGCGCGGTGCGGATGCTGGGCGCGACCAGCTTCGTCCGGGCCCAGTAGTCGAGCTGCCGGTAGGTGATTCCCGCGATCTGGCACGCGGCGGGGCCGCGGTAGCCGACGAGCTCGTCCGGAAGGGAGGCGTCGGGAAACAGCTCGCCCTGCTCGCCGTCGGCGGCACGAACGGGCGGCCTCTCCGGACTACCGGACTCGACCACACAAGCCTCCCCTCGCCCGACCTGACGGCAGGCGTTCGACAGCCGGTCGAGCCCAGGAGTGGGGTCGGCCGGGGAGCATCGCCACCTCGGAGTTCCGCACGCGAAACACCGAGGACCTCCTCCGGAGAATCACATGGTGGCGATTTACCGCCTTCGACGGTAAGGCCGCGCTCGACCCTGGTCAACGCGACGCGCGGCGTACCTCAAGCACGTCTTGAGGCTTTGGTCTGTTCGCCGCACCCCTTGACAGGATTAGCTAAACAAGTAACTATTTACTCATGCGAGTTAATCTTGATACACAGGCCGAGCTGGGACTCACTGTCACCGAGGCGACCACCCGTGCGCAGATCCTCGGCGCGACCATCGCCACGATCGCCGAGCACGGCTACGCGCGCACCACGTTCGCACGGATCAAGGAGCGCGCGGGACTGTCCAGCACGCGCATGATCGGCTACCACTTCACGAACAAGGCCGGGCTCATGCAGGCTGTGCTCAGCACGGTTTCGGAAACGAAGGCGATGTTCCTGCAGGAGCGCAGCAAGGACCTCGATCCCGGTGACCGGCCGGGCAACTTGCGTGCGCACATCGAGACGTCGGTGGCGTTCCTGCGTGACTACCCCGAATGCGTCAAGGTGCTGGATGAGCTGGCCGCGAACGCGAGCGACGCGGACGGCTGGGCGATGACCTCGGTCCTGGTGGCCCAGATGCGGGTGGGCGCTGTGCAACGCCAGCTCAAACAGGGGCAGGACGAAGGTGTGTTCGGGGCGTTCGCACCGGAAGTCGTGGCGATGTCGATCGCACAGGCCGTCGACGGGGTGGCAGCGGCGTACGCGGCGGACCCGTCGATCGACCTCGACCGCTACGGCCGGGAACTCGCGGATCTGTTCGAGCGCGCCACCGCGCCCTGAAAAAAACTCGCCGTCGAAGCCGGCGCCGGGGAGGAAGTCAGAGCCGGGGAGACCTTGAGCGGCGGGGAACGAGGCTCAGGTGTCGGCGCCGCGGAAGTCTTCCGGGGAGACGGAGTCGAGGAACTCGCGGAACTTCTCGACCTCGTCCTCCTGCTCGTCCGGGATGATCAGGCCGGCTTCCTCCAGCACGGCATCGACCGCGTGGATGGGGACGCCGATCCGCAACGCCAGTGCGACCGAGTCGCTCGGGCGGGCGGACACCCGGATGTCACCGTCGAAGACCAGCTCGGCGAAGAACGTGCCTTCTTTCAGGTCGGTGATCACGACCTGCTCCAGCTCGCGCCCGAGCGCCCCGATGACCTCCTTGAGCAGGTCGTGGGTAAGAGGCCGGGCGGGCCGGACTCCCTGCTGTTCCAAGGCGATCGCGGTGGCCTCGACCGACCCGATCCAGATCGGCAGGTACCGCTCGCCCTCGGTCTCCCGCAGCAGCAAGATCGGCTGATTGTGGGGCAGCTCCACCCGCACACCGACGACGCGCATCTCGCTCATCGGGTTTCGCCTCCCTATCGTGCACACGGGCTCCAGCGCGGTGCCGGGTACTCACGCCGCCTGTGCTCGACGCTACTCGTCATCCGGTCGCTGTGCTCGCTAGTGGCGGACTTAGTCGGTTCGCTGCGCCGCAAACCGTCTCTCACGGTACGGCATGAACCGGCCGGAATTCAGGCATTGACAAGTGATGAGACACGCTTCTCGAGCCGATCTGTCCGATTCAGCCACCGGTGACACCCCGGATCCCCGCCTTCACCAACAGCGTGTGCAGTGTCACGGACAGCGCTGCGAGCTCTCGGACCACCTCGTCCGCACGCGCCTTCGCATCTTCGTCACGGTGGCGATACACGGGGGTCACGATCTGCTCCACAAGGCCGACTTCGCGGTCGGCCGCGGCGCGGAAGGCACGCAGATGTCTCGGCTCGATACCGAATTCGGTCATCGCCTTCACGGTGCGCGTGATCAACACGGCGTCGGGGCCGAAAAACCCGGCAGGGCCCGGACGCACGAGTCCGTACTTCTGCAGTTCGGCGAGGGTCGCGGTGTCGATGCCCGCCTGCGCCAGCAATTCTTCCTGCGTGAGCCGGGCTTCGGGACCGGCTTCGAAGTCCTCGGCCGTCGGCAGCCCGCCGGGGTCAGCCGGATCGAGCGACACCAGTTTGCGTGGCAGGCGGGGCACGACCGCTGCGGGCTCCGCACCGGAGTCCGCAGCGTCGAGCTGTTCCTTGATGACCTTGAGCGGGAGGTAGTGATCCCGCTGCGCGGACAGCACGAAGCGCAGGCGCTCCACGTCCGCCGGGGCGAACTGCCGGTATCCCGAGGGCGTCCGACCCGGCCGGACCAGGCCTTCCGCCTCGAGGAACCGGATCTTGGAGATGGTGACATCGGGGAAGTCGCCGCGCAGCTGCGCCAGAACCGCCCCGATGCTCAACCCGTCGCGCCGGGCCTCCGAACGACCGGGCTGCCCGGCCGCCGTCACTGTGCCCCCTGGCCCCCGTGCCCCGGGCCCGTCAGGAAGACGAGGCGGAACTTGCCGATCTGAACCTCGTCGCCACCGGCGAGCACGGCCTGGTCGACCGGCTCCCGGTTGACGTACGTGCCGTTCAGGGAGCCGACGTCGATCACGACGAACTCCCCGCCCTCACGGCGGAACTCGGCGTGACGGCGGGAAACCGTGACGTCGTCGAGGAAGATGTCGCTGTCGGGGTGGCGTCCCGCACTCGTGGTGTCGCGGTCAAGCAGGAAGCGGGAGCCCGCGTTGGGGCCACGCTTCACGACCAGGAGGGCGGAACCCGGTGGCAGGGCGTCGACGCCCTGGCCCGGTGCCTCGGCGGCCGGCGCGGACTCCTGGCCTTCGACGTCGGCCAGGAAGTCGGCCCGGAAGACAGAGGTCCGCTCCGGAGACTGCTCCGGGGGAACGCCGGGCCCGTCGTTCGTGCTCACCTGAGCTCTCCTCTACACACAATGTTGCCTACGACCAAGAACGTGTAGCTGCCAACGTACCGTGCCGGATCGCTTCCGGACCCCGGGGCTCCCCCTTCGCCCGGCGAGGAGCCCGCCGCCGGTCCGTCGGGCCTCAGCCCTCCGTCAGTGCCTGGTACGCCTCGGCTTCGAGCAGGGCATCGAGGCCCGCGGGGTCGTCCATGCGGATCTCCACGAGCCAGCCTTCGCCGTAGGGGTCGGAGTTGATGAGCTCCGGCGACTCCCCCACCGCGGCGTTGACGGCCACGATCTCGCCGTCGACCGGCGCGAACAATTCCGAAACACTCTTGGTGGACTCGACCTCGCCGAACGGGTCGCCCGCGCCGACCTGCTTGCCGACCTCGGGCAGGTCGACGAACACCACGTCACCGAGTTGGTCCTGGGCATATTCGGTGATGCCCACGCGCACCAGCGATCCCTCGCGCACGGCGACCCACTCGTGTTCCTCGGTGTACCGCAGCTCTTCCGGAGTGGTCAACGCCCCTCCCCTTCCTGGAACGGATTTCGTCGCGGGCAGTCTTCCATCACCCGCGCCGGAGCGCGCGCACCGCCTGAACGACGTACAGCGCGCCGGACCACACGTACAACACTCCGCCCCAGATCATGAAGGCGTACGCGATCGGCCGAGCGACCGTGGCGACCGTCGAGCCGCCCTGGGTGAGCAGCAGGAACGGGAACGCGTACATAAGTACGAACGTCGCGCCCTTGCCGAGGTAGGTCACCTCCGGCGGCGCGAACCCGCCTCGGCGCAGTGCCACCACGCAGACCCCGAGCACGGCCTCGCGCAGCACGAGTGGCACCACGACCCACCACGGGATGATGCCGCGGATCAGGAACGCCACGAGCGTCGCGAGGATGTACAGACGGTCGGCGGCGGGGTCGAGCAGCTGCCCGAGGCGCGACATCTGGTCGAGCCAGCGGGCGAGTTTGCCGTCGAGCCAGTCGGTGAGCGCGGAGAAGACCAGCAGCGCGAGCGCCCAGCCGTCTTCCTTCGGCCCGAGCAGGAGCCACAGGAACACGGGCACGCCCGCGAGCCGGAGCAGCGACAGGAGGTTCGGGACGTTCATCGCCTGCCGCAGCAGCGACGGCTCCGTCTTGGGCTCGGGGACGGTGGTCACCCGCCCAGCCTAGAGGGGCCGGGCGGGGACGCCGCCGATGGTCACGTGGGGGGTCAGCCGGCGCGGCGGTGGGTCCAGCCGCGGCGCTGGAGCTGCGCGCGGGTGAGCGTTTCGGGACGGCCGCGGTCGTCGGTGCCGGCCCAGCGAGCGCGGCCGGGCCGGCCCTCAAGGACGTAGGGACGGCCGGAGCACCACACGACGCTGCACGGCGCGGTGGGAAGCTGCGCGGGCTCGCAGGCCGCGCCGGTGGTCTCGCCGGTGGTCTCGGGGGTTGCTGACGGGGTGGCGGGCTCGCTGGCCGTTTCGATGGTCATGCTCGTGGTGCTCTTGTCTCTCGGGTCTGTGGGTCTGTGGGTCGGGATCGGGGTCGGGAACGCGCCAGGCGTTCCACCCCTACTTTCGGCGCGGGGCCGGCGGACGTTAGCGGGCGTGCCGGAGATTCGTCCGATCGGTGCGGGCGGAGTTCCCGGTGTCTCACTGCGTGATACGGAAGTCTATCCGTCCACAATAGACACAAAGTGCGGGAGCCCGGCGAGGCGGCCGCTCCGGTTCCGGTAGCCTCCGTGCGGCGCGCCGGGTGTCGGTGCCGGTCACGAGGCCCGATGGGGGTCAGAATGAACCGGACCGCTCGCGCGAACCCCGGCGAAAGGACTCCGGTGCCCCCGTCGAAAACCGTGTGGCGGCCGCTGCTGGCGGCCGGACTTCTGCTGTCGGCGCTCGCCGCCTGTTCGGGCGACCCCGCGCCCCGGACGGCCGCCTCGCCGCCACCGTCCGCGAGCACCACCGCGTCGTCGGCTGCCACACCGTCTTCGACCTTCACGCCGCCGCCACCGCCGGCGCAGCAGACCACCCAGGCGCCCGCGAGCACCACGCAGAAGGCCGCGACGACGTCACCGGCCGCCGTCCCGGGTTCGTGCGGCACGGTGACGGCGGCGAGCGGCTTGACGCTGTACGTGTTCGACAGCCGCGCCGGTGGCGTGCCGTGCGCGCAGGCGCTGCAGCTCGTGCGCGACTTCCACGCGAAGATCGCGGGGCGCCAAGGCGCCGGATCCAACAACGCGGTCAACGACACCGTGTCCGGGTGGCTGTGCACGTCGGGGCCGCCCGCGTCGCAGGGCGGCACGACGTGCAGCAAGGGTGAGCAGACGGTGTTCGCCGCCGTCGTCCCCTCGGAGTGACGGCTCGAAGTGACGGCACTGTGAGGGCACTGCGAGGGGGCACTGCGAGGGGCACCGTGAGGGGCACTCAGCTCTTGAGAGCCGGAAAGGGCCGAGGGCCCTCGAAGTGACCGCGCTGTGAGGGGCGCTCAGCCCTTGAGGTCCGGGAAGTCGTCCTCGCGGTACTCGCCCTCGGGCCGCGTGTTCTCGTGCTCTCGACCGCGCAGCTCGACGCGGCGGATCTTGCCGGAGATCGTCTTCGGCAGCTCCCCGAACTCCAGGCGCCGGATCCGCTTGTAGGGCGCCAGGTTCTCCCGCGCGTACGCCAAGATCGCGCGCGCTGTGTCCGCGGTCGGCTCGTGGCCTGCGGCGAGCACGACGTAGGCCTTGGGTACGGCCAGCCGGATCGGGTCCGGCGCCGGCACCACCGCGGCCTCGGCGACGGCTTCGTGTTCCAGCAGCACACTTTCCAGCTCGAACGGCGAGATGCGGTAGTCCGAAGCCTTGAACACGTCGTCGGTGCGCCCCACGTAGGTGAGGTATCCGCGTTCGTCGATCGAGGCGACGTCGCCGGTGTGGTAGTAGCCACCGGCGAACGCCGCGGAGGTCCGTTCGTCGTCGTCGGCGTAGCCGGCCATCAGGCCGACCGGCCGGTGGGCCAGGTCGAGGCAGATCTCGCCTTCGGTCGCGCGCTCGCCTGTGACCGGGTCGACGAGCGCCACGACGAACCCGGGCAACGGTCGGCCCATCGAGCCGGGCACCACCGGCTGGCCGGGCGTGTTGGCGATCTGCACGCTGCTCTCGGTCTGGCCGAAACCGTCGCGGATCGTGACGCCCCAAGCCTTTTCGACCTGCTCGATCACCTCGGGGTTGAGTGGCTCGCCCGCGCCAACGACCTTCTTCGGCGGCGTGTGCAGCGCCGAGAGGTCGGCCTGGATGAGCATGCGCCACACCGTGGGCGGCGCGCAGAAGCTCGTGACGCCGCAACGGTCCATCTGTGCCATCAGCGCGCTCGCGTCGAAGCGCGCATAGTTGTACAGGAACACCGTGGCCTCGGCGTTCCACGGCGCGAAGACGTTGCTCCACGCGTGTTTGGCCCAGCCGGGTGAGGAGATGTTGAGGTGCACGTCGCCGGGTTCGAGCCCAATCCAGTACATTGTGGACAGATGCCCGATCGGGTAGGACACCTGGGTGTGCTGCACCAGCTTCGGCTTCGCCGTGGTGCCGGAGGTGAAGTACAGCAGCAACGGGTCGGCCGCCGCGGTCGGGCCGTCGGGCGTGAACTCGGCCGGTTCGGCGTAGGCCGTCGTGAACGAGTGCCAGCCCTCGACCGCGGCGCCGACCGCGATGCGCGTGTAGTCGCCGTGGACGTCGGCGAACTTGGGTGCGTCCTCGTCGCGGACGACCACGTGCTTCGCCCGGCCGCGCTCCACGCGGTCGGCGAGGTCGGCCGGGCCGAGCAGCGTCGAGGCCGGGATGATCACGGCGCCGAGCTTGATCGCGGCGAGGATCGTCTCCCACAGCTCGCCCTGGTTGCCGAGCATGAGGATCAGCCGGTCACCGCGGGCGACGCCGAGGCGGCGCAGCCAGTTGGCCACCTGGTTCGAGCGGGCCGCCATCTCGGGGAACGTCCAGCGGTTCTCCGACCCGTCCTCCTCGACGATCCAGAGTGCGTAGCGTTGCGCGTTCGCCGGGTCGCGGGCCACCACGTCGAACCAGTCGAGCGCCCAGTTGAACTCCGCCGGCTGCGGCCAGGCGAACTCCCGGCTCGCGGTGTCGTAGTCCTCCCGGTGGGACTGCAGGTAGTCCCGTGCCGCCCGGAAAATGCGGTGGCTCTCCGAAACGCCAGTACTCACGTCGTACTCCCTCGTGCTCGCGTACGTGCCTGTTCTACTCGCCCTTGAACTCCGGCGCGCGCCGCTCCATGAACGCCTGCACGGCTTCGCCGAGGTCCTTGCTGGGCAGGAAGGCCGAATTCCAAGCGGCGACGTAGCGCAGGCCCTCGGCGACCTGGCGTTCGGTGTTCGCGGCGAGCACCTGCTTGGTGCCCTGCACCACCAGCGGCGGGTTCGCGGCGATGTCGGCGGCGAGCGCGCGGGCCCGGGCCAGCAGCGTCTCCCGGTCCGGGTAGACGTCGTTGACCAGGCCGATCTTTTCGGCGCGCGCGGCGTCGACGTCCTTGCCGGTCAGCGCGAGCTCGCGCACGTGGCCCTCGCCGACGATCGTCGCGAGCCGCTGCAGGCTGCCGAGGTCGGCGACGATCGCGACGCGGACCTCGCGCACGCTGAACTTCGCGTCTTCGCTGGCCAGCCGGACGTCGGCGGCGCTGATCACGTCGACCCCACCGCCGATGCACCAGCCCGACACCGCGGCGATCACGGGCTTGCGGCAGTCGGCGATCGAGCTCACCGAAGCCTGCAGCCGGCGCACCTCCTGGTGGAACTGGGTGCGCTGGCCGGCGAGCGCGTCACCGGCCAGCAGTGGCGCCCAGCTGCCCATCATGGCGGGCAGGTCGAGGCCGTAGGAGAAGTGCTGGCCGCTGCCGGTGAGCACGACCGCACGCACCCGCGGGTCGGCGTCGAGGGCGGCGAAGACGAGCGGCAACTCGCGCCAGAAGTCCGGGCCCATGGCGTTGCCCTTCGCCGGTCCGAGCAGTGTGACCTCGGCGGTCGCGCCGTCGAGGGCGACGTTCAGCGAGACGAGATCGGGCAGCGCGTCAACAGGTGCGGTCATGCCCGTCATCTTGGCTCATCCGGTTGACGCTGTGCCAATTCGGGCCGGGGATGATTTCCTGGAGTGATCAGAGCGGTCCTCGACCCCGACAGGAAGGTGGCCCATGAGCCCGGCCTCCGCCCCCGCCGTCGATGTCCCGCAGCCGGACCGCCCACCGGCGCGGCACCCGCGGCCGATCGAGCTCGCCGGTTCGTTCGCCCACGGCGGCCAGCGGCTCTGCTACACCGAGTACGGCACCGGTGAGCGGGTCGTGGTGCTGATGCACGGCATCATGTTCACGCGGCGGATGCACGCGCCGCTGGCCCGGCGGCTCGCCCGCGCGGGCTTCCGCGTCGTCACGCTCGACCTGCTTGGCCACGGCGAGTCGGATCGGCCGGTCGAATCGTGGCGCTATTCGATGCCTGCGTTCGGCGAGCAGGCCGTGGCGCTGCTGGACCACCTCGAGCTCGAGTCCGCGGTGATCGGCGGGACGTCCCTCGGCGCGAACGTCGCGCTCGAGGTCGCCGTCGCCCGTCCGGATCGAGCACGTGGGCTCATCGTCGAGATGCCGGTGCTGGACAACGCGATCGTCGCCGGGCTGCTCACGTTCGCCCCGTTGCTGTTCGCGGCGCGCTTCCTGCCCGTGACCGTGCGCGGCGTCGCGCTGGCCGCGAACCTGGTGCCGCGCGGGAGCCATTGGGTCGACGTCGTCACCGACACCCTCGCGCAGGAACCGGAACCGATGGCCGCGCTGCTGCACGGCGTGCTGTTCGGCCGGATCGCACCGCCCAAGTCGATCCGGCGCTCGCTGGGCACACCGGCACTGGTCATCGGGCACGAAGGCGACCCGATCCACCCCTTCGGCGACGCCGACATCCTGGCCGCTGACCTGCCCAACGGCGAGTTCCTGCAAGCCCGCAGCCCGGTCGAGCTGCGGTTCGACCCGAAGCGGCTCACCTCGGCGATCAAGGACTTCGCCGAGCGCTGTTACCAACGCGGTCAGGAGTAGGCGGACCGGGCGCCACGCCCCGGTACGTGACAACCGTTGCGCCGTGACCCGCGGCCGATGCTGACGCCTCGACGCCTTGACGCCTCGACGTTTCAGCGCATCAGCCCGGCCACCGGGCCGAACACGATCACCGCCGGCGGCCGCACGCCCGCCGTCGCGGCGTCCTCCACGACCTTCGCGAGCGTCGACCGCAGCGTGCGCTGGGTGCGCATCGTGCCGTCCTCGATGATCGTCACAGGTGTGTCGGCGGGGCGGCCGCCCTCCAGCAGCGCGGCGGCGAACTGCGGCAGCCGTTCGACACCCATCATCAGCACGATCGTGCCCCGCATGCGCGCCAGCACGGACCAATCGACGAGCGACCGCGGATCACCGGGCGCGACGTGCCCGGAAACGACCACGACCTCGTGGGCGACGCCGCGGTGGGTGACCGGCACGTCGGCGACCGCCGGCACGGCGAAGGCGCTGGTGATCCCGGGGACCACGGTCACGGGCACCCCGGCGGCCGCGCAGGCCTGCACTTCCTCGAAACCGCGGCCGAACAGGTACGGATCGCCGCCCTTGAGCCGGACGACGAACTTGCCTTCCCGGGCCTTCTCCACGAGCGTCCGGTTGATCACGTCCTGGCTCGCGGCGCGGCCGTACGGGATCTTCGCGGCGTCGACGACCTCGACCTCAGGTGCGAGCTCGTCGAGCAGCTCGCGCGGCGCCAGCCGGTCGACCACGACCACCTCGGCGCGCGAGAGCAGCCGGCGGCCGCGCACGGTGATGAGGTCCGGGTCGCCCGGGCCGCCGCCGACGAGCGCGACGCCCGGCAATTCGGCGTCGTCGGCGCGGGGCGAGCGGCCGTCGACGACCGTGCCGGCGTGCAGGGCGTCGAGAATGCTGTCGCGCACCGCCGCCGAACGCAGCGGCTCGCCGCCGGAGAGCACTCCGAACAACAGCCCGCCGTGCCGCCCCGACGCCGGGGTCACGGCGCTGCCGGACTCTCCCTCGTCGGCGCGGACGCAGAACACCCGCGCGCGCTCGGCCTCGGCGCCCACAGCGGCGTTGACCTCGGGGTCGTCTGTGCACGCGAGGGCGTACCAGGCGTCGGCGAGGTCGCCCTCGGCGTAGCGGCGCCGGTGCCACACGAGCTCGCCCGCGTCGGCCATCGCGCTCACCGACGGCGTGGTGTGCGGCGCGATCAGCTCCACGCGCGCGCCCGCGCGGATCAGCCGCGGCAGGCGGCGCTGGGCGACCGAGCCGCCCCCGACCATCACGACGCGACGGCCGGCGAGCTGAAGTCCGGAGAGATAGTGCGGGTCGTCCATAGCCGGAAAGTCTGCCTGGTGGGCGCGGTTCGCGCTGCGGCAGGGCCGACACCGTGAGGTGCACCGCACACGGGCGGCACGGCGCACGTCACGAGCGGTTCCGTACTCAGCCGCGCGCGGCGGCGGGATAGGGCAGCAACGCCATCTCACGGGCGTTCTTGATCGCCGCCGCAACCTGCTTCTGCTGCTGCGGCGTCAAGCCGGTGACGCGGCGGGCGCGGATCTTGCCGCGGTCGGAGATGAACGCGCGCAGCAGCTCCACATCCTTCCAGTCGACCATGGTGATGCCGCGTGCGTGCAACGGGTTCGCGCGGCGGCGCAGCGGCCGCTGTGGTTTCGGCACGGCGCTCACCAGCTCGACTTCGTGACGCCGGGCAGCTCGCCGCCGTGCGCCGCCTGCCGCATCCGCACCCGCGAGAGGCCGAACTTGCGCAGGTAGCCCCGCGGGCGGCCGTCTGCGGTGTCGCGGTTGCGGATGCGGGTGGCACTCGCGTCGCGTGGCATCCGCTGCAGGGCCGTCACCGCGTCGGCCTTCTCCCCGGGTGCGGACGCGGGCGAGGAGATGATCGCCTTCAGCGCGCGGCGGCGTTCGACGTACCGCGCGGCGATCACCTTCCGCTGCTCGTTCTTCGCGATCTTCGACTTCTTGGCCATCAGCGTTCTTCCTTGAACTCGACGTGTGTGCGCGCCACGGGGTCGTACTTGCGCAGAACCAGCCGGTCGGGGTCGTTGCGGGCGGTTCTGCTTCGTGACGTACGTGTAGCCGGTGCCCGCGGTCGAGCGCAGTTTCACGATCGGCCGGATGTCGGTGCTCTTCGCCATCTAGAGCTTCACCCCCTTAGCGGCCAGCTCGGCGACGACCGCGTCGATACCGCGCTTGTCGATCGTCTTCATCCCCTTCGCCGACACCTTGAGCCGCACGCTCCGGCCGAGGCTCGGCACGTAGTAGCGGCGGCTCTGCAGGTTCGGCTCCCAGCGCCGCGAAGTGCGGCGGTGCGAGTGCGAGACCTGCTTGCCGTAGCCCGGCTTGCGGCCGGTGACCTGGCACACGGCTGACACGGACCCTCCCGAGTTGTTAGTGACATTCATTTTCAATTACGCTACCACCGTACCCGTCCCGTCGACTGGAGTTTCAGTGACCCCACACCCGCGTGTCCCGCTCGTGCTCGTCAGCGGACTCGCCGCCGAACCCGACGACGAGCTCGCCCACCTGCTGCGCGGCGCCGGCGCCGGCGCCGCACTGGCCCACCACGACCTGCGGCACATCGGCAGCGGTGTCGTCCGGCGCCACGTCCGCCTCGGCGCCCGAGAAGAGTTCACCGCCCTCGAACTCGCACACGGCTGCGTGAACTGCACCCTGCGCGAAGACCTGCTGCCGCTGCTGCGCCGGCTCGCCCGCCGCCGCGACGTCGACCGGATCGTCGTGCGCCTCGACGAGGCCATGGAGCCAGAGCCCGTCAGCTGGGCGATCGCCAACGTGCTCGTCGGCGACCGGCCGGTGACCGACGACGTGGAGATCGAGGCTGTGTTCACCGTCGTCGACCGCGCCACGTGGCTGGCCGACGCGTCCGGCGACGAGCTGCTCGTCGAACGCGGCCTCCACGGCAGCCCCGAAGACGAGCGGACGGTCGCTCAGGTCGCGCTGTCCCAGGTCGAGTTCGCCGACGTGCTCGTGCTCGCGGGAGCGGCGGCGGACGCGTGGTGCGCGGCCAAGACCTCGGCCGTGCTCGACCGCGTCGCGCCTTCGGTCCCCCGCGTCGAGCTCGGCCACCCGGACGCGGCCGCGCTGCTCGCCGCCGTGCCCGCGCACGCGCGCCGCGGCGAGGTCACCGACCTGCACGGCGCGCTGCTGCGCGGCCAGCCGCCGCTGCACGACGACTGCGGTATCGAGGTACTCACCTTCACCGCGCAGCGCCCGTTCCACCCCGAGCGGCTACACGAGGCGATCGACACGCTCCTCTGCGGCGTCGTGCGCACCCGCGGGCGCGCCTGGGTTGCCAGCCAGCCCGACATCGCGTTCTGGCTCGAGTCCGCCGGCGGCGGACTGGCCGTCGGGCACGCCGGGCCATGACTCGCGTCCCCCGACGGGCCGGACTGGGCCGACGTCTCGGCCGAACGCCGCACGCTCGCGTCGCTGCGCTGGCACCCGGTGTTCGGCGACCGCGCGCAGGAGCTCGTGGTGGTCACCGACCTCGCGGCACCGCGCGACATCGAAACCGCTCTGCACGCGGCGCTGGTGACCGACGACGAGCTGGCCGAGGGGGAAGCTGCCTGGCGCAGCTACCCCGACCCGTTCGGCGAGTGGCACGAAGACCCGTGCGCGGACACCGAAGAAGACACGCGGCACGTCAGCGCCGCGAACCGGAACGAAGACACGTTGTGAAGCCCGGCATCCACCCCGACTACCACCCGGTGGTGTTCCGCGATTCGTCGACCGGCGACGCGTTCCTCACCCGCTCCACCGCGACCTCGGACAAGACCATCGAGTGGTTCGACGGTAACACCTACCCGCTCGTGGTGGTCGACATCAGCGCGTGGTCGCACCCGTTCTGGACCGGCAACCAGCGGATCGTCGACTCCGCGGGCCAGGTCGAGAGGTTCCACCGCCGCTACGGGCACCGTGCCAGGGGCGGTGCCCGCTGATGGCCGTGCCCAAGCGGAAGAAGTCCCGCAGCGCCACCCGATCGCGGCGGGCGCGGTGGAGGGCGGCGGCGCCGGATCTGGTGCCGATCACGGTCGACGGCGAGCGGATGCTGGTCCCCCGCCGCCTGATCGGGCACTTCCAGCGGCTGACGCGGTGAGCGTTCCGGTCACCGTCCTGTCCGGATTCCTCGGCGCCGGGAAGACCACGCTGCTCAACCACGTCCTCGCCAACCGCGAGGGCCTGCGGGTCGCCGTGATCGTGAACGACATGAGTGAGGTCAACATCGACGCCGCGCTCGTGCGCGACGGCGTGTCGCGCACCGAGGAGCGGCTCGTGGAGCTGACCAACGGGTGCATCTGCTGCACCCTGCGCGAAGACCTGCTCGACGAGGTGGCCCGTCTCAGCGCCGGCGAGCGGTTCGATCACCTGCTCATCGAGTCGAGCGGGATCTCCGAGCCGATGCCGGTCGGTGGCCGCGACGTTCGCCTTCCCCGCCGAAGACGGCACCCCGGTCCTCGCCCCGGTCCTCGAGGACGCGCGGCTCGACACGATGGTCACGGTGGTCGACGCCGTGAACTTCGACCGGGAACTCGCCGACGGTGACTCACTCGCACAGTGCCGGCTCGACCAGTACGAGGGCGACGAACGCACCATCGCCGATCTGCTCGTTGACCAGGTCGAGTTCGCCGACGTGCTGCTGCTGAACAAAACCGACCTGATCTCCCCCGCCGTGCGCGACCGCCTGGTGGCGGCGCTGCGGCGGCTGAACCCGGCGGCGGACGTGCTCACCGCGTCGTTCGGCCAGGCCCCGCTGGGGCGCGTGTTCGGCACCGGACGCCACGATCCGGCGCGCGCGCAGCAGGCGCCGGGGTGGGTCGCGGAACTCAATGGCGACCACGTGCCCGAAACCGAGGAATACGGCATCTCCAGCGTCGTCTTCCGCGCCTGCCGGGCGTTCGACCCGGCCCGGCTGTGGGACTTCGTGACGAGCCGGCTCGATTCGGGTGAGTTCGGCACCGTGCTGCGCTCCAAGGGGTTCTTCACCCTCGCGTCCCGCCCGGGCACGCTCGGGCTCTGGTCGCAGGCCGGTTCGGTGGCCCGCTTCGAACCGCAGGGCGTGACCGGTTCGCCCCGGCAGGAGCTCGTGTTCATCGGCGCCGGCCTCGAGGGCGACCGGCTGCTGGCCGCGCTCGGCACGTGCCTCAGCGACGAGCCGGCGAGCACCGACCCGTTTCCCGAGTGGGCTCCGGTCCACGTCCACTGAGGACAGTCCAGCGGCCGCGCGAACCCCGCTCCGGGGTCGCGCGGCCGTTGTCGTTCCGCGGCAGTTCGGCGAGCGTTCACCAGGGTCGGTTTCCCGTGATCATGCCCACTCGGAGCACTGCCGGAACTGCGGCTTTCCATGCCGTTACGAGGCATTCGCGAAGGTTGATCAACCCAGGTTTATCAGTTTAGGTTGATGAACGTGCCGGATCGCATCACCGAGGACCTCGTGGCGGGCGCCGCCGACCTGCGGGTCGCGCTGGGGCGCCTGGTGCGGCGGTTGCGCCAGGGGTACGTGGTCGGCGAGGCGACGCTGTCGGAGAGCTCCGTGCTCTCCCGGCTCGACCGCGAGGGACCGGCGACGCCCGGGTTTCTCGCCGAGCAGGAGCGGGTGAAACCGCAGGCGATCGGCGTGACGCTGGCCGGGCTGGTCGACCGCGGGCTCGTGCGCCGCACCCCCGACGCCACCGACGGACGGCGGGTGTTGATGTCCGTGACCGAAGCCGGCCGGAAACTGCTCACCGACCGGCGCTCCCGCAATACCCAGCGCGTCGCCGAGGCCTTGGCCGAGGGGTTCGACGCCGAGGAGCGCCGCCGACTGCTCGAGGTGATCCCCTTGCTCGAACGCCTGGCGGACGAACTGTGACGACGACGGCCATCAGCCGAGGCGGCCGCTACAAATGGGTCGCGCTTTCCAACACCACGCTCGGTGTGCTCATGTCGGCCCTCGACGGGTCCATCGTGATCATCTCGCTGCCGGCGATCTTTCGCGGTATCGGGCTCGATCCCCTTGCCCCGGCGAACATCGGCTACCTGCTGTGGATGATCCTCGGCTACCTGCTGGTGTCCGCGGTGCTGGTGGTGACACTCGGCCGGCTCGGCGACATGTTCGGCCGAGTGAAGATGTACAACGTCGGGTTCGTGATCTTCAGCGTCGCCTCGGTGGCACTTTCGTTCGACCCGTTCCACGCCGGCAGCGGCGCGCTGTGGCTCATCGGCTGGCGCGTCATCCAGGCCGTCGGAGGGTCGATGCTCACGGCCAACTCGGCGGCCATCCTCACCGACGCCTTCCCGCGCGAACAGCGTGGCATGGCGCTGGGCATCAACCAGATCACCGCGCTGGCCGGACAGTTCCTCGGCCTCGTCGCAGGTGGCCTGCTCGCCGAGATCGACTGGCGAGCGGTGTTCTGGGTGAGCGTGCCGTTCGGCATCTTCGGCACGATCTGGTCGATCCGCAGCCTGCGCGAAATCGGCAAGCCACGGCGGGCACGCGTCGACTGGGGCGGGAACCTCACCTTCGCCGTCGGCACGGCCATCCTGCTCGCCGCGATCACCTACGGCATCCAGCCCTACGGCGGCTCCGCCACCGGCTGGGGCAACCCGTGGGTGCTCGGCGGGATCGCGATCGGCGTGGCACTGCTGGTGGCGTTCTGCGTGATCGAGTCACGCGTGAAGGACCCGATGTTCCAGCTCACGCTGTTCCGGATCCGGGCGTTCAGCGCCGGTAACCTCGCGGCGCTGCTCACGGCGATCGCGCGCGGCGGGCTGCAGTTCATGCTCATCATCTGGCTGCAGGGCATCTGGCTCCCGTTGCACGGGTACGACTACGAGAAGACGCCGTTGTGGGCGGGCATCTACCTGCTGCCGCTCACCGTCGGGTTCCTCATCGCCGGACCGGTATCGGGGTACCTGTCCGACCGGTTCGGCGCGCGACTGTTCTCCACGGCCGGGCTCGTTCTCGTGGCGGGGTCGTTCCTCGGGCTGCTCGCGCTGCCCGTGGACTTCAACTACGTGCTGTTCGCGGCGCTGCTCGTGCTGAGCGGGCTCGGCCAGGGCATGTTCTCCGCGCCCAACACGTCCGCGATCATGAGCAGTGTCGCCGACCACCAGCGTGGTGTCGCCTCCGGTATGCGCTCGACGTTCCAGAATTCCGGCACGGCGCTGTCGATCGGCGTGTTCTTCTCCCTCATGATCGCCGGGCTCGCCAGTTCGCTGCCCGATACGCTCACCAGCGGGCTGCAGGCCCACGGCGTCTCGGCCACGACCGCGGCGAATGTGGCCCAGCTACCGCCGGTGAGCACGCTCTTCGCGGCGTTCCTCGGCAGCAACCCGGTCGCGCACCTGCTGGGCCCGAACGTCCTTTCCGGACTGTCGCCGGCCGACTCGGCCGCACTGACCGGCAAGGAGTTCTTCCCCCAGCTCATCTCGGGCCCGTTCCACGACGGGCTGGTCACGGTCTTCACGGCGGCGGCCGTGATGGCGGTCGTCGCGGGGATCGCCTCGGTGTCCCGCGGCAAACGCTACTTCCATGAATGACGTACCCGGAAACGCCCGTCCAGACAGGGAGAACGGATGAACGACACGCTCACCGCCGGCACCGTCACGATCACCGGCCACGGCGGTGACGAGATCGAGGCGTACCTGGCGCGCCCGCTCGACCCCGCGCCGCGCGGCGGGGTCGTGGTGATCCACCACATGCCGGGCTACGACCCCGCGACGAAGGAGATCGTCCGCCGGTTCGCCGCCGAAGGATTCGCCGCGCTGTGCCCGAACCTCTACTCCCGCGAGGCGCCGGGCGCGAGCCCCGACGACGCCGCGGCGACCGTGCGGGCCGCCGGCGGAGTGCCGGACGACCGGCTCGTCGGCGATGTCGAAGGCGCGGCGAAGTACCTGAAGGGGCTGGACAACGCCAACGGCAAAATTGGCGTGATCGGCTACTGTTCAGGCGGGCGCCAGACGTTCCTCACCGCGTGCTCGATCCAGATCGACGCCGCCGTGGACTGCTACGGCGCCTTCGTCGTCAACGAGCCGCCGGTGGGAATGCCCGCCACGATGAAGCCGCTGCTGGGCCTCGCGCCGCGGCTGTCGGCCCCGCTGCTCGGCATCTTCGGCGCCGACGACCGGTTCCCCGCGCCCGAGGAGACCGCGAAGCTCGCCGCGGAACTCGACCGCCTCGGCAAGGAGCACGAGTTCCACACCTACGAAGGTGCCGGCCACGCGTTCTTCGCCGTCGACCGGCCGAGTTACCGCCCTGAAGCGGCCGTCGAGGCCTGGGCGGAAATCCTCGGCTTCTACCGCAAGCACCTCGCAGCCTGAGCCCACTCCCGGAAGGACTGTCCCATGTGCACCTATCTGACCGAGAAGTTCGCCGTGGAAGGCAGCGGCAAGAGCGCCACCGGCTGGCACCGCGTCCGCGAAGCCACCGTGTATGTCGACCACCCGACCCACGCGCGCTACGCCCACACCGTGAACATCGACTTCATGAACCCGGAACTCGGCCCCTCGGCGCGCGTCGCGCTGGAGCTGACGGAGGAAGACGCCCTCGCACTCGCCGATGCGATCCACACGGCGCTGGACGCCGCACCCCCCGGGCTGGCTTCGCGCAACCAGTGACCCCGGCGCGCCAGGTACAGCTAGGGCGTGTAGAGCGCGCCGAGGAATTCGAGCAGGAGACGCTCCCGCAGGGGTTCCGGCGCGGTGGCCAATAGTGCGTTGATCGGCGCCATCCGGCCGGGCAGACCGCCGTCGCCCATGAGCCCGGCGGCGGTGAGCAGACCGGCGAATTGTTCCTGGGTCAGGGTTTCGGCGTCGAGCGCCGCGATGAAGGCGGCGACGTCCGGGTCGACGGCCACGGGCCCGGCGGCGCGCGCCGCGGTGACCGAAGCGGCGAGGTCGGCGAGAAACTCCGCTTCGCCGCCGTGGTTGGCGGCGGTGATCGTGAGGTGCAGGTTCAACGGCGAGACACCGTGCGCGAACTGCGGTTGCACGTACCAGCCGCGCAGTTTCATCTCGTCGGCGACGGTGAACAGGTCGAAGTCGTCGTACTCCGCGGTGAACGACACGAGCGTCGAATCCGGATCACCCAGCACGCGCAGCCCGGCTGTCGCCTCGACGCCGGCGCGGATCCTGGTCACGGCCTCGCGTGTGATCTCGGCCAGCCGCAGGTAGCCGTCGTCGCCGAGGTGGTGCACCACCGCCCATGCGGCGGCGAGCGGGCCGCCCGAGCGAGTGCTCTGCAACGTCGGGTTGAGCATCGGGTAGCCGGGCCAGGCGGTGCTGGCGAAGTAATGCGTACGCCGCAGCTGCGCATTCGCGTGCAGCAGCACCGAGACGCCCTTGGCGCAGTAGGCGTACTTGTGCAAATCCACCGACACGCTCGTGACGCCGGGTACGCGGAAGTCGAACGGCGGCACGTGCTCGCCGAGCCGCGCGAGGTACGGCAGGATCCAGCCGCCGATGCACGCGTCCACGTGCATCCGCACGCCGCGTTCGGCGGCCGCGGCGGCGATCTCCGGGATCGGGTCGATGACGCCGTGCGCGTACGACGGTGCGCTCGCCACCACGAGCACAGTGGACTGATCGATCGCGTCGGCCATCGCGCCCGGCACAGCGCGGAAGGTCACCGGGTCGACCGGGACCACGATCTCGCGCAGCCCGAACAGGTGCGCCGCCTTGTGGAACGCGGCGTGCGCGGTGTCGGGCAGCACCACGCTCGGCGCGGCGATGTCGGGCCGGGCGTCACGCGCGGCCAGCACCGCGAGCAAGCACGATTCCGTGCCGCCCGAGGCCAGGGCGCCGACCGTGTCGGCCGTCCCGCCCAGCAACCCGGCTGCCCGGGCGACAAGGTCGTTCTCGAGCTTCCGCAGGCTCGGGAACGCCGTCGGGTCGAGCGCGTTGGCCGACGAGGCCAGCGCGTGCGCGGCCGCCGCGATTTCGTCCACTTCGGACAGCCCGCTGTCGTAGACGTAGGCGAGCGTGTGCCCGCCGTGGGTCGGCAGATCGCCTTCGCGCAGGGTTCGCAGCGCGGCCAGGACATCGGTCACAGCCGCGGCTCCACGGGGCGCGGTTCGAGCGTCTTGCGGCGCAGCAGCGGGATCGCGAGCGCGATGAGCACCGCGGGCAGGATCGACGCGCCGATGAGGATCGCCGTGATCGCCGAAGGCGGCTGCGTGGCCGTGGAATCGGTGCTCGACACGTAGCGGCCCGTCTGGAGCACGAGCCCGAACAGGCCCGGCCCGAGTGCGAGGCCGAGCGTCTCCGACGCCGTCCACACCCCGGCGGCGATACCCGCACGGGTCTCGCCCGTGCGCGCTTCCTCGGCGCTGATCAGGTCCGGCAGGATCGCCAGCGGGAACACGGAGATCCCCGCGTAGCCGACGCCGGCGAGCGCCACGAACACCATCGTCACCGCGAACGGGATCTGCTGCGCGAAAAAGATCCCGACCAGCCCGACGAAGAACGACGTGGTCGCGCTGCGGAAGCCGACGAGTTTGCCCCACCGCTCCCCCAGCCGCGGCCACAGCGGCATGGTGACGAGCGCGGGCCCGACGAAGCCGACGAACAGCACTGTGCGGTAGCTCGGGTCGCCGAGCACGTGCTGCGCGAAGTACGGGATCGCGGCGAGCACCGTACCGATGCCGAGCGCCTGGATGAAGTAGGAGCCCATGAGCCAGCAGAACGGGCGCCACTGCGCGATCGTGCGGATCAGCTGCTTGAAGCTCACGGCGTTGGGTCGCAGCATCCCGACGGGCGCGTGCTTGAGACCGAAGTAGATGCCAAGGGTGGCGGCCAGGATGATCACCGCCATCACCAGCCCCATCACGCGGTAGCCGGCCACTCCCGCGAGAACGTCGGTGATCGCCGGCGCGCCGCCTCCGGAAACGAGGATCGCGACGGCGAGCACGCCGATGCGGACACTGGTGAGCTTCGTGCGTTCCTCGGCGGAGTCCGTGAGCTCCGCGGGCAGCGCGTTGAACGGCACCTGGAAGAACGCGTACGCCGTGGCGCACAGGAAGAAAGCGATCACCACGTACATCGCGTCGATCGCGGGAGTGCCGAACCCCGGATGTGCGAACAGCACGGCGAAGAGGATCGCGACGCCGATGCCCCCGCGCAGCAGGTAGCGCCGCCTGCTGCCGGTTTTCACGAGGTCCGCATCGGACAACCGGCCGGCGACGGGGTTGAAGATCACGTCCCACGCCTTCGGCACGAACACGATGACACCGGCCCACGCGGCGGGCACCGCCATCGTGTCGGTCAAGTAAGGCAGCAGCAGCAGACCGGGCACCGTGCCGAACGCTCCGGTGACGAACGAGCCGAGCGAATAGGTGAATCTCGTCCGGCGGGGCAGCGGCGCCAATGGTCCTCCTCGAGGCGGTCCCGGCGAAAGGCAATGCTGAGGCACATCAGAATGGATCTTCGCGGTCCCCCGGTAGTGGTCGGGGGGAATCGTGCCACCGTCGTAATGCACCGCGCGTACCGGGCCGACCCCGCCCGGTACCGCCGGGCCGCACCGGTCGGGAGGGACTCAGGACAGCGCTTCGGCCACCTTCGTGAGCGAGCCCGCGTCGCCGCGCAGCAGCAGCGTCGTCACCACGGTCTTCTCCCACGCCGCGAGTTCCTCGCGGATCTTCTCCGGCGGCCCGATCAGGGACGTGTCCTCCACGAGCGAGGTCGGGATCGCGGCGACGGCGTCGGCCTTGCGCCCGGCGAGGTAGAGCTCCTGCACCCGGTCGGCCACCTCTTCGTAGCCGAGGCGGGCGAACACGTCGTGGTGGAAGTTCGCGCTCTTGGCGCCCATCCCGCCGATGTACAACGCGAGCGCCGGTTTGATCAGACCGGCCGCTTCCTCCACGTCGTCGTGCACGATCACCGGCACCGACGCGGGCACCTCGAACTCCTCGGCCGTCCGGCGCGCGCCGGCCCGCGCGAACCCCTCGGCGAGCGCAGCGCGGTAGAACTGGTCGGCTTTGGGCGAGAAGAACAGCGGGAGCCAGCCGTCGCAGATCTCGGCGGCCAGCGCGACGTTCTTGGGTCCTTCGGCGGCAAGGTAGATCGGCAGATCCGCGCGCAGCGGATGCACGGTGGGCTTGAGTGCCTTGCCCAGTCCGGCACCGCCGTTGAGCGGCAGCTGGTAGAACTGCCCGTCCATCGTCACGGGTTCCTCGCGCGCGAGGACTTTTCGGATGATCGCGACGTACTCGCGGGTGCGCGCGAGCGGCTTCGGGTACGGCTGTCCGTACCAGCCTTCAACGACCTGCGGGCCCGACGCGCCGAGGCCCAGGATGAACCGGCCGCCCGAGAGGTGGTCGAGCGTCAGCGCCGTCATCGCGGTCGCGGTCGGCGTGCGCGCGGACATCTGCGTGATGTTGGTGCCGAGCTTCACGCGGGTCGTGGCCGCGCCTGCCCACGCGAGCGGGGTGAACGCGTCGGAGCCATACGCCTCCGCGGACCACACGGAGTCGAACCCGAGGCGTTCGGCCTCGAGCACGGCCTCCGACGCGCCGGGCGTCGGCCCGCTGCCCCAGTACCCGAGGTGGTAGCCCAGCTTCATGCGATCCTCCGTGAGTCAGACATTCGGCGAATAGTGCTCCGGCTCGCCCCGCCGCGAAAGTGGCGGCAGGTTCCTTCGGGGAGTCTCGACGACGGGCGCGTCCACGGCCACCTCGACCCGCGCTCGGCGCCAGGCGGCCCGCGCCCGCGGGTGGTAGCGGCGGTCGTGGGGCACGAGCGAGAAGACGGCGTTGATCGCACGGCCGACGAAGCGGTGGCGGCGTTCGTCCTTGGCCGACCACCGAAATCCCAGCAGACCGCGGACTTTCGGATCGTAGAGCCCGACGGTCAGCCACACGAAGTGCTTCGCGATCTGCGCCGAGATCGGCCGCCACAGCCGGTCCGGCAGCCACGGCAGGAATGGCGGCTTCGCGATCCCGCGCAGGTCCAGCACGTCGCGGGTCGCTTTGTTGTCCTCCAGGACCTCGGCACACATGTGTTTCCAGTAGCGCTGGAAGTCCTCCCACGACTCCGGAACCGGGCGCATCGTCAGGTCGTACATCCGCCACCAGCGCACGTGCTCGTCGAACAGCGTCCGCTTTTCCGCTTCCCCGATGCCGCCCATGAAGTGGTCGGCGATGAGGATGGTGCTGACGAAGAACGTCGAGTGCGCCCAGTAGAACGTGTCGGGATCGAGGGCGTGGTAGCGGCGGCCCCGCGCGTCGACACCCTTGATGCGGTTGTGGTAGCCGCGCACTTCGAGCGCGGTGCGGTGCGCGCGCGGTCCGTCGTACACGACGCCCCCGATCGGGTACAGGGAGCGGAAGAGGCGCTGCCAGCGTTCCTCGAAGAACCGCGAGTGCTGCTCGACACCGGCGCCGAGGCCGGGGTGCATGTTCTGCATCGAGCCGGCCCACAGCGCGATCAGCAGGCCGCGCCAGTCGCCGAAGTAGCGCCACGTGAGCGAGTCCGGGCCCAGCGGTTCGGGTTCTTCCCGGGTCATCGCCGCCCCCCTTTCGTCCCGAGCCTCCTCCAACTGACTACGGCTGTTGTCACGTTAGGATGTGACAACGGGCGTGGTCAACTACGGGAGCAGATATGCCGGGCCGTACGTGGGCGGGCACGACACTCGCCGATCGCAAGGCGGCGCGGCGCGACCGGCTGGTCGCGGCGGGGCTCGACCTGCTCGGCACCGAAGGCACGGCCGCGGTGAGCGTGCGGGCCGTCTGCCGGCACGCCCGCCTGACCGAGCGCTACTTCTACGAGAGCTTCGCCGACCGGGAGGAACTCGTCGGGGCGGTTTACGAGCACGTCGGCGAACGCGCCCGCCAGGCCCTCGTCGACGCGATCCGCGACGCGGCCGGTACGCGGCAGCGAGCCGAACGCGCCGTGCGGGCGTTCGTCGGGCTGATGGTCGACGATCCGCGGTTGGGCCGTGCACTGCTGCTGGCGCCACTCACCGACCCCGCGCTCACGCGCCGCGGACGGCACCTGCTGCCGGCGTTCGCCGCGCTCGTCGGTGAGCAGCTTTCCCACGGCGACGAAACCGGGCGGCAGCTGGCGGCGATCGGGCTCATCGGCGCGCTGAGCAACGTGTTCATCGCCTACCTCGACGGCACGCTGAAGGTGAGCCGCGAACGGCTCGTGGCCCATTGCGTGCGCCTGGTACTCGACGCCGACGAGCCGGCTCACTGAGCGACCGGGTTCACGACGGTGCCGGGTCGCTGCGCCCGAGCTCGGCGAGCGGATCGGTGCTGAGGGTCATGACGCCGACGATCCTCTCCGCAAGGGTGCACACTCACCACATGCGTACCACCCAACGGAACGACGGCGGAGCGTCGCCGGGGCTCGTCACCACCCGCGTCGCCGCGATCCTCGGCGCGTTCCGGCCCGGTGACGATGCCGTGGGCGTGTCCGAGCTCGCCCGCCGGACGGGGCTGGCGAAGACGACCGTCCACCGGCTCAGCCGCCACCTGTGCGACACCGGCCTGCTGGAGCACGACGGCAGCGCGCTGCGGCTGGGTCTGCGTCTGTTCGAGATCGGGCAACTCGCGGTCCGCCGCCGGGGTCTGGTCGAAGCCGTCCGACCGTCGCTGGCCGACCTGCGCGAAGCCACCCGCAACACCGTTCACCTCGCAGTACTGGAGGGCACCGAGGTCGTGTACCTCGACGTCCTGCGCGGTCCCGACGCCCCCGACGTCCCGTCGCGCACCGGTGGCCGCTTTCCCGCGCACGCCACCGGTGTGGGCAAGGCGATCCTGGCGTACTCGCCCGAGAATGTCGTCGACCGCGTGATCGCCGCGGGACTCCCCCGGCTCAGCCCGCGCACGATCACCGCGCCCGGACTGCTGCGCCGGCAACTCGAGCGGGTGCGCGCGGAGGGGGTGGCCTTCGAACGCGAGGAGTCCGGCGTCGGCGTGGTGTGCGCGGCCGGGCCTCTGCTCGACGCTTCGGGCACCGCGGTGGCCGCCATCTCCGCCACCGGCTGGTCGACGCGGATGCGGACGGAACGCGTGGCGCCTGCCGTGCGGGCGGTGGCCCTCGCGTTGTCCCGGTGGTGCGCCGAATCCTGAGCGACGGCCCGAGTGGGACGGCTCAGCCGCCGAACATCCGGTGCCACTCGTCGAGCGAGCGGGGCCGGAACACGAAGTTCGTCTCCTTCACCCGCGACAGCGACCCCGATGGCTCCGCCGAATATCGGTGGCCGGGATAGACGACCGGATCGCCCGGCAGCGTCGCGAGCCAGTGGAGGCTGCGGTAGATCGCGTCGGAGTCGCCGCCCGGGAAGTCGGTGCGACCGCAGCCTTCGAGGAACAGCGTGTCACCGGACACGAGCCGGTCCCCGACCAGGAAGCACTGGCTGCCCGGGGTGTGGCCAGGGGTGTGCAGCAGGCGGATGTCGACCGCACCGACACTCACCACGTCGTCGTGCTGGTGGGCGCGCAGGTCCGTGGCCGAGACGCCGGTGACGCGGCGGACCCACTCGGTCTCTTCGGCGTTGACGTGGATCGGCACGGGCTCGATCGCCAGCAGGTCCGCGATTCCCGAGAGCGAGAAGCCCATCATCTCGCCGCCGACGTGGTCGGGATGGTGGTGCGTCGCGAGCACGCCCGTGAGCCGCAGGCCGTCGGCGGCCAGGACGTCGAGCAGGTCCTGCACCGCATACGCCGGGTCGACGACCACCGCCTCGCCCGACTCGCGGTCGCCGATGAGGTACGCGAAGTTGACCATCTGCGTCGCGACCGGATCCCCGACGGCGAAATCCCGGCCGGCGAGCAATTGGCGGAAGTACAGCTGGTCGACCATGCCCGCAGCGTAGCGAGCGGGCGGTCACTCCCCCACTTCGCCGTCGGCGAATTCACGTCGGGCGAGCTTGGCGGGTCCGGCGTGCGGCATAGGGTGATCGGCATGGTGTGGGGATTCCTGGGTGCCCTGCTGTCGGCGGTGGCGTACGGAATCGCTTCGGTGCTGCAAGCCGTGGCGGCGAAGGCGGCTCCCGACGCGGGCGAAGGGGTCGATCCGCGCCTGTTGTTGCGGGTGTTGCGGCAGTGGAAGTACGTGGCGGGCCTGGGGCTGGACGTGCTCGGGTTCGTGTCGCAGATCGCGGCGCTGCACGTGCTGCCGCTCTTCGTGGTGCAAGCGACACAGGCGGCGAGCCTCGCGGTGACGGCCGTGGCCGTGCGGGTGTTCGGGGTGCGGCTGGGCGCACGCGAGTGGACGGCGGTGGGTGTGGTCTGCGCGGGGCTCGCGTTGCTCGGCTCGTCGGCGGAGAGCGAGGGTTCCGCGCAGGTCGGGCTGGGTTTCCGGCTCGCGCTGGCCGGGGCCGTCGTGGTGCTGGGCCTGGCCGGGGTCGCAGCCGGCAGGGCGGGGCGCCGCGTGCGGACACCTGCGCTGGGGCTCATCGCGGGCCTGAGCTTCGGACTGGTCGCGGTGGCAGGCCGGATCATCCCGAGCTTCGCGCCGCTCGATCTGCTCACCGATCCGGCGCTGTATGTGCTCGCCGTCTCCGGCGCGATGGCGATGTTGTTCTTCGCCACGGCGTTGCAGCGCGGCAGCGTCACCACGGCGACGGCGATGATGGTGCTCGGCGAAACGCTGCTGCCTTCGCTCATCGGCGTCGTGCTGCTCGGTGACCGCACCCGGCCCGGGTTCGTCGCGGTCGCCGTCGCCGGGTTCGTGCTCGCGGTGACGGCGGCGCTCGCGCTGGCCCGCTTCGGCGAACCCGCGCCGATCGAACAGTCCGCGTGACTCAGCCCCGGTTGCGGCGCCACTGACTGCTGAGCAGCCACATCAGGTACAGCCCGCCGACGGCACCCGTCGCGATCCCGACGGGCAGGCCTTCCTCGCCGAACAGCAGACGAGTCACGAGGTCGCTCCCCACGAGCAGCACGGCCCCCATGAGTGCCGACGAGACGAGCGCGGGTTTCGCCGAACGCGCGAGCCGCTTCGCCAGCTGCGGCGCGGCGAGCGCGACGAATGCGACGGGTCCCGCCGCGGCGGTCGCGACCGCGCACAGCGTCACGGCGACCGCGAGGAGGATCCCGCGGCTGCGTTCCACCGGCACGCCAAGGCCTTTGGCCGCGTCGTCGCCCATTTCGAGGAGCGCGAGGCGCCTGCCGAAGCCGAACGCGATCGGCAGCAGCCCCACCACGGCGATCGCGACCGGCCAGATCTCGGGCCAGCCGCGACCACCCAGTCCGCCGACGAGCCACGCCTGCGCGGATAACGCGTCCTGGATCGACGCGCGCGTGATGAGGTATTGGTTGACCGCCAGCAGCATCGCTGCCACGCCGATGCCGATGAGGATCATCCGGAAGCCCTGCAGTCCGCGGCGAATCGCGAGGAGTCCGACCACGACCGCCGTGATCACCCCGCCGACGAGCGCGCCGAGGGCCACCGCGCCCGATCCGCCGTGCGCGAGCACGATCACCAGTAGCGCGCCGGTCGCCGAGCCCTGCGTGAAGCCGACGACGTCGGGGCTGCCGAGCGCGTTGCCGGACAGGCTCTGCAGCACGCCGCCGCTCACGGCCAGCGCCGCGCCGACGAGGATCGCGAGCAGCAGGCGCGGGAGTCGCAGCGTGGTCACGATGAAGTCGGTGGCCGCGTCGCCGAAGCCGAAGAGCGTCTTCCCGACATCGAGTACGGAAAGCGGGTAGTCGCCGGTCGTCATGCTGACCGTGCTCAGCGCGACGAGGACCACGGCCAACACGATGCCCACCACGAGCGCACGCGGTGCGACACGCCGCGAGACCCGCGACGGCCGTTCCCGGACGGCGGTCACAGGCGGGCCAGCTTCCGGCGCCGGCACAACGCGATGAACACCGGTGCGCCGAGCACCGCCGTCACGATGCCCACTTGCAGCTCCTCCGGCGGATTGACGATGCGCCCCAGCACATCCGAAGCGATCAGCAGGACCGGCGACAGGACCATCGAGTACGGCAAAACCCACCGCTGGTCCGGGCCCACGAGGATCCGCGCCGCCTGTGGCACCGCCAGGCCGATGAACGCGATGGGCCCGATCGCCGCGGTCGACGCCCCGCACAGCAGCGTGATCGCCACCGCGCCGAGTACCCGGGTGCGGCCCACGTGCGCGCCGAGTGCCTTGCCGGTCTGCTCGCCCAGCGCCAGCACGTTCAGCGGCCGCGCGAGCAGCAGCGCGAGCACGATGCCGACGGCGATGAACGGTGACACCTGCGTCAGCACGTCGGCGCGACGGCCGCTGAGCGAGCCGACGTTCCAGAACCGGAACTGGTTGAACGTATCGGGCTCGATCAGCAGCACCGCGCCGAGGTAAGCCTGGAGCACCGCGGTCAGCGCGGCGCCCGACATCACGAGCCGGTCCGGCGTCGCGCCGCCACGACCGGCCGTGCCAAGCGCGTAGACGACCACCGACGCGACGGCGGCGCCGAGGAACGCGAACCACACGTACCCGAGCACGCCCGTGACCCCTCCGAACGCGATGGCCGTGACCACCGCGGCGGCGGCGCCGTTGTTCACGCCGAGCAGGCCCGGGTCGGCCAGCGGATTGCGCGTGAGGGCCTGCATCACCGCGCCGGCCAGGCCGAGTGCGGCACCGACCAGTGCGCCGAGCAGGGTCCGGGGGAGCCGCTGGTCGTGGATGATCACGGCGTCGGCGGACCCGTCGTTGTGCCACAGCACCGACCAGGTCGAGCCGAACGGGATGCTCTTCGAGCCGACCCACACGCTCACGAGCATGACCAGCACCAGAACCGCGACGGCGCACACCAGCCCGCCGCCGCGCAGCGTGCAGGCCCGGCCCGGGTGGCCGGGCGGCGCGCCGGTGGGCGGGCTGACGCTGATCGCCATCGACACCTCCATACTCCTTCTCGAGCTAACTTAGACTAGCCTTACCTTTGTCCAGGGGTACGGGTGGGACGACACGGAGGGCGCCGGTGACGACGGCTGCGGCGACGACGGGACGGGAGGTGCTGCGGCGCGCGATCGCCGGACAGCGGGGACCGGTGACCGTCGCCTCGATCCTCGCCGCCGCGCATCAGGGCGGGGAGGCCCTCGTGCCCGTGGTGATCGGCGTGGTCATCGATCGCGCCGTGGCCGGCAGTTCGCCCCTCACCCTTCTCGAGTGGCTCGGCGTGCTGGCCCTGGTCTTCCTCGTGCTGTCCACCAGCTACCGATTCGGCGCCAGGGCCGCCGAGCGGGCGTCCGAACGCGCCGCCCACGACATCCGGGTGGCGATCTCCCGGCGCGTGCTCCACTCGCGTGGCGGCACGGAAACCGGCGCGCTCGCCGGTGAGCTCGCCAGCATCGGCACGTCCGACGCCCGCCGCGTCGGGATGGTCGCCGCGGTGCTGCCGTTCGGGTTCTCGGCACTCGCCGGGCTCGTGGTGAGCGCGATCGCGCTGCTGCGGATGTCCGTACCACTCGGCCTGCTCGTACTGCTGGGCACGCCACCCCTGCTGTTTCTGGCCCACCTCATCGGCAAGCCGCTGGAGAAGCGCAGTGAGGTGGAGCAGGAACGTGCGGCCCACGCGTCGGGCGTCGCGGCCGATCTCGTCGCGGGGCTGCGGGTGCTCAAGGGCATCGGCGCGGAAGCCGCGGCCGTCACCCGCTATCGGCGCACGAGCCGCGATTCGCTGGCCGCGACCGTACGCGCCGCCAGTGCGCAGGCCTGGCACAACGGTGCGCTGCTCGCGCTGACCGGCATCTTCATCGCGGTGGTGGCGCTCGTCGGCGGGAACCTCGCGGCCAACGGCGACATCAGCGTCGGCGATCTCGTCGCGGCCGTCGGGCTGGCACAGTTCCTGCAAACCCCGTTTTCGATCTTCGCGTGGGTCAACGGCCAGTTCGCGCAGGGCCGGGCGTCGGCCGGGCGCGTGGCCGCCGTGCTCGACGCTCCGCTCGCGGTGCCCGAAGGCGTCGAGCGGCTGCCCGCGCCGGCGGGCTCGATCGAGTTTTCCGGCGTCACACACGGAAAGCTGCGCGGTCTGGACCTGACCGTGCCCTCCGGGCAGCTGCTCGGTGTCGTGACCGCCGACCCGGCAACCGCGACCGACCTGCTCGACTGCTTCGGCCGCTTCACCGACCCGGCCGCGGGAACCGTACGCGTCGACGCGGTCGATCTGTCCACTGTGGATCCTGAGCGGGTCCGCGAGGTGGTGCTCGTGGCCGCGCACGACGCCGATCTGTTCGAGGGAACGCTCGAGGAGAACGTGCGCGCGGGTGCGCCGGCGGTACCGGACGGAGTGCTGGCGGCCACGGCGGCCGACGAAGTGGCGAACACGCTGCCCTCCGGCGTGGCCACAGCCGTGACCGAACGCGGCCGTTCGCTGTCGGGCGGGCAGCGGCAACGCGTGGCGCTGGCCCGCGCGCTCGCCGCGGACACGCCGGTGCTGGTGCTGCACGACCCGACCACGGCCGTCGACACGGTCACCGAAGCCCGCATCGCCGACGGCGTCGCGAAACTGCGCCGTGGCCGCACGACGATCGTGGTGACCACGAGCCCGGCGCTGCTCGCGGCGACCGACCGGGTGGTACTCCTCGACGAGGGGCGCGTGGTCGCCGATGGCGAGCACGAGGGACTGGTCCGCGACCGCGCCGACTACCGCGCCACGGTGCTCTCGTGAGCGCCCGCGAACTGCTCCCGACCGCGGACGGGCACCGCGTCCGCGCCGTGCTGCGCGAACTGCTGCGCCGTTCGAAGGGCCGCGCCACGGGATCGTTCGCGTTGATCGTGGGCGCGACGGCGATCAGCCTGCTCACCGCTCCCCTGTTGGGCCGCGTCGTCGATCTCGTGGCCGGCCGCCGGCCCGCCACCGAACTCGTCACGCCGGTCGTCGAGCTCGTGCTCGTCGCGATCGCCTCGGCCGTCGCGACGGCGGTCGGGGTGTCGATGCTCGCGCGTCTCGGGGAGACGATGCTGGCCGACCTGCGCGAGCGGTTCGTGGACCGCGCGCTCGGCCTGCCGCTGGAACAGGTGGAGCAGGCCGGTTCCGGGGACCTCACCACGCGCGTGACCAACGACGTGTCCGTGGTCGCCGAAGCCGTGCGCGAGGCCCTGCCGGAACTGGGCCGCTCGGCGCTCACGATCGTGCTCACCCTCGTGGCGATGGCGGTGCTCGACTGGCGGTTCCTCCTCGCGGCGCTGCTGGCCGTGCCGATCCAGCTGCACACGGTGCGGTGGTACGTCCGGCAGGCGAAGCCGCTCTACGCCGCGCAGCGCGCCGCCGTCGGCGCCCAGCAGCAGCAGCTGCTCGACACGATCGGCGGCGCCAAGACCGTGCGCGCGTTCCGGCTCGCGGACGAGCACGTCGAACGCGTGCGGCAGCGCTCCGACGGCGCGGTCGAGCTGGCGCTGCGCGGGATCCGGCTCGTGACGCGGTTCTTCGGCCGGCTCAACCTCGCGGAGTTCGTGGGCCTGTCGGCCGTGCTCGCGGCCGGGTACCTGCTCGTGGGCGCGAACCTCGCCACCGTCGGGGTCGCGACCGCGGCGGCCCTGTACTTCCACAGCCTGTTCGGCCCGATCAACACCGCGCTCGCACTCGTCGACGACGCACAGGCGGCCACCGCGAGCCTCGCGCGCCTCGTCGGGGTCGCCGATCTGCC
Organism: Amycolatopsis sp.; assembly: GCA_035551175.1. Lineage (GTDB taxonomy): Bacteria > Actinomycetota > Actinomycetes > Mycobacteriales > Pseudonocardiaceae > Amycolatopsis. Next base: position 7,706 of record DASZNR010000046.1, on the reverse strand, counting down.
GGCTCCGGCCGAACCGCACCGGCCGGCGCGGCCGGTGGACGCGTCCGTGAAGGCCGGCGCGATCGGCCACTCCTACGTGGACGGTCACCCGGTTCTTCGTGAGGTCGACCTCGACCTGGCGCCGGGCGAACGCGTCGCGCTCGTGGGCGCGAGCGGCGCGGGCAAGACGACGCTGGCGAAGCTGATCGCGGGCGTTCACCGTCCCGGCTCCGGTTGGATCTCGCTCGGAGGCGTGCCGCTCGACGAGCTCGGCCCTGCCGCGACGCGGCGCACCGTCGCGCTGATCAGCCAGGAGGTGCACGTGTTCAGCGGCACTCTGGCCGATGACCTGCGCCTCGCGCGCCCGGCCGCCACCGACGAGGAGCTGAAAACGGCACTGGCCACCGTGGGCGCGCTGGAGTGGGCCGACGCCCTGCCGGACGGGCTGGCGACCGTGGTCGGCGACGGCGGCCACCAGCTCACGGTCACACAGGCGCAGCAGCTCGCGCTCGTGCGGCTCGTCCTGGCCGATCCGCCGGTGGCGATCCTCGACGAAGCCACGGCCGAAGCCGGCAGCGCGGGCGCGAAGACACTGGAAGCCGCGGCTGCGGCCGCGCTCGCCGGGAGGACGGGGCTCGTCGTGGCGCACCGGCTCACGCAGGCCGCGGCGTCGGACCGGATCGTCGTGCTCGACGCGGGCACTGTCGTGGAAACGGGCACACACGACGAACTCGTCGCCGCGGGCGGCCGCTACGCGACGTTGTGGGCTGCCTGGTCGGGCACGCGCCGGGTGCCGAAGTGAGGCGCGCCGCAGTGGACGCGGTTGCGCCCGCAAGAGAGCGTGACTTAGGTTAGGCAAACCTGAAATCGTGAGCGACCGTGAAGGACCTCTGATGGCTCGTTTCTCTTTCCTGTCCCCCGGACGCAGGCGTTCCCGGATCGCCGGTGCGCTCGCTTCGGCGATCGTGCTCGCCGGTGCGCTCACAGCGTGCGGCTCCGCCAGCCCCTCCGACACGGAATCGCCATCAGCCGCCGGGAGCACGGACCCCGGCGCGTTCCCGGTGACGATCGAGCACAAGTACGGCTCGACCACGATCGAGAAGGCGCCGCGGCGCATCGTCACCGTCGGTCTCACGGAACAGGACGCGTTGCTGGCGCTTGGTGTCGTCCCGGTCGGCACCACCGATTGGCTCGGGAACTTCCCGGGCGCGATCGCCCCGTGGGCGAAGCCGAAGCTGGGCAACGCGCCCCTGCCGACCGTGCTCAAGGACACCGACGGCCCCCAGTTCGAGAAGATCGCCGCGCTGAAACCGGACCTGATCATCGGCCTGTACTCGGCCCTCACGCAGGAGCAGTACACCACGCTGTCGAAGATCGCGCCCACGATCGCGCAACCCAAGCAGTACAGCGACTACGGCATCCCGTGGCAGGAGGAGACCGAGACCGTCGGCAAGGCGGTCGGCAAGGCCAAGGAGGCCGACGCGCTCGTCAAGGGCGTGGAGGACCAGTTCGCGAAGGCCAAGGCCGCGCACCCGGAGTTCGCGGGCAAGACGGCGTTGATGGCCACCCAGTACGAGGGCTACTTCGTCTACGGCACCGAAGATCCGCGCACGCGCGTGCTGACTTCGCTGGGCTTCAAGACTCCCGCGAACCTCGACCAGATCATCGGCGACAAGTTCGGTGCGAACATCAGCCCGGAACGCACGGATCTGCTCGACGTCGACGCCCTCGTGTGGATCGTGGATTCGCTGCCGCAGGGCGAAGCGGCGCTCGCCAAGGACAAGTTGTACTCCGGGCTGAACGTCGCGAAGCAGAAGCGTGAGGTCTTCATCGCCGACCCGAGCACCTACGGCAGCGCGACGTCGTTCGTCAGCGTGCTCAGCCTGCCGTACACGCTCGAGCGGCTCGTCCCCCAACTGTCCGCCGCCGTCGACGGCAACCCGGCCACGGTGGTCAAACCGGCGACCTGACCACGAACTACCGGGTAACGCCCGGCCGGGTTCCTGCCCGGCCGGGCGTTGCGCGCTCACCAGGTCCTGCCGCCCTGCTCAAGCACCGGGTGGTTGACGCGGTGAAGAAGTCGGGCAGCGCGATCTTCAGGCGGTCACCGAGAGCCGGCTGTTCTCGACGTGCTTCGCGGCCACGGCCCAGAACTCGTCGGTCACGCCGCGGCGCGCCGCCCTGGATCCGCGTGACCCGGCGCGGTGCCGGCACGCCGCTGTCGGTGCCGGCGTTCACCTTCGCCGGCGGGCGGATCACCGAGATCGCGGTCGTCACCGACCCGGGCCGGCTCGCGGAGCCGGCCCGGGTCGCGTGAGTCAGGAGTCCGGGTGCTCCATGGCCTCGATGAGCGACTTCGGGCGCAGATCGGTCCAGTTCCGCTCCACGTGGTCCAGGCACGCCTGGCGGTTGTCCGGGCCGAACGCGGTGGTCCAGCCCGCGGGCACGGCCACGAACTCGGGCCACAAGCTGTGCTGGCCCTCGTCGTTGACCAGCACGAGGTAGGTGCCGTCGGGGTTCTCGAACGGGTTGGTCACAGTGATTTCCTTCCTGGGTACGGTGTTCGGCTGGGTCGGTCTTCTTCCCCGGCGAGACGGACCAGCGCTTTCAGTGCGCGAAACCACGTCTCGGCCAGGTCCCGGACGGTGCCGGCGGAGGCGACGCCCGCAGGCCACGACCAGTACGCCGCCAGCGCCGGTCCGGCCGGTTGTTCCTCCGCCAGCGCGTTGATCGTCAAGGCGTGCGAGACCCGCTTGCCCGGGTCCGCGCCGAGGTCCGCGGCCGTGCCTTCGGGGGCGTACTCCCAGTCGCCGCCGCCGGCGTGCCCGAACCGGCCCATGTAGTTGAATTCGATCTCCGGCGCCGGCAGTGCCGCGAGCTCGGGCCCGGTGACGGGGTTCAGGTACCGCAGCAGCCCGAAGCCCATCCCGGCGACCGGCGCCGCGCCCAGGTGCGCCCGCACCCGCTCGAGTGCGAGCTGGGCTGCCGGTCCGCCCGCGAGCGCCTCGTCGAGGTCGAGCTGCCCGAGGTCGAGGCAGACGGGCACGACGCTGGTGAACCAGCCGACCGTGCCCGACAGGTCCGCCCCGCCGACCAGCTCGTCCTCGCGGCCGTGTCCTTCGAGGTCGACGAGCGTCGCGGTGCCCTCCCCCGCGCCATGGCGGCGGCGCCAGTCGGCGACCGCGAGCGCGAGACCGGTGAGCAACACGTCGTTGACCGTCACCCGCAGCGCGGCGGGCACCAGGCCCAGCAGCCGACCCGTGACGTCCGGCGCCAGCGTCAGCGTCAGGCTGTCCACTTCGGACTCGACGTCGCGCTCCGGGTCCCGCGGCCGCAGCAACGGCAACGGATCACCGCCGGCGAGCACCGACCGCCACCGGTCCAGCTCCGCCTCGCGGTGCGGTTCGACCGCGCGGGCGGCGAGCTCCTCGGACCAGCGGCGGAACGAGACGTCCACCGGGCCGGCGTCGGCCGTCCGGCCCGCCGCGATGGCTTGCCACGCCCGGGCGAAGTCCGGCAGCAGCACCCGCCACGAAACACCGTCGATCACGAGGTGGTGGACGAGCACCAGCAACCGGCCGCGCTCGGCTCCGGCGTCGAACCAGGTCGCCCGGAGCATCGCCCCGGCGTCCGGGTCGAGCCGCGCCCGCGTGGCCAGCGCGTGTTCGGCGATCACCTCGTCCAGCGCGTCGCCGGATAGGCCCCGGATGTCCACTCGCGACACCCAGTCCGTGACGTCCACGGGCCCGGGCACCCGCAGAGCCCAGCGGGCGGGCTGCCGGTCGAGCCGGGCCCGCAGCATCGGGTGGCGGTCCACCACGGCTCGCAGCACGGCCGTGAGGGACTCGCTGGTCAGCTCGGCGGGGGTGAACAGGAGCGCGGCCTGGTGGTAACCGGCGATCGGGCCGCCGAGCTCGCGCATCGCATGCATGATCGGGGTCAGGCCGACCGTGCCGGTGCCGTCGTCCCGCACCACCGTCGCGGCACCCACTTCGGTCGCGACCTTCGCGAGCCCGGCCACCGTGCGGTGGCGGAAGACGTCGCGCGGCGAGATCCGCAGCCCACCCGCGCGGGCCCTGGCCACGAGCTGCATCGCGACGATGCTGTCCCCGCCGAGGGCGAAGAAGTCGTCGTCGACGCCGAGGCCGGGCACGCCGAGCACGTCGACGGCCATCGCGCACAGCTCGCGCTCACGATCGGTCGACGGCGCGCGGCCGCCGACCTGGCCCGAGAAGTCCGGCGCGGGCAGCGCGGCCCGGTCGAGCTTTCCGTTGGCCAGCACCGGAAGCGCCTCGAGCAGGACGAACGCGGCAGGCACCAGGTGGTCGGGCAGCACCGCGCCGGCATGGCGCCGCAGCTCGGCCGCGTCGACCGGCGCACCAGCCACCACGTACGCGACCAGCTGCTTCACCCGGTCCTCGCGCACCACGACCACCGACTGCGCGACGGCCGGGTGCCGGTCCAGCGCTGCCGCCACCTCCGCCGGCTCGACGCGGAAGCCGCGGATCTTGACCTGGTCGTCGGCCCGGCCGCCGAAGTCGAGCCGCCCGTCCTCGGTCCAGCGCGCGAGGTCGCCGGTGCGGTACATGCGGGTGCCGGGTGCGCCGTACGGATCGGCCACGAACCGCTCGGCGGTGAGCGCGGGCCGGCCGAGATACCCGCGGGCCAGGCCGGCGCCGGCGAGGTACAGCTCCCCCGTCACGCCGGGCGCGACGGGCCGCAGCGACCCGTCGAGCACGTAGGCTCGGGTGTTCGCCACCGGCCTGCCCACGAGCGGGCGCTCGCTGTCCGCGATCCGCGCGACGAGCGCGTCCACTGTGGACTCCGTGGGCCCGTAGAGGTTCACGGCGTCGGTCCCGGGCAGCTCGGCCAGCCGGCGCCACAGCGCGTCCGGCACCGCTTCCCCGCCGACGCCGACCACGGCGAGGGGGCAGCGGCCGTCCGCCACCAGCCCGGCGTCGGCCAGCTGGGTGAACAGCGACGGCGTGACCTCGATGAACTCCAGCCTCTCGCGCCGGATCAGCGCCGCGAGCTCCTCCGGGTCGCGGCGCACCTCGTCGGGCACCACGTGCACGGCGTGGCCGTCGAGCAGCCACAGCTGCGGCTGCCACGAGGCGTCGAAGGAGAACGACCACGCGTGGCCCACCCGCAGGTGCTCGCGCCCGGTCCGCGCCACGGCCGGGCGGTGCAGCGTCGCCCGGTGGCTGTGGAACAGGTTCACCAGACCGGTGTGCGGCACGACCACACCCTTCGGTGTCCCGGTGGAACCCGACGTGTAGATCACGTACGCCGGATGCTCGGGCCGCAGGGGGCGCAGGCGGTCGCCGTCGGTCAGGTCGGTGTCCGGCCGGTCCGCGGCGAGCAGGTCCGCAAGACTCGCCGTGGCGGCGAAGTCCGGCACCGAACCCGTCAGCTCGGGCACCGTGAGCAGCAGACCCGGCTCCGCGTCGGCGAGCATCGCCGCGAGCCGTTCGGCCGGGTAGTCCGGGTCGAGCGGCAGGTATGCGGCACCGGCCTTGTGCACGGCGAGGATCGCCGTCAGCATCTCGGCCGAGCGCGGCAGCGCGAGCGCCACCAGGGTCTCCGGACCGGCGCCGCGTTCGACGAGCGCCCGCGCGAGGCGGTTGGCGCGGGCGTTGAGCTCGGCGAACGTCCAGGTCTCGCCACCGACGACGGCGACCGCATCCGGCGAACGGCGCACCTGGGCCTCGAACAGCCCCGCCACCGTGTCCGGCTCGACGTCGAGCGCCGTAGCGGTCCAGTCGTGCAGGATCCGCTCCCGCAGCAGCGCGGGCAGCACGCCGACCGTCCCGGCCGGACGGTCCACATCGGATACCAGCGCCGTCAGCAGCAGTCGCATCCCGGTGAGCAGCCTCTCGACCGTCTCCTCGGTGAACAGGTCCGCGCGGTATTCGGCCGTGAGTGTCAGGCGTTCGGCCGGTTCGACCGCCCACGTCAACGGGTAGTGCGTGGCGTCGCGGTGGTCCGCGATCCGCGCGCGCAGCCCGTCGCCGTCCGGTTCTTCGTCCGCGCCGGGGTAGCTCTCGAACACCACGAGCGTGTCGAACAGCTCACCCAGCCCCGCTTCGCGCTGGATGTCGGCGAGGCCGACGTGCTGGTGCCCCAGCAGCGCGGACTGCTGTTCCTGCACGCGCTCGAGCACCGCCGCCAGCGGTTCGGCCGGATCGTGGCGCACCCGCACGGGCACGGTGTTGATGAACAGGCCGAGCATCCGCTCCACGCCCGGCAGCTCCGGTGGGCGGCCGGCGACGGTCGCGCCGAACACCACGTCGGTGCGCCCGGTGAGGGCACCGAGCAGCAGGCCCCAGGCCGTCTGGACCAGGGTGTTCACCGTCCAGCCACGCTCACGCGTGAACGCCGTGAGCTCGGCCGTCGCCTCCGCCGTCAGCTCGAGGGTCCGCCGCCGCGGCAGCGCCGGTTCGCGGGCCGGATCGACGGGCGCGAGGTGCGTGGGTTCGCTCAGGTCCGCGAGCGCCTCGCGCCATGCCGCCTTGGCCGTGGTGTCGTCCTGGTCGCGCAGCCAGCCGAGGTACCCGCGGTACGACGGTGCCGGCGCCGGCTCGCGGCCGGCGTAGAGCGCGGACAGCTCGCCGAGCAGCCGTGGGACGGACCATCCGTCGAGCAGCAGGTGCTGGTGGGAGACGACGAGCCGGTGGTGCCCGTCGGCGAAACGGACGAGCAGGAACCGCAGCAGCGGCCCCGTGCCGACGTCGAACCGGCGGCGTTCGTGCAGCAGATCGGCTTCGAGGTCGGCGTCCCGGCACTCGCGCCACTCGGGCTCGGCGGACCGCGCGACGAGCGCGACCGGGCGGCCGGAGGCCAGGTACCGGTAGCTCGTGCGCAGGTTCGGGTGCCGCGCCAGCAACGCACGCACGGCGGCACGCAGGCGCGCCACGTCGAGCGGACCGTCGAGGTCGAAGCCGAACTGCACGGTGTAGACGTCCGGGCCGTCGGTGTCCGCGGTGGCGAGGAACAGGAGGCCGGATTGCAGCGGGGTGAGCGGCCAGACCTCGGCCGCGTCGGGTGCTGTCGCGCGCAGCTCCGCGCGTTCGTCCCCGGTCAGCTCCAGCAGCGGCCGGCCGTCGTCGGACGCCGGCGTGGCGAGCAGCTCCGCCGCGACCTCGGCGAGCCCGGCCACCGTGCGGTGGCGGAACACGTCGCGGGTGTCGAGCAGGAGCCCGGCCGCGCGGGCGCGCGCGACGAGCTGCATCGCGACGATACTGTCGCCGCCGAGGCGGAAGAAGTCGTCGTGCACGCCGACCCGGGGAAGGCCGAGTACGCCGGCCACCAGGTCCCCGAGGGCTTCCTCTCGCGGCGTCGAGGGTGCGTCATCGCCGGTCTCGAACTCGGGCGCGGGCAGCGCGCGGCGGTCGAGTTTGCCGCTGGGGGTGAGCGGCAGGTCGGCGAGCGGCACGACGGCGGCCGGGACCATGTGCTCGGGCAACGTCGTCGCCACGTGGTCGAGCAGGTCTTCGGCCGGCCGGTGCAGCACGACGTACGCGACGAGCTGCCGTCCTTCGTGGACGATCACCCGGGCTTGCGCGACGGCCGGGTGGGAACCCAGCGCGGTTTCGATCTCGCCGGGTTCGACGCGGAACCCGCGGATCTTGACCTGGTCGTCGGCGCGGCCGAGAAACTCCAACACACCGTCCGCGGTCCACCGCGCGAGGTCACCCGTGCGATACATCCGCTCACCAGGCCCACCG
>DASZNR010000045.1:0-66951 GCA_035551175.1 Amycolatopsis sp. | reverse complement strand
TCCGCCGTTCACGCTGAAGAGCTCGGCGGGCGCGCTTCCCCGCGGCTCCTCGGCCGGCTCCAAGGTGAAGACGGTGCCGAGCGACACGAAGATCTCGTCGGCGGTCACCATCGCCTCGCGGCTCCACCGGTGCTGCGCGTCGAGCGGCATCTGCTCGATGAAGCGCAGGTGGTAGCCCTCGGCGAGGCAGAACCGCAGCAGCGGCACGGCCTCGTGCTCGTTGAGCCCTCGCATCAGCACGGAGTTGACCTTCACCGGAGCCAGGCCGGCTTCGCGGGCCGCCGCCAGCCCTGCGAGGACGTGGGACAGCCGGTCGCGCCGGGTGAGCGTTTCGAACAACGCCCGGTCGATGGTGTCGAGTGAGACGTTGATGCGGTCCAGCCCGGCCGCAGCGAGGTCGGCGGCGCGCTTGGCGAGCCCGATCCCGTTGGTGGTCATGGAAACCCGCGGCCGCGGCTCGAGCGCCGTGATGCGTGCCACGATGCCTTCGAGACCTGGCCGCAGGAGCGGTTCGCCGCCGGTCAGCCGAATGTCCGTGACGCCGAGTTGCTCGACGGCGATGCGCATGAGCCGCACCAGTTCGTCGTCGGTGAGCACCTCGTCGCGCGGCAGCCAGTCGAGTCCCTCGGCCGGCATGCAGTACGTGCAGCGCAGATTGCACCGATCCGTGAGGGAAACTCGCAGGTCGGTGGCCACCCGGCCGAAGGTGTCGAGCAATCCGGGATGATCGGGCCGGGCGGTTGTGGGCACGCCGGAAGAACCTCGTGTACCGGGGACGCGAGGAAACCCGAGATGTACTGCCGTCATTACGCACAGCTTAACTCGGCCGCGCTCGAAAGCCGACTCTCCTGAAACCGCGGGAGGGCCGGTGAACGGCTCTTCGAAGCGCTCGCCGTGACCGGCTCGTCACCGCCCGCCAAAGGGTCCGGTGGGGCCGTTCGCCCTGGGCTGTCCGGATGCGACGCCTGCCACGCGCGCACCGTGTCCGACGTGCGCCGGAACCCCTGGTCACACGGTGGTTTGCGGGCGTCGGCGGCGGAACGGCCAGGTGTGATCGTGGTCATCACGCCGGCCGATGACGGGCGCCAATCCGGCCCGTTCTCACGACCCGGGACAAACTTCGGACGTTATCAGAACGCAATACTCGAAGTGTTACGCAATAATTGCCGTTTCACATGGCTTTTCCTCAACTGCGGCGATAATGTTCCGGCCATGCCGCACTTTCGGTTGTCCGAGGCCGCCCGGCTCCTCGGCGTCAGCGACGACACTGTCCGGCGCTGGGTCCGGGCCGGCCAGTTGACCGCGACCGACGACGCCGCCGGCCGGAAGGTCGTCGACGGCGCCCAGCTCGCCGGATTCGCCCGTGCGCAGGCCGCCGGTCCCGACGACCCGTCGGCCGTCGGCCGCTCCGCCCGCAACCGCTTTGTGGGGCTCGTCACCGAAGTGATCGCCGACAAGGTGATGGCTCAGGTCGAGCTGCAGTGCGGGGCGCACCGAGTGGTGTCACTGATGAGTTCGGAAGCCGTCCGCGAGCTCGGGCTACGCCCGGGTGTGCTGGCGGTGGCCGTTGTCAAGGCGACCACCGTAGTGGTGGAGACCCCGGAAGGAACCAGATGAAGAAGCTCGCCATGGCCGGTGCTCTCGCGGCCGTCGCGGTATTCGCCGGTGCGTGCAGCTCCGGAGACCAAGCCAGCAGCGCCCCGGCCTCCGGGAGCGCATCGGCACCGGCGCCCGCCAGTGGCACGCTGACGGTGTACGCGGCGGCGTCGCTCACCGAGTCGTTCAACGAGCTCGGCAAGGAGTTCGAGGCCGCGCACCCCGGCGTCACAGTGAAGTTCGACTACGAGGGCTCCTCGGCTCTGGTGGAGAAGCTGGTCAACGGCGCGAAGGCCGACGTGTTCGCCTCGGCCGACGAGACGAACATGAACAAGGCCGTGCAGGGCGGCGTGATCGACGGCCAGCCGACGGTCTTCGCCACCAACAAGCTGGCGATCGCCGTCGCGCCCGGCAACCCCAAGGGCATCAAGTCCTTCTCGGACCTGACCAAGGGCGGGCTGACCGTGGTCGTCTGCGCGCAGCAGGTGCCATGCGGTTCGGCGACACAGAAGGTGGAGAAGAACACCGGCGTCACGCTCAAGCCGGCCAGTGAAGAGACCGACGTCAAGCAGGTGCTCGCCAAGGTCGAGTCGGGTGACGCCGACGCCGGTCTCGTGTACGTGACCGATGCCACGTCGGCCGGGAACAAGGTCGGCAAGGTCGACTTCCCGGAGTCGTCGGGTGCGATCAACAAGTACCCGATCGCCGTCGTGAAGAACGCTCCGCAGGCGGCGCTCGCGAAGCAGTTCGAAGACTTCGTTCTCGGCGCGCAGGGCAAGGCCGAGCTGACCAAGATCGGGTTTGGCCCGGCTCAGTGAGGGGCGGCGCGCTGCGGCGGCCGACCCCCGGCCGCCGCACGCGCGCGTTCCCCTTCTCCTCTGGATCCCCGCCGTCGTCGCGCTCGCGCTCGTGGTGCTGCCCGTCATCGGGTTGCTCGTGCGCTCGGACCTCGCGCGGTTCCCGTCCCTGCTCGTTTCGTCGTCTTCACTGGCGGCGCTGAAGCTGTCGCTGACCACGGCACTGATGTCCACCGCCGCGTGCGTGGTCCTCGGGGTGCCGCTGGCCGTGGTGCTCGCGCGGTCGCGGGTGCGAGGCGCGCGACTGCTGCGCTCGATCGTGCTGCTGCCACTGGTACTGCCACCCGTCGTGGGCGGCCTCGCGCTGCTGTATCTGCTGGGGCGCAAAGGTTTTCTCGGTATTCTGATCAACGCACTCACCGGTCAGCAGGTCCCGTTCACGACCGCGGCCGTGGTGATCGCACAGACGTTCGTGGCCATGCCGTTCCTGGTCGTGAGCCTCGAAGGCGCGTTGCGCGGCTCGGGTGATCGCTACGAGCAGGTCGCCTCGACGCTCGGCGCACGCCCGTGGACCGTGTTCCGCCGGGTGACGCTGCCGCTGCTGATCCCGGCGCTCGGCTCCGGCGTGGTGCTGAGTTTCGCGCGCTCGCTTGGCGAATTCGGGGCCACGATCACGTTCGCGGGCAGCCTCGAAGGCGTCACGCGGACGCTGCCGCTCGAGGTGTACACGCAGGCCGAAGTGGACGTCGACAGCGCGGTGGCGCTCGCGCTGCTGTTGATCATCGTCGCGGTCATCGTGATCGCCGTGGCGCGCCCGCGGTCGTGGGAAGGCGGGCTGCGATGACCCTGTCGGCCCGGATCGCGCTGGTGCGGGGCACATTCTCGCTCGACGTCGAATTCACCGTGCCCGAAGGAACGGTGCTCGCGCTGCTCGGGCCGAACGGCTCGGGCAAGTCCACGGTGCTCGGCGCACTCGCCGGGCTCGTGCCCGTGAGCTCGGCCGACATCACGCTCGCGGGCCGCACGCTCGCGAGCGAGCGGCTGGACCTCGCGCCACACCAGCGGGGCATCGGATTGCTTTCGCAGGACGCCCTTCTGTTCCCGCATCTTTCCGCTTTGGACAACGTCGGGTTCGCCCCACGCTCGACCGGCGCGAGCAAGGCGCGTTCGCGTGAGGTGGCCGAGAAGTGGCTGGCCGAAGTGGACGCCGCCGCGTTCGCGCGCCGGCGGCCGAGCCAGCTTTCGGGTGGACAGCAGCAGCGCGTGGCGATCGCGAGGGCCCTCGCGTCGGCACCTTCGCTGCTGTTGCTCGACGAACCGTTCGCGGCGCTGGACGTGGACGCGGCGCCCGCGATCCGCGGCCTGCTGCGGCGGGTGCTGCGAGGCGGCCCGACGACCGTTCTCGTCACCCACGACCCGCTCGACGCGCTGGCGCTCGCCGACCATGTCGCCGTGATGTCGGGCGGGCGGATCGTCGAACGCGGGCCCACCCGCGAAGTGCTCGCGGCGCCGCGAACGGCGTTCACCGCCCGCATCGCCGGGCTCAACCTGGTGGCGGGCGTCGCCGAGGCCGGCGGGCTGCGCACGAAGTCCGGTGACCTCGTGGCGGGGCTGCTCGCCGAAGACACGGTGGTGGGTGAGGCCGCGGTCGCGGTGTTCGCGCCCAGCGCGGTGGCGGTGTACCCGCACGACGGGGAGCACCGGGGGAGTCCGCGCAACACCGTCGAGGCGACGGTGGCGGCGCTCGAACCGCACGGACCGGTGATCCGGCTGCGCGTGACCGGCAGCGGCTGGAGCGAAGGGCTGAGCGCGGATCTGACGCCGGCGTCGGTGGCCGACCTGGAACTCGAACCGGGCGCGGCGGTCACGCTTTCGGTGAAGGCGGCGACGGTGGTCGTGCATCCGGCACAGGCGTGACGGACCGACTGCGCCGCAAGGGAAATCGGACGAGCGCGGCGGTTTTGACGGCACCGCGTGATACCGTTCGGACTCGATCAAGTACCGGCGTGGAAGAAGGACGGCGAAGGTGACCGAAGGCCGCTGGACCTACCTGAGCGACATGGACGGCGTCCTCGTCCGAGAAGAGCACCTCGTGCCGGGCGCCGACGAGTTCCTCGCCGAGCTGCGCGACAACGGCATCGGGTTCCTGGTGCTCACGAACAACTCCATCTACACCCCGCGTGACCTGCGGGCGCGCCTGCTGCGCACGGGCCTCGACGTGCCGGAGGAGTCGATCTGGACCTCGGCGCTGGCCACGGCGAAGTTCCTCGACTCGCAGCGTCCGGGCGGCACGGCGTTCGTGATCGGCGAGGCCGGGCTGACCACGGCGTTGCACGAGGTCGGGTACGTGCTGACCGAACGCGATCCGGACTACGTGGTGCTCGGCGAGACCCGCACGTACAGCTTCAGCGCCATCACCAACGCCATCCGGCTCATCGAAGGTGGCGCGAAGTTCATCGCCACGAACCCCGACGCGAGCGGGCCGAGCGTGGAAGGTTCGCTGCCCGCGACGGGAGCGGTCGCGGCGCTGATCGAGCGCGCCACCGGGCGCTCGCCGTACTTCGTCGGCAAGCCCAACCCGTTGATGATGCGCTCGGCGCTGCGCCGTCTTGGTGCGCACTCGGAGTCGACGCTGATGATCGGCGACCGCATGGACACCGACATCCACTCGGGCCTCGAAGCGGGGCTTCAGACGATCCTCGTGCTGACCGGGATTTCCACTCCGGAGTCGGCCGAGCGCTATCCGTACCGGCCGACGAAGGTGATCGACTCGGTCGCCGACCTGATCGGGCGAACTCAGGACCCGTTCGGACAAGGCTGACCGGGATGGGCGTCGGACCAGGGCCTATCGTCGAACGATGAGCGTGTATGTGGTGGGCGACGTCCACGGGCATCGCGATGCCCTGGCCGACGCACTGCGTGCCGAGGGCCTCGTCGACACCGACGACAAGTGGAGTGGTGCCGACGACCAGCTGTGGTTCCTCGGCGACTTCGTGGACCGCGGGCCCGACGGCGTCGGCGTGATCGACTTCGTGCGGTCGCTGCAGGAGCAGGCACCCGAAGCCGGCGGCACCGTGCAGATGTTGCTCGGCAACCACGAGATCCTGCTGCTGGGGATGTACCACTTCGGTGACCGGGCGGTGCCGTCGGACTTCGGGCCCCGCAGCTTCGCGCGCAGCTGGGAGATCAACGGCGGGCTGCTGTCCGACCAAGACCGGCTCACGCCAGAGCACATCGAGTGGCTCTCGGAGCGTCCGGTGGTCGCGCTCGTCGACGGTCACCTGCTGATGCACTCGGACACGCTCGAGTACCTCGACTGGGGTTCGGACCTCGACGCCATCAACGCGGCGGTGCGGGAGATCCTCACGGGCAGCAACATCGAGGCGTTCTGGGACGTTTGGCGGCGAATGACCACGCGTTACGCCTTTCGCGGGCCCTCCGGCGAGGACAACGCGCAGCAGCTGATGGACACCCTCGGTGGCTCACGGATCGTCCACGGGCACAGCGTGATCGCCGACCAGCTGGGGATCCACCCGGCGCAGATCGAGGGGCCGTACCTGTACGCCGGGGGCAAGGCGCTCGGGATCGACGGCGGATTGTTCGTCGGCGGCCCGTGCCTGGTGGTCGGGCTGCCGTTCACCCCAGAGCCCTAGGCAGCGGGCACGATCTCCTTGCCCAGCGGCATCAGGGAGATCGGGATCAGTTTGAAGTTCGCCATGCCCAGCGGGATCCCGATGATCGTGATGCACAGCAGCACACCGGTGATGGCGTGGCCGATCGCGAGCCACAGCCCGGCGAAGACGAACCAGATGACGTTGCCGAGCACCGACCCGACGCCCGCGTCGCGCCGGTCGACGATCGTGCGCCCGAACGGCCACAACGCGTAGTTCGCGATCCGGAACGACGCCAGCCCGAACGGAATGGTGACGATCAGGATGCAACAGATGATGCCCGCGACCAGGTAGCCGAGAGCCATCCAGAAGCCGCACAGCACGAGCCAGATGACGTTCAGGACCAACCGCATCAGACGTGCAACTCCCCACTCACCACGGTGACCGCTTGCCCGCTCAGGCGCACGCGATCGTTGTCGAGTTCGGTCTTCACCACGCCGCCCCTTGCCGACACCTGGGCGCCGGTGAGCCGCGTTAGGCCCAGCTTCCGTCCCCAGTACGGTGCCAGCGAGCAGTGCGCGGACCCCGTCACGGGATCTTCGTCCACGCCGACACCGGGCCCGAAGAAGCGGCTGACGAAGTCGTGTTTTCGCCCCCGCGCCGTGATGATCAGCCGACCGGTCCAGGTGTTCTCGAGCTCAGGCAGGTCGGGTTCCGAGTCCCGGACGTCGTCCTCCGTGGGCAGCTCCACGAAGAGGTTTTCCTTGGCGCGCCCGGTATAGGTCGCCCCTTTGACGATCCGGCTGACGTCCTCGCCGGTCTCGTGCGGCTCGTCGGCGGGAAAGTCCATGCGGATCCAGCCGTCGTCGCCCTTGGTGCAGGTGAGGATTCCGCTGCGCGTCTCGTACCGGCGCGTCCCGCCGAGCACGTGCGTCGCCGCGACCGTCGCGTGCCCGCACAGGTCGACCTCCGTGGCCGGCGTGAACCAGCGCAACCCGGTGGTTTCCTCCCCGGGGATCACGAAGGCCGTTTCGGAGTGCTTCATCTCCGCCGCCACCCGCTGCATCCACCCGTCTTCCACGGATCGATCGAGGACGACCACTCCGGCCGGATTCCCGGCGAAAGCCTCCGCCGTGAACGCGTCGACCACGTAGAACCGCATAACCGCAACTTACCTGCGTTCGGGTGCGCGGTGGCTCAGGGTTTTCCCGGGGATTTCAGACGTGCTGAGGGTTGGGTGCCGGCGAGGGTTCGCAGGTGGATGGACACGGTGTGAGTGGACCTGGCATCAGGTTGGAACTGCATCAGAGGTCAACATCTCTGAGCTGTCCCACCACCCCAGGGGGGGTCGTGGACCAGCTCGAACACTCTGCGAGCCGGCCATCAGGTTCGGGACGAACGAGGCCGCCAAAGGCTGAGCTGGTGACCGAAGCCGCTGGCAACGCCCGCGACGTCTGGGACCTGCTTCGCAGGAGGCTCGGACGGAACCCGAACCAGCGTCACCATCAGCTCAAATGTTCGCTGTCCACGGCGATGCAGAACGGCCGAGAGCTGGCACTGTGGCGGATCGAGGTCACCGGCGGAGGCCGCATCTGCTATGTCTTCGACGAAACCACGCACACCGTCTGGATCCGGTTCGCGAGCCTCAGTCACTCGAAGCAGACGGAATAACACAGACGAGGGCGGTGGGTGTCGGCTCGTGTAGCAGTGCAGGCGGCTGGGAATCGGCGCTGCTGGCGTCATGCGCCGTTGAGCCTCAAATGCTGAGGCTCAACGGCCGGCGTACGGCGTCGAAAGCCGCCCGGTGCCGATGGTGGTGGGCTTCGCCTTTTCCCGCCTCGCGGCGCCGTTCTCGTAGGTCAGCCGCCGACGACCGGGGGCGTGATCTTCTCTCCGTCGGGGCCTCGTTCGGGGCGCACTTCGAAGACTTCCTCCGGGTCGACCTGGTTGGGGAGCTTGTTCTTGTGCTCCTTGTCCTCTTCCTTCTTCTTGCCGGCACCCGCGGCCCCGGCCGCTCCCGGGGCGCCTGATTTCCCGGCTTTGCCAGCGTTGGCTGCCGCGGTCGCGCCGCGTTCGAGGCGTTCGCCCGCGCCGCCCTTGGCGCCGCTGCCCTCGCCTTCGCCCGGCTTGCTCGTCAAGCCACCTCCGGACACGCGCCCACCGGCGGACCCGCCGCCCGCGCGTCCGCCACCGAACCCTGATCGTCCGCGCACGGTGTCCTCACCGGCACCGCCGACGCCTCCCGGTCCGCCGCCGAACGCCATCGCATCGGGCGACAACCGTCCGAACCCGCCGCCACCCGTGGCCGGCGGCCGGAAGCCACCGCCGCCACCAGGTCCGCCGCCGGGGAACGTCCCGGCGCCGGTGCTGGTTCCGGGCGGTGGGTATGCGTTGCCGCCGACGTTGGCCGCAGCCCCACCGGGGCCCGCGGGGCCGCCGCCGGGTCCGCCGCCCAGGTTGCCGACGCCGCTGCCCGCCGGGCCCGCGGCGAAGCCGCCACTGTGTCCACCGGTCCCACCGACCGGCTGAGCGCTGCTGATCTGGGTGCTGTTGTCGGCGCCGCCCGGTACCGGCGGGGCCGAGAACTGGGGCTGGGTCGTCGCCGTCTCGTGGTAGGTGTTGTCCAGGCCCTGCATCACCTGAACCGCCTGCTGATGTGCGGCGTCGGCCTGTTGCTGTTTGGCGGAGATGCTGGTCATGCGCAGGGTGCCGCCGACGAGATCGCCGTCGTGGATCTGCTGGGTCGCCTGTTGCATCTCGGCTTGCTGATTGAACCCGGTCGGCTCGGGCATGTTGTTCTGGGCGTAGCTGGCGGCGGCCGCCTGCTGGGAGTACCGATTGGAACTCAACTGCGCCGCGTTGGCCGTGTTCGCCGCGTACGTCGCGGTGTTCTGAAAGAAGCTGTGAGCCTGCGACGCGCCGGCGCCTTGCCAGTCGATCTGGCTGGATTTGGCGGCGTCGTTGATCGAGTTGGAGATGTCGGCGAGCCAGTTGCCGAGCTTGTTGGCAACTCGTCCACGGGCGTCAAGGGTGCTCGGATCCATGTTCGTGTGGACCATGTTGTAGAGGTCCTGGTGATCGTGCGCTGCGTAGTTGGCGTCGGGAGACGGTGCGTCACCGCGCGTCGCCTGGTCCTGGAGCAGGTGCTGACCTTGGCTGACTGAGTAGCTCGATGCAGCCTGGCCGGTGTCCTTGTCGACATTATCGCGGACATTCTGCTGGTCTTCCGCGCCAAACCGCCCCGGCGCAGCCTTCTTGGACAGGTCCGTGTGCGTCTGGCTGTAGTAGTCGGCCTCGTACTCGCGGTGTTCCGCGCGTTCGCTCATTACTTACCCCCGTGCACCTGGGAAAGTGTCTGGGCGTGGTCGCTGTCACCGGCGCGGTAGTTGTTACGCGCGATCTTCAGAGCGTCCTGCACCTGCTCGATACTCTCTTTGAGTAGCTCAAGATTGGGGATCAGCGAGCTGGTGTCGCCGTCGGCGACGGTGACGTTGTAACCAGCGACCTTGGTGGCGTAGCCACTCGAACCCATCTGGGCACGTGTCGTCAGATACAGAAAGTTCCTCTTGATGTCGGCATAGCCGTGCAGGAACTCTTCGCAGACCCTGTTGTATGCCTGGAAACCAGCCTCGTTGACTGCGAACCCGCCGCTTGCGGCGAGCGCATTGAACTTCTGGGCGCCGTCCTTAAGACGGTGCGCCTCCTCAGAGTCAAGAGGGTTGATCATGAGTTCGGGCAGCGGACCTTGTCCCTCAGCGCCGGTCGAGGTGACTGGACCACCTTCAAAGCTGTACGCGCCCGCCATCGCTACTACACCCTCCTGGACACGCTACGTGCTCCCACGCCCACTCTAGATGGACATCTTCCAGCTGTCAGCGAGTTCCGGGCAATCAGCTGTCGACCATCAGTTGGTCTTGGGAAGTAACAGCTCGACTGCTGCAGCAAGGTTCTCGGCAGCTGTGCAGGCCTGGTCCGTTGTTCCGGACGCGAGCGAGGCCGAGACGATTGCTCGCGACTCCGGCTTGACTTCGATCGAAACTGCACAGATGCCGGACCCGTGGTTGGGCTCCGGTTCGAGGATCGCTCGTCGATCGCGCACGTTGCCCTTTTGGGTCTTTTCGGGATTCGAAATACTCGTGTCGTAGCGTTGGCCGTCTTGCAGGCCGAGCCCGAGATAGTCGTCCTGACCGGGCTTTTGAGCATCGCAAACATGTTCCGGGTCAGCGATGTCGGGGGTGGCTGCCGGGTAGCCCTGCCCGGCGAGAGCCTGGTCCAGCGTTTTGCAGGGGCTCAGCCCAGCCAGCGGAGTGTTCGACTGTCCCGCTGAGCTGCTCGGTGCGGAGCTTGACGACGTGGCCGGCGCGGGGGTGCCGCCGACGGAGGAGCCGTCGCAGGCGGTGAGGGCGCAGGCGAGTGCGGCGAGGCCGACGAAGGCCGCGAGGGAGCGGATCGGTCCAGTCACGCGGTGAACACTACGGGTACCTGATTGGCTGGGGCGAGCCTGTCGCGGGATCCACGACTTGTCACCGATCAGGTGATAGCCGAAGGTTGACGTTCTTGGCCGTGGTTGGGGTCTTGACCCGCCCGTACGTCGAGCTCGTGTCAGCTCGCCCTGGGAAGCAAGGGGTCGACCTCTGCTGCGAGGTCTCTGGCGTTGGTGCATGCCTGGTCAAGGGAGCCGGAGGTCAGGGCCACATCGACGATCGCGCGAGAGCTGGGCCCGACCTCCATGCTCACTTCGCAGCCGGAAGTGTGAAGGTAGCCCCTCGAGAGCACAGCCCGCCGACGGAGGAGCCGCTGCAGGCGGTGAGGGCGCAGGTGAGTGCGGCGACGCCGACGAAAGCCGCGAAGGAGCGGATCGGTCCAGTCACGGGATGAACACTATGCGTAGGTGATCGACCAGGCGAGAGCGGTGCACCATCCGCCGACAGTGCGGCAGCCAAGGTTGCCGTCGCGCGGACGGCTCCTCGGCAATCCGATCGTTTTCAGGCCGGTGTGGGAAGTAGCAGGTCGACCTCGAGGGGCGAGAGTCTTCGTGTCGGTACACGCCTGGTCGGTGGTCCCGGCCGAAAGACCGACGAACACCATCGCACGGGAGTGGGGCCGGACTTCCATGCTCACGGCGCAGCTGCCGGAGGTGTGGTCGGTTGCCATTTCGAGTATCGCTCGACGCTTGCGAATAGTTCCTTCTTGTATCTGGTCGGGATCGCCGAAGTTGGTGTTGTAACTCTGGCCATCTTGCAGATTGACGCCGATGCTGCCGTACCCAGCCTTCTTGGTTCCGCAGGCGTGCTCCGGATCTGCAACCGAGGGAGTCGCAGGTGGAAAGCCCTGTCCGGCGATTGCCTTGTCGAGCGTCGCGCAAGGGCTTAACCCGGCCAACGGGGTGGCCGACTGTGCCGCTGAGCTGCTCGGCGCGGGGCTGGCCGGGGCGGGAGTGCCTCCAACGGCGGAGCCGCCGCATGCGGTGAGGGTGCAGGCGAGGCCGACGAGGGTCGCGATGGAGCGGATCGGACCCCTCGCGCGGCGAACACGACGCGTCAGTGACCGGTCGGGGCGAGCGTGCAGCAGTTCACCGGTCGCCACCGTGGCGCTCAGAGCCGTACCGGCCACCAGCGTCAACGGACGCCTTCCGCGATGGCGTCCAGCAACCACCGGGCCAGGTGAGAACCGTCCGAAGGGACGAACCGCAGCCGGAATCCGCCGTCGCGGAGGGGATCCGAGAAAGTCACGTAGCGGCCGCCGTCGGTGTCGGCGAAGGTGACCGTCGCGATGGGGCGCAGGGTGGCGTGGCGGGGGCGGAGCGAAAGCTCGACGGTGCCGTGGCGGTGCAGCGGCCAGCGGGAGAAGGCCGCGAGCGCGTCGCGGTCGCGGCGGGAAGGGGAGGCGCTCTCGCCGGTGAAGTCGCGGTCGGAGAAGTCGGAGTAGTCGCCGGAGGAGTGGCGGGGCGGGGTTTGGGTGATGGCGACCGGCGAGACGGGCAGCGCCGGGTACGCCGGGAACATGCTGAGCACCGTCTCCGCGAGCCGTTCGGGGCGGACCTGCCGGAACTGAATGCCGTCGTCGGCCGCGGACGAGAAGACGCCGAGGCCGTGGCCTGCGGAGGCGCGGTAGAGGACGGTGCCGTCGGGGACCTCGACGGCACGGACGATGATCAGCACCTCGGGCTGAGTCCAGGCCTGCAAGGTCGCGAAGACATCCGGGTCCAGTTTGTCCGCTTGCGCGAGCCCGCGGGCGCGCAGCGCGTCCCATGCGGCGTCGGACAGGCGACGGTGCTCGTCGAGCGTGTAGCCCGGGCTGCGGATCTCGAACGGATGCCACGAGGCCGGGAGCCCGCTGCGGCGGACGGCGACGTCGACCTCATGCCAGCTCAGGGAGAATTCCTCCGGCACAGCCCCAACCCCTCGTGAAATCGATCCCCGACCGCCACCGAGCGTAGCGGACGCCGTGCGGCACTAGACTGCCCTTGTCGACGACGACCGCCACGGGAGGCACCCATGCCTGACGCGCCCGCCCTGCCCAGCTACGCCTCCGGGACGTCCGACGTCCCTCTTTTGGGCGACACCATCGGGGACAACTTGGACCGCACGGTCGCGGCCTTCCCGGATCGTGACGCGCTGATCGACCGCGCGGCCGGCGCTCGGTGGACGTACGCGGAGCTGAAACGAGACGTCGACACCCTCGCCCACGGCCTCATCGCCCGCGGCATCCGCAAAGGCGACCGCGTGGGCATCTGGTCACCCAACCGCGCGGAATGGACGCTGCTGCAATACGCGACGGCCAAGATCGGCGCCATCCTCGTCAACATCAACCCGGCCTACCGCTCCCACGAACTCGACTACGTCCTCAAGCAGGCCGGCGTGCGCATGCTCGTGGCGGCCGACAAGTTCAAGACCTCCGACTACGCCGCCATGATCGAGGAGGTCCGGCCCGGCTGCGCGGAGCTCGAGTTCGTCGTGCTGCTCGGCACGGACGCCTGGGCCGACCTCATGGCTGCCGGCGAGGGCGGCGACCCGGCGGCACTCGCGAAGCTGCAGGCGAACCTCTCGGCCGACGACCCGATCAACATCCAGTACACATCCGGGACCACGGGTTTCCCCAAGGGCGCCACGCTTTCCCACCACAACATCCTCAACAACGGCTTCTTCGTCGGCGAACTGTGCAACTACACCGAAGAAGACCGGGTGTGCATCCCCGTGCCCTTCTACCACTGCTTCGGCATGGTCATGGGCAACCTCGCGAGCACCAGTCACGGCTCGGCCATGGTGATCCCCGCGCCGGCGTTCGATCCCGAAGCGACACTCGAAGCCGTCGCGGAGGAACGGTGCACGTCGCTCTACGGTGTCCCCACGATGTTCATCGCCGAGCTGAACCTCCCGAACTTCGAAAGCTTCGACCTGTCCTCGCTGCGAACGGGCATCATGGCCGGCTCGCCGTGCCCGGTCGAGGTGATGAAGCAGGTGATCGACCGCATGGGCATGACGGAAGTGTCCATCGCGTACGGCATGACGGAAACCTCGCCCGTGTCGACACAAACGCGCGCCGACGACTCCGTGGAGCGGCGAGTGTCCACAGTGGGCCGCGTGGGGCCACACCTGGAGTCCAAAGTGGTCGATCCGGAAACCGGGCTCACGGTGCCGCGCGGCGAGCCGGGCGAGCTCTGCACCCGCGGTTACTCCGTGATGCTCGGCTACTGGAACCAGCTCGACAAGACGGCCGAAGCGATCGACGCCGCGCGCTGGATGCACACCGGCGACCTCGCCGTGATGGACGACGAGGGATACCTCAACATCACGGGCCGCATCAAGGACATGGTGATCCGCGGCGGTGAGAACGTGTACCCGCGCGAAATCGAGGAGTTCCTTTACACCCACCCGGACGTGCTCGACGCTCAGGTGATCGGCGTCCCCGACGTCAAGTACGGCGAAGAGCTCATGGCCTGGATCCGCATGCGCGAGGGCGCCGAGCCGCTCACCGCCGAGTCGGTGCGGGAGTTCTGCACCGGCAAGCTCGCGCACTACAAGATCCCGCGCTACGTGCACATCGTCGAGGAGTTCCCCATGACGGTCACGGGCAAAGTGCGGAAGGTCGAGATGCGCGAGCAGGCCGTGACGCTGCTGGGCCTGGAAGCGGCAGCAGCCGCGAAACACGCCTGACGGAAGCACCGGCGTTCCGCCGGTGCACGGAAACGGTTGGTGCGCCAGGAAAGGCGCACCAACCGTTTCCGTTACGACGACGCGGCGGCGGCAGCTTCCGCGAGCGCCTTCTCGTCCTCCTCGCCGAAGGTGTCCTCCAGCTGCTCCGGCGAGTAGTCCAAATCGATCTGCTCCACGGGCGTGCCACGGGCCGACTCGATGGCGCCGAGGCGACGCTGCGCGCGGTCGGCGGCGTACTGCACGAGCTCCTCGGGGTCGTTGTCGAACGGGACCTCCTCGAACTGGTCCTGCACCCACTGGATCATCCCGAGCGCGTGCGGCAGCAGCTCGCCCATGCGCTGCTGCACGGCGTCCCACATCGCGTCGTCGGCGGCGACGTGGCGGCGGCAGGTGAACGTGCCCCACGCCATGTGGCGGCGTTCGTCGTCGCCGATGTGTCGGACGAGGTCCTGCATGCCGGGCAGAATCTGGTTCTGCGTGCAGATGAGCTGCCACGAGTAGTAGCCCGTGAGCGCGAGGCTGCCTTCGATCACGTGGTTGTAGGTCACGCTCGCGCGGATCTGGTTGAGCGGGCTCGGATCGTCCTCCAACGCACGCAACGATTGGGGCAGCTCTTCGTAGAAAAGCTTGCGGTAGTGGGGGTTTTCGGCGACGTACGGGTGCAGATTGCCGTCGAGACCCACCGCGTCCATCCAGCGCCGGAAGACCTCGACGTGCTTGGCCTCCTCGAAGCAGAACTGCGTGAGGTACATCTCGTCGCCGAACCGGCCGGTGGCCGACATCGCGCGCATGAACGGTTGGATGTCCTCGGTCACGGCCTCCTCGCCGGCAATGAACTGCGCCACGAGATACGTCGTCGAACGTTGCTGTTCCGGTGTGAGGCTTTCCCACCCTTCGCGTTCCCGGCTGAAGTCGAGATCCGCGGGGTTCCAGAACTTCTTGTTGCCCTTGACGAACAGCCGCAGCGGGAACGAATCCCAGTTGAGCCCCCCTTGGCGCAGTGAGGAAAAGCCGCTGCGCAGCTCCGGAAGTGTGTCGGTCATGTCGGTCACTCCATTGTGGACGAGTGGTGGACGAAGTGCTCGATGGCCGGCACCGCCACCGCGACCACGGCGTCGGCCGCCACGGTCGCGGAGTGCGTCGGCAGCACCAGGTGGCTGAGCGATAGCCGGACGACGGTTTCAGCCAGGAGCGCGGCGGATTCGGCCGGCAGGCGCGGTTCGAGTTCGCGATAGTGCTCGGCCGCCAGGTCGGCGGCGGCCGTGAGGATGGGCTCGCCCTTGGTGGTGAGCAGGGGGAGCAGGTCTTCGGCCTGACCGGTCCCCAGCGCGGCGGCCACGAGCCGATTTTCGCGGGCGTGCTCGATCGTGTAGACGACGCCACCGTGGATGGCGGCGGCCAGCCCGTCGGCGTCTTCGAACCGGCACCGGATGCCGTCGAGGAACTGCGATGCGGTCCGCAGCGCGACGGCCTGCACGAGTGCTGCTTTGCTGCCGAATTCGTTGTAGACGGTCTGCCGGCTCACGCCGGCGCGCGCCGCGACGTCGGCCATGCGCAGCCCCGCGTGACCGCGGTCGGGAAGCAGGTCCGCGGCCGCGTCGAGGAGGGCTTCGCGCAGCGATGCCTTGGTGCGCTCGGTGAAGCTCGTCACAGTGAAAGCTTGACACAGATTGAAATTGTGTCAAGAAGCTTTACGTGACACGATCGGATGTCCAGCCCGCTAACGTGATCGGGTGGGCATCACGGTGGGCTTCGACCTGGACATGACACTGATCGACCCGCGGCCCGGCATGGCCGCGGTGATGGACGCGCTCGGCGCGGAAGCGGGACTGCCGCTGGACGGCGCGTACTTCGCCGCCCACCTCGGGCCGCCGCTCGAAAACAGCCTGCGCGGTTTCGGGGCGCCGGAGGAGCGCATCCCGGAGCTCGTGCGGCGGTTCCGCGAGCTGTACCCGGAGGTGGTCGTGCCGAGCACGATCGCCTTGCCGGGCGCGGCGGAGGCGCTGAAGGCCGTGCGCGCGGCGGGCGGGCACGCGCTCGTCGTCACGGGCAAGTACGGCCCCAACGCGCGCCTGCACGTGGCCGCACTGGGTTTGGAGGTCGACGAGCTCGTCGGCGAACTGTGGTCAACGGGAAAAGCCGTGGCACTCAAGGAACACGATGCGCGCGCGTATGTCGGAGATCACGTCGGCGACGTGCGTGGCGCCCGCGCGGCCGGCGCGCTCGCCGTGGGCGTGGCCACGGGCCCGTGCTCGCGCGACGAACTCGTCGCCGAAGGGGCGGACGTGGTGTTCACCTCACTGGCCGAGTTCCCGGAGTGGTTCGCGCGGACGTTCGGCTAGCCGTGCTTGCCCTGGCGCGCCTCACGGACCAGCGCGATCAGGCCCAGCAGCAGGCCCAGTGGCGTCACCACGCCGGCGACGGCGCTGAGCCACACGGGCAGGTTTTCCAACCCGGCGGCGAACATCCCGAACACGGCCACCACGGCGAGCATGCCGATGGCGAACAGGCCGATGCCGATCCGCATCAGGATCGGTTTGCCGGTCGTGCTCGCGCCGGGCTGCTTCGCGGTGTCTCCCATGGCACTGAGGGTATCGGCCGGATCCGCTTCTCCCCAGGGCATGTGGCGAGATACGCTAAGCAGACGCGCGCCCTGGGTACGCCCCGGGCGCGTTCGTCGTGAGCAGCACAGCAGAAGGACTGGTGAGGGAAGTGCCGACCGGCAAGGTCAAGTGGTACGACGCGGAGAAGGGGTTCGGGTTCGTCACGCAGGACGGCGGAGCCGACGTCTACATCCGCAAGGCCGCGCTGCCCCATGGCGTCGAAGGCCTGAAGGCCGGCCAGCGGCTCGAGTTCGGCGTGGCTGACGGCCGCCGCGGCCCGCAGGCGCTTTCCGTGCGGCTGATCGACCCGATGCCGTCGGTCGCCGAAGCGCGCCGGCGCCCCGCCGAGGAGCTCCACGGCCTCATCGAGGACATGATCAAGCTTCTCGAGCTCAAGGTCCAGCCCGACCTGCGGCGCAACCGCTACCCGGATCGCAAGCACACCAAGCAGATCGCGGAGATCATGCGCGCGGTCGCCAGGGACCTCGACCCCTGAGCCGACCCGTGCGCCCGTGCCGCTCGTGAGTGTTCCGGCCGGTTCTAAAGCGGCGCCAGCACTCACGAGCGGTTCAGGCGGGCTGCACCTGCAGCGACCACAGCGCCGACGTGATCGGCTCGGCGTCGTTGGGGTCGCCGGTGCGGCTGATCACCGTGGCCTGCGCGATTTCGACGACCACGATCTGGTCGTCCTTGCTCGGCGGGGTCGCGGTGTAGGCGTATTGGTCCCCGCTGGTGATGATGTCTTCCTTCAACGGCTGCGGACGGCCCTTGGCGTCGACGAACTGCGTGGTGACCTTCCACGGGCCTTCGGCAATCTCCTTCGGCACGGAGACCACGACGGACCGGCCTGGCCGCACCTTCAGCTTGCCCGCGGCGCCCGGGTTGGCGGAGCAGACGCCGGTGCTCAGATCGCAGTTGCCGATGGGGCCGACGCGGATCGTGTGCCCGTCGCCGTAGAACGTCACCTCGGCCGGGCCCGGTGCTGAACAGCCGGCCACGGCGAGACCACCGGCCGCGAGCACGGCCACCAAACGGGAACGTCGCATGCCGCGAAGATTACCGGCGCTCGCGCGGCAGACCCGCCGCGGGGAAGCTGCCGGTCGGTTCGGGTCGCAGTGGGCGGTTTCCGCCGAGGCCGGGCACGAGCGAACCGCCGCGGCGCACCACATAGGTCTGCGTGAGGCCGACCCCGAGCATCAACGTCACCACGAGGAAGCCGATCCAGTAGGTCGGCGGGAGCAGCAGACCGACGGCGCCGCCGAAGCACCACGCCAGCTGCAGCACGGTTTCCGACCGCCCGAACGCCGACGCGCGTGACTGCTCCGGCAGGTCCTCCTGGATCACCGCGTCGAGGCTGATCTTCGCGAGGGCGCTGGCCGTCGCGCCGACGAGGCCGACGATCGCGGCCGTCGCGAGCCCGGGCAGCAACGTGGCGATCAGCGTCACACCGGCACATCCCGCAACGCACGCCAGGATCACCTGGTCCGGCGAACCGAACTGCAGGCGCGAGCCGATCGCGTTGCCGACGAACCCGCCCGCCCCGGCCGCGGCGCCGATGATGCCGAGCAGCAACAGCTGCATGAACGGGCTGTGGCCCTGCCCCTCGGTCTGCGCCTTCACCGCGAACGCCGCGAACATCATGAGGAAACCGGTGAGCACGCGCACGGACCCGTTGCCCCACAAGGCGACCACGATGTGGCGGCCCATGGGCTGGCGCCGCTTCTTCTGCTTCGGCTCCGGCCGCGCGGACAGCGACGTCGGCACCTCGCCCTCGGTCACCTCGACCCACGACGGGATCCGCATCGACTGCACCGCCGCGGCCACACAGATGAGCGCCGTGAACCACAGCGCGCCGGCCGAACCGCTGAGCGAGCTGACGCCACTGGCCAACGCGCCGAACACACCACCGGCGATGAGGCCGAAGATCGTGAGCCGCGCGTTGGTCTTCGAGAGCGTGATCTCGGGTGGCACCACGCGTGGCGTGATGGCCGCCTTCAGGACCGTGAACGACTTCGACAGCACCATCATCCCGAGCGCGGCCGGGTACAGCAGCCAGTCGTCGAAGTGCAGCGCCATCACCACGGCCATCAGGCCCTGCCCGATCGACGCCGCGCACATCGCGAGCCGCCGGCCACGCTGGATGCGGTCGAGCGCGGGCCCGATCACCGGTGCGACGAGCGCGAACGGCGCGATCGTGATCAGCAGGTACAGGGCGACCTTGCCCTTGCTCTCTCCGCTGGTAGCGGCGAAGAAGAGCGTGTTCGCGAGCGCGACGGCCATGGCGGCGTCGCTCGCGTAGTTGAGCATCACGGCGTACATCAGGGCCGTGAGGCCGGATTTGTCCGCGCCGTCGGCCTTGGTGGCGCGCTGGAACATGCCGATGGCCTGGCCGCTCAGCTGCTTGCTGCGCATGGCCGCCACGCGCGTGACGGTGATCTTCTTCGGCAGCTTCGGGATCGGCCCCGGGCCCGGTGGTGGTTCCTCGCCCGGGTCGACGCGTGGCTCACCCGCGTAGCCGCCGGTGTCGTAGTGCTCGTACTCGCCGCTACCGGGGGCGCCGCCCGAAGCGGGCCGAATGGGTTCGGTGCGGTGGTCCTGTGGCGGGTACGGCCGCGCGCCCCGGTTCGGGGGCGGGCGCCGAGCGGCGGTGGGTGCTTCGCCGGCGTGCGGTTCGTCGTAGAACGGGCTGTGTCCGTTGAACGCGCTGTGTCCGTTGCCCGGCGGCACCTGCTGGGGCCGGGCACGGGGTGGCTCGTGGTTGCTGCGCGCGCGATCGGCCGGCACGTACTCGGGTGCGGCCTGACGATGGTCGGCCGCCGGCCGCGGAGCGGCGTATTGGGGCGGCGGCTGCCGGGGCGGCTCGGGTGGTGCTTGCCGGCCGGCGGCGGGGTCGACTCGCGTCGGTTGCGGCTGAGGCGAGTCGGCCACCGCGTCGCGCCAGGACCGCGCCTGCGTGGAACCGGGCTCCGGTGTCCAGCGGCGCTTGGACTTCCGGCCGCGACCCTTGCCCGACCGCCCGGAGGAGCTGTCGGGTCCGGAGTGCGAACCGAAGAGTGCCACCTGTTCATCCTGCCTCATCCGGCGTCCGTTCCGCCCGCTCACGTGCCGTTCTGTGTCTTCGCGGGGACGAACCTCACTCGGAACGACGACGGCCACAGCTTCCCCGTCAGCAGGAACTCGTCGGTGCCGGGAATGGCGGCGATCCCGTTGAGGACGTCTTCGCCCGGTTCGACGGGCGTACGCAGGCCCGACGCGTCGATGCGGCCGGTGATTTGTCCGCTTCGGGCGTCGATGCGCAGGATCGTCCCCGTCTTCCACACGTTGGCGTACACCGTGTCACCGACGCACTCCAGTTCGTTGAGCTGGTCCACCCCGACGTCGACGCTCCCGGTCACCGCAAACGTCTGCGGGTCACGGAACGTGAGCGTCGACGAACCGTTGCTCATCACAAGCCGTCCGCTGGGCTGGTGGCACAGTCCCCAGCCTTCGCCGTCGAACGGGACGCGGCGCAGCTCGGCGAGCGTCTTCGAGTCGCGTTCGATAGCGAAGCCGTTCTGCCAGGTCAGCTGCCACAGCTTGGGGCCGAGAACGGTGATTCCCTCCGCGAACAACGGCGCGGGCAGGGCGACCCGCGTGGTGGGCGCTTTCCCGGCCGGTCCGGCGGTCAGCCCGGACTCGCCCGAGAGGCCGCGACTCTCGTACAGCGTGGTGCCGGAGAACTCGAGACCTTCGGTGAACGCGGAGGTGTCGTGCGGCAGCGTCTGGAGCACCTGGACGGTCATCGCTTCCGGCTTTGGCGGCGCGGCTTGGGTGCCCGCGCAGCCGCCGAGCAGCGCGACGGCGAGCAGCGGCCAGACGATCGGTCCCTTGGAGGTACGCACGGCAACAGCCTGGCACGGGCGTCGCGGATGCGTGCGGCACAATTGGTCCCATGACGTTGCTGTTGACCCTGGACGACGGCTCTATCCAGCGCAGGCTCGCCGACGCCGCGGACGTCGCGCGCGAAGCGGTGCTGGCGGACGCCCCGGCCGAGCAGGTCGGCGAGCACGTCGGCGTGAAGTCCGAGGACGCCGTGTCGGCGACCCACCTGTTCGAGGCGTCGGTGCCCGGCTACCGGGGTTGGCGATGGGCCGTGACCCTGGCCGTCTCCGGCCTCGACGAGCCGGTGACCGTGAGTGAGCTCGAGCTGCTGCCCGGCCCGGAGTCGCTCGTCGCGCCCGCGTGGGTGCCGTGGGAGCAGCGGGTGCGCGCCGGCGACCTCGGCGTCGGCGACATCTTCCCCGCGGACAAAGACGACCCGCGGCTCGCGCCCGCGTACCTGCGGTCCGACGATCCGGCCGTCGAGGAGGTCGCGCACGAGGTCGGCCTCGGCCGAGTACACGTGCTCTCGCGCTACGGCCGCCAGGACGCCGCCACCCGCTGGCACGGCGGCGAGTTCGGCCCGCGCTCCGACATGGCCCGCAGCGCACCGGCCACCTGCGGCACGTGCGGCTTCTTCGTCCCCCTCGCCGGCTCGCTGCGCGGCTCCTTCGGCGTCTGTGCCAACGACATCTCTCCCGCCGACGGCCACGCGGTCGCCGTCGAGTACGGCTGCGGCGCGCACTCCGAAGTCGAAGTCGAGGTGACCTCCTCGGTCCCCGTGGCCGAACTCGTCTATGACGATTCACTGATCGACTTCACCCCGATCCCGGACTCCGAGCCCGTCGCCGACGAACCAGCCGACGACGCTTCGGCTTCCTCCGTCGAGGACGCCGCTTCGGCCGCTCTGGCCGAAGCCGTCGCGGCCGCTTCGGTCGAACCGGAGGCCGCCGCGGAAGTGGCCGTCGAAGAAGCGCTCGACTCTTCGCCCGCCGCGCCGGTCGCTGAGTCCACCGTGGTCGCTGAGCGGGCTGTGGTCGCTGAGTCGGCCGCGGTCGCTGAGCCGGCGAGCACTTCCCCCGGCGGTGACGCTGCGCGCGGCGCCGAAGGGGCACCGGGCGCGCCCGACGCCGAAGCGTCGACACCCACGACGTCCACGACGCCGGCATCGTCGATGCTGGCGGCGTCCGCCGAGGGCGAATCACCTACGGAGTCGGCGGCCGGCACGGCCGAGGTAGCCACCGCTGGGCCGGAGTCGGTTCCCGCCGGGAACGCGTCCGCCGAACCGGGCGTGGCCGAGTCTGTTCCTGCTGCCAGCGGTGCGGTTGTCGAGCAGGCCTATGGCGAGGCTGAGTCGGTTCCTGCTGCCGGTGCGAAGTCCGCCGAGTTCGCTGCGGGCGAGGCTGAGTCGGTTCCCGCCGGGAACGCGTCCGGCGAACCGGGTGGGGCCACGGTCGGGTCGGAATCTGTGGCCAGGGCTGCGTCCGGCGAGCCGGGTGAGGGCGTGGCCGGCTCGAACGCCGAGCTCCGGAACGCATCCGGCGCGCGGGAAATGGGTCGCGAACCGGGCGCTGCCTCGGTTGCCGAGGAGGTCCGCGGTGAGTCCGCGACGCCGGGTGGAACGGCCGGGGCCGAGGCGACCGTCGAGTCGGCGGGGGCCGCGGCGGAGGAGCCTGCGGCTGGCCCCGAATCCGCCGCGGCGGAAGTCGCAGCCGTCGGGGAGCCGTCCGCAGAGGTATCGGGCGCGGGGAAGCAGGACGTGGTGGAGCCGGGCGTCGCGGAGCCGGATGGTTCCACTGCCGGCGCAACCGAGGTGAAGCCGGATGGGCCGTCCGGACCGCAGGCCAACGACGGTGCCGAGGCTGAATCGGTCGCCGGATCTGCCGCGGCGCACGAGCTCGCCGGGTCTGCGGAGGTTGCCGCGGAAGGGGACGCGTCCGGCGGTCCGGAGTGGGGGCCGGAGGCGCCGGGCGAGGACATCGCGCCGTCAACGGGGCCCGAGGTTCAGGCGGCAGGTGCCGAAGCAGCGAGTGTCGAGGCAGCAAGTGCCGAGGCGGGAGGTGCCGAGGCGGGAGGTGCCGAAGCAGCAAGTGCCGAGGCAGCGGA
The DNA here is from genome assembly GCA_035551175.1 of Amycolatopsis sp. Lineage (GTDB taxonomy): Bacteria > Actinomycetota > Actinomycetes > Mycobacteriales > Pseudonocardiaceae > Amycolatopsis. The sequence continues at coordinate 44,224 of DASZNR010000045.1, read as the reverse complement.
CGGTGCTGAGGATCCGGCAGCCGCTCAGGGTGCGGCCGGCGAGTCCGTCGTTGAGCGTGGTGACGGCCCCCGGTGACGGACACCGTCGGGGAGGAGCTGTTCGGGGTCGGTCGGTTACGCGAGGCCGTGCTGCGGGCGTGGCGGGAGTCGCCGACGCGGTTCACCGAGGACGTGAACGCCGAGCGGGATCTGAGGGTCGGCGCGTACCGGGATCGCCTGTTCGTCGAGCTGGCACAGAACGCGGCTGACGCGGCACAGGCGGCCGGTGTGGCCGGGCGGGTGCGGGTGTCCTTTGTGGACGGCGAGCTGCGGTTTGCCAATACCGGGGCGCCGCTCGACGTACGTGGCGTGGAGTCGCTCGCGTCGTTGCGGGCGTCGGCGAAGGAGCTGGGCGCGGTAGGGCGGTTCGGCGTCGGGTTCGCGGCCGTGGTGACCGTGACGGACGAGCCACGCGTGGTGTCGTCGAGCGGAAGTGTGGCGTTTTCGGCGGAGCGGACACGAAAAGCGGCCGAAAAGACCGGTGAGGTGCCGGTGTTGCGGCTGCCGTGGGTGACCGACGAGACGCCACCCGAAGGGTTCGACACCGAGGTGCGGCTGCCGCTGCGGGACCCTCGGACCGCGGACACGCTGCTCGCCACGCTGGCCCGGGAGGTGCCGGACCTGCTGTTGGCGCTGCCCTGGCTCCACCAGTTCGATGTGGACGGTCGCACCTGGACCCGGAGTGCCGGCACGACCGTGCGGATCACCGGTCCTGCCGAGACGCAACGCTGGCTGACCCACGAAGGCTGGGCCGTGCCGGTCGACGAAGCCGGAGTGCCGAAGCCGTGGGAAGAAGACGTGCTGCACGCGCCGACACCCACCGACGAAGCGCTGAGCTTGCCGGCCCGGCTGATCGCGGCTGTGCCACTCGAACCGTCACGACGGCGGGTGCTGCCCGGGGAGGAACTCGCCGAGGCACTGGACCGCGCGGCCGCCGCCTACGTGGGGCTCGTTCGTGAGCTGCCACCCGAACACCGGTTCGCGCTCGTGCCCGCAGCGGGCTTCCCAAGATCCACAGTAGACGAGCAGCTTCGGGAACGGATCTTCTCCGAGCTGTCCACGCGCCCATGGTTGTCCACTCAGGACGAGGTCGACGTCCCGGGCCGGCAGGCCAAGGTGCTCGACGTCGACGTGCCCGGCCTGCCGACACTGCTCGGTGAGCTCGTGCCCGGCTTGGTGGCGGCGCCGAAGGACGCCGCCCGCGCGCTCAAACCCGTTGCGGTGCAGGCGGTGGGCATCCAGGACTTGCTCGAAGTCCTCACCGGCGTCGAGCGGGAGCCCGAGTGGTGGCACCGGCTCTACACCGCCCTAGCCGTCGGGGTCGACACCCACGAGATCGGCCCGGCCCAGCTCGAGGGCCTGCCCGTGCCGCTCTCGGACGGTCGCACGCTGCCCGGCGCACGCGGCGCGCTGCTCGTCGACGGCTCCACCGAGCTGCTCGACCTACTGTCCGATGTGGACGTTCCAGGGTTGCGCCTCGTGCACCCCGCCGCAGCGCATCCGCTGCTGGAACGCCTCGGTGCGAAACACGCCGACGCGCGCCGTTTGCTCGAAGCCGAGCAGGTGCGGTTCGCCGTCGAACGCAGCGTGGACGACGTCCGGTCCGGTTTGGACGGCATGAGCCTTGCCGGCGCCGTGCTGCGGCTCGTCGCCGAATCCGGGGACGATGCACCCGAGTGGACGCGGGCGTTGGCACTACCGTCGGAGGAGGGCTGGCGCCGCGCCGACGAGCTCGTGCTGCCGGCCTCGCCACTGCTGGAGATCTTCGACCCCGAAGTGTTCGAAGAGGATGGCGCACTGTCCGTTCTGGACGAAGAGTTCGCCGAAGACTGGCCACAGGCCACGCTCGAAGCGGTCGGCGTGCTCGACTCGTTCGCCGTCGTTCGCGACGAGGAGCCGCACGAACCGGATCACGGCCTGCCCGACGAAGAGCCGTGGTGGGATTCGTTCGACCGTGAGCCCACCGCCGTCGTCGCGCTTCGCGACCTCGACCTCGTCGCCGATGACGCGTGGCCCGCCGCGCTGCGGCTCATCGCCGCGCGGCCCGAAACCTGGCAGGCACTGCACACCCCCGACGGCCACGCCCGCTGGTGGCTCGCGCGCTACGCCCTTCTGAACGGCGAAGCCCCCGGCTCATGGCGCCTGGCCAGTGCCCACGATCTCGACGGCCTTTACGACGAAGTCCCCGACCTCGGCCTCACCGAGGACCTCCTCGAAGCCGCCGGAGTGCGCGCCACCCTCGACCTCGCCACCGCGGAAGACGTCATGGACCTGCTCGACCGCCTCGGCGACCCCGTCCGCGCGGTCAGCCCCGGCCTGGCCGTGCGCGCCCACCGTGCGCTCGTCCACGCGCCGGTCGACGTCGACGCGCTCGACGCCCCCGCCCGGGTTCGCGCTGCCGATGGCCGGTCCGCCGACGCCGAAACGGCTGTGGTCCTCGACGTCCCTTGGCCCGCGGCGGCGCTTCCCGCCGGTCGGCTCGTCGCCGCGCCCCCGGAACCCGAAGCACCCGAACGCCTCGCCGAACTTCTCGACCTGCCGCGCGCCAGCACGCTCCCGGCCGAAGTCACCAGCACGGGCGAATACGCCGCCTGGACCGACCTCCCGGCGCTCCGGCTCGTCGCCGACCAGCTCGGCCTTACCCTGCCCGACGGCGGCCTGCTGCTCCACGACCCGCTGACCGTAACGATCGACGACACCGAATCCGAAGTCCCGTGGTGGTCCGACCACGGCGACCGCCTGCACGCGGCGGACACCTCCGAAGGCCTCGCCCGTGCGTTCGCCTGGGCCAGCGACCGGTGGGCCGAGCGCTACCGCATCACCGCGCTGCTCGACGACCCCTCGCCGCGCACGCTGCTGAACTAGGACTCGTGAGTGCGGCCGCCGGTTCTAACCAATGGTTCTAACCGGCATGAACACTCACGAGTCCTAGAACCGCTGCGCCGACTTCGAACCGCGCCGCGCCGCCGCACGCTGCCAGAAGATGATCCCGAACCCGATGAACCCCAGCACGATGCCCGCGAACGCCGTCCACACCCACACCCCGCTGGACACCACGAAGAGCACCACCAGTGCGACGGTCCAGAGCGACGTACCTACGATCACCACCGGGGTCAGGTCGGTCAGGCGCCGGGGCAGGTCCGGTGTGTGCCGCAACGTGCCCGTTACCTCACTGGGATTGCTCCGTTCGTCCACGTGGGGAAGGGTACCCCGGGGCAGTGATCACGAAGGGCGGCCGGATGACGAAACAACGCAAACATCAGATGTCCACTCTGGACCGCTTCTTCCAGATCAGCGAACGCGGGTCCACGACGGGACGCGAGGTCCGCGGCGGGGTCGTCACCTTCGTGACCATGGCCTACATCGTGGTGCTCAACCCGCTCATCCTCGGCAGCTTCTCCGCCGACACGCCTTCGGCGCACAAGGACGTGCTCGGCCACATCCTGCCGGTGCCTGCGGTTGCCGCGGTCACGGCGCTGGTCGCCGGAGTGTTGACGATCCTCATGGGCCTGGTCGCCAACTACCCGTTCGCCATCGCGACCGGGCTCGGCATCAACAGCCTCGTGGCCGTCACCCTCGCGCCGCAGATGACGTGGCCAGAGGCGATGGGCCTGGTGGTGATCGAGGGCGTGATCATCGTCCTGCTGGTGCTCACCGGCTTCCGCACGGCGGTGTTCCGCGCCGTCCCGCCCGCGCTGAAATCGGCGATCGCGGTGGGCATCGGCCTGTTCATCTGCCTCATCGGCCTGGTCGACGCCGGTTTCGTCCGCCGACTGCCCGACGCAGCGCACACCACAGTGCCGGTCGGCCTCGGCATCAACGGCTCCGTCGCCTCCTGGCCGACGGCCGTGTTCGTCGTCGGCCTGCTGCTGACCGCCGTGCTGGTCGCGAAGAAGGTCAAGGGCGCGATCCTCATCGGCGTCCTCGGCTCCACGGTGCTGGCGATCGTCGTGGAGGCGATCGTGAAGGCCGGGCCGTCGAACGGCACGAACCCGAAAGGTTGGAACCTCGGTTATCCCGCGCTGCCCGACCAGGTCGTGGGTCTGCCGAACCTGTCGCTGGTCGGTGACGTTTCCTTCGGTGCGTGGACGCGCCTGCCGATCATCACCGTCGTGCTGCTCGTGTTCACGCTCGTGCTGGCCGACTTCTTCGACGCCATGGGCACCATGACCGGCCTCGGCAAGGAAGCCGGCCTGCTCACGAAGGCCGGGCAGCTGCCGAACGTCGGCAAGGCCCTGTTCGTCGAAGGTCTCGCCGGCGCGGCCGGCGGCTTCGGCTCGGCCAGCTCGAACACGGTGTTCGTGGAATCGGCGGCCGGCATCGCCGAAGGCGCGCGCACGGGCCTTGCCAACGTCGTGACGGGCGTGCTGTTCCTCGCCGCGATGTTCCTGACGCCGCTGTATCAGGTCGTGCCGGTGGAGGCCGCCGCGCCGGCGCTGGTCGTGGTCGGCGCGCTGATGATGGGGCAGGTCCGGGAGATCGACTTCACGGACTTCTCGATCGCGTTGCCGGCGTTTCTCACCATCGTCGTCATGCCGTTCACGTACTCGATCGCGAACGGCATCGGCGCCGGCTTCGTGAGCTACGTGGTGATCCGGGCGGTCACCGGCAAGGCGCGCCAGGTGCACCCGCTGATGTGGATCATCGCGGTGGCGTTCGTCGCGTACTTCGCCGTGGGCCCGATCCAGGCGGCGTTCAACTGACACCGGCCATACGCGCAGCGTGACGTGGAAGGTGTTCGGGTTCACTCTCCGGCGCCATTTTCGTAAGGTATGCTAACTATATGTCCGGCGACCCGCACGAGCGCTCCCTCGCGAGCCGCTTGCGGCTCGCGGTGGTTCGGCTGAACCGCCGGCTCCGGGCGCAGCGCGTGGGGGAAGACGTCACGCTGACGCAGACCGCCGCGCTGTCGACCTTGCACAAGTGCGGCCCGCTGACCCCTGGCCAGCTCGCCGCGAAGGAAGGCGTCCAGCCGCCCTCGATGACGAGGGTCATCGCCGCGCTCGAGGAAATGGGGTTGGTCGAGCGCAGTCCCCATCCGACCGATGGCAGGCAGGCCATCGTCGCATTGTCCGACGACGGGCTGGCCTACGTGAAGAAGGCCATCTCGGTCCGGGAGGCGTGGCTGGACCGGCAATTGGCCGAACTCGGCGAGGAAGAGCTCGAAGTGCTCTCCCGCGCCGCTGAGATCATCGACAGGATGGCGGGGAACTAACACCGGTGGCGACGACGGGTAGCGACACAGACCGTACGAGTGAATCGACTGCTACCCGGGAAACGGCACCACAGCCGTCGAGCCCGCCCGTGTCCGGACCACCCGGAAAGCCCGCCGACCACGCCCGCGCGAAGGGCGAGAAGAAGCAGCTTGTGCCGGCGGGGGCCGACCACATTCCGGAAGTACCCGAACGCCCAGCCGAGCCGAAGCGCGGCAAGGGGATGTTCGCGTCCCTGCGCGTCCGCAACTACCGGCTGTTCTTCAGCGGTCAGGTCATCTCCAACGTCGGTACGTGGATGCAGCGCATCGCCCAGGACTGGCTGGTGTTCCAGCTCTCGGGCAACAACCCGGTGGCACTTGGCATCGCCGTCGCGTTCCAGTTCACGCCCACGCTGCTGCTTTCGCTGTGGGCGGGCGTGCTCGCCGACCGCGTCGACAAGCGGCGCATGCTGATCTTCATCCAGAGCATCAACTGCTTGCAGGCGTCGGTGCTGGGCGTGCTGGACCTGACTGGCGTCGTGCAGATGTGGCACGTGTACTTGCTGTGCATGATGCTCGGCATCACCTCCGCCATCGAGGTGCCGACGCGGCAGTCGTTCGTCGCCGAGATGGTGGGCCGCGACCAGATCGCCAACGCCGTGGCGCTCAACTCGTCGATCTTCAACCTGGCCCGGATCGTCGGCCCGGCCATCGCGGGGTTCGCGATCACCTGGGTCGGTACCGGCTGGCTGTTCGTCGCCAACGCGGTGACAACGGTCGCCGTGGTCGCCGGGCTCGCGTTGATGAACCCGGCCAAGCTCTTCCGCGGCCCGGCGATCCCGCGCGAGAAGGGGCAGCTCGTCGAAGGCCTGCGGTATGTCCTGCGGCGCCCGGACCTGGTCACGGTCATGGTGCTGGTGCTGTTCGTGAGCACCTTCGGCATCACCTATTTCACGTCGCTGCCGATCGTCGCCGCCAACGTCTTTCACACCCAGGCCGACGGCTACGGCCTGCTGTCGACCCTCGTGGCCGTCGGTACCTTCGTCGGTGCGCTGCTGTCCGCGCGCCGCGGCATCAAGAGCAGGCCCCGGGTGCGGACGATGCTGATCGCGGCCGCCGGGCTCGGCCTGTTCGAGTTCGTCACGGCGTTCATGCCGAGCTACCTGGCCTTCGGCATCGGCCTGATCCCGCTCGGTCTCGCCACCATCACGTTCCTCAACACGGCCAACGCGCTGGTGCAGACGTCGGTCACGCCGGAGATGCGCGGCCGCGTGATGGGGATTTACGTGCTGGTGCTGATCGGGGGCAACCCGATCGGCGGGCCGATGACGGGATGGATGGCCGACGCGTTCGGCGGCCGCTCGCCGTTCTACATCGGCGGTGCGATCTCGCTGATCGCGGCACTGGTGTGCGCGGGCGTGCTCGTGCGGCGCGGCGGTGTGAGCCTGCCGGTGCGCCGGTTCGGCAACGGGTTGCGGGTGCTCAAGCGCCAACGGGTCTGAGATCCGAATTTCCGGGATCTTTCACGCTCTCACCCGCATGAGTGAGAGCTGAGTTCTCGTACGCGGGGGCTTGCTCGATTAATGAGGTTAGGCTAACCTCATACACGTCCGCTTCGTGGTGGGAGCGGCAGTCAGTTCGGGAACGGACGGAGCCCCGCACCCGGGAACCCCCGGGACGGGGCTCCGTTCATTTTTGCTCCCCTACGAGGGGTTCATGGTCGGATCGGGCACCCGCCCGAGTCAAGGGCCGTTCGTCAGGCGGTGCCGGCAGGCGCGTGAGCGTGATCCCGAAGTAGACGCGGTACGCCGACCGCACGGCCTCGTCGGTGGGCATCTCAACCTCGTGGCGCACCCCGTCGACGGTCTCGATCAGCCGGTGGCCCGAAAGCGTCACCCGGCCCTGCGACGTCGGCCGCGTGCACGTGAGCCGCCCGGTGAAGCTCGATTCCGGCGACGTCGACTGCCACCACGCCATCGGCCCGAACTCCGCCAGTCGGCGCGCCCGGCGCTCCAAGCGGTACGCGGGTTTCCCGTTCATCACCACGTCGAGGTCACCGTGGGGGGCGTCGAAGAACAGGAACTCGCCGCCCGGGTCGGTCTGCGCCTCGACGGCCGCCATTCGCAGCGGGCGGCGGGCGAACCGGCCGAACCCGACGTCGACGAGCCACTGCTCGTCACCGAGGTACACGACGATCGCCGCGTGGTCCAGCGGTGGGCCGGGCACTCCTTCGCAGTCGAACACGTATGCGCCGCGCAGCTCGGCGGTAAAGCCGAGCTCACGCAGCAGACCGCAGAACAGGCCGTTGAGCTCGTAGCAGAAGCCACCGCGGCGGTGGGTGACGATCTTGTCGAACAGCGCGTCCTCGGTGAGCTCGATCGGTTCGCCGAGGTGGATGCTGAGATTTTCGAACGGAATCCGCTCGAGGTGGCGTTCCTGCAGCCGCCGCAAAGCGGAGAGGTCGGCCGCGGCGGGCAGCCCGAGGCCGAGGCGAGCGAGGTAGGCGTCGACGTCCATACCGACAAGCCTCACACCTGGAGTGCACTCGAAGTCAACTCGAATACGAAAAACGGGGCCCTCCGAGCCGGAGGACCCCGTGTTCCGGAAAGCCGTGGGTCAGCTGAGCAGCAGGCCGTTGCCGCCGGCGACGGCGTTGTCGAAGCGCTTGCTGATCTCGGCCCAGTTGAAAATGTTCCACAGAGCCTTGACGTAGTCGGGCTTCACGTTCTTGTAGTCCAGGTAGAACGCGTGCTCCCACACGTCGACCAGCAGGATCGGCGTGGTCGGCAGGATCAGGTTGTTGTGGTGGTCGCGCAGCTGCTGCGTGATCAGCGTCTTGCCGACCGGGTCCCAGGAGAGCGCGCCCCAGCCGTTGCCCTGGATCGTGGTGGACACGGCGGTGAACTGGGCCTTGAACTTGTCGAACGAGCCGAACGCCTCGTCGATCGCGGCGGCGAGCTCACCGGTCGGCTTGTCGCCTCCTTCCGGCGAGAGGATCTTCCACCAGACGACGTGGTTGGCGTGGCCGGCCAGGTTGAACGCCAGCGTGGTCTCGAGGCCGACGATGTTCCCGAAGTCGCCCGCTTCGCGCGCCTCGGCGAGCTTGTCGAGCGTGTCGTTGGCGCCCTTGACGTAGGTCGCGTGGTGCTTGCTGTGGTGCAGCTCGTTGATCTGACCCGAGATGTGGGGCGCGAGAGCGCCGTAGTCGTAGTCGAGATCGGGCAGGTTGTACCGGGCCATTGGCCCTCCTTCTGTCTTCGACTCAAGTTCCTGGTACCGAACCTAGTAGCACACCCGGGCTCCCGGCGAGCGGGGGCGCCATCCGTTCCGCAGGGTGAGCTCACTTGTCCGGCCTCGGTCTACCCGGGTGGGGGCCGGGCGAAACCGAGCCTGGTACCTCCACCAAGCTGGAGGTCAACATCGTGTGATCAAGTTCATCGCCCAGGCCGGTCAGGCCACCCGGTAACGGTCGAGGTCGAGAGCGAGCTCGTCGAAGACGGCAACATTGTGTTCGAACGCCACGAGCGTCTCGTCGATCACGCGGGCGCGGTCGGCGTCGTCCCACGGTGCGGCGTCGAGCTTCGCGCGGTAGCGGTCGCGAAACGCGGGGGCGCTGCCGAGGTCGTCGAAGTGGTAGAACAGCGCGCCCGCCCCGGCGAGGCCGAACTTCTTCTCCAGCAGCCGCCGGATGATCTGGCCACCGGCGATGTCGCCGAGGTAGCGCGTGTAGTGGTGCGCCACGTATCCGCCGGCCCACTTCGCCGCTTCGGCCACGCGCGCGGCGTACGCCTCCGTGCTGACCAGCGGGCGGACGCGGTCGCGCCAGCCCGGTCCGACGAGGTGCGTGAGGTCGCTTTCGAGTGAAGGCAGGCGGCGCAGCTCGGCGAAGACGAACTCGCCGCCGACCCGGTCGCCGGCCATCGTGTCGCTCGCGCGCTCGATGGCCTGGTAGATGAAGAAGTACTGAACAGCCAGTTGCGTGTAGCCCGCGAGCGAGAGTTCGCCGCCCAGCAGGGCATTCATGTACACGGAGTGGTTGGCCCGGTCGTGCAGTGCCCGCGTGGACGCTCGCAGTTCGGCGGAGAACGGACGGGTTTCCGTGGTCACCGGCATGGGGTCTCCCTCGATCTGACGCACTGTCAGAAAGAGCGTAGGCCACACCTACGTGTTAGGCTACCCTAAGTTGACGGAAGTTCACTCGAACCGACGGCCTGCAACACGAACCGCACGGCCGTCCCGACGACGTCGTCGAGCTGCTCGGGCGCCACGTCGACGACCTGCCGCGTGCCGAGCGCCGCGGTGATCATGGGGACCACCACGTCGACGTCCAGCGCGGGCCAGCTGCCCGCGTCGACACCCGCCAGCAGCACGGCCCGCAGCTGCTCCGTGATCGGGTCGGCGTGCGCGCTGATCCGCCGATAGGCCGACGGCGCGAGCGCCGACTCCAGCGCCCCGCCGGGCGGCAGGTGGTGCTCGGCGAGTACGTGCAGCTGCAACCGCACGAACGTCGACAGCTGCGCCACCGGGTCCGGTTCGGCGTCCACGACCTCACGTAGCCGCGTCACGTACCGCGCTGCCTCGTCCTCAACGAAGGCGACGAGCAGGCTTTCCTTGTCGGGAAAGTGGTTGTACAGCGCCGTGCGGCCGACGCCGGCTTCGGCGGCGATCCCGGCGAGCGTGATCGCGTCGAAGCCCCGCTCGTACAGCTGCGCGCGCAGCACCTCGAACACCCGCGTGCGGACCTCGCGCCGGTGCGCTTCGAGCGAGCCGCCGAGAACTTTCGGCACCGTCTTTCCTCTGCTTCGCGTGTCGTGATCTGGACACCCTAAGGCCGATCGGGTCAGTCCGTGAGCGGCCAGGTGTGCACGGGCTCGCCTTCGGCCGACAGATCGAGGTAGCGCCCCAGCATTCGCTGCAGCGCCTGTTCCCGGTCGGCGCCGCGTTCCTGCGCGCGGAGCACGTAGTCGCGCTGCCAGGTGGCGCCGCTGCGCCGCGCGAGGCTGCGCCGTTCGATCACGCCGAGGTACTTGACGCGCGCCTCGTCGGACACACCCGATCGGCGCAAGCCTTCGTGCGCCAGTGGCAGCAACACGCGAAGGGCGAGCTCGTCCGGCGGGATCCAGCCGATGCCGGGCCAATACAGCTGCGCGTCGAACCCCTCGCGCGCGCCCGCGTACAGGTTCTCCTCCGCGGCCTGGAACGACATCTGCGTCCACACCGGGCGCTCCTGCTCGGCGAGCGCCCGCTGCGCCCCGTAGAAGAACGCGGCGTTGGCGACGATGTCGACGACCGTGGGCCCGGCCGGCAACACGCGGTTCTCCACGCGCAAATGCGGCAATCCGTCGACGACGTCGTACACCGGGCGGTTCCAGCGCCAGATCGTGCCGTTGTGCCTGCGCAGCTCGGTGAGCTTCGGCGCCTGCCCCGACGCGAGCGTTTCGATCGGATCCTCGCTGTCGGTCTGCGGTAGCAATCCGGGGAAATACCGCACGTTTTCCTCGAACAGGTCGAAGATCGACGTGATCCACCTTTCGCCGAACCACACGCGCGGCCGCACACCTTGGTTCTTCAGCTCTTCCGGCCGGGTGTCGGTCGCCTGCTGGAACAGGGGAATCCGCGTCTCGTGCCACAACGCCTTGCCGAGCAAGAACGGTGAGTTCGCGGCGAGCGCCGTCTGCACGCCTGCGAGACATTGCGCGGCGTTCCAGTGCGCGGCGAATTCCTCGGGCGCCACCTGAAGGTGCAGCTGAACGGACGTGCACGCCGCTTCCGGCAGGATGGATTCGGCGTGACTGCGCAGCCTTTCGGGGTGTTCGCCCGGAAGCGCCGACCCGTCCATGGAAAGGGCGATCCGTTCTCCCCGCGCGGCGAAGATCTCGTCGTTCAACGACGAATAACGCGTGCTGTTGGTGAGCCATTTTTGGTCGAAGTGCTCCTGCCGCAGCGTGGGCAGGATGCCGATCATCGCCAGTGTCGAACCGGTGTCGGCCGCCACACCGGCGGCCTTGTGCAGGTATGCCCCGAGATCTTCTTCCAGTTGCAGTGCGGAATCGCCGGCGAGCGGGCGCGGCGGCACGTTCAGTTCGAGGTTGTGCTGGCCGAGCTCGGTGGTGAACGACGGATCGTCGAGCGCTTCCAGCACGGCCGAGTTGGTCATCGACGGGCGCAGCTGCGGATCAACGAGGTTCAATTCCACCTCGAGGCCGATATTCTTGCGGGGAAAGGAAAAGCTTCCATCGGTGAGCATTTGGGCGAGGGTGTCGAGGCACCGTTGGACCTTGCGGCGGTACCGTCCTCGGTCGAGCTGGTCGAACGTTTTCGCCGAGAGATCGGTACCCATGTCTGACGCGCTCCAAGGCTTCGGTCCGCAGGTGTCCGGGCGAGGACTGCCGGGCCGCCCACCGTCGCACAGCGCGGCGCGTCCGGGCTAGCGGCCAAATCGGTGCTCTCCGTCACGGCGAGTTGACCGTGCGCGAGAGTCGCCCATTCGTACCATCCGTTCTCCTGACGTTCGGCCCAGTTTTCTCCCTGCGCGGCGTCCGCTTCACGGATGGAAGACTGGTGGTGTGGCTGAACTGATCTTCACCGACGATCCGCGCGATTCCCGGCTCGACGACTTCCGTGACCTGTCCACAGCGGACCGCCGGCCGGACCGCCCCGGCGGGCGCGGCCTCGTCATCGCCGAGGGCGTGGTGGTGGTCGAGCGGATGCTGGCGTCGCGGTTTTCCGTGCGCGCGGTGCTCGGGGTGGAGCGCCGCGTGCACGATCTGGACCTGTCGGGGATCGAGGCGCCCGCGTATGTGACGTCGGCGGACACGATGGCGGAAGTCGTCGGGTTCCACCTCAACCGCGGCGTGCTTGCGGTGGCGGACAAACCCGCCCCGCTTCCGGCCTCGCAGGTGGTGGCCGATGCCGACGTGCTGGCCGTGCTCGAAGGCGTCGGCGACCACGAGAACCTCGGTTCGATCTTCCGCAACGCGTCGGCCCTCGGTGTCGGTGGTGTGCTGCTGGGGCCGGGCTGCTCGGATCCGCTGTACCGGCGCAGCGTGCGCGTGTCGATGGGGCACGTGCTGCGCGTACCGTTCGCGCCGCTCGACGAATGGCCCGGAGGCCTGAATCTCTTGCGCGAGAATGGTTTCACGGTCACAGCGTTGACCCCGCGGCCGGATTCGGTGCCGCTGCGCGGACTGCGCGACAAGCTCGGTGGCCGGGTCGCGCTGATGCTCGGCGCGGAGGGGCCGGGGCTCACCGAAGAAGCGATCGCGGCCGCGGATTTGGCCGTGCGCATCGAGATGGTGCCCGGCGTCGACTCGCTGAACGTCGCGACCGCCGCGGCGGTCGCGTTCCACGAAGTCGCCGCGACGCACTGAACCGCACCGGATCGCGTCTCCCCGCCGGGTCCGCAATGTCGTTGCGGGACCGCGAATGTCTTTTCAACCGGGGGATTTCGCCGCCGCCGCGTGGCGTACGCTCGCCGGTGCAACGACGGCGACGCGGAAGGACACCAGTGGAGCTGCGGATCCGGGACGAGCGCGCGGTGCTGGCCGGACCGGGAGGCGAAAACGCGCGCGAGGTCGACCCGCGCCGGCTGGCGATCGGCCCCGATTTGGCGCAGGCACTGCACGAATGGGCGCGCGTCGCGACGGCCGTCGCGCGTGCGGGCGGCGAGGCGCAAGTCGCGGGGAACGTCGTTTCGCAGCGTGGCCGTCAGCTCGCGGGCCGGCTCGCGACGGTGATGGGCACGACCGTCCGGTATGTCGATCCCGTGTCGGGTGTCGAAACGGTCGTGGAGCCACCGGCACGCGTACTGGCGCGGCAGCGCAGTCGCCGTCCGGCGCGCCGGCCCGAGCCGACACCGTGGCTCACCGGGCTCACGGTGTCCGGCTTCGCCGCGACGCTCGTGATCGTCGCGATGCTGGCGCTGGCAACCACGCTCGTCCGCGAGACGAGCGGATGGCTAGCGCTGCTGGCCACGCTCGTCGTGACCGCCGGTATCGCACCGTCACTGTGGCTGGGGCGGCACCTGCCGATCGTGCGGTGGGCCGTGTACGGCGCGGCCGTCGGCGTCGTCGTCGCCTGGGTCGGTGTGCTGGCGATCGCGCTCTGACCCGTCGGGAGCGCTAGCCGCGCTGGGAGCGCACGCCCAGCAGCACGTCTTCCCACGACGGGACGGCCGGGTGGCTCTTCTTGGCCTTCACCCGCGGCTGGTCCTCCACGGTCACTGCGTCGTCGTCGGAGGGCACGCGCGGGATCTTGCGGGTGTCGTCGTCTTCCTCCGGCGGCTCGGCGGGCGCTTCGAGGGCGCGGACCTCGTCGGCGGAGTCGAGTGTCGGCTGGACGACGGCTTCGCGCGCGGGATCGAGCGCGCGGACCGTGCGCGGCGGGCGGTAGGCGTTGGGGTTGAGCAGGACCTCGGCGTTTTCGTCGAGGGCGTGCACCGTGCCGCCGTGGGCGCCCGGCGAGAAGGACCAGTGGGCGCGGTTGTCGGAGCGTCCGGCCTTCCACTGCAGCACGACGACCCACTTGCCGTCGTCGCCGCGCCAGGAGTCCCAGCGCGCCTGGGAGTAGTCGTGGCCGCGGACACCGAACGCGTACGCGATCACCTCGCCCAGCGTCTGGACGTCCGGCCCGTCCTCACGCACCGGATGGGCGTTTTGCGCCAGCTCCGCCGTGCGCGAACGCTCCAGCAGCACCGGGTAGGCGAACCGCTCCACGCGTTGCACCGACACCCCGGCGCCACTCGCGACCTGTTCGACGGACTCGCCGGCGCGGATTCGCGCCTGGATCTCGCGTGGCCGCATCTGGCTCTCCAACTCGATTTCGATCTGGCCCAGGCGGGCGATGTCCCCCCTCGCCGCTGCTCGCAGTCGTTCGTCGGCCGGCAGGAGGAAGCGCGTGCGGCTCGCCGGGTCCTCGAGCACGATGGACTTGCCGTCCTCGTGCAACCCGATCACCTGTAGCGCCCGCATTTTCGCCTCCCCGACCTTTCACCGATGTGGGTGCTCACGCTAGAACGGCGCGTCGCCTTGACGCGCGAGGCGCGCCGAGCCACTACCGATCCATCACCCGATTGCCGACGATCAGGTCCATCCTCGTGGTCCCGGTCACCGGGAGCCCACGGGACACGCCGACCACGTTCCGTCACGAATGAGTGGTGTTCCGTGTTCTCGATGCCAGCTTCACCGGACGAATGCCGAAGGGCCCCTCCGCACTGCGACGGAGAGGCCCTTCGGGGTCCGGACGAACTCAGCCGAGCCGCTCGACGACGTACTCGATGCTCTTGGTGAGCTTCGTGATGTCGTCGGGGTCGATGGCCGGGAACAGGCCGACGCGCAGCTGGTTGCGGCCCAGCTTGCGGTACGGCTCGGTGTCGACGATGCCGTTGGCGCGCAGTGCCTTGGCGACGGCGGCGGCGTCGACCTCGTCGGAGAAGTCGACGGTGCCGACGACCTGCGAGCGCAGGTCCGGGTCCTTCACGAACGGCGTGGTGTAGGAGGTCTTCTCGGCCCACTCGTACAGCCGGCTCGACGACTCCTTGGTGCGCGCGGTGGTCCACGCGAGGCCGCCCTGGCCGTTCATCCACTCGATCTGGTCGGCCAGCAGGAACAGCGTGGCGACGGCGGGAGTGTTGTACGTCTGGTCCTTGCGCGAGTTGTCCAGCGCCGTGGTGAGCGAGAGGAATTCGGGGATCCAGCGGTCGCCGCCGCCGAGCTCGCCGATGCGCTCGACCGCCGCAGGCGACGCCAGCGCGATCCACAGCCCGCCGTCGGAGGCGAACGACTTCTGCGGCGCGAAGTAGTAGACGTCGAAATCCTCGGCCTTGACCGGCAGGCCGCCGGCGCCGGACGTCGCGTCGATCGCGACGAGTGCGCCGTCGCTGTTTTCGGGGCGGCGGACCGGCACGGCGACGCCGGTGGAAGTTTCGTTGTGCGCCCACCCGACGAGGTCCGCGCCCGCTTCGTACGCGATGTCCGGAGCGCTGCCCGGCTCGGCCTTCACGACGATCGAATCGGACAGGAACGGCGCTTTGTTCGTGACGGTCGCGAACTTCGAGGAGAACTCGCCGTAGGTGAAGTGCTGAGCGCGCTCGCGGACGAGGCCGAACGCGGCGGCGTCCCAGAACGCGGTGGTGCCGCCGTTGCCGAGGATCACCTCGTAGCCCTCCGGCAGGGAGAACAGCTCGGACAGCCCCGCTCGCACGCGCCCGACCAGGGACTTCACCGGCTTCTGCCGGTGCGACGTGCCCAGGTACGTGTGCCCGGACTCCGTCAGCTTGGCGAGCTGCTCGTCACGGACCTTGGACGGTCCGCAACCGAAGCGCCCATCGGCCGGCTTGAGGTCTTCGGGGATGCTCAACTCCGCTGCGTCGGTCATGTGGCCAGTCTCTCAGGTCGGGACACGCCTGCTCAATGCGGTGGGGAGGTGTCCGCGATGTGGAACCCGAGCCCGCCCGGCGAGACGGACGGACCTCAGCGCCAGCCGGACTCCTCGACCCCGCCCGGGATCGGCGCGGCCGGGTCGTAGGGGGTGCGGCTGAAGATGAACGTCGCGAGGTTCAGGTGCTCGGGCGCGCCGTGGGCGTCGCGGCCGACGGTGAGCGTCTCGCCGGCGTAGTACCCGTCGAGGCCCACCCAGGTGTCCGGACCGGCCGGCCGGAACCGCGACGCGCGCCCGGCTCCGCTGACCGGGTCGAGCGACAGCAGCCCGGAGCCGAGCACCCGCAGGTGGTACGGCGTCGGTCCCCAGTGCCACAGCCCGGTGAGCGCGAGCAGCTCAGGGTCCACAGTGGACGGCTGCCACTCGTCGGGCAGGGCGGGCTCCAGGTGCTCGACGGTCGTGATGAGGTCGAGCACGAGCTGCGTGATGCCGACGCCCGCGGTGGCGTTCGCGAAGCACAGCGCCCCCGTGCCGGTGGCGGGGTCGACGAGTGTCGCGGCGAGGAAGCCGGGCATCGAACCCGTGTGGCCGAACAGCCGCCTGCCGTTCGGGCGGACCTGCATGATGCCGAGGCCGAACCCGCTGTTCCACGCTTCTGCGTCGTCGACGACGGCGACCGCGCGCATCTCGGCCATCGTGTCCTCGCTCAGCACGCCGCCGGTGTGGCCGCCGATGAACGCGGTCCACCGCGCGAGGTCCGTGACGGTCGACCAGAGCTGGCCGGCCGGCGCCATGGCCCCGGCGTCGGGGGAGGGCTCAGGCAGGAGGACGTCGGCGAACGGATGCACGGCGAAACCGTCGGCGTGCGCGCCCTCGGGGTGCGGCGTGGTGCGGTTCATCCCCAGCGGAAGCAGGATTTCCTCCCGCACGACGTCGAACCAGCCGCGGCCGCGGTGGCGCGACACGAGCTCGCCCAGCACGCCGTAGCCGACGTTGGAGTAGTGGAACTTGGAGCCCGGCCGCAGTTTCATCGCGTCCTTGTCGAGGCTGCCCTCGAGTGCGGCCCAGTCGCCGCCCTCGGTGCGTTCCCACCAGCCGCCGGGCGACTCCGACGTGAGTCCGGAGGTGTGGGACAGCAGCTGCGCCACCGTGACCGAGCCGAAGGACGTGCCCGGCACGTGCTTTTCCAGCGCGTCGGTGAGATCGAGCTCGCCCTCGTCGCGCAGGCGCAGCACGGCCGTGGCGATCATCGTCTTCGTGATCGAGCCCAGGCGGTACTGTGTGTCCGCGTCGGGCCGCGCCGACCCGACGCGGCCGCGGCCGCCGGACCAGACGAGGCTGCCGTCGCGCACCACGCCGGCGACCAGCGACGGCGCGCGGCTGCCTGCCTGCTCGCGGGCGAGACGGTGGTACAGGGCGCGTTCGGTGGACTCCAGCATGCGGGCCATTCTGCCCCGGGTGCTCAGCCGAGGAGCTGCCGGTCCAGCGCGGTCGTCACGGCCGCGGTGCGATCCGACACGCCGAGCTTGCCGAACACGCGCAGCAGGTGCGTTTTCACCGTCGCCTCTCCGATGTGCAGGCTGCGCCCGATCTCGGCGTTCGTCTGTCCCTTCGCGACGAGCCGGAGCACCTCGACCTCGCGTGCGGACAGCGGCGAAGCCGGTTCGGGGTTGCGCACGCGGTTCACGAGCTTGCCCGCCACCGACGGGGCCAGCACGGTTTCGCCCCGCGCGGCCGCGCGGATCGCGCCGGCCAGCTCGGTGCGCGATGCGTCCTTGAGCAGGTATCCGGCGGCGCCCGCTTCCACGGCCCGCAGGATGTCGGCGTCGGTTTCGTACGTGGTGAGCACGACGATCCGCC
The DNA here is from genome assembly GCA_035551175.1 of Amycolatopsis sp. GTDB lineage: Bacteria > Actinomycetota > Actinomycetes > Mycobacteriales > Pseudonocardiaceae > Amycolatopsis. The sequence continues at coordinate 26,754 of DASZNR010000045.1, read as the reverse complement.
GCGCCGGCGTGTCCTTGAGGATGCCGCGGATCGCGCCGACGCCGTCGAGACCGGGCATGCGCAGGTCCATCAGAACCACGTCGGGCTGCTTGACCCGGTCGAGCGCGATGGCTTCGGCACCCGAGCCCGCCTCCCCGACGACGGTCAGATCGGCTTCGGCTTCGAGCATTCCGCGCAGCCCTTCGCGCACCACCGGGTGGTCATCGACCAGCATGATCGTGATCACGCGGGCACCTCCAGCTCGAGTTCGGTCCCGCCGCGGGCACCGCGGCACACGCTCAGCCGTCCGCCCACCTGTTCGGCACGCGAACGCATCCCGCGCAGGCCGAAGCCTTCCGTGGGGTGTTCCGGGTTGAAGCCGCAGCCGTCGTCGTGCACGCGCAACCGTACCGCTCCGTCCACAGCGGACAGCCCTACTCGCACGGTCGCCGCGCCGGCGTGCTTGCGGACATTCGCCAGCGCTTCCTGCGCACCTCGCAGCAGCACGACTTCGGCGGCGGTCGGCAGTTGCGGCAGCACACCGTCCACTTCGCACTCCACGTGCAGTCCGGCCTCATCGGCGAGCCGGTCCGCGGCCCGGCGCACGGCGTCGGTCAGCGATCCGGCGGCGAGGTCCGAAGGCGCGAGCGCCGCGACCATCGCACGTGCCTCGGCGAGGTTCTCCCGCGCCGTGCGCGAAGCCAGTTCGAGGTGCTTGCGGGCCGCGCCGGGGTCGGTGTCCAGTTCGGACTCGATGGCCTGGGCGAGCGTGACGATGCTCGTGAAACCCTGCGCCAGCGTGTCGTGGATCTCGCGGGCCAGGCGCTCGCGTTCGGCGGCGGTGCCGGCTTCGCGCGAGAGCCGTGCGACTTCGGCCTGGCTGTCTTCGAGCTGGTTGATGAGCTCGGCGCGCGCCGTGCTCTGCTTGATGACGTCGGTGGTGAACTTGCCGGCCAGCACGCTGAACACCACGAGGATCGCGGTCATCGGCAGCAGGATCGACAGGCTCGGGTCGTGCCACCCGTTGCGCACCACGGCCGAGGCCGGTTCGAGCAGGATCAGCACCGTCGTGAGGATCACGCCCGGGCGGATCTCCAGCAGCATGAACACCATCGGGCAAGCCATGAACAACACGAACGCCGACGTGGTGTCGGCGAACATCGCCGTGGCCACGAGCACCGACAGCACGCCGGCCGCCCAGGCGCGGGCCACCGGGTGGCCCTCCGTGCGCATGATGCGGCGCCCGGCCACGAGGTAGCCGAGTGCCAGCGCCACGAGCGCGGTCTCCGCGACCACCTTCTCCGCCGTGGCCACGTCGTCGAAGAGCACCAGGAGGGCGGTCGCCACGAAGGCGACCGCGAACAACACCTCCCAGACCCAGTACGAGCGCTCCCAGGCGTCGTCGGGGTTCGAAGCCGTCACCGGGCCTCGTTCGTCCACCGGAACGTGAGCCGTGCGAGCACGAGCCCGGCCACGCACCAGGCGCCGAGCACCAGCGCCACCATCGGAAGCTCCCATGACCCCGCCATCTCCTGACTCGCGGCCGCCGGCGGCAGGAACACCGACCGGAAACCCTGGCAGATCCATTTCAGCGGGAAGAAGGATGCGATGTCGACCATGATCTTGGGCAGGTTCGTGATCGGCGTGATGAACACACCGGAGATGAACTGCAGCACCAGATACACGAGCTGCACCACCGCGACTGTCCCGTTCGTCGTGCGGGTGAGCGAGCTGATCGAGATGCCGAGCAGCGTCGAGGCGATGACGCCCAGCAGCATCACCCACACCAGGGTCACCCAGTTCTCGCCGTCGGACGGCAGCTTCAGCCCGAACAGAAGCATCGCGACCGCGGCCATCAACACGGTCTGCGCCACGCTCGTGACGAGCACCATGATCATCTTGCCGATGAAGTACGACGCCGCCGGCATCGGCGTGCCGCGCAGGCGCTTGAGCGCGCCCATCTCACGGTCGGCCGCGATCCCGATGCCGACGCTGTTGAACGACGTCGACACGATGCCGGCGCCGATCATGCTCGCGGCGAGCAGTTGACCCGACGACACCCCCGCCTGCGTGGTCGGGCCGTTCAGGATGGAGCCGAGCAGGATCATCAGCACCGCGGGCAGGGAGAAGGTGAACACCACCTGCTCCCTGTTGCGGAAGAACTGCCGCAGCTCGAAGCTGCCGCGTGCGGCGCCGAGCGCGAAGGTGCCCGGCAGAGCGAGGGTCGTGGTCACGGTTTCTCCCCCGTGTCGTCGAGTGGGTGGTCGTCGAGTGGGTGGTGGTGTTCGACGGGTTTGGTCGCACCGGTGTTGATGGCACCGGGTTTGATGCCGCTGGGTTTGGTCGCACCGGGTTTGATGGCGCTGGGCGTGACCGCGCGGTGTTTGACCGCGTGGTGAGTGGCGGCCCGGCCGGTGAGCCCCCGGGCCTCACCGGCCGGGCCGCCTGCTGTGGTGGATCACGGCTGCTCGCCGATCAACCCGAGGTAGACGTCTTCCAGGCTCGGCCGCGTGACCGTCAGTCCGGCGAGCTCCCTGCTCCCGCCGGACAGGTGGTTCACGAGCTTCGTCGGGAACTGCGTGCGTTCCTCGTGCTCCCCGGTCTGGTCGCTCCACCGCACGATCGCCTCGGCGTTGCCGCGCCCGCCGAGAGTCTCGGGGGTCCCCTCGGCCACCACGCTGCCGTTCGCGATCACGGCGAGCCGGCTGGCGAGTGCCTCGACCTCGTCGAGGTAGTGGGAGGTGAGCACGATCGTGGTGCCCTCGTGGGCGAGTCCTTCGATCAGGCCCCAGAACTGGCGCCGCGCTTCGGGGTCGAACCCGGTGGTGGGTTCGTCGAGGAAGAGCAGTTCCGGACGGCCGATGATGCCGAGCGCCACATCGACGCGCCGCCGCTGCCCGCCCGACAGCGACTTCACGCGCGCACCGGCCTTCTCGGTCAGCCCGACCAGGTCGATCACCGTGTCGACGTCTCGCGGGTCGGGATAGTACTTCGCGAAGTGCCGCACGGTTTCCGCCACGGTCAGCTGGGCCGCGTCCGTCGCTGTCTGCAGCACGATGCCGAGTCGCGACCGCCAGTCACGGCCGGCCTTTCCTGGATCCTCACCGAGCACGGCCGCTTCGCCCGCCGTGCGCTGCCGGTGGCCTTCGAGGATTTCGACGGTCGTGGTCTTGCCCGCGCCGTTGGGCCCCAGAAGCGCGAACACCTCGCCGTGGTGGATGTCGAGGTCGAGCCCGGCCACGGCGACATGGCCCGGGTACTCCTTGCGCAGTCCGCGCACCCTCACTGCTGTGGTCATGGCTCAATCCTGCGGTCACGCACCGCGTCCGCGGGACGTCCGGCCAGTGGAATCCGGTTGTCCACCGAACGGTGGACAGCGGCGGGTGTTTCCCGTGGAACCAGCGAAAACGCCGTCATGGAGCGAAAAATCGCCGCCGCCGCGCCTTTTCGCGAAAGCGCAACCGCCGCTTCGGTGAACCGCACTGTTGACAGAATGTCTAACATGACGGAATGTCTCACAAGCTGCAGGTGACCGCACGTGACGGGGTCCGCCTCTCCGTGCGGGTGAGCGGCGCCGAAAGCGGCCCCACGGTCGTGCTCGTGCACGGCTATCCGGACAACGCCGAGATGTGGGACGGCGTGGCCGCCGAACTCGGCCGACACCACCGCGTCGTGGTCTACGACGTGCGCGGCGCGGGGGAGTCGGACAAGCCGCGTTGGCGCCGCGCCTACCGGCTCGACCAGCTCGCGGCCGACCTCGAAGCTGTCGTCGACGCCGTGCGGCCCGAAGGCAAGGTGCACCTGCTGGCCCACGACTGGGGCTCGATCCAGACCTGGCACGCGGTGACCGGCGAGGCGTTGCGAGGCCGCATCGCGTCGTACACCTCGATCTCCGGCCCGAGCCTCGACCACGCCGGCGCGTGGTTTCGCGAGCAGTTCCGGCGGCCGTCCGGGGTACCGCGCGCGCTGCGGCAGCTGTTGCACTCCTACTACATCCTGCTGTTCCAGGTTCCGCTGCTGCCGGAGCTGGGCTGGCGCACGGGGGCCGTACCCGCGCTGATGCACCGCCTCGATCCGGCGGCGGGCCACGTGCGCGTGAGCGACGGCGTGCACGGTCTGAAGCTCTACCGCGCCAACATGTTCACGCGGCTGTCACGGCCCGCGCCGCGCCCGGCCGAGGTGCCGGTACAGGTGCTCGCGCCATCGGGCGATGCCTTCGTGACCACGGCGCTGCAGACGGACATCGCGCGGTGGGTGCCGGATCTGCGCGTGCGGCGGCTCATCGGTTCGCACTGGATCGCCCGCAGCAAGCCGGAAGTCGTCGCGGCCGCGACCGCGGAGCTCATTGCCTACGCCGAGGGCGGCGCCCAGAGCCGCGCGCTGAAGCGTGCTCGCGTCGGTGGCAGTCCGTCCCGTCGATTCGCCGACCGGCTGGTGGTCATCACCGGCGCCGGCAGCGGGATCGGACGGGCGACGGCCGTGGCGTTCGCCGCGGAGGGCGCCGACGTGGTGGTGACCGACATCGACCCCGCCGCGGCGGCGGAAACGGCGAAGCTGGTGCGGGACAACGGCGGCACCGCCGGTGAGTACACAGTGGACGTCACCGGCGCCGAAGCGGTGGAGACCTTCGCCGCCCGGGTACGGGCGGACTTCGGGGTGCCCGACATCGTGGTGAACAACGCGGGCATCGGCATGTCCGGGCCGTTACTCGACACGTCGCTGGCCGACTGGGAGAAGGTCGTGGACGTGAACCTGTGGGGCGTGATCCACGGGTGCCGCGCGTTCGCGCCGATGATGGCCGAGCGCGCGGAGGGTGGGCAGATCGTGAACCTCGCGTCGGCCGCCGCGTATCTGCCATCGAAGATCCTCACCGCGTACGCCACGACGAAAGCGGCGGTGCTGGCGCTGAGCAACGGGTTGCGCGCGGAGCTGGCGGCCGACGGCATCGGGGTCACGGCCGTGTGCCCGGGACTGGTGAACACGAACATCACCAGCACCACGCGGTTCGTCGGCGTTTCGGACGACGAGCAGGCGCGCCGGCGGCAGGCGGCTTCGAAACTCTACGCGCGGCGCGGCTTCGGGCCGGAGAAGGTCGCTCGCGACATCTTGCGTGCGGTGGAGCGCGACCGCGCGATCCAGCCGTCGACCCCGGAAGCCAAGGCGGCGTTGGTGCTTTCCCGCCTGACGCCCGGCCTGCTGCGCGCGGCGGCGAAGCTGGACGTCACGCCGTGAGCCGCCCGCGCCGGATGACCCCGCAGGCCCGGCGCGACGACCTGATCGCCGCGGCGCTCGACCTGTTCGGCAGCCGGGCGCCCGAACTGGTGACGGTCGACGACATCGTCGCGCGGGCGGAGGTGTCGCGACCGCTGTTCTACCGCTACTTCCCGAGCCTGCGTGAGCTGCAGGTGCAGGCGCTGCGCACGGTCACCGACGGCCTCGTCGACGGGCTCGCGCAGCTCGAACAGGGCCCGCCGGAAGCCCGGCTGCGCGCGGCTGTCCGCGGGCTCATCGACGTGGCCGATCACTACCGCGCGGGGTACGTCGCCTTGCTGCGCAGCGGATCGGTGATCGCGACGTCGGAAACCGATGCGGCCATCGACGAGGTCCGGCACCGGTCCGTGGAGCTGATCCTCGACGCACTGGGCATCGCCGAGCCGTCGCCGCTGCAGCTGCTGACGCTGCGCTGCTGGACGGCCGTGGTCGAAGGTGCGCTGTTGTCGTGGCTGCAGGAACGCAAGGTGGCCCGGGAGGTCCTCGACGGCTGGCTCGTCGACCAGCTCACCGCCATGCTCGCCACCACTGAGGCCCACGACGCGTGACGGCCGCCGCCGGCGGCGGTAACCGACGACGACCGGCGGCGACGCTCACGAGCGATGATCAGTGCTTGGTGACGGTGTCCCAGCCCTCGACGTCTTCCGGCTTGCGCGGGCCGGGGCCGACGTACTTGGCGGACGGACGCACCAGCCGGCCGGTCTTCTTCTGTTCCAGGATGTGCGCCGCCCAGCCGGCGGTGCGGGCGGAGGAGAACATCGACGGCATCATGGCCGGCGGCACCTTCGCGAAGTCCAGGATCACCGCGGCCCAGAACTCCACGTTGGTTTCGATCGGGTGGTCGGGGCGGCGTTCCCGCAGCTCCGACAGCGCGGCCTGCTCCAGTGCGGCGGCGACCTCGTAGCGCTCGGCGTGCAGCTCCTGGCAGGTGCGGCGCAGCACGCGCGCCCGAGGGTCCTCCGCCCGGTAGACGCGGTGGCCGAAGCCCATGAGCCGCTCCTTGCGGTCGAGGATGCCCTTGACCAGCCCGGCGGCGTCACCGGTTCGTTCGACTTCCTCGATCATCGGCAGCACCCGCGCGGGCGCGCCGCCGTGCAGTGGGCCCGACATGGCGCCGATCGCACCGGACATCGAAGCGGCGACGTCGGCACCGGTCGAGGCGATCACGCGCGCGGTGAACGTCGAGGCGTTCAAGCCGTGCTCGGCGGCTGAAACCCAGTACGCGTCGAGCGCCTTGACGTGCGCCGGGTCCGGCTCACCGCGCCAACGGACGAGGAACCGTTCGGTGATCGTCTTCGCCTCGTCCACGCGCGATTCCGGAACCGCGGGCAGCGATGTGCCGCGTGCCGACTGCGCGACGTAGGACAGCGCCATCACCGAAGCGCGCGCGAGCTGCTCGCGGGCCTGGGCGTCGGTGATGTCCAGCAGCGGCTGGAAACCCCAGATCGGGGCGAGCATCGCCAGCGCCGCCTGCACGTCCACGCGCACGTCGCCCGTGTGCACCGGAAGCGGAAACGGCTCGGCCGGGGAGAGGCCGGTGCCGAAGTGACCGTCGACGAGAAGCCCCCATACGTCCCCGAAACTCACCTTCCCGGCGAGGTCCTCGATGTCGACGCCGCGGTAGCGCAGCGCGCCGCCGTCGCGGTCGGGTTCGGCGATCTCGGTGCGGAACGCCACCACGCCCTCGAGGCCCGGTTTGAAGCCGTCGTCGGCCTGGTCGGAGTTCGTGTGGTTGCTCGCGGAGGTAGTCAGGCTGGAGGTAGTCGGGCTGGAGGTAGTCACTGAGCGAACCTTTCGATGCGCGTTTTCCCCGGCTTGGTCTTGCTCGCACTCGCGGACGGGATGCACGCGACATCGGCGCGCCTCATCGCACGGTTGGACAAACCTTGCTCCATCGCGGCGAGAGGAGCAATGAAAGAAGTGGTGGTTTCGGTCACGATTCCGAGAACGATTCAGTCCAGGACGGCGTCCCGCGGCAAGTTCTACGGCAACCGGGTGTGATCGAGGCCGCGTCCACCAGGCGTACCCCAGGTAAATCCTGTGTTTCCGGATCCGGCGAGGGCCTGCTCGCGGTGATACACCTTTCGCATGCACCTGAGTCCAGCCGAACGGGACAAGCTGCTGGTCCACGTCGCCGCGGACGTCGCGCGTCGCCGGCTCGAGCGCGGCGTGGCGCTGAACTACCCCGAGGCGGTCGCGCTGATCACCGACTACGTGCTCGAAGGTGCGCGCGACGGCCGAACGGTGAGCGAGCTCGCAGCCGGCGGCCGGAGTGTGCTCGCGCGGGCGCAGGTCCTCGACGGCGTGGCCGAAATGGTCGACTCGGTGCAGGTGGAGGCCACTTTCCCGGACGGTACGAAGCTCGTCACCGTGCACGACCCGATCGTTTAGAGGAGGCCGGATGCGGCCAGGCGAGATCATCCCCGGCGACGAGCCGGTGGAGCTGAACCCCGGACGTGAGCGCGTGCGGCTGCTCGTGCGCAACCTCGGTGACCGGCCCGTGCAGGTCGGGTCGCACTACCATTTCGCGGCCGTGAACCCGGGCCTGGAGTTCGACCGCGAGGCCGCGCGTGGCTGCCGGCTCGACGTGGCGGCGGGCACGTCGGTGCGGTTCGAACCCGGCGTCGAGCGCGAAGTCGACCTGGTGCCGCTGCGCGGAAACCGGCGTGTGCCGGGGCTGCGCGCCGAATACCGGCTCGTCGACGGCGCTCCTCTCGACCGCACACCTCTCGACCGCACGCCTCTCGACCGCACTGAAAAGTCCTAGGCCGTGGCCGATATCGATCGCGAGCGCTACGCCGAACTGTTCGGCCCGACCACCGGTGACCGGATCCGGCTGGCCGATACCGATTTGCTCATCGAGGTGACCGAGGACCGCTCGATCGGTCCCGCCGGAAGCGGCGACGAGGTGCTCTTCGGCGGCGGCAAGGTCATCCGCGAGTCGATGGGCCAAGGCGTGGCCATGCGGGCCGAAGGGGCTCCCGACCTCGTGATCACCGGCGCCGTCATTCTCGACCACTGGGGGGTCGTGAAGGCCGACGTCGGCGTGCGCGACGGCCGCATCGTCGGCATCGGCAAGGCCGGTAACCCGGACACGATGGACGGCGTCGACCCGGCGCTGGTGATCGGCCCGTCGACGGAGGTGCAGGCCGGCAACGGGAAGATCCTCACGGCGGGTGGCATCGATTGCCACGTGCACTTCGTCTGCCCGCAGCTCGTGGACACCGCGCTCGCCGCGGGCCTGACCACGCTCGTCGGCGGCGGCACCGGGCCGAACGAGGGCACGAAGGCAACCACGGTGACACCCGGGGCGTGGCACCTCGGGCGCATGCTGTCCGCGATGGACGGTCTCCCGGTCAACGTCCTGTTGCTGGGCAAGGGGAACACCGTCCGCCACGAGGCGCTGCGCGAGCAGTTGGCCGCGGGCGCCGGCGGGTTCAAGCTGCACGAGGACTGGGGCAGCACACCGGCGGCGATCGACGCGTGCCTCACGGTCGCCGACGAATCCGGGGTGCAGGTGGCCATCCACACCGACACACTCAACGAGGCCGGCTTCCTCGAGTCCACTGTAGACGCGATTGCCGGCCGTTCGATCAACGCCTACCACACCGAAGGCGCCGGCGGCGGCCACGCGCCGGACATCATCCGGGTCGTCTCACTGCCGAACGTGCTGCCGTCATCGACGAATCCCACGCGGCCGCACACGGTGAACACACTCGATGAGCACCTCGACATGCTGATGGTGTGCCACCACCTCAACCCGTCGGTGCCCGAGGACCTCGCGTTCGCCGAGAGTCGCATCCGCCCGAGCACGATCGCCGCGGAGGACGTGCTGCACGACCTCGGCGCGATCTCGATGATGAGCTCCGATTCGCAGGCCATGGGCCGCATCGGCGAGGTCGTGATCCGCACCTGGCAGACCGCGCATGTGATGAAACGTCGCCGTGGCGCCCTGCCCGGCGACGGCGCCGCCGACAATCTGCGCGCCCGCAGGTATGTCGCGAAATACACCATCAACCCCGCCATCGCCCACGGCCTGGACGCGGAGATCGGCTCGGTGGAGCCAGGGAAGCTCGCGGATCTCGTCTTGTGGGAGCCGAAGTTCTTCGGCGTCCGCCCGCACGTCGTGCTCAAGGGCGGGTTTCCGGCGTGGGCGGCGATGGGCGACGCGAACGCGTCGATCCCGACTCCGCAGCCGGTGCTGGCGCGGCCGATGTTCGGTGCCGCACCGCGGGTGGCGGCGGCGTCGAGCCTGCACTTCGTGGCTCCCGAAGCGCTCGATTCGGGGCTCGCGGAAACGTTCGGCATCAACCGGCCGCTCGTCGCCGTCGCGAACCCGCGGCGCCGGACCAAGGCGGACATGGTGCTCAACGACGCGACCCCCGACGTGCAGGTGGACCCCGACAGCTTCGCGGTGCGCGTCGACGGTGAGCTCATCGAGCCGATGCCGGTCGCCCAGCTGCCGATGGCCCAGCGGTACTTCCTGTTCTGATGGACGTGTGCGCCCTCATCCTCGCCGACTCCCGGTTTCCGGGCGGCGGCCACGTGCACTCCGGCGGGCTCGAAGAAGCCGTGAACCGCAAGCTCGTGACGAGCGAAGCCGATCTGCCGGGGTTCCTGCGCAGCCGCCTGCGGACCGCGGGCGCACTGGCCGCTGCGTTCGCCGCGGCCTCGGCACATGCCGCCAGTCGTTCCGTCCACAGTGGATATTGGCGGGAGCTCGATGCCGAACTCGACGCGAGGACGCCGTCTCCCGCGCAGCGCCTGGCGTCCCGTGCGCAGGGCCGGGGGACCGCGAGGGCAGGCGCGGCCGCGTGGCCGTCACCGGTGCTGACGACGCTGCTCGCCGAAACCCCGCGGCCCCACCATCCGGTCGTCTGCGGTGCGCTCACCGGGATCGCCGGTGGTGCGCCGGCCGACGCCGCGATCGCCGTGGCGTACCTGGCCGTGAGCGGGCCCGCGAGCGCGGCCGTGCGGCTGCTCGGCCTCGACCCGTTCGCAGTGAACGCGGTGGTGGCGCGGCTCGGTGCCGAGGTCAGCCGCGTTGCCGAAGCCGCCGCGGCCGTCGCCGGGGCCGACCCTGCGGAGTTGCCCGCACCGGCGTCGCCGGCGCTGGACCTGTTCGCCGAGGCGCATGCCCGGCACCACGAGGAGGAGGTGCGGCTCTTTGCGAGCTGAACACGACCACGTGCACCCCGTCAGCTTCGACCCGACGGAGACCGGACCGGACCGCTACGCCCCGGCGCCGGCCGCGAGCCGTGCGTATCGCATCGGCATCGGCGGTCCCGTCGGCAGCGGCAAGACGGCGCTGACGGCCGCGCTGTGCCGCGCCCTCGGCGGCGAGCTCAACCTCGCGGTGGTCACCAACGACATCTACACGACCGAAGACGCCGACTTCCTGCGCAAGGCGGGGGTGCTCGCGCCCGAGCGCGTCGAGGCCGTGCAGACCGGCGCGTGCCCGCACACCGCGATCCGCGACGACATCACCGCGAATCTCGACGCCGTCGAAACGCTCGAGTCCCGGTTCCCTGGCTTGGACCTGGTGATCATCGAAAGCGGCGGCGACAACCTCACGGCCGTGTTCAGCCGCGGCCTCGCCGACAGCCAGGTGTTCGTGGTCGACGTCGCAGGCGGGGACAAAGTGCCGCGCAAGGGCGGCCCCGGCGTGACGACGGCCGACCTACTGGTGATCAACAAAACCGACCTCGCGCCGCTCGTTGGCGCGGACCTGACCGTGATGACGGCCGACGCGCACTGCATGCGCGGCGACCTGCCGGTGATCACGCAGTCGCTGGTCGAGACCCCGGACGCGCCCGACGTCGCCGCGTGGGTGCGTTCGGTGCTGCCGGTGCGCGCGGGGTGAAGGCCCGCGCGCGCGTCGTCGCGTGCCGATCCGGCGAGCGGACGGTGCTGCAGGAACTGCGGTCGATGGCGCCACTGACGCTCGTGCCGCGTCGAGGCAGCGGGCCGGACGCGGTCGTGCACCTCGTGTCCTCCGCTACGGCTCCGCTGGGTGGCGACGAACTGCTGCTCGACGTCCGCGTCGGACCGGGCGCGGTGCTGCGGCTGTCCGGCGTCGCGGCAACGCTCGCGTTGCCCGGCCCCGGCGGCGGGCCCAGTTCGTCCACTGTGGACGTGGAGGTTGCCTGCGGTGGTTCGCTGACGTACCTGCCGGAGCCGACCGTCGTCACCGCCCGCGCGGAGCACACGGCGGTGCTGCGGGTATCGGTAGGGGAAAATTCCCGTTTCCGCACGCGGGAAGTGCTCGTGCTGGGGCGTGCGGGCGAACGACCGGGCCGGCTCACCTCCACGATGCACGTGCATCGGGACGACAATCCGCTGCTGCGTCAGACGCAGGTGATCGGCGATCCCACGCTCGACGCGGGACTGGCCGCACTGGCGGGAAAGCGCGTGCTCGCAACAGAACTGGTGGTCGGCGGTCCGCAGCGCCCGCCGGCTTCCGGCGAGTGGTGGGCTCGCACGTGCCCCGCGCCCGGCGTCACGCTCACGACCTCGCTGGCGGCGGATGCCGTTGTTGCCCTGAGCGGCCTCGACGGTGAGAACTCGTCGCCTCCTCAGCACGGGTGATCTCGTCGCGAGGGTGTTCTGAGCATGCCGCGCGGCCTGCGGTACAGGGCTGATTCCCAGGCGTGGCAACGACTTAGCGTTCGGTGATCGGCCGAGGGGGCCTGCGCGCGACGGGTCTCCGGCTGCTCGCTACCGTGATCGCCGCACGGCCGACGGCACGTTCCGCCGGGCCGGGCGCGGGGATTACCCGAATCCGAACGAGCGCTTTCGCCTCCGCCTTGGTGGTAATCACAATTTTCACAAAGTTGCGTCGGCGCTGCCCCCTGGGCGGAGCACGGCGGGAAGGAGGGCCGGTGGCCCGGACCTACGGTGGCGTCCCGCCGGAGCGCCGACGTGCCGAGCGTCGGGAACGGCTGCTGAGGGCCGCTCTGGACCTGTTCACCACGGTCGGCTTCCGCCAGACGAAGATCACCCAATTGTGTAGCAGTGCGGGGGTGTCCACGCGCAACTTCTACGAGGAGTTCGGCAGCAAGGAAGAAGTGCTCCGGACGCTGCACGACCGCATCAACTCGCTCGCGCTCACGCACGTGACGGCCGCGCTCGAAGAGGCCGAGCACGCCGACGCGATGTCCCGCATCGCGAAGCTGCTCGACGGCTTCGTGGCCGCCGTGACGATCGACCCGCGCATGCCGCGCCTCACCTACATCGAGGCCGTGGGGGTCAGCGCCGAGCTCGAAGAGCAGCACCAGATCTGGGTGGACCGGTGGGCCACGTTCATCGAGACGGAGGCGCGCCGTGCCGCCGAAGCCGGCGCGGCTCCCGACCGCGACTACCGGCTCACGGCGGTCGCGCTCGTCGGCGCGGCCACCGGCCTGCTGCGCGAGTGGCAGGCGCACGAGCCGCCGCTGCCCGCCGGTGACGTCAGCGTGGAGCTGCGGGCACTGATGCTGGCGGCCATCACGCGCGCCTGAACCCGCGGACCTCAGACCGGCCGGACGGTTGGTGATGGCAGGTCGACCGGCCCGGCTTCGCGGCACAGGTCGTGGCACGTGCTGTCGAGCGTGCAGCACAGGGAGCAGATCGCGCCGTCCTGCTTGGCGCAGTCGGCGATGTCAGGTAGTTCGTAGCGATCACCGCAGACCGAGCACTGGTGGGTGGCGCGTGGGTCGACGTCGACGCCGGGGCCGGACACGGTGTTGGGCCGCGCCAGGTAGTAGCGGCCCTTCGTGACGACGGCCAGCGTCGGCACCAGGACCACCGCGATCACCAGGGCGAGCAGGGGGCTGAACGCGGCCAGCACGGACCCGAACACACCGAAGTACGCCACGATCGACACGGCCGACGCGACCAGCATCGACCCGAAACCGACCGGGTTGACCTTGTGCAAATAGGCGCGCTTGAATTCGATGTACCGTGGCGACAGGCCCGACGGCTTCGCGATCACCAGGTCCGCGCACACGGCGCCGATCCAGGCGATCGCCACGTTGGAGTAGAAGCCGAGGATCTTGTTGAGGAACGCGAACGCACCGAACTCCATCAGCGCCAGTGCGATGCCGCAGTTGACCAGGACGTACCACGCCCGGCCCGGGTGCTTGTGCAGCACGCGCGAGAAGAAGTTGGCGAACGACAGCGACCCGGAGTAGGCGTTGGTGGTGTTGATCTTGATCTGCGACACGACGACGAACAGGGCCGCGAACGTGAGCGCAACCGGGCCGAGTGCCGGCTTCACCGCGTCCAGATAGGGGGCGATCGGCTCGAGCGCAGCGGTCTTGCCGACGGTGCCGAGCGCCAGGAACGCGAGCAGTGCGCCGCCGATCTGCTTCGCCGCCCCGAGCACGACCCAGCCCGGCCCGGCCGCGAGCACGGCGGCCTGCCACGACCGCTTGTTCGCCTCGGTCTTGCGTGGCATGAACCGCAGGTAGTCGGCCTGTTCGCCGATCTGCCCGATCAGCGAGAGCGCCACGCCCATGCCGAACCCGAAGCCGATCGCCGAGAACCCGGAACCCGCGCCTTCCGTGCCGCCGAACGACGCGAAGTCGGCGAACCGGGCCGGCTCCCGGACCAGCACCACCACGAACGGAAGCACCAGCCCGGCGATCCACAGCGGCTGCGTCCACGTCTGCATCTTCGCGACCGCACCCATGCCGTATAGGGCGAAGGGCAGCACGATGAGTGTCGCCAGTAGGTAGCCGATCGGCAGCGGGATGCCGAGCGCCAGCTGGAACGCCTGGCCCATGATCGAGCCTTCGAGCGAGAAGAAGATGACGGTGAAGCTGGCGTAGACCAGCGACGTCAGCGTCGACCCGAAGTAGCCGAAGCCGGCGCCGCGCGTGAGCAAGTCCATGTCGACCCCGTAGGTCGCGCAGGCGCGCGCGATGGGGACGCCGGTCACGAAGATCACCACGGCCGCCGCGAGGATCGCCAGCACGCCCGAGGTGAACCCGTAGGACAGGACGATGCTGGCGCCGATCGCGAAGTCGGCGAGGTAGGCGATGCCGCCGAGCGCTGTGGTCGCGACCACGAACGGCGACCAGCGGCGGAACGCGTGGGCGGCGAATCGGAGCGAATAATCTTCGCGGTTCTCGTCGGCGGCGAGCGGTGCGTATTTCCGCCGCGGTTTCGTGGTGTCTTCGCCGGTTCCGGACAGGGTGTCGGTCATGGACCTGCCTCCAGACGGTGGGGAGGCCAGACGCTAGGCCGCGGCGGTATCGATCACCGTCCGGCGGATGACGTGCAGGTTACGGTTCGCGAGGCTGCGGTAACGGTCCGGTGAGCGGTGGGGGTGGCAGGAGTCACCGTTCGGTGGGTTTCGCCGCGGGCGGCGAGACAATACCGTCGCTGGATATCGATGAGTCGACACCCTCACCAGGGGTACGGAGGATGCGCCCATGATGCCGGAGATCGACGAGGTACCGGACGCGGTCGTGCGGCTGCCCGGGATGCGGGTGGCGTACGACGGGGCCCCGTTCGACGAAGCCGCCCTCGCGGACACGTGGACCGAACAGCTGCAGAACTGGCTGAGCCAGGCGATTTCCGAAGGTGTCGCGGAGCCCAACGCAATGGTGCTCGCCACCGCCGACCCCCACGGGCACCCGTCTTCACGGACCGTGTTGTGCAAGGGCCTCGACGAGCGTGGAGTCGTCTTCTACACGAACTACACGTCGGCGAAGAGCCACGACCTCACGGCGACCCGCTACGCGTCGGCGACCTTCCCGTGGTACGCGCTGCAGCGCCAGGTGACCATACGGGGCGAGGTGGAGAAGGTCGCGCCGTCCGAGACGGTGGCCTACTGGGAACAGCGGCCACGGGGATCGCAGCTGGGCGCTTGGGCGTCGCCCCAGTCGCGGATCGTCGACGGGCGGCGGGCGTTGGACAACGCGCTGAAAGGAATCGAGCGGCGGTTCGGGAACGTGGAGCACATCCCGGCGCCACCGCACTGGGGTGGGTGGCGGATCCGGCCGGACATCGTCGAGTTCTGGCAGGGCCGGGAAGACCGGATGCACGATCGGCTGAGGTTCCGGCGAACCGACGACGGGTGGGTCGTGGAGCGGCTGGCTCCGTGAACCGTCGGCTGGGGGTTGTCTTGCGGACTGCCGCGGTGTGGTTTCGCTGATCCGGCGGGTACTCGCGGGAAGCGGGCAAAAGGGTCGCTCATCGCGTGGCGATCAAAATCACGCGCGTTGAGTTAGTTAGCGCAGCTAAGATGGCTTGTCGTGGGTTCTGATCCGGGGACGTTGCCTCCCCGCACGGGGGCGCGGAAACTCCTCGGCCGCATCGTCGTCGACACTCGTCCGCTCAAGATTCCGGCGTTCAGGCGGCTGTGGGTGTCCACGGCGGTGACCGCGGTGGGGTCGCAGCTGACGGCCGTGGCGGTGCCCAAACAGGTGTTCGACCTGACGGGGTCGTCGGCGTACGTGGGCTTGACCGGCGCCGTCGCGCTGGTGCCGTTGTTGGTGTTCGGGCTGTGGGGCGGGGCGATCGCCGACGCCGTGGACCGGCGGAAACTGCTGCTGGTCACGAACGTCGGGGTGGCTGTGTCGTCGGCGCTGTTGTGGCTGCAGGCGTTCGCGGGCTTCGGGTCGGTCACGCTGGTGCTGGGGCTCCTGGCGGCGAACCAGGCGTTCTACGCGATCAACATGCCGACGCGTGGCGCGGTCGTCGCCCGGCTGGTGCCGCCAGAGCTGCTGCCGTCGGCGAACGCGCTCAACACGACGATGTCGACGTTCGGGGCGGTGTTCGGGCCGCTGTTCGGCGGGGCGCTGATCCCGGTCATCGGACTGTCCACGCTGTACCTCATCGACGTCTGCGCGCTCATGATCACGCTGATCGCCGTGTGGCGGCTGCCCGCGATCCCGCCGCTGAACGGGCCGTCGCGGCGCGCGGGCGTCGGTGACGTCGTCGACGGATTCCGATACCTGGCGACGCAGAAGGTGCTGCTGGCGTCGTTCGTCGCGGACATCATCGCGATGGTCGCCGGCATGCCGCGAGCGCTGATTCCCGAGATGGCGGAACGCACCTTCGGGGACCCGCCCGGTGGCGGTCCCGCACTCGGGCTCCTCTACGCGGCGCTCCCAGCGGGTGCCGTGGTCATCGGGCTGTTCTCCGGCTGGCTGCACCGCGTCGCGCGCCAGGGCGTCGCCGTGGTCGTGTCGATCTGCCTCTGGGGCGCCGCCATCGCGGCCTTCGGGCTCGCCCACGCGCTGTGGCTGGCCGTGATCTTCATGGCGCTGGCCGGCGGCGCCGACATGGTCAGCTCCGTGTACCGGCAAGCCATCCTGCAGACCGCGACCACCGACGAAATGCGTGGCCGCCTCCAAGGTGTGTTCACCGTGGTCGTCGCGGGCGGACCGCGACTGGCCGACCTCACCCACGGCTGGGCGGGCGCTCTCTTCGGCACCGGCCCGGCCGCGACCGGCGGCGGGCTGCTGGTCATCGTGCTCGTCCTGCTGGCCATGCTCGTGTTGCCGGCGTTCTGGCGCTACCGCGCCCCCACCGGCTGAGCCGACCGGCCTAACCGCGACTGCTCCGAACGGCCTACCATCCCGGGCATGCGTGCTTACCCGATCGCCGCTGCCCTGCTCACCGCCGCCGCGCTCACGGCTTGCTCCTCGGGCGAACAGCAGGCCGCGCCACCCAAGCCGAGCCCATCCAGCACACCGCCGAAACCGGGGTCGACCTGCGCACTGCTGTCGGCCAGCGAAGTGAGCAAGGCGATCAACATCCCGGGCCTCACGGAAAAACCCGGGCCGAGCCAGGACAACGCGAGCAACGGCGGCAAGGCCACCAGCTGCGAGTATCTCCTCGACGGCAAACCGGCAGGCGCGCTGGCCGTCACGCGGTTCGAGGGCCGCCAAGCCGACCCGGCCGCCATGGTCGACGCCATCAAGAAGGCCAAGCCCGGCGCGGTCGACGTCGGCGGTTTCCCCAGCGGCGCCGTGTACTACGTCGACCAGCAGAAGACCGCGACCCTCGCCGCCGCGAAAACCGTGAACGGCGTGCCGGTGCTGGTGAACTACACCGGCCCGGTGAAAATGACGCAGCAGATGATGATTCCGCTCGTGAAAACGGCGCTCACCGCCGTCTAGGCTCACCCAGCGGCCCGTGCCGCGCTGAGCCGTTCGAAGTCCGTGCGGTCGTGGGCGGCGAAGATCGTCACGTCGGTGCTCCTTCGCAGCTCGCGCAAGCGCTGCTGGTTCGCCACGCGCTGTTCGGGCAGCGTCTGCACCAGCCGTTCGAACAGTGCGAGGCCCGGAGGGATGGCGGCAGGCGAGTCGATCTCCGAGTGGAAGAAGTACGCGTCGCCGGCGTTGAGCAGCCAGCCGGCGTCCGTGTGCACGGCGATGCCGGCGTGGCCGGGCGTGTGACCGGCGAGCGGGACGAGCGCGACGCCGGGCACGCCCGTGAGCTCGCGGACGGCGGAGAAGCCGAACCAGTCGTCGCCCGCGTCCGGATAGGACGTCCACTGCGGACCGTGGGCGAACTGCACGCGCCGGTACCGCCGGTTGCCGGCGTGGTAGGCCGCGAGCTCCGCGGCGTAGACGTGCACGCGTGCGTGCGGGAAGTCGACCAGCCCGCCCGCGTGGTCGAGGTCCAGATGGGTGAGCACGATGTCACGCACGTCGGCCGGGTCGAAGCCCAGCGCGCGAACCTGGCTCAGCGCCGTCTCTTCCGCGCGCGGCACGGGCTGGGACACCGTGACGAACCACCGGCCGAGCCAGCGCACCGGGTCGGTGACGGCCGGCGTGCCCATGCCTGTCTCGACCAGGACGAGCCCCGTGCTCGTTTCGAGCAGCAGGCAGTGGCACACGAGTTTCGCGCGCCGCAGCAGGCCGGGGTGGCCGTCGACGAGCCTGCCGCCGACGGGGGCCATGGTGCCGGTGTTGAGGTGGTGCACGCGCATCAGGAGAACTCCCTCTCGACGGTCGTTCGCAGGTGTGTCGCGATCGCGCGCAGCGGCGCGACGTCGTGGCGGGTCTTGGCGAGCAGCAGCGCCCCTTCGATCGCCGCGAGCACGACCGTCGCCAGCGGGTCGGCGCGTTCGGCCGGTAGCCCGGCCGTGGTGAAGTACTCGACCAGTCCCGCCTGCCAGTAGGCGTAACCCTCTTCGCACGCCTCGCGGATCGCCGGGCTCCCGGCCGACGCCTCCAGCGCGACTGTCGCAAGTGGACAGCCGAGCCGGAAGTCCGAATCGGCGAGCGCGGCGGCCAGCGTGTCGACGATCCCGGAGACCGCCGACGCCGGATCGGGCGCCGCGGCAGCCACGGCCTGCAGTACCTCGCCGGTCCGACGGCCCGAGAGCCGCACGGCCTCGGCAGCCAGCTGCTCCTTGCCGCCGGGGAAGTGGAAATACAGCGAACCCTTCGGTGCCCCGCCCGCGGCGACGAGCTGGGTGAGGCCGGTGGCGTGGTAACCCTGCGCCCGGAAGAGCTCGGCGGCCGAGTCGAGCATGCGGCGACGGGAGTCGGTGCGGAGGACCATGCGGCTCACCGTAGCTCAAACTATGACGACCGGTCTAGTTAGCTTGACCGGGCCCGCTCCCGTGGTGCCCGCCGGTAATGTCTGCGGCATGGCCGATCCCACCGGAGAGCAGTTCGAAATCACCCGCGGCAACGCGCGCGCCGTCGTCACCGAGATCGGTGCCGGCCTGCGCGTGTTCGAGGTCGGCGGCGTGCCCTACGTCGAGGAGTTCGCGGCCGACGAGAAGCCGCCGAAGGGCCTCGGTCAGGTGCTGCTTCCGTGGCCGAACCGCACCAAGGGCGGGGAGTGGGTGTTCCAGGGCGAGAAGCAGCAGCTGGAGATCACCGAAGCCGCGCGCGGCAACGCGATCCACGGTCTCACGCGGCACAAGGAGTGGGAGCTGCTGGAGCACGCGGAATCGTCGATCACGCTCGCGATCGACGTCGAGGTGCAACCCGGCTGGCCGGTGCCGCTGCGCGCCACCATGACCTACGACCTGCAGCCACGAGAGCTCACGATCACCCACGAGATCCGCAACGAGGGTGAGCAGCCGATCGGCGTCGGTGTGGGCGCGCACCCGTACTTCCGCATCGGCGACGTCGCCACCGACGACCTGACGTTGACGTTGCCGGCTTCGCGCGTCCGCCCGTACGCCGGCGACCAGCAGATGCCGTACGCCGAGGAGCAGGACGTCGAAGGCACCGACTACGACTTCCGCGGCGGCAAAGTCCTCGCCGGAGTGGACCTCGACACGGCGTTCGGGTCGCTTTCCCTTGCCGGCGACGGCACCCACCACCACGTGCTCTCCCACGGCGACCAGCACCTGGTGGTCTGGACCGGTCCCGATTTCCGCTGGGTGCAGGTCTTCACCCCCGACGACCTGACCGGCCGCGGCCGCGCGGTCGCGATCGAACCCATGACGTGCCCGGCCGACGCCCTCAACACCGGCACCGACCTCATCGAGCTCGACCCCGCGACGTCGTGGTCGGGCAGCTGGGGAATCCGCGTGCCGTGACCGGGTCGCCGGAGCTGCTGACCGAGGCCGACGCAGGCGAACTGCTCACGCTGCAACGCGCCGCGTACCTGTCCGAAGCCCGCGCCCACGGCAACTTCGACCTGCCCCCGCTGGTGGAGACGCTGGCGGAAGTCCACGCGGCGCTCGCCGACCCGGCGTGCCCGGTGTGGGGCGTCCGCGACGGCGGGCGGCTGGTGGCGACCGTGCGGCTCCGGGTGGCCGGTGCCGTCGGCGAGATCGGGCGGCTCGCCGTGGCCCCCGACCGGCAGGGCGAGGGCCTCGGGACCGCGCTGCTGATGACAGCCGAGGAACTGGCGCCACCGGAGGTCAAGTGGTTCCGGTTGTTCACGGGCGAACGTTCGGCGGGGCCGTTGCGGCTGTACGCGAAGCTCGGCTACCGGGAGACACACCGCAGCCCGGAAGCGGACTACCAGCTCATTCACCTCGAAAAGCCCCGCGGTAACGCGCCCGCGGCAATTCGTTAGCGTGTCAAACTATGGCATCCAAGGCGATTGTGGGGGGCTACGTCGTCCCCGTCGGTGCGGCCCCCATCGAGGACGGCACCGTGCTCATCCAAGACGGCAAGATCGTCCAGGTCGGAGCCGCCGCCGACGTCGACGTTCCGGATGGCGCCGAGCTCGTCGACGCGTCCGGTAGCTGGGTTCTGCCCGGTTTCATCGACGCGCACGCCCACCTCGGCGTCCACGAAGACGGCGAAGGCTGGGCCGGCAACGACACCAACGAAATGACGGACCCGGTCGGTGCTCGGTTCCGCGCGGTCGACGGCATCGACCCGTACGAGCCGGGCTTCGACGACGCGCTGTCGGGCGGCGTCACGAGCGTGGTCATCAAGCCGGGATCGGGTAACCCGATCGGCGGCCAGACCATCGCGGTGAAGACGTGGGGCCGCAGCGTGCTCGACATGACCTTCGCCGAGCAGGTGAGTGTGAAGAGCGCGCTGGGGGAGAATCCGAAGCGCGTCTACGGCGAGAAGAAGCAGACACCCTCGACCCGGCTCGGCGTGGCGGCGACGCTGCGCGAAGCCTTCACCAAGGCTCGCAACTACCAGGCCAAACGTGCCCACGCGGAGTCCGAGGGCAAGCCCCACGAGGTCGATCTCACCAACGAAACCCTCGCGAAGGTCCTCGACGGCGAGTTGTACTGGGACCAGCACGTGCACCGCGCCGACGACATCGTCACGGCCCTGCGTCTCGCCGATGAGTTCGGCTACAAGCTCGTGATCAACCACGGCACCGAAGGCCACCTCATCGCCGACCTGCTGGCCGACCGCGGCGTTCCCGTGATCCTCGGCCCGCTGTTCACCACGAAGTCGAAGGTCGAGCTGCGGCAACGCACGCTCCGGTCCGCCGGCATCCTCGCGAGGGCGGGCGTGAAGATCGCCATCACCACCGACCACCCCGTGGTGCCCATCAACTTCCTGGTCTACCAGGCCGCGCTGGCCGTGAAGGACGGCCTCGACCCCGAAACGGCCGTGCGGGCACTCACCGCGCACCCCGCCGAAATGCTCGGGCTGTCCGACCGCGTCGGCACCCTGGCCCCCGGCCTGGACGCCGACGTGGTGCTCTGGTCTGGCGATCCGCTGGACGTCATGAACCGCGCGATGCGCGTCTTCGTCCGCGGCCGCGAGGTCTACCACTACGACGAATCCACCGGCGAGGGCGTCACCGAGGACCGGCGCTACCGCGAACCCCGCTGACGAGCAATCGCTTGGGGCGCCGGGTTTCCCGGCGCCTCAAGCGGTGAGGGTGGTGAGGTCGATCTTCGCCGCGAACGGCTCACTGGTGGTGAAAACGCCGGTGACGGCGGGCGCATCTTGATAGCCGAGCTCGCCTGCCTGGTGGCAGGCGACGAGGGAGACCGGGTCGCTGAGGTCGACGATCCAGTAGAACGGAATGCCGGCGTCGGCGTACTCGTCGTGTTTGGTGACGTAGTCGGTCCGCTTCGAACCCGGTGACACGATCTCGACCACGACGAGGACTTCGGACGCGCGCAGCATGTCGTCGTCACGGTTGACCCTGGACAGTGCTGCCCGCGTAGTGATCAGCAGGTCGGGACGCCGGGAAAAGCCGGGCTTTCCCGCGGGCGCCAGGCCGAGGTCGATGTCCGTTTCGAGGACGACAACGACGCCTTCCGGAAGCTGCGGCACGAGCTGGTGAACGATGTATGACATCGCAAAGCCGTGTCTGGCCTTCGGACTGGGCGACATCATCAAGCGGCCCTCCACAAGCTCGGTGAAGCCGGACTCGGTTTCACCGAGGGCCGCGTACTCCTCGATCGACAGCAGGTGATCCGGAATCCCCCACGGGAAATTGCGCCGTGTTGGTTCCGGGCCCTGCGTCGGTTCGGGAAGGGCTGTCACAGCGTCTCCTCACGTCACCGGCATTGTCTCACGCTGACAGATTGACTGTCGGTGATCATATCAGTGCGAATTGCTGCCCTGTGTGACGATCAAGAAGCCTTCAGCGCCCGCGCGATCACCATTCGCTGGATCTGGTTCGTCCCCTCGAAGATCTGCGGGACCTTGGCCTCGCGCAGGTACCGCTCGACGGGGAAATCACGCGTGTAGCCCGCGCCGCCGAGGACCTGCACGGCGTCGGTGGTCACCTTCATGGCGCCGTCGGTCGCGATGAGTTTCGCGATGGACGACTGGCGCTGGAAGTCGAGACCGCGGTCGCGGCGGCGGGCGGCGTCGAGGTAGGTGGCGCGGGCCGATTCGACGGTGGCGGCCATGTCGGCGAGCAGGAACTCCAGGCCCTGGTGCTCGATGATCGGCTTGCCGAACTGAGTGCGGCCCTTCGCGTAGGCGACGGCTTCGTCGAGTGCGGCCTGCGCGAGGCCGACCGCGCACGCGGCGATGCCCAGCCGCCCGGAGCTCAGTGACGACAGCGCGATCTTCAGTCCGGCCCCCTCGTCGCCGATGCGCCGCGATACCGGCACCGGGGCGTTGTCGAAGATCATCTGCGCCGTGGGGGAGCCGGTGAGGCCCATCTTGCGTTCACGCGGGGCCGCGGACAGGCCCGGGGTCGACGAGTCGACAAGCAGGCACGAGATGCCGTGGCCGCCGTTGTCGCTCGTGCGGACCATGGTCGTGTAGAAATCCGCGACGCCGGCGTGCGTGATCCACGCCTTGGTGCCGTTCACCAGGTACTGGTCGCCTTCGCGGCGGGCGCGGGTCGACAACGCCGCCGCGTCGGAGCCCGCCTGGGCCTCGGACAGGGCGTATGCCCCCAGCAGCGAGCCACCGACCAGATCGGGCAGCCACTGCTCCCGCTGCTCGTCGGTGCCGTAGTGGGCGAGGGCGTAGCACGACATCGTGTGCACCGAGAGGCCCACGCCGACGGTCATCCACGCGGCCGCGATCTCCTCGAGGGCCTGCAGGTAGACCTCGTACGGCTGTTCGGCGCCGCCCCAGCGCTCGGCGTACGGCAGTCCGAGCAGCCCCGACTTGCCCATCAGCGTGAAGGCGTCACGCGGGAACTCCTCGGCCTCCTCGGCCGCCGAAGCGCGTGGTTTCAGCTCGTCATGCGCGATTTCCCTGACGAGCGCGAGCAGGTCCTCGGCCTCGGTGGTGGGCAGCAAACGGTCCGCCGGCATGGCTCCTCCAGTGGTGAGAGTACTGAAAACAGTACTGAGGGCCGTTCTAGAGTACCGTGTGGAGGTCGGTGCTGTCCCGCGTCCATGGGGGATAGTGACTGGATCACGAAAGCTGGTGGCCCAGAAATGACCGAACCCGAAGCCCGTCGCCGCCCGACGGCGCGACAGCAGGCGCTGCTCTCCGAGCTCGAGGCGCTCTTCCTGGCCGAGGGCTTCGCCGGCTTCACACTCGACGATCTGGCCGCGCGCCTGCGCTGCTCCAAGTCCACGCTGTACGCACTCGCGCCCAGCAAGGAACAGCTCGCGGTGAAGGTCGTCGCCCACTTCTTCCGTGGCGCCGCCCGCCGCATCGAAACGCGGATCGAGGGCATCGACGACGCCCGCAAGCTGATCGGCGAGTATCTCGCGGGTGTCTCGGAGCATCTCAACCGCGCGTCACCCGCGTTCATGACCGACATCGCGCGATTCGAGCCGGCTCGCGACACCTACCAGCTCAACAGTCGCGCCGCGGCCCGCCGCATCCGGGTGTTCATCGACAAGGGCGTGGCCGACGGGGTGTTCCGCGAAGTGCACGCGCACCTCGTCGCGGAGATGACGGGCCTGATCGTCGAGGGCATCCAGACCGGCGTGCTCGGTCGCCGCACCGACGTGTCCGACGCCGAAGCGTTCACGGCACTGGGTGAGTTGCTGCTGGGCGGGCTCACGAAGGACTGAATCACCGCAGGTTGCGGACACGAATTGTCAAAAACTCCTCCTCTACACTCGCGTTCGTGATTGTGGTGGGTGGAGAGGCGCTCGTCGACCTCGTACCGGGTGAACCATTGGACTCCACTGTGGACGGTGGGCTGCGTGCCCTGCTGCCCCGGCTCGGCGGTGGCCCGTACAACGTCGCGCTCGCCGCCGCGCGACTCGGTGTCCCGGCGGCTTTCCTGTCCCGCGTGTCCACCGACCGCTTCGGCGTCGCGCTCATCGACCGGCTCGCCGACTCCGGCGTCGACACCTCGCTCGTGCAGCGCGGCGACGAACCGACGACGCTCGCCGTGGTGGCGCTGGACCGTTCGGGCGCCGCACGTTACACGTTCTACGTCGAAGGCACGGCGGACCGGCTCGTGGCCGACCCCGGCGCGCTGCCCGTCGACACCACTGCCCTGTCGCTCGGCACACTCGGGCTGGTGCTCGAACCCGGCGCCAGTGCGTACGAGGCGATGCTGCGGCGCGAATCGGCGCGCGGCACGCTCACCGTTCTCGATCCGAACATTCGCGAGGCGCTCATCGCCGACCCGGCCGCCTATCGCGCACGGTTCGCGTCGTGGCTGCCCGATGTCCGGTTGCTGAAGATCTCCGACGACGACGCCGCGTGGCTCGCCGAGGGCGCCGATCCGGTGGCGGCCGCGAAGACGTGGGTCGAGTCCGGTGTGGACGCGGTCGTGCTGACCCGCGGGGCACAAGGGCTCGCGGTGATCACCGCCGCAGGTGAGCTGGCCCACGTGCCGTCGCGCCGGGTCGACGTGGTGGACACGATCGGCGCCGGTGACACCGTTCAGGGCGCGCTTCTCGCCTGGCTGCACGTGCACGAGGTCCGTGACCTGGCCGCGCTCGGCGCCGACGCGTGGCGCGAGGCGCTGGCGTATGCGGCGAAAGCGGCGTCGATCACGGTCTCCCGAAGCGGCGCGGAGCCACCGACGGCCGCGGACATGGCTGCCACCGTGTGAACCTGGTCCCAAAGGGGCTATTGGTGGCAACGCAGGCGCTGCGCACACACCCTTATTTCGACTAGCGTAAGAGGTGAATTCATACCCCAGCGGGGCGGTGTGCAGCGAGGCGACGTGTTTCCTCGCGTGAACACGTGGCTACCTGTGAAACGTACAGGCGCCGCCGGCCCGTGCCAACGTGAGAGGGACCTGCATGTCCGACGCGACGAATGCGGGGCAGTCCGGCGGCGAAACCGCGACGCTGCGCCTGCCGAGTGGCGAGCACGAATTCAAGGTGGTCAAGCCCGTCGAGGGTGCACCCGGGATCGAGCTGGGGAAGCTGCTGGCGTCGACGGGGTACATCACCTATGACCCCGGTTTCGTGAACACCGGTGCCGCTTCGTCGGCCATCACCTACATCGACGGTGATGCGGGGATCCTGCGCTACCGCGGATACCCGATCGAGCAGCTCGCCGAGAAGTCCAGCTTCATCGAGGTGTCCTACCTGCTCATCTACGGCGAGCTGCCCACCGAGGCCCAGCTCGCCGACTTCACGGAGAAGATCCAGCGGCACACTCTGCTGCACGAGGATCTCAAAGCCTTCTTCTCGGGCTTCCCGCGCGACGCGCACCCGATGCCGGTGCTGTCGAGCGCCGTCTCGGCGCTGTCGACCTTCTACCAGGACTCCCTGAACCCGTTCGACGAGCCCAACGTTGAGCTGTCCACGATCCGCCTGCTCGCCAAGGTGCCGACGCTGGCGGCCTACGCGTACAAGAAGTCCGTGGGCCAGCCGTTGTTGTACCCGGACAACTCACTTGGCCTGGTGGAGAACTTCCTCCGGATGACCTTCGGTTTCCCGGCGGAGCCCTACGAGGTCGACCCGTCCGTCGCGAAGGCACTCGACCTGCTGTTCATCCTGCACGCGGACCACGAGCAGAACTGCTCGACGTCGACGGTGCGCCTGGTGGGCTCGTCGGAAGCCAACCTGTTCGCCAGCATCTCGGCGGGCATCAACGCGCTGTTCGGCCCGCTGCACGGTGGTGCGAACGCGGCGGTGCTCGACATGCTCGAGGCGATCCGCGACGAGGGCGGCGACGTCGCCTCGTTCGTGAACCGCGTGAAGAACAAGGAAAAAGGTGTCAAGCTCATGGGCTTCGGGCACCGGGTCTACAAGAACTACGACCCGCGCGCGAAGATCATCAAGAACACCGCCGACGAGATCCTGAGCAAGATCGTGGGCGGCGACCAGCTGCTCGACATCGCGAAGAAGCTCGAGGAGACGGCGCTTTCCGACGATTACTTCGTCGAGCGCAAGCTGTACCCGAATGTGGACTTCTACACCGGTCTCATCTACCGGGCGCTCGGTTTCCC
The DNA here is from genome assembly GCA_035551175.1 of Amycolatopsis sp. GTDB lineage: Bacteria > Actinomycetota > Actinomycetes > Mycobacteriales > Pseudonocardiaceae > Amycolatopsis. The sequence continues at coordinate 327 of DASZNR010000045.1, read as the reverse complement.
GACGAAGTTCTTCACCGTGCTGTTCGCGCTCGGCCGGCTCCCCGGCTGGATCGCGCACTGGCGCGAAATGATCAACGACCCGCAGACCAAGATCGGTCGTCCGCGCCAGATCTACACCGGTCACGCTTCGCGCGACTACACCCCGATCGGCCAGCGCTGATCCTGCTCCATCCGACGCCCCGTCGTGCTCGGCGGATTCTCGGGGTCCTCGCAACACCTGATGGCCTATGTGGTTGTCAGTAGATCACGCAGGCGCTCGGCTGGGGTTTTCCAGTCGAGCGTTTTGCGTGGTCGGCGGTTGAGTTTCTGGGCAACGTGTTCGAGGTC
>DASZNR010000044.1:0-150652 GCA_035551175.1 Amycolatopsis sp. | reverse complement strand
ACGGCGGCTTCCGCGCCGCCATCGATCTGCAGCCCTGACGGCACCGTCGGCGGTAAGTCCGAAGTGGACTCACCGCCGATGGCCGTTACAAGATCTCCGACACCGACCCGACGTCGGGCGCGCCGCCGTCCGGGCTGATCGCGCCGGTGAGCTCCACGAGTTCGGGCTCCACATCGTGCGGCTTGATGCGGCCGGCGCGGATGTCCTCGGCGTAGTGGCAGGCCACCCGGTGCCCGGCACCGATTTCGCGCAGCTGCGGGCGATCGGTGTCGCACCGGCTCGGCTGCCGCCACGGGCAGCGGGTGTGGAAACGGCAACCCGCGGGCGGGTTGGCCGGCGATGGCAGGTCGCCCGCCAGCAGAATCTGCTCACGGGTGTCCTCGACGACCGGATCCGGCACCGGGATCGCCGAAAGCAGCGCGCGCGTGTACGGGTGCAGTGGGTTCTCGTACAACTCGGCCGCAGTGGTCTCCTCGACCAGCGCGCCGAGGTACATCACGCCGATGCGGTCGGAGATGTGACGGACCACGGCGAGGTCGTGGGCGATCACCACGTACGTGAGGCCCAGTTCGTTCTGCAGGTCTTCCAGCAGGTTCACGACCTGGGCCTGCACCGAGACGTCGAGTGCCGACACCGGCTCATCGGCCACGATCAGGTCGGGCTCCACCGCGAGCGCCCGCGCGATCCCGATGCGCTGGCGCTGTCCGCCGGAGAATTCGTGCGGGTACTTGCGCAGGGCCGTCTCCGGCAAGCCGACCGCGCCGAGCAGTTCACGCAGCCGCTGGTCGGTGGCGGCCTTGTCCTTGTCGAGTCCGTGGGCCCGCATGCCCTCGAGCAGGATCGACCCGACGGACTGGCGCGGGTCGAGGCTCGACATCGGGTCCTGGAAGATCATCTGCATCCGCCGGCGGGCCCTGCGCAGCTTCTCGCCCTTGAGGTGGGCCACGTCGGTGCCGTCGAACACGACCTTCCCGGCCGTCGGCTGGTTCAGCCGCAGGATCGCACGGCCCAGTGTCGACTTGCCGCAGCCGGATTCGCCGACCAGGCCGTAGGTCTCGCCGCGGCGGATCGACAAATCCACTCCGTCGACGGCGTACACGTGCCCGACCGTCCGGTCGAACACGACCCCGCGCTTGAGCGGGAAGTGCACCTTGAGGCCGGTGACCTCCAGCAGCACGTCTGAACTGTCCTGGACAGGCTCGGTCATCGAGTCCCTCCTGCGGTGGCCACGGCGGGCTTCACCGGGTTGTGGCAGCGCAGGAGCCCGCTCCGGTCGGGAACCAGCTCCGGCGAACGCTCCAGGCACACCTGGAGCGCGTTGGGGCAACGCGGGGCGAACGCGCAGCCGCCGTCCCACGGGATGTTGTCGGCCACGGAGCCGCGGATCGGCACGAGCTTCTCGCCCCGGCCCTCGTCGAGGCGCGGGATCGACGCCAGCAGCCCGTGGGTATACGGGTGCCGGGGCTCGGCGAACAGCGCGTGGCGCTCGTTGCGCTCCACGATCTTGCCGCCGTAGAGCACGTTCACCTCGTCGCACAGGCCCGCCACGACCCCGAGGTCGTGGGTGATCATGATCAGCGCGGTGCCCGTGTCCTGCACGAGTTCCCGCAGCAGCGCCAGAATCTGCGCCTGGATGGTCACGTCGAGTGCCGTGGTCGGCTCGTCGGCGATGAGCAGCCGCGGACGGCAGGCGAGCGCGATCGCGATGAGCGCGCGCTGACGCATGCCGCCCGAAAGCTGGTGCGGGTACTCGGTGAGCCGCCGGTTGGGGTCCGGGATGCCGACCTTGTCGAGCAAATCCACGGCCTCGAGTCGGGCCTTCTTGCGGGACAGGCCGCGGTGGCGTTCGAGCACCTCGGTGATCTGCAGGCCGATCGAGATCACGGGATTCAGCGAGGACAACGGATCCTGGAACACCATGCCCAGGTCGCGCCCGCGCCGGTCGCGCATCTCGCGGTCGGAGATCTTCAGCAGGTCGGTGCCCTCGAACGACACGGAACCACTGACCTTGTTGCCCCGCTTGGCGAGCAGCCGCATGATCGCCAGAGACGTCACCGACTTGCCGCACCCGGATTCGCCGACGAGACCGACCGTCTGGCCGGGTTCGACGTCGAAGCTGACGCCGTCGACCGCGGTGAAGGCGGTCTCACCGCGGCGGCCGAACACGACCGAGAGGTCGCGGACTTCGAGGAGTGCCATGGGGTTACCGCCGGTTCTTCGGGTCGAGGGCTTCACGCAGTGACTCACCGAGCAACGTGAACCCGAGCGCCACCACGATGATCGCGATGGCCGGGTAGTACGCGAGCTCCGGGCGGATGTCGAGGAACTGGCGCGAGGCGTTGCCCAGCATCAGTCCCCACTCCGCGCGCGTCGGGTCGGGGTCGCCGAGTCCGAGGAACGACAGCGCCGCGGCTTCCAGGATCGCGGTGGCCAGCGTCAGTGTGGCCTGCACGATCACGGGGCCGAGCGAGTTCGGCAGCATGTGGCGGAACACGATCGTCGTGCGCTTGACGCCGAGTGACGTCGCGGCCAGCACGTGGTCGGCTTCCCGTTGTGCCAGCATGGATCCTCGCAGCAGCCGCGCGAAGATCGGCACGCCGATGATCGACACGGCGAGAATCACCGTCCACTGGCTGGGTTTCGCGAACAGCGCCGCGATGGAGATCGCCAGCAACAGCGAGGGGAACGACAGCAGCACGTCGACCAGTCGCATGAGGACGGTGTCGACCCAGCCGCCGAACGCGCCGGCGAGACCGCCGATGAGCACACCCAGCAGCACGCCGATCAGCGTCGCGAGGACCCCGACGATCAGCGTCTGCTGTGCCCCGACGATGAGCCGCGACAGGAAGTCGCGGCCGAAGTCGTCCACACCGAGCGGAAACCCGGGCTGGGCGCCCGGGATGATGCCACGACCCAGCTCGACCTGGCTCTGCAGATACCGCGTCTGCGGGTCCTTCGGCGCGAGCAGGGGCGCGAAGATCGCCAGCAGCAGGAACAGCAGCGTGATCACGCCACCGGTGATCGCGACCGGGCTGCGGAGCATGCGCCGCAACGCCTCGGCCCCGAGGCTCCGGCCGCTCGCCGACGATTTCGCGAGCTTGTCGATCGGTTCCTTCTTCTTGGCCAGCAAAGTGTTCATCGCACACGCACCCTCGGGTCGATGATCCCGTACGAGATGTCGACCAGCATGTTCACCAGCACGTACACCAGCGCCCCGAACAGCAGTAGTGCCTGCAACCGGGGATAGTCACGGCGTTCGATGCCCTCGGCCAGAAGAAAACCGAGGCCACGGAAGTTGAAGACCCGCTCGGTCAGCACCGCGCCGCCGAGCAGCGCGCCCGTCTGCAGACCGATGGTCGTGACCACCGGGAGCAACGCGTTGCGCAACACGTGCCGCCGCCGGATCACCGGCTGCGTGAGGCCCTTGGAGTTGGCCGTGCGGAGGAAATCTTCGTTGAACACTTCGAGCACCGAAGCCCGGGTGATGCGAGTGATCACGGCGAGCGGAATCGTCGCCAGCGCGAACGCCGGCAGGATGAGGTGCTTGATGGCGTCCCAGACGGCATCCCACTCGCTCGTCATGATGCCGTCGAGGATGGCGAAATTGGTGATGCTGGTGGCGTCGATGCCCGGCGCCTGCCGGCCCTGTGACGGCAATCCGAGCGGGGCGGCGAGCAGGTCCTGCATCATGTAGCCGAGGAAGAACACCGGCACCGCGACGCCGATCAACGTCAGGATGATGATGACGTTGTCCGGAATGCCACCGCGGAAGCGGGCGGCGAGGTAGCCGAACGGCACACCGAGTGCGACGGCGATGATCAGCGCCGACACGCTGAGCTCGATCGTGGCGGGCAGGAACGTGCCGATCTCCGACATCACCGGCTGCGCGGAGACGAGCGAGTTGCCGAAATCGCCGGTGACGGCTCGGCCGAGGAACTTGAAATACTGAAGGATGATCGGCTGGTCGAGCCCGAGCACATGGTTGAGGCTGGCGATCTTCGCCGGGGTCGCCTTGTCACCCAGCAGCGCGGCCGCCGGGCCGCCGGGCAGGGAACGCAACCACGCGAAGACCAGGATGGACAGAATCAGAAGCGTCGGAATCGCTTGTAGCACCCGACGCACGAGAAAACGGAGCACGTGTCGTCCTTTGTGTACAGCCCGGGAACGTGGGCGAAGGGGGCAGGCGCGGTAGCACCTGCCCCCCAGCCCGGCTGCTCAGTGGTTCACGTCAGCCGACGGTGACGTTGTTGAAGCGTTCGTCGGTCAGCGGGCTGGCCACCACGCCGTGGATCTTCGGGCCGACCACGATCGCCGGCGTCGGGTAGGCGATCGGGATGGCGGGCAGGTAATCCATGATCATCTTGTTGACGTTCTGGTACGCCTTGGCGTGCGCGTCGCCGGCCGGCGACCCGTCTGCCTGCGCGAGGGCGTTGAAGAGGTCGGGGTTGTCGAAGCCGAACTCCGCCTTCTTGCGCCCGAAGAACGTGCCGACGAAGTTGCCGGCGTCGTTGTAGTCACCGGTCCAGCCGAGCAGGTGGATGTCCTGCTTACCGAACTTCTGCACGTCGTCCTTGTAGCCGCCGTTCCACGGCTCGGCCACCGGCTGGATGTTGATCCCGATGTTCTTCAGATCCTCGGAGATCGAGGTGAACGTGTCGGCCGGGTTCGGCATGTAGGGCCGGGTGACCTCGGTCGGGTAGTAGAACTTCAGCGTCATGCCGGTCGCGCCGGCCTCCTGCAGCAGCTGCTTGGCCTTGTTCGGGTCGTACGGGTACTTGGTGACGTCGTCGGTGTAGCCCGAGATGGCCTTCGGCACGAACTCGGTCGCGACCTCGGAACCCTCGGCCAGCTTCGACTTCACGAATTGCTGGCGGTTGATGCCGTAGGCCAGCGCCTGGCGCACGCGGATGTCCTTGAGCTTCGGGTTGCCGGACTGGTTGATGCCCAGGTACAGCAGGTTGAACGACGGGCGGATGAGGACCTGCTCGCCCTCGTTGCGCAGCAGCCCGTAGTCGGCGGGTGCCGGGAAGTCGTAGCCGTTGATGTCGCCGGCCTTGAGCGCCTGCTTGCGGGCGTTCTCGTCGGGGATCACCTTGAACACGAGCTTGTCGAGCTTGGCCGGCGCGTAGCTGGAGTCGTTGCGCACCAACGTGATCTCGCCCTTGCCCTGGTCCCAGCTGGAGAACTTGAACGGGCCGGTTCCGGTCACGTGCTTGTAGGCGTAGTCGCTGTAGGTGAAGGAGTCACCGGACTGCGTCACCTTGTCCGCGTCGTACTGCTTCAGCGCGGTCGGGCTCTGCATCGCGAACGACGGCAGCGTGAAGGCAGCCGGGAAAGCGCCCTTGGCCTTGGTGAGGTTGATGACCGCGGTGTTCGGGTCCTTCGCCTGGCAGCTCTTGTAGACGGGGTCGCCGCCCGCGTCGCCCTCGTTGTGGGCGAAGCCCTCGAACACGTCGCCGTAATAGATCATCTGGCTCTGGGCCGCGGCGCCCTTCATGTTGTACCAGCGGTCGAAGTTGAAGCAGACCGCCGCCGCGTCGAACGGCGTGCCGTCGCTGAACTTCACGCCCTGCTTGAGGCTGAAGGTCCAGGTCTTGCCGTCGTTGCTCGGCTCCCACTTCGTGGCCAGTGAGGGCTCCAGCTCGGCGGTGCCGGGCTTGTTCTGGATCAGGGTGTCAAGCATCTGCCGGGTGATCCGGAACGTTTCGCCGTCGTCGTTGAAGACCGGGTCGAACATCTTCGGGTTGCCCGTGTCGCCGAAGACCATCGTGCCGCCGGTGCCACCACCTCCGGCCTCGTCGCGCTTCGACTGTGCGCACGCGGTGAGCGAGACCGCGAGCACGCCGGCGAGCCCGATCAGGGCCGTTCGACGTGTTCGGGTCAGGCGCAAATGCTGCATCTGGCACCCCTTGAGAGATGTTCGGTCAAAACCGTCCGGTCGGTCAGGGACAACTCGGACGGTCGGTGTGGTCGCCGACATTAGCCGGAACTCGGCCCGCACTTAAGCACGTGAGGTCACGATCGCGCTACGTAAGGGTCGAAGTCACCGCGACGTGTCAATAAATGTGCACTCATCGTGACAAATTTTGCCGCTTTGGTACGGAGAGTGGCTTTCTGACCACCCTAATGGCCTAGTCCAGAGGATGGTTTCCGGGTCCTTCCGGACACCCGGTGACGATCACGGCGCGGCGGTCCAGTCCATTGCATCCGTCGCTCGGAAACCGCTTTCGGCGGGCCCACCGATGTGGGGCACGAAACCGGAACATGGGTTCTTTCGCTTACGGGAAACGGGTTTGTGCCGCCTCGCGCGTGCCGTCGACGGGGAACCAGCCGCGTTCGAAATCCTGCCAGCGGCGGAGGTGCTCACGGGACCCCTCGCCGTCGCGAGCGACGGCGCGCTCGAGCCGTTCGGCCTCCGTGCCGCCCTCGATCCAGCACAGGTGCGACAGCAGCCGCCGCACCGCCCGGCGGCCACTCGAGACGCCCTCCAGCACCAGCACGTCCGGCACCGGTATCCGCACGAGCGCACCAGGCCGCGGTTCGCCGGAGGTCCAGTCCACCCGCCGGTACGCACCGGGCCGACCGGCCGCGAGCGGCGTCAGCACACCGTCGACGAGCCGGGGCCACCAAGCGAAGGGGCAGTCCCAGGTGGCGAACGCGTCCGTGCTCACCAGCGCCGCACCGAGCTCGCCCGCCACCGCTGCCGCCAAAGTCGATTTACCGGCTCCGGACGGCCCGTCGACCGCGAGCACACGAACGCCGCCCAGCCGAGGCGGGGCGGCGAGCAGAGCCGTGATCAGCGAGCGCGTGCGGGGCTCACTTCCGGCAGTCCTTCGACGTCGTCGGGTGCGCCGATCTTCTCCTCGAGCGCCGCGATGCGGGCCTCGAGCTCCTTCTTGGTGTCTTCGAGCTCGCAGCGCAGCAGCGCCGTTTCCTCGACGGAGGTCCGGACCTCTTCCTCCAGGTGCCCGACCTCGGTCGACAGGTGTAGCGCGACCAGCGCCAATACGACGCCGGCCAGGAGGAACACGAAGTTCGACGGCGTCTGGACCCCGGTGATCTTCGCCAGGAACTCCGCGGCCTGCGGGATCACCGCCAGCACCACGACACCGACGGCGACGACGAGCCACACGCCCGCGTACTTCTCGCGCAGCTTCCGCCGCCGCATCATTTCGACGACGACGAACAGCACGAGGCACGCGACGACGATGCTCAGGACGCGCCAGCCGGCCATGTGATCCCCTTTACGCTGCGTCGGACGAATCGACGGACGGACGGCGCCGGACCAGCGCGAGCAGCAGTGCCAGCCCGGCCCGGGAGAGGTAGATGGCCGATTTCACGGGCGAGTGGCTCGGCGTGCCCGCCACGCGTTCACGCATCACCACCGGGACTTCGGCGATCGAGAGCTTCGCCCGGATCGCCATCACGAGCGATTCGACGGTGTCACCGAGGTACTCGGCCGGGTAGTAGGCGGCGAACAGCCGGATCGCGCGCGGGCCCATGGCCTTGAATCCCGACGTGACGTCGGTGAGCTTGTAGCCGGCGAGGCGCGAGAAGACGAACGAAAGCACGACCATGGCGTACTTGCGCGGGCCGACCGCACGGTAGGACCCCTTGCCGGCGAACCGGGAACCGATCGCGATGTCGGCGCCGTTTTCGAGCTCGGCGAGCAGCGCGCCGACCTCGTCGGGGTCGTGCTGGCCGTCGGCGTCCACCTGCACCACCACGTCGTAACCACGCGCGGCGGCGTAGCGGAAGCCGGTGCGCATCGCGCCACCCACACCGAGGTTCACGGCGAGCCGGGCCACATCGGCACCGGCGGCTCGCGCGAGCCGGGCGGTGTTGTCCGCCGAGCCGTCGTCGACGACCAGCACGTCCGTATCCGGAAGGGACGACTTGATCTGGCCGATTACGGAGCCGACGCTCGCCTGCTCGTTGAGAGCGGGCATCACGATGAGGACGCGCCGGGTGCTCACGGGAGGGGTGGACACGGCGATCACTCTAACTTCTCACTGACCGTGAGGAGCGTTGGACCCGGGCGACGCGCCAGCGGCCACGACGCCCTGCTGGCCTTCGATCTCGTAAATGGTCGCGCCGGCGTTGTGGAACACCACGTGGAAATCCGGTCCGGCGACGATGTCGGCGACCCCGACGGACTGCTTGGCGTCGGGCGTCGCCTTGCCCTTGCCCACGATGACGTAACGCACATGCTCGTCGGTGAGGTCCTTGCGGACCTGCGGGTTCTTGTCGATGTCGTCGAGCCACACCGACAGGTAGCCGGCCTCGGTGTCGGGGTCGGCACCGTAGAAGGTCCACTCCACCGGGGTGACGCCGGCCAGCGCGTACATCCACACGGAGCCGTCGGCCTTGTCGTTCATCACGCGTTCGCCGGGTGCGGTGTGCTGGGCGAGCCACTGGTAGGCGGCTTCTTCCGCCGTGGACACGGTGGGACCGTTGCCGTAGTTGGTTTCGAGGCGCGCGGTGTTGCGGCCGATGTAGCCGCCGCGGCTCAGCCCCCCGGCGACGATCCCGACGAGGACCGCACCGAGCAGGGCGAGTGTCGCCGGCTGCAGCTTCACGCGCGTGCCGACCTTGCGGGCGAACCAGCTGCCGAAGGTGTGCACGAACTCGCCGAAGGCGGCACTGCCGGCGAGCGGTACGAGAGCCGCGATGCGCCAGTGGTCGTTGTAGAAGATGCCGGTGAGTGTGTGGATGAGCGGCGTTTCGAGCGAGACGGTGGCCGCGAAGAGCCCGCCGAACACGAGGTACGCGCCGACCATCCACACCATCCGGCGGTGCCGGACCATGAGGAAGATGCCGATGATGGCCGGGATACCGATCCACCACTGCGGGAAATCGGCCATCGGCGAGAACGTGATGGTCTCGCCCAGCCCGCCGCTGACCGTGGCCTCAGGAGCCCACGTGGCGCTGGTCACACCCCCGGCGTTGTAGAGCGAGGGCAGCACGAGCGGCACGCCCAGCACGGCGGCGAGCACGATCGTCGCGACGAGCGAGGGCCCCGAACGCCGCCACTCGATCTTCTCCCAGCGGAACAGGACCGCAATCAGGATGAGGAGGAAGTAGACGACGATGACGAACACGATGCTGGTGTGCAGACCCGTGAGCCCGGCCACCCCGACGCCGATCGCGACGGGACCCGCGATGCCGCGCGGACGCAGCAGCAGCTTCGCGATCGCCAGCATCGCCGGGATCATCGCGACGCCCGCCACGTACGGCCACAGCGGACCGCGCCACAACGAGTCGTAAGGGAACGCGGTGAACCACGTCGTCACGGCCGCGGCGGCGGCGACACCCAGCGCGGGCATGTGCCACGCGCGGCACATCGCGGCGACACCGAGCGGCACGCTGAGGATCACGGCGAGCACCGCGAGGTTCAGCGTCGGCATCATCGTGAGGCCGCCCTTGCCGAACACGAGGGCCAGCAGCGCGTGGTAGGTATCGGGGTAGAAGTAGTTCGTCTGGTTCGGCAGGTTCGCGATCGTGCCCACAGTGGACGGCCGCGCGTCGCCGTGTTCGGCGATCCAGCGCACCAGGTTTCCGTGGAACGGCGCGTCCCAGCCCTGCTGCACGCGGTCGATCCCGTTGGTGCCACGAAGGAACACGGCCGTGCCGACGGCCATGCCCACCGCGACACCGAGGCCCATCAGCACGTGGTCGCGCACCGAGTACGTGCGTTCCTCCGCCTGGGGCGCGCGGTCGGGGTGGCGGCGGGCGGTCCAGCGCCGCACGGCGAACCCGAGCGCGAAGCCGACGAGCGCGAGCAGCACCGTCCACAGTGCCACGTCGAGCAGGTTCCAGCGAATCCCGAGGTCACCGAGGACCGGCACGCCCAGCGCCACGATGCCGAACGTCATCAGCGGACCCGCCGCGGCCAGCGTCCAGCCACGCAGGCCGATCGCGGCGCCGAAAAGCAGTCCGGGCACCCAGAAGGCGAGCAAGATCAGTACTACGTTCATCGGATTCGCTGTCCAACCTCTACCGGCTCTTCACACCGACTTCGCCATCGGCCCGAGACGCCTGCACGATACTCAGACGTCCGACGTGGCCCGCACGTTGCCCGGGCGTCGCAAAACGAACACGGCCGCGACCACGAGTCCCACCGTCGGCCCGGCGGCCAGCCCGGCCACCGCGCGCAAGATCGTGCCACCCGGCAGCAACAGCAGCACCAACGCGGTCGAAACGGCGACAACGGCCCAGGTGGCAAGGACCTTGTTCGCCTGCGTTCGTGCGACGAGCACCGCGGTCATGAGCTGCAGCGCCGTCAGCAGCACGGCGCCCCAGACCATGCCGGCGACCCACCAGCCCTGCGCAACGAACTCGGGGCCGTAGAGCAGCTTCACGAGCCACGGCCCGATCACCCAGCCGACCACGAAGCCGAGTGCGCCGACGACGAGGGTGCCCAGCGTGCCCAGCGCGAGCAGCCGGCGTAGGCGGTGCATGCCCTCGGCCGTGCCCGAAAGCCGCACCACCGTCGGCACAGCCAGCGCCTGCAGCGGCGAGAGCAGGAGCAAGGGCACACGGGACACGGTGAGCGTGTTGAACAGCACACCGACCTGTGCGGGGTCGCCGCCGGGCGCGAGGAGACTGACCATCGCCGGATAGCCGGTGATCACGCTCGCGGTGAGGCCGGCGCCGATGAGGAGCAGCACGATTCGCGAGGTGATGGGCCGCCATGCCTCACCGTCCACGTGCGGATCGAGCAGCCCGCTGACCGGGCGGACGAACAGCAGCCACGCGAACGAGCCGACCGCGGCGGCGATCGCGAACGACACGACGCCGGTCAGCCCCGCGAGGAACACCCCCACGAGCACGAGCACGCGAACGGCGGCCTCGGCGAGTACCAGCCACGAGTACTCTCCGATGCGCTGCGCGCCGACCAGCAGGCCACGCGCGGAAAACTGGCACGCGAACGACAGTGCGCCCAAGAGCACGATGAAGCCCAGCTCGGTGCGGCCGTCGTAGAGCCGGTCGGTGAGCACGGGCACCACGAGCGTGAGCGCGGCGATCACGGCCACGATCACGGCGCCGACGGTGAGCGCGCGCAACGCGGCCTTGCCGGGTTTGGTGCCCTCCAGCCGTGCGACCGCCGATTGACGTGAAAGCTCCTGCTCCAGAGGCGACAGCGCGCTGCCGAGCCCCATGAGGATGCCCCAGAACGACAGGAAGACCTTGCTGTTGACCGGGCCGAGCCAGCGGCCGACCAGCAGCGTCAGTACGTAGCCGAGTGCGATGGCGACCAGCAGCGAGATGCCGATCTTGCCGGCGGACCGCCCGGTTTCCTTCGCCAGCTCGCGCTGGTCCTCGTCGGCCACCGGCGAGCTCATCGGCCAGACCGGGCGCGCAAAGCGAAGACCAAACCACGCACGGCGCCCGCGCCGAAGCCGGCGCCGAAGACCGGCGCGAGCAACGCGACGGCGCGCGCCTCGGCGCCGCTGGCCCCGAAGCGGGTCACCGCGGCGCCCGCGGCGGCCGACCCCGCCGCGGCGAGCGCGACGGCCGTCTTGGGGCGACGCGCGGCCAGGCCCAGCCCGAAGACGCCGACGGCGAGCGCCGCGAACAACCCGTTGCGGGCCGGGCCGGGCGAGGCGAGATAGGAGTCCACGAACGTGGTCCCGCGGAAATAGGACTGTGCGGCGAACTTCTTGAAGGACTCGCGCCCGTGGTAGGTCGCGGAAAAGTCCGGGGCGAGGAAGATTCGGTGGCGTTCGGCGATCCAGCGCAGCACACCCGTGTCATCGCTCGCGAAGCGGGAATCGTCGAACAATGATTCGAATGCGGCGGAGGCGTTCTCGAGAACTTCGCGCGGTGCGGAAAAGAATCCCGTGCCCTTGGGAAACACGTCGAATTCGTCGATGCCGAACGACATCAGCCGCGGATTGGCGCAGTAGCGCCGCCACGGAATCTTCACCATGCCGGCGAGGAAGCCCGCGTAAGGATTGTGTGTGGACTCGACGTTCACGTGCCCGTTCCACACCGTTCGCTCGGGGTGGGCCACGAGCTGGTCACGAAGGAAGACCAGCGAGTGTTCGTCGACGATCACGCGGCTGTCGGCCAGCACCACCTGCTGCCCGGATGCCTTGGCCAGGCCCGCACGCCGCGCTTCGAAACGGCCGCTGTTGGGCTGGGACAACACCGTGATGCCGTGGCGGCGCCGCAGTTCGGCCAATTTCTCGGGCGTCCCGTCGGTGCTGCCGTCGTCGACCACGACGATCTCCGCCGGCCAGCCCGCGGCGTCCGCCGCCGCGACCAGTGCGCCGACGCTGCGTTCGATCCAGTCCTGCTCGTTGTAGACCGGAATCACGACGCTGAGCGAGGGGAGGAGCGGGTTCGCACTCACCGGCCCGAGGCTACCCTGTGCCCCGCGACCGGGCGTGCCCAGTATCCTGACGCCACCGCAAACCGACCAGAAATGGGCTTCACGGTGATTTCCTTCATTCTCGGCACCACCGCGGAACTGATCAAGATCGCGCCCGTCTGGCACGGGATCGCCGAGCGTGGCGTGCGGCCGAAGATCTGGTTCACCGCGCAGCACGTGGACGAGGTCGCCGACGTGCTGTCGGACCTGAAGCTGCCGGAGCCCGACGTGTGGCTCGTGCCGCAGGACAAGGCCCACAACCTCGAATCGCCGGCACAGGTGCCGGGCTGGGCCGCGCAGGTGCTGCGCACCGCGTGGGGCCGCCGCGCCGAGCTGCGCGCCAAACTGACCGAAGACGGCCGCCCGCCGCTGGTGCTCGTGCACGGTGACACTTTCACCACCCCGTACGGAGCCCTGATCGGCAAGCGCATCCTCTCCTCCCGCGTCGGACACGTCGAGGCGGGCGCGCGGTCGGGCAGCATCCTGTCGCCGCTGCCGGAAGAGCTGAACCGCAAGATCGCGGCGAAGATCGTCGACCTGCACTTCGCGCCCAGCGCCCGCGAAGTGCACAATCTGCGTCACGCGCGCGGCGCCGTCGTCGACACCGAGGCGAACACCGCCATCGACGCGATGCGCCTCGCGATCAACCAGCCGCTGGACGTGCCGAACCTGCCGGAGAAGTTCGGCCTCGCGACACTGCACCGCTTCGAACTCGTGTCCCGCGCGGACAAATACCGTGAGGCGCTCGAGATTCTGCGCGAACAGAGCCGCACCATGCCGATCCTGTACATGGCAGGCGCGCCCGAACGCGAGAAGATTCGTTCACTGGGTCTGGACAACCTGTTCGACGACAAGTTCATCGCCCAGCCGAAGATGCGTTACCTCAAGTTCCTTCCGCTGGTCGCGCGCGCCGAGTACGTGGTCACCGACTCCGGCGGCCTGTCCGCCGAGTGCTACTACCTCGGCCTCCCCTGCGCGGTCCACCGCGAACGCACCGAGACTCCGCAGCACCTCGGCGAAACCGTCGTACTGACCGAAATGCGCGGCGACAAGCTGCAGAACTTCCTCGACACCTATCACAACCGGCGCGGCGAGTCCTGGATGGACAAGTACCACCCGTCCGACATCGTCGTCGACACCTTGGCGCGGCTGGGGTATTGCTGACGCCCTGACGGCGACGGCCCCACCACCATGCGCGGTGATGGGGCCGTGCCGGGTCGTCAGAGGGCGCGACGGCCGGAGAGGGCGCGGCCGAGCGTGAGCTCGTCGGCGAATTCCAAATCGCCGCCCATGGGGAGGCCGGAAGCGAGGCGCGTGACGGTGAGACCGGGGAAGTCGCGCAGCATGCGGACCAGGTAGGTGGCCGTGGCTTCGCCCTCGGTGTTGGGGTCGGTGGCGATGATGATCTCGCGCACGTCGGCCTCGCCGATGCGTTTGAGCAGCTCGCGCATGCGCAGCTGTTCCGGCCCGATGCCCGACAGCGGATCGAGTGCGCCGCCCAGGACGTGGTAGCGGCCCTTGAACTCGCGGGTGCGTTCGACGGCCAGGACGTCTTTCGGTTCTTCCACGACGCAGATCACCGTGAGATCGCGACGTTCGTCGCGGCAGATGCGGCAGGTCTGCTGTTCGGAGACGTTGCCGCAGATCTCGCAGAACTGCACGCCTTCCTTGACCTTGCCGAGCACGTCCTGTAACCGCCCGATGTCAGCGGGATCCGTTGCCAGGAGGTGGAAAGCGATGCGCTGCGCGCTTTTCGGACCGACCCCGGGCAGGCGCCCGAGCTCGTCGATCAGGTCCTGGACGACACCCTCGTACAAAGCTCAGCCGCCGAACCCGAGGCTGCCGAGATCCGGCATGCCGCCACCGCCGAGGCCACCGGCCAGCGGGCCGAGCTTCTGCTCGGTGAGCTTCTGCGCGTTCGCGCTCGCGTCGCGCACCGCGGCGACGACGAGATCGGACAGCGTTTCGACGTCGTCCGGGTCGACCACCTTCGGGTCGATCACGAGGCTCTTGAGCTGGCTGTCACCGGACACGGTCGCCGTGACCAGGCCACCGCCCGCCGTGCCCGTGACCTCGGTGTCCGCGAGCTCTTCCTGGGCCTTCACGAGCTGCTGCTGCATCTGCTGCGCCTGCTGCATGATCTGCGACAGGTCGAAGCCGCCGCCGCCGGGTTGCACCATGATCGCTCTCGATCCTTCCGCCACTGGGTGTTCCTCCCCAGCGTAGCCGCGTTGTCCGGTTACCTGCCCAGGCGCCACACGCTTCGCTGTGGCACGGTGGTCACCGTGCGTGCGAACCCCCTTCCGCTGCTGGCCGGACTGCTGCTGCTCACAGCGTGCTCGTCCGGCGGCGGGACGGCACCGGCGGCCTCCCCGACGCCACCACCGTCGGCCGGCCCGGTGACCACGTCGTCGGCACCGCCGGCTTCGCGGCCGTCGACTACCCCGACCGCGGCTCCGGTCGAGGTCCCGGCCGCGGCCGGCAAGGTCGTGGTCCTCGATCCCGGCCACAACGGCGGCAACGCCTCCCACCCGGCCGAAATCAACCGCAGCGTGCCGGCCGGGCGCGGCGCGATGAAGCCGTGCAACACCACCGGCACGGCCACCAATGCCGGCTACCCCGAGCACGCCTTCACCTTCGCCGTGGCCCGGGAGGTCGGCGATGCGTTGGCCGCCAAGGGAATCAAGGTCGTCTACACGCGCACGAACGACTCCGGCGTCGGCCCCTGCGTCGACCGCCGCGCGGCCATCGGCAACGACGCCCACGCCGACGCAGTCGTCTCCATCCACGCCGACGGCGCCACCTCCGCCGGCGCGCACGGCTTCCACGTCTCCTACTCGTCGCCGCCGCTGAACGCTGCACAAGGCGCCCCCTCGATCCGCCTCGCCCGCGCGATCCGCGACGGCATGACGGCCGGCGGTTTCACCACGTCCACCTACCTCGGCTCCGCCGGTCTTTTCCCCCGCTCCGACCTCGGCGGCCTCAACCTCTCCACCCGGCCGACCGTCCTCGTCGAATGCGGCAACATGCGCAACACCACCGAGGCCGCCCTCATGACCTCCGCAGCGGGCCGGGCGAAGTACGCGGCCGCCATCGCGGAGGCCATCGAGACCTACCTCGCCTGAACCCTCGTGAGTGGCAACGCCGGTTAGAACCGGCTGGTCAGAATCGACACTGCCACTCACGAGTCTGGGGCAGCGGGTCAGTCCAGCGGGCGGGCGCCGAGGTGGTCGGAGATGAGCTTGCGGGCGATTTCGTCCGGGTCCTCCTGCGGGTCGGACTGCGGTGCAGGCGCGACGGGACTGGAGTCCTCAGAGTAGATGTCGTCGTCTTCGTCCGAGGGTTCCGGAGGCAAGGGAATGTCCGGCTCGGCCGTGGTGACCTTCGGGCGCACCGGGGATTCCGGAGTACGCGGCGGTTCCGGCGCCGGCGGGGTCGCGGCGTGCTCCTGGGCCGGAGCCGCCGACGGACGCGTGAACGAACGTTCCGGAGCCGCGGGAGCGGGCCGGGGCGGGGCGGCAGGCCGTGCGGGCGCGGCGGCCGGCGCGTTGCCGTGGACGCAGCGGACCTGCCATTCGCCGCCGAGGACGTCGGTGAAGGCGCCGGCGATCTTGCGGGCGTTGTCCGGATCGGACAGGCGACGGGCGAGCGGCTCGGATTTGTGCGTGAGCGTGACGTGCGAGCCGTCGACTTCGGCGACGGTCGCCTGGGTCAGCATGGCTTCGAGACTGCGGCCACCCGTGACCTTCCGCAATGCGGTGAGCAGTTGCGGCCACGCGGTGCGGATCGCCGCCACGTCGACGCCTCCGCCGGCCGGCGGAGCCGGGGCTTCGGGTGCCGGGGCCGGGTCGCCGCCGGGGGTACGCGGGGTGCTCCAGCCGTCGTCGGCCGAATGCCCGGCCGACGACTCGGACCGGCTCACGCTCGATCCGCCTGCTGCCTGCGCCGGTGCGGGACCGGCAGCAGCCTGACCGGCCGGAACGTCGCCGCCCGCCGGGGCCTGGCCACGGCCGCTCGGCGGCTCACCGGTCGCCGGGGCCTGGCCACGCCCGTTTGGCGGCGCACCGGTCGCAGGAACCTGGCCACCGCCGCTCGGCGGCTCACCGGTCCCGCCGCCCGAAGCCTGACCGGCAGCCATCTCGGCGCGAGCACCCGAAGCCGCGCGACCGCCCGAAGCCGCGCCGGCAGCCGGAGCGCGCCCTGCCTCGGCAGCCCGGCCGGCCGAGGCCTGGCCACCGCTCGGATCCGGACCCCCGGAGGGCCGGGCCTGGTCGGGCGAAACGGGCCGCTGGGACGGCCGTTGGAATTCTCGCTCCCGTGCTGGCGCCTCGACACTCGCCTCACCGGAAGCGCCACCGGCAGGACGGCGTTCAAGCCGCTCGATCCGCGCCAGCAAAGCCTTTTCCGCCTCCGCGACCGACGGAAGCAACATCCGCGCGCACAACAGCTCCAGCACGAGCCGCGGCGAAGTCGCGCCACGCATCTCCAGAAGTCCATTGTGGACAATATCCGCGTAGCGCGACAGCGTGGCCGGCCCGATGCGCTCGGCCTGCTCCGCCATCCGCGCCAGCTCTTCGGCGGGCACGGACACCAAGCCACGGGCGCCTGCTTCGGGGACGGCGCGCATGAGGACGAGGTCGCGCAGCCGGTCGAGGAGGTCGGTGGCGAAGCGGCGCGGGTCGTGGCCGGCTTCGGCGAGTTGCTCGACCGTGCTGAACACCGTGGCGGAATCTTCGGCCGCCAGCGCGTCGACCATGTTGTCGATCAGCGCGACGTCCGTGACGCCCAGCAGCGAAACCGCGCGCGGATACGTGACGCCCTCGGGCCCGGCCCCGGCGAGCAACTGGTCGAGCACCGACTGCGTGTCGCGCGCCGAGCCGCCGCCCGCACGGATGACCAGCGGGTACACCGCAGGCTCGACCTGCGCGCCCTCGGCCGCGACGTTGCGCTCCAGCAGCTCCCGCATCGCACTCGGCGGGATCAGCCGGAACGGGTAGTGGTGCGTGCGCGAACGGATGGTGGTGAGCACTTTGTCGGGCTCGGTCGTCGCGAAAATGAAGATCAGGTGTTCTGGCGGCTCTTCCACGATCTTCAGCAGGGCGTTGAAACCCTGCGTGGTGACCATGTGCGCCTCGTCGATGATGAACACGCGGTAGCGGGATTCGGCCGGCGCGTAGAACGCCTTGTCCCGCAGCTCGCGCGCGTCGTCGACACCACCGTGGCTGGCGGCGTCGAGCTCCGTCACGTCGACGCTGCCGGGCCCCTCCGGAGCCAGCGCGCGGCACGAGTTGCACTTGCCGCACGGATCCGGGGTCGGGCCTTCGGCGCAGTTGAGGGAACGCGCCATGATTCGGGCACTCGACGTCTTACCGCAGCCGCGCGGACCGGAGAAGAGGTACGCGTGGTTGATGCGGCCCGCCGCGAGAGCGGTCCGCAGCGGTTCGGTCACATGCTCCTGGCCGACGACCTCGGCGAAGGTCGCCGGACGGTACTTGCGGTACAGCGCGAGAGCCACTCCGCGAGACTACCGGCAACCGCCGACAACCTCCGCCGGGCCAGGTCAGCGGTCCGAGGCCGCGATCCTCGCCACCTCCGCGACCAGCATGTTCACCTCCGCGAGGTGATCAGCCGGGAACGCTCACCGGCCGCGAGCGGCACGAGACCGGAGCCGGGCCGGTCGAGCGCATCCGCGCGAGGGCGTCGACCTTTGGTCCGCCCACCGAGCCGGCTGGTTCGCCCCGATCAGCTTCACGACGCCCCGCCGAGGAAGTCGAGCTATGCCTGCTGCGTGATGATCGGCCTCTCATCGGTGTCCTGCGCATACTGACGGCCGATGCCGGCGCTGAGCAGGCTGCCGGGTCGCCCGTCGAGCGTGCTCACCAGCTCGGTAAAAAATCGTTCCGACGGACTGTCCCCGAGATATGAGAATGATTCATGTTCTCGCCGAACCCTTTACGCTTGCATGGAAGCGCCGCCGACGAGAGGAACCTACCGGTGAGCCGTTCCGGCCAAGGCCGCGACAGCCGCGACAAGGGCATCAATCGCGACAGTCGCGTCAAAGGCGGGCCGCGGCCCGGCAAGTACCCGGTGCGCTTCGGCACCGCCGAGTTGCTCGCCGACGCCGACCGGCCGGGTGCCTGGCTGATCTCCGTCGACGGGGTCGCCCAGTCCTACGTGGACCTCCGTGACCCGACGAACCTCGAGTTCGACTACGTCCGCCGCCTCGGCGACGTCGTCGACTGCCTGCCCGACGGTCCCCTCGACGCCCTGCACGTCGGAGGCGCCGGCTGCACCTTGGCCCGCTATCTCGCGGCGACCCGGCCCGGTTCGCGCCAGCTCGTGTTCGACGCCGACGGCCCGCTCATCGACCTCGTGCGCGAGCAGCTCGACCTGCGCGGCGTCCCGCGGCTGAAGGTCCGGATCGAAGACGGCCGCGAGGGCGTGCGGTCGCGGTACGACGCTTCGGCCGACGTCGTCGTGGTCGACGCGTTCGAGCGCGCGTCGTTCGCCGGTGGGCTGGCGTCGGTGGAGTTCGTCGCCGACGTCGCCCGCGTGCTGCGCGGTGGCGGCGTGCTGCTGGCGAATGTGACCGACGGGCCCGGATTACCCTTCGCCCGCCGGTTCCTTGCGACGGTCGCGGAGGTGTTCAAGCACGCGGTGCTGCTGGCCGAACCCGGCGTCCTGCGGGGCCGACGCTTCGGGAACCTCGTGGTGGCCGCGTCGAAAACCGAACTGCCGGTGGATGTCCTCACGCGCAAAGCCGCTTCGTCGGCGTACCCCGCACGCTGCGTGTCCGGCACCGACCTGCGCAGCCTCCGCGGCAAGGCGAGGCCGGTGCGCGACGGCGAGGAGGTGGCGGTTCCACAGCCACCCGAAGATGTGCTGGGTGTGTTCTAGAAACGCGCCACGGCGCGGTCCACGGCAGCTCCCGGGACAGAAGGGGACCCCGCGCACCCGTCAGAGCCTGCTTATCCTTGCTGCCTTCCGGCCCTGGGGAGGTTCACAGGGTGGACGCCGCGCGGGGTCCGTCTTCGAGTGTAGCGGAGGCGGTCGCGTGGCTAGCTGCCGACCGCGTTCTTGAGTTCCTCGACGAGGCCGGGGGTCAGGACCTCGGTGGCGCGGTTGGCGAACATCGCCATCTCGTAGGCGATCGTGCCGAGGCTCGCCTGCTTGTTCGCCAGCACGCCCAGCGAGCAGCCGACGCTGATGGTGCAGACCAGCAGGTACCCGCGTTCGAGCTCGACGACGACCTTGTCCGCTGCGCCGAGCGGGTGACTGTCGGCGACGCCCTGTGCGAGGCCGAGCATCGCCGACGAGATGGCGGCAAGGCGGTCGGCGTTGGCGCGTTCGAGCTCTTGCGACATGGCGATCAGCAGCCCGTCCGACGACACCGCGAGCGCGGCGATCGCGCCGGCGGTCTGGAGTGCGAAGCGGTTGACCAGCCAGTTGAAGTTCTGCGCCGCGGCGCTGACTGCGGGGACCGTCATGCTCTGTTCTCTCCTCCTTGATCGACTGACGCAACCGCGCCGGCTTTGGCCACGCCGTCGGAGTACGAATCGAACACCGCGCGTTCCGCGGCCGGATCACGCAAGCCGCGGCGGGCCAGTGCGGCGACCGGCAGGCGGATCGTCTGCTGGGCGCGCAGGCCGGGCGCCAACTGCGCGCCGGGCACGCGGCGCACGGGCGTGAACTGCTGCGTCGGCACTTCCGGCTTGTCTCGGCCCAGCCGCGCGGCCAGCTCTTTCGCGCGGGCGACGACGATGTCCACACTCTGCTGCTCAGGCACCGTCTGCTTCCGCCGCGCCGGTGCCGGCTCCACCGCCTGTTGCCCGGGCACGGCCTGCCGCGCCGGCTCCGCCACGATCTCCGCCACGAGCTCTGCCGCGATCTCCGGCTCGGTCTCGCGCGCCGGTTCGACCGGGAGCACGGGCGTCTCCTGCGGCGGGTCGGCGGACAGTTCCGTGGCCAGGTCGTCGCCGTCGAGGCGGCCGCTGAACAATTCCTCCGGCTCCGCGACCGGCCACTCGGGTTCGGGGTCACGAAACCACGTGAAATCGCCCGCCGCCACGGTGAGCGCCGCGATCGCCGGTGCCGGCAATGGTTCCCGCAGTGGTTCCGGCAGAGATCCCGGCAGTGGTTCCGGCAGTGGTTCCGGCTGCCGATCGGGATCGAACAACCCCGCGGCCTCCGCGACCGGCGCCGGATCGAGGGGTGCCGGCTCATCGGCGCCGTCGAACGCGGTGGGCAGAACCTGGGTGGGCAGAACTTCGGTGCGGTGAAACAGGGTCCGCGGCACGGTCACGCGAGCGGTGATGCCGCCGGTGTCGGCTGTCGTGGTCAGCTCCACGCGCAGCGAATGCCGCCTCGCGAGCCGGCCGGCGACGAACAGGCCGAGCACACTCGTCGGTGCCAGCTCCGGGCGTTCCCGCTCGACAAGACGGCGGTTCTCCCGCGCGAGCGACTCCGCCGCCATGCCGATGCCGTGGTCGACGATGCTGACCACGAGGTCGCCGTCGCCGACGAACTGCGTCTCCACCTCAACGGTCGTGGTCGGCGGGGAGCACGACGTCGCGTTTTCCAGCAGCTCCGCGAACAGTCGGACGAGATCCGTGCCGAGCGCAGGCGCGAGCTGCACGGCGGGGAGTTCGCCGAGCCGCACGCACGGGAAGTCCTCGATCTCGGCGAGCGCGGCCCGCACGGCGGTGGTCAGCTGGATCGGGCCGGCGAGCGCGTTGTCGTCGCTGATCCCCGAAACGACCAGGAGATTGTCGGCCGTACGGCGCAAGCGGGCCGAGAGGTGGTCGAGCCGATACAACCCGGCGAGCACGCGACGGTCCTCCTCGTGGCGTTCGAGCTCGTCCACGAGCGCGAGTTGACGGCCGACCAGGTTCTGCATGCGCTTGGCGACGTTCGCGAACATCAGGCTCGTGTTGCGCCGCGTCAGCGTCTGGCGTTCGACGAGCGCGGCGGCAGTGGTCTGGACCTGGTTGAACGCGGTGGCGAGCGCGCCGAGTTCGTCGTCGGACGCGACGTCGATGGTCGCCAGTCGGGGGCGGAGCTCGTCGGGGACTTCGGTGTCGCCGACGCGCACCAGTTCGGCCTCGGCGAGGTCGGCGACGGACGTGGCCGCGGACGTCAGACGGCGCAGCGGGTCGGCGATGGAGCGGCTCACGGCGATGGCGAGGAACGCGACCAGTCCGAAGAGGACGGCCGCGCCGGCTCCCACCAACCAGGCCAGCCGCGTTCCGGCCGCCGCGCGCCCGGCGGCGGCGTCGGTGATCTCACCGGTCACCTCCTCCTGTGCGGCGCGGCGCTCGTCGGCCTGCTGCTGCCCGGCCGTCAGCACATCGCGCACGTACGCGTCGGCCGGTCCGCTTTGCGGCAGCTGGGTGGCGAGCTGATCCACGCGATGCGCCGCGGCGCCGGAGTCGACGTGGCTGAACACCGTGGCCTGCGCCGCGCCGGCCAACTGCGTGAAGCGTTCGGTGTGGACCTCGGCGCGCTGGGTCGTTTCGTCCACGAGGGACCGTCCGGCCTGCGGTGACTGGGCCGCCACGACCAGTGCGGTGACGCGCAGCGACTCCTCCTCGTCGGCGCGCAGCAGCGCTTCGAGCGCGGTGAGCTGGCGGACGCCGTCGGCGTCGTCGGTGGTCCGCGGAACGAGGCGCAGCGCGTCGATCACGGCGCTCACCACCGAGTAGTAGGTGCGCGCGACGCGTTCGACGGAAATGCTGCGGTGCAAGGTGTTCTGCCGCTCTTCGCGCAGTGCGCTCACGCGGGCGAGGGCCGCGGTCAGCTCCGCCGGCGCAGCCGCGCCGAGCTGCGTGCGCGCCTGATCGACGGCCGCGTCGACGGTCTTCTGCTGGCGCATGAGGTCGCCGTCCGACGACGAGGGTGCGGCGACGAACGCGGCGGCGAGCAGACCTTCGCGCTGCAGCTGGAAGATCACCCCGCTCACGGTCTGGGTGTTACGCGCGGAAAGCGCGGTGTCACCGGCGCCCGACGCGCTCTCGGCCTGCTTGATCGCGAACGGCACGGACACGAGCAGCACGGCGGCGAGCGGCGGCACGAGCAGCAGGTTGAGCTTGCCCCGGATCCCCAGCTTCGCCAGTACCCGCGCACCGGCCCCGGTGGGGCGGGGCCTGCCGTGCCGCATCAGCGTCACCTTCCGTTCCGGTCCGCGAAGGGCGCACGGCGCACTCTGTACACAGTGGAGCTCATCGAACGGTTGACATCAGGAAGAAGGACAGTGCTCGGAACCCAACACGAACAGTGAGACCCCGTGGCATCGTGCGCGCGGTTGGCCGGCCGCTGGCTCTTCCGCGCGAGAGCTTAGCGACTGGCACAAGATCCCGACAACGCATCGAGGCCGCGTGTCCCGCGAGGGGCGATGGACCAAGATGGAGGCATGAGCACACCACAGCGCATCCCGAGTCCCGCTGATGTGGCCGCAGCCGCCGACCGCATCCGCTCGCACGTTCGGAGGACCCCCCAGCTACGGACCGAAATCGACGGACGGCCCGTGGTGTTGAAGCTGGAGCACCTCCAGCGCAGCGGCTCGTTCAAACTCCGCGGCGCCCTCAACGCACTGCTCGCCGGCCCGCCGCCGCGGCGGGTCGTCACGGCGTCGGGCGGCAACCACGGGCTCGGCGTTGCGACGGCCGCGCAAATGCTCGGTGTGCCCGCCGTCGTGTACGTGCCGGAGTCGGTGCCCGCGGCGAAGGCCGCCGGCATCGAGGCCGCCGGCGCGAAGCTGATTCGCCACGGCACCACCTACGCGGAGGCCGCGGCCGCGGCGCGAGCCGTCGGCGCCGAACCCGGCACGCGGTACCTGTCCGCCTATGACGACCCCGACGTGATCGCCGGCCAGGGCACGGCGACCGCCGAGATCGTGGAGGACGACCCGGACGTGGATGCGGTCGTGGTCTCCGTCGGCGGCGGTGGGCTCGCCGCGGGCACCACGCTCGCGGCCGGCGGGCGGCGCGTGTTCGCGGCCGAGCCGGAGCACTGCCAGGCGCTGCACAGCGCGCTCGAAACCGGGCGGCCGGTCGACGTCGAATTCGACTCCGTCGCGGCCTCGGCGCTCGGCGCGACCCGGGTCGGCGAGCTGCCGTTCCGGATCCTGACGGCGCCGAACGTCACGTCCGTACTGGTCAGCGACGCCGAGCTGCTCGCGGCACGCGACCGGCTGTGGACCGAGTTCCGGCTCGCCGTCGAGCCGGCCGCGGCCGTGCCGCTGGCCGCATGGCTCGCCGGACGGGTGGCGGCCACGCGGCCCTGTCTTGTCCTCTGTGGAGCGAATACGGACGTCAGCTTCGCGTGAGGTCGTAAACGGTCGTGCCCCCGACCGTTTCGGCCGGGAAGTGCTGCTCGACCCACGTGGTGATCTGCCCGGCCGTACCGCGGCCGCCACCGAAGGCGCGGCCACCGGCGACGAAGTAGTGGATCTCGCCGGCGCTCACGTACTGCTGGAACTGCGGGAGCGTCGGCGCCGGGTCGCTGCCGCTGAAGCCGCCGACGGCCATCACGGGTTTGCCGCTGGCGAGCGCGAGGCCGGCGGACTGCATGGCACCGGTCTCGGCGGCGGCCCACTTGGTGTTCGCCGCCTGGAGCAGCCGGTTCAATTCCACTGTGGAGCCGGTGCCGGCGCCGAATCCGCCGAAACCGCGGCGTTGTGTCGCCGGACCCGACGACGGTTGCCCGCCCGTGTGCGCCGAAGCCGCCGTCACGACCGTGAACGACGTCGTGCCCAGCAATCCCGCGACCAGGCCCAGAACCGCCACCACGGGGGCCGCGCCGCGCAGGGCGTCGGCGCCGAAGAGCAGCGCCGCCGTGCCGATGGCTCCGAAAGCGAGCACGACGTAGCGCAGCCACGGCTGCCAGTCGGGCGTGCGCGAGAGCAGGATGAACGCCCACACGACCGTGGCCGCGAGCATCAGGGACAGCACCGCGCGCGGGGCGAAGTGGCGGCGCCCCCGCCACAGCTCGCGAGTGGTGATGCCGAGCGTCGCGGCGATGCCGGGCGCGAGCGCCACCGTGTAGTAGGGGTGGATGATCCCGCTCATGTAGCTGAAGACCACAACGGTCACCACGGTCCAGCCGCCCCACAGCAGCAGCGCGGCGCGCGTGCGGTCGGTGCGCGGAGCTCGGCGGGTGAACCACAGGCCGGCGACGAGCCCGATCAGTGCGGCAGGGAGCAGCCACGACGCTTCGCCGCCGAACTGCTGGGTGAACAGGCGAGTCAGGCCCGTACTGCCACCAAAATGCCCGAAACCACCCCGAAACTCCGCAGCCCGGGCCGGCACTTCGAACCCGGCGGGCAGTTCCGGGCGCCCACCTGCGCCCCCGCCGTGACCCTGGCCGAAAATCCGGCCGAGTCCGTTGTAGCCGAAGGCCAGCTGCAACACACTGTTGTCGGTCGAACCGCTGATGTAGGGCCGGTCCGCGGCCGGCCACAACGCGACGGCGGCCACCCACCAGCCCGCCGACACGAGCACCGCGCCCGCCGCGGCGAGCAGCTGCACCAGCCGCCGGCCCAGCGAGGTCGGCGCCGCCACCAGGTACGCGAGCACGAACGCGGGCAGGACCAGAAACGCCTGCAGCATCTTGTCGAGAAACCCGAATCCGATCGCGACGCCCGCGAGCAGCAACCATTTCGTGCTCGCGACCTCGGTCGCGCGCACGACGCAGTAGGCCGCAGCGACCAGCAACAGCACGAGGAAGGCGTCGGGGTTGTCGAAGCGGAACATCAGAGCGGCAACGGGAGTCAGCGCGAGCGCAGCTCCCGAGAGCAGGCCGGCGACCGGACCGGACAGGCGCCGCACGGCGAGGTAGAGCAAGCCCACGGACGCGACGCCGGCCAACGCGTCGGGCACCAGCAGGCTCCAGCTGGAGAAGCCGAAGATCCGCCCGGACAGCCCCATGACCCACAACGAAAACGGCGGTTTGTCGACCGTGACGATGTTGCCCGGATCCAGCGAGCCGAAGAACAACGCCTTCCAGCTCTCGGTGCCGGCCTGCACGGCCATCGCGTAGAAATCGTTGCCCCACCCGGAAATCGCGACATCCGTGACGTACAGCGCAGCAGTCGCGACGAGAAGCAAAGCGACCGCCGGGGCCACCCACTTCGGCTTTTCTACTGGCGGAGCGGATTGTTCTGGGTCCACTGTGGTCGGTCCGGGCGCGGTAGCGGCACTCGTCATGGCCGCCATGGTGCTGACGCCGATTGTGGTCGTGATGTGCCCCTGCTGTGCGTGGCCTGTGAGGAATTCACGACTGGGTGACCGCCGATTCCCGATATTCCGGGAACATCGCCACGAACTCCGTGCGCCCTGGCTCACTGAACACCGAGACGCGCCCGCGGTGCACAGCCACGACCGCGGCGACGATCGCCAGACCCAGCCCCGTGCTGCCCGCCGCGCGCGACCGCGAATTGTCGCCGCGGGCAAAGCGTTCGAACACGTCCGGAAGGATTTCGGGCGGAATACCCGGACCGTCGTCGAGGACCGAAAGGCGCACCCAACCGTCCTGTGTGGACAATGTGGTGGTCACGGTGGTGCCTGCCGGGGTGTGGGTGCGGGCGTTGCCGAGCAGGTTGAGCACGACTTGGTGCAGCTGGCCGGCGTCACCGAGCACGCTGATCGGCTCGCCGGGCAGCTCGAGCCGCCACTTGTGGCCGGGCCCGGCGACGTGGGAGTCGGCGACGGCGTCGGCCACCAGCCGAGACAGGTCAACGGGTTCGGGTACGACCGGGCGGCCGGCGTCGAGCCGCGCGAGCAGCAGCAGGTCTTCCACCAGCGTCGTCATGCGCGCCGACTCGGATTCCACGCGGCTCATGGCGAACGCCACATCTTCAGGCACCTTTTCCGGGCTCCGGCGCGTGAGCTCCGCGTAACCGCGGATGGCGGCCAGCGGCGTGCGCAGCTCGTGGCTCGCGTCGGCGACGAACTGGCGCACCCGGCTTTCGCTGGCGTGGCGGGCTTGCAGGGCGTTGGAGATGTGGCCGAGCATGCGGTTGAGCGCGAAGCCGACCTTGCCGACCTCGGTGCGTGGGTCGGTGTCCACTTCGGGCACTCGCTCCGACAGCGCGACCTCGCCGCGGTCGAGCTGCAGCTCCGACACCCGCGAGGCGGTCGCGGCGAGCCGGTCGAGCGGCGCCATCGTCCGGCGGATCGTGACCGCGCCCGCGAACCCGGCGACGAGAATACCCCCGAGCGCGACGCCGCCGAAGATGAATCCCAAGCGCCACAACGTATCCGAGACGTCCGAAAGCGGCAGGCCGACCACCGTGAAGTCACCGCTCGGCGAGAACGAGGACACCACGCGATACTCACCGAGGTCACCGCCGAGGTCGATCGTGCGGCGGTGCCCGTCGGGTGGCAGGCTCAGCAGCAGCTTCTGCTGCCCCGTGCTCACCTGCTCCAGCGGCGGTTTCGCCTTCGACGGCGGCACTGTGCCGAAGTTCAGCACGGCCGCCCGGATCGTGCCGTTGTGGACCTGGATGGCGAGCGTGCCGTCACCCTGGCCGAGCACGCGCAGCGGGTCGGGTGGCGGTTTGTCGCCGTAGATCCACGGCGGGCGCGCGCCGCTGCGGAAGCCGCGGTCGGTGGTCGCGGCGAGGCGTTTGTCGAGCTGGCCGACGAGGAAGTCGTCGAGCGCGAACTCGGTGACGACGCCGACGACGAGGCAGACGAGCGCCAGCAGCGCCGCCAGCTGCACGATCAGCCGTCGGCGCAGCGACCAGGGCCTTCGGCCCGGGCGATCACCCGGCGGGTTTGAGGACATACCCCGCGCCGCGCATCGTGTGGATCATCGGCTCGCGGTCGGCGTCGATCTTCTTGCGCAGGTAGGAGATGTAGAGCTCGACGATGTTGGCCTGGCCGCCGAAGTCGTAGCTCCACACGCGGTCGAGGATCTGCGCCTTCGACAGGACCCGCTTCGGGTTGCGCATGAGGTAGCGCAGGAGCTCGAATTCCGTGGCGGTCAGCGAAACGAGCTCGCCGCCGCGGTGGACTTCGCGGCTGTCCTCGTCGAGCGTCAGGTCCCCCACGACGAGCTGCGACCCGCTCGCGCCCGTGACTCCGTTGGCGCGGCGCAGCAGCGCGCGCAGCCGGAGCGCGACCTCTTCGAGACTGAACGGTTTGGTGACGTAGTCGTCGCCGCCCGCGGTCAGGCCGGCGATGCGGTCCTCCACCGCATCCTTGGCCGTCAGGAACAACACCGGCAGATACGGCGCTTCCGCCCGCATGCGCCGTAGCACCTCGAGGCCGTCGAAGTCGGGCAGCATCACGTCGAGCACCACGGCGTCGGGGCGGAAGTCGCGAGCCACGCGCACGGCTTCCGTGCCGGTGCCCGCGCTGCGTACGTCCCAGCCCTCCATCCGCAGGGCCATCGCCACGAGTTCCGCCAACGTCGCCTCGTCGTCGACCACGAGCACCCGCACGGCGGTCCCGTCGGCCCGGCGCAGCTCGTCCTTGCCCCGGCCGGTCGACGTCGCGTTCATACCGGTCATGGTGCCATCTTGGCGGGCCCGCTTCAGCCCGGGCTGTGCGGCTGCTGTGGGTTTCCTGTGCGCCGCACACCACCCGATCGAGCCCATCCGCACAGCCGGAACCCACTGAGGACACAGCTCTCGCACAGCGCCGGCCGCGACGCTCGGGTCCGAAAGCCAAGACCCGGAGGAAACTCATGACGACCGATCCAGCACAGGGCGCCACGTGGGGCGAGCCGAGTGCTCCCGCCGAGCCCGGTGTGCCCGGAGCACCGGCTCCCGCGCCGATCAAGGGAGGTTCGGGGCGCAAGACCGCGATCGCGGCGGGTGTGGCCGTGGTGATCGCCGTGGGTGGTGGTCTCGCGATCTGGGCGGGCACGAGCTCGAACGACGCTTCGGCGCAGCAGGGCCCCGGCGGGTTCGGTGGACCGGGCGGGCAGGGCGGCCCCGGCGGGTTCGGTGGCCGCGGCGGATCCGGCGGCACCGCGGCGCTTCGGAACGCGCTGCACGGCGACTTCGTCGTGTCCGATGTGAACGGCGGTTACGTCACCGAACGGCTCCAGACCGGCGACATCACCGAGATCAGCGCCACGTCCGTCACGCTCACCAGCAAAGACGGCTACAAGCAGACCTACACGCTCGACGCCTCCACCCAGAAGACCGGCACCACCCCGAAAACCGGCGACAGCGTGACTGTCGTCGCGAAGCTCGACGGCACCACGGCCACGGTCACGTCGCTCGAAGAAACCTCCGCGATGCAGCAGAACGGCCGTGGTTTCGGCAACGGCCAGCCCGGCCAAGGCCACCGCCGCTCCGGCGCCTGACCTCCCGCCCTCGGCGCCGGCCCCGCCCGCATGCGGGAGCCGGCGCCGTTCTTCGTGACGAGCCGGCGGTGGCCGACGCGCGCGGCGACGCCGAGATCACGCGCGACCCGCACGCCGGGGAGGAGACTGTGCCCACGCAGGTCGCGCGGGCCGGCGAAGCTCACGGCGCGCGACCGCACGCAAGCCGTCGTCCGAACGGCCTGGTGGCCACCGAGGAGAACCGCCGGTGAAACGTTGGATCATGCTGGGGCTCGGCGCTGTGCTCGTGCTGGTCGGCGCCGTCTGGGTGCTGCAGGGCGCCGGGGTGATCACCGGCAGTTTCATGACGGGGCAGAAGCTGTGGTTCCTGATCGGACTGGTGGCGCTGCTCGTCGGGGTCGTGACCGTGGCGGCCACGGCCCGCCGGAAGTGACTCAGGCCGGCAGCACCTCGAACACGGGGTAACCGGGGGCGATCTCGCGCAGCTTCTCCTCCGGCGCGTTCGCGTCGACACCCTCGAAAAACGCGCCCACCTCGAACTTCCAGCGCTTGAGGTAGGCCCGCAGCAACGCGGGCTTCTCGTCGTCGCGCAGCTCGCGGTAGGTGAAGGCCTCCACCCGGCGCCCGACGCGCAGGTGACCTTCGCCGGCGACGCGCAGGTTGCGCACCCACTGCGTCTCGCCGCGCGCTGCGACCAGGTACCGGCGGCCCTCGAACGGCAGCACGTTCACGGGCACCTCCCGCACCTCGCCGCTCTTGCGGCCGCGCACCTGCAGCACCCGGCTGCCGAGCACGCTGATGCCCAGCTTGGTGAGCTGCTTGACGATCTTGTTGAACGCGTCGGTGGACGTACCGGGCTCGAGGTAACGGGGCTGTTCGGTGTTCATCAGGACCTCCCAGGTTTCGAGAGCAGTGCTCTTTGTTGAGATCAGTGAACACCGCTGTCTCGACACTGTCAAGAGCGGTGCTCTTGATTTGGTGCAGCGTTCTCCGTGATGGCACACTGGGTCCCATGACCGCCACGAGGACGGCCCGCGAACGAGCCAGGGCCGAGTTGACCCAGGAAATCAAGAACGAAGCCCGACGCCAGCTCGCCGAGGTCGGCGCACACGGGCTGTCCCTGCGCGCCGTCGCCCGCGAACTCGGCATGGTGTCCTCGGCGCTCTACCGCTACTTCCCCAGCCGCGACCACTTGCTCACGCAGCTGATCATCGAGGCCTACGACGCCGTGGGCGCCGCCGCCGAACGGGCCGACCCGGGCCACGGCGACCCCCGCGCCCGATGGCGCGCGATCTGGCAGGCCACCCGCGCGTGGGCCAAAGAACACCCCCACGAGTACGCCCTCATCTACGGCTCCCCGATCCCCGGCTACGAAGCCCCGCGCGACACTGTCGTCCCCGCCGCCCGCGTCGCCAGGGCCCTCGTCGGAGTCCTCGTCGACGCCGATCCTCACGAACCCGCGGTCACCGCCCCGATGTCGGCCGAACTCCGCGCACAGGCCGAGCGACTCGCCCACGAGCTCGGCGCACCGGCACCGGCCGAGGTCGTGACCCGCCTGGTCGGCGCCTGGACCCAGCTGTTCGGCGCGATCAGCTTCGAGCTCTTCGGCCAGTACGTCGGCAGCGTCGACCCGGCCGACGCGTACTTCGAGCACTTGACCGGGCAGATGGCGGACTTCGTGGGGCTGTGAACCGGCCGTCACGAGCCGCCGCGGGTGCGTGCCGACGCGGTACGTTCGCGGTGAGGACAACGCGCGGAAGGTGGTTGACGTGGCGGGATGGGCCGAGCGGGTCGGCAGGATCCGGGTCGTCGGGACCGGCGTGATGGGGCGCGGCATCGCGCAGCTGGCCGCGACCGGGGGCGCCACCGTGGAGCTGGCGGACCTGAACACCGAGGCCGTGCGTTCGGCACTCGAGCACGTGCACCTCATGGTCGACAAGCTGGTCTCGAAGGGCAAGCTCACCGAGGCCGACGGCCGCGCCGCCAAGGAGCGGCTGGTGATGGTGGACTCGCCGTCGGCGCCGGCGCACGACGTGGACCTGGTGATCGAGGCCGTGCGTGAGGACCTCGAAGCCAAGCGGATGCTGTTCGGCACGCTGGAGCAGCACGCGGGCCCGGACACGGTGTTCGCGACCAACACGAGCTCGCTGTCGGTCACGGAGATCGCCGCGGGGCTGAATGATCCGACGCGCCTGATCGGACTGCACTTCTTCAACCCCGTGCCACTGATGCGTCTGGTCGAGGTGGTGCCGGGGGTGCGGACGGCGGCGTGGTTGCCGGACGGGGCGGCGGAGCTCGTGCGTAGGTGGGGTCACCAGCCGGTGCGCGCGAAGGATGCACCGGGGTTCCTCGTCAACCACGCCGGGCGCGGGTTGAACACTGAGGCGCTGCAGATCCTGTCCGAATCGATCGCCGAGCCGGCCGACGTCGACCGCATCGCGCGCGACGTGCTCGGGCTCAGGCTCGGGCCGTTCGAGCTGCTGGACCTCACCGGACTAGACGTTTCCCACGCCGTGCTGGAAAGCATCTGGAGCGGGTTCCACGCCGAGCCGCGGCTGCGTCCGTCGTGGCTCACGCGCCCTCGCGTGGCGGCCGGGCTGTACGGGCGCAAGAATGGCGAGGGCTTCTACTCCTACGTCGACGGCAAACCGGAGGTCGCGCCCGAACCGGCGGCGCCGCCGGTGCCCCGCGAACCCGTGTACACCGCCGACGAACGCCTCGGCCATCTGCTGATGGGTGCCGGTGTGGAGGTCGTCGCCGACGCCTACCCGGACGCGGTGTTGCTCGTGACGCTCCGCGGAGAGTCCACAGTGGATGTCGCCGCCCGCCAGGGCATGCCGGCCGACCGGGTCGCGGGCGTCGATGCCCTCGGCGGCTACGAAGGACGGCTCACGCTGTCCGTCCACCCCGGACTCGACCCGGCGGTCGGCCGCGCGGCGTGGGGAGCGCTCGCCGCCACCGGTCGTCCCGTGACGATCGTCAAGGACGGCCCCGCCCCGATCGCGCAACGGCTTCTGGCGTCCATTGTGAACACCGCGTGCTCGATCGCCGCGCAGGGTCTCGCCGCGCCCGCCGACATCGACACCGCCGTGCGGCTCGGCCTCGGCTATCCGCGTGGACCGTTGGAGTGGGGTGATTTCGTGGGTCCGGAAAAGATCCTCCGGGTCCTCACCGGACTCGCCGCCGCCACCGGCGACCCGCGATACCGGCCGAGCAGCTGGCTCACCGAACGCGTGGCGCTCGGCCTGCCGCTCACCACGCTCGGCACCCGGCCGGCCGACCTGCTCTGACCCGCCCCGGGGAAGCGCCGCCCGCAGTGCCCGAACCGGGTCCGTGGCTACGGCACGACCTGCACGACGTCGCCGATGTGGAGCGTCGAGAAGAACTTCGACGACGACTTCGCCGACAGATGCACGCAGCCGTGCGAATACGTCCTCAGGCTGCCGGTGTGGAAGGCGTCGCCAGGGTAGAAGAAGACGGAGTTCGGCATGGGCGCGTTGTCGAACTCGCGGCTGTAGTGCATTTTCTCCTTCGACAACACGTGGAACGTGCCCGTCGGCGTCGCGTGCCCCTTGCGGCCGGGCAGCATCGAGACGGGGCCGTAGATGACCTCGCCGTCGCGCAGCAGCCAGGCGCGGTGTGCGGAGAGGTCGACGCAGGCGGCGGTGCCGGAAGACGCGGCAGCCGTCGCGCAGGGCACGCTCGCCGTCTTCGGCTTCACGGGGGTGGTCGTCGGCCCTGGCTTCGAGGTGGAGGTGGCCGACGAGGTCGGGGACGGCGCAGTGGTGGCCGGCGCAGTGGTGGTCGTCGCAGTGGTGGTCGTCGGCGTGGCCGAGGTCGTGGCCGGTGCGCTGGACGTCGTGGGGACCGTCGCGCCCGCCGCGACCGCGCCGCCACCGGTCACCGACGTGGGCGTGACCGACCCGCCGGAACACGCGGCCAGCACGAACGCGCCCGCCGCCGCCACGGCCGCCAGCGAGAGCCGCCCTGCGAGAACCCTTTTCACGATCACGTACCCCCAGCGAGTTCATCGAGCCGAACTGTCACGGAGATAGACGAGCGGCCCCCGCGTCGGGTTGCCACCGGCAGATCACGATTTGGGCCGGGCTCCACCCCAGGGTGGACCCCGGCTTCCACCCGGAACCGGCCTGTGAGCCGACGAGATCGAGGCCGCGAACGGCGAGCCTGGAGACACCACAGACCAAGGAGTCCTGATGAACCCGCTCACCATCGTCGTCTACGTCGCGCTCGTCGCCCTCGTGCTGTACCGGGTGATGTACCGGCAGCTGCGCGGCACGCTGCTGAGCCGCAAGTCGCTCATGACGTTGCCGCTCGTGCTCACCGCGGTCGGCGTGTTCAACATCGTCGGCGCGCTGCCGAAGGCGAGCGCCGGTGAGCTGGCGCTGCTCGGCGCGGACGTCGTGGTGCTGGTCGTGCTGGGCCTGGCGCGCAGCGCGAGCTCCACCCTCGAACGGCGCGGCACCACGACGTTCCAGAAGGGCTCGGCGCTCACCGTCATCCTCTGGCTCACGACGATCGTCGTCCGCATCGGCTTCAGCGTCCTCGGCGCAGTCATGGGGATCGGGACCAGCCTCACGTCGGCGTCGATCATGCTGACGCTGGGCTTGAGCATCGGCGTGCAGAACGCGCTCACCTACTACCGCATTCAGCAGCGTGGCCTGCCGCTGGCCGACCGGCGCGAGGCCGTGCGCGCCTGACCTGCCCGAGCTGAGGGTGCCATGGGGCCTGCACAATGGCGACGTCGAGCGCGCGCCACGTGCTTCACCGGTTCTCAAACATCCCGTACGCGGCGGTAACTGAGCCGAGCAATGGTTTCATTGGTGCCATGGTCACCAACCACCCCCGGTTCACTCTGCGGTACGCCGCGGGCTCAGACACCGGGCGACGCCGCTCGATCAACGAGGATTCCGTCTACGCCAGCGACCGGCTGCTCGCCGTCGCCGACGGGATCGGTGGGCAGCCCCACGGGGAAGTGGCCAGCGCCACCGCGGTCGGAGTGCTCGCGAGCCTCGACGCCGAACTGCGCGCGCTCGACCTGGCGTCGATCGATCTGCAGGCCACGCTCGCCGAAGGCGTCCGGCGCGTCGCCGAACGGCTCACCGAGGCCGCCGAGCAGGACCCGGCCACACACGGCATGGGGACCACGCTCACCGCCCTGCTCTTCGACGGCATGCGCTTCGCCGCCGCCCACATCGGCGATTCGCGCGGCTATCTGCTGCGCGGCGGCGAACTGCACCGCATCACCCGCGACCACACCCTCGTACAGGCCCTCGTCGAAGACGGCCGCATCTCGCAGGCCGACGCCGCCGACCACCCGCGCCGCTCGCTGCTCATGAAGGCGCTCCAGAGCACCGGTTCGGGCGATCCCGACGTCTGGGAGTTCGCCGTCACCGCCGGCGACCGCCTCCTGCTCTGCTCCGACGGCCTCACCGCCGGTGCCGGCGAACCGGCCATCGCGGAGGTCCTCGCCGCCGGCGCCCCCGACGAAACCGTGCCGGCCCTCATCACGCTCGCCAACGACGGTGGTGGCCCCGACAACATCACCGTCGTGGTCGCGGACGTCGTAGAGGCCGGGGAGGCCGAAGAGGTCGGGTAGGTCACCGGCGCCGCTGAGGGCTCAAGGTGGGCTTGCGGATGGGGTGGCCCACCCGCAAGGCTGGGCCACCCCATCCGGTATCCTTCCCCACGGAGGATTGGCCGAGCGGCCTAAGGCGCACGCTTGGAAAGCGTGTTGGGTTCACGCCCTCGCAGGTTCGAATCCTGTATCCTCCGCCGCAGTAACCAGGCGAAACGCCGGTCGGTCCAGCTTCAGACCGACCGGCGTTTCCCGTCCTAGTCTCAACGCTAGTCTCAAACGGCTCCCAGCTTAAGCCGTTGTCGGCGAGTGGGTTGGACTAGGCGAGACCGATCGCCTTATGAATAATCGCCAACTTTATGACCAGCCGGTTCGGAGTGTGTTTCACCGGAATAAAACCGTATTTCGCGTAGAAGAGTGCCCCATTGTCGTCGACGGCGTCCACGATTACCACCCTGCCCGAGCCTGCTTGCGCAGCTCCGGCGATTCTGCCGATTGCATCAACCAGCAATTCTTCCCCCAGGCCGGAACCTTGCAGCCGCGCGTCGAGAGCCAGGCGTCCAAGTAGCCAGCCCGGGATTAGCCCAGATTGGCCACCGGCCATACGGCCGGAAATTTCCTCACGAGCAATCCCGCTAGGTGCAAATGCGAAGTACGCGCGAACCTGTAGCGCACCTGGGTTATCGGTCCACACCCAGACTCGCGCCGTGTCAGACTGCTGGGCCCTTCGCGCCTCATTGTTGAGCCAGCGGTTGAGGCTTTCAACCCCGCAGTCGAAATCCTCAACCACATGACGCTCATCAAGACGAGTGGAGTGGTACGTCACCCTCTCTTGAACCGCCTCTCCTTGGCGAAAGCCCGCTCAAGCGCTGGCGCGCTGTCTGCAACATCCAAAGAGGCGAACAGTTCATCGAACTGACTCGCGGGCATGATGGTTATCTCAGCCCTTGCAAGGATATTCCGCGCTCGGTCAATTACTGCATTTCGCGTGAAGTCGGAAACGCTTTGATGCAAACGGTCAGCCGCATCCTCGATGAGTGTCCTGTCAGCCTTGCTGACGCGCATCTCTAGCCGCTCGTCTTTCGTGGCCATATTGACCGCATCCCCTGGTCCCAATATCAAATAGTACGGTATGGATGAAAACTACAAACTCTTGGTCCGCCCAAGCGCTGGCATCATTGGTCTCAGCCCGTCAGCCACTAGTGTACGGTATTTGTACGTACACCGCTAGGGTTAGCTCACTGTGCATCGTGACGTGTGCGCAGGGCGGCACGCCACGTCGAGCGCCGGGCCCGCGACTCTCACCGCCAACGAGCAGCACTCCGACGCGAGCACGCCCAGGTCGTACCGCCGTGATGACCGCAAGCGCCGACACACCGGGCGCCTGTCACTGCGCGGGTGGTCGAAGCGTAGCCAGCCACGTTCCGCCGACCTGCCACGTCGAAACGCCGAGGTTCGCTTCGCCGGCCCGGAAGAGGACTGACGAAAGCCGCCGCGACGGGACCCGCTACGCTCGGTCCCAGACTCGATCGCTGAAGTTACAAAGAGGTTCATCGGTGTCACGAATACCGGCCTGACCTGGGCGCGGCCCCTTGCGCGCGAACCTTCGAACCCGCAGGTGACCCCGGCTGGAACACGGCTCGAGGCACACGCACATGAGGCCTGCCCTGGGCCCGACGTCACCCACGTCCGGGGCCTTGTCGATTCTCCCCCTGTTCCTCACTTACCGAAGACACCTGATCACGCTAAGTTTGTACGTGGTCGTTTCAGCCCCGACGCACCGAGGAGTCCGCCCCCATGCCTGGAGTGGAAGAGATCCGCGCTGGCATCGCACTCGCGAACGAGAAAGCGTCCGCGAGCATCGCCGCCTTGCAGCAGGCAGCGCAATCGCTCGAAGAGGCCCAGCTGTCGCTTTCGCAGGCGACCCAGGGCAGCAGCCAGCACGAGGTCAACCAGGCCCATGGCCTGCTCGCCGAAGCGCTGAACGGGATCACCGGGATGCAAAGCACCATCCAGGCCAGCATCTCGTCGGCCGACTCCTACTCGAGCCGGTTGTAACCGCATGTCGGGACTCGCCGAGATCCACCAGTTGCTCACCGCCGCGCAGACCGGGCTCACCGACGGGCGCGCCCACGCCGAGCGGGCCAAGTCCCTGCTCGGGGACGCTCGCCGGGCGCTCGTCGACGCGCAGGCGAAGGCCGATCCGTGGCTGCCGACGCAACTGGCCCAGGCCGACGAGGGACTCGACGACCTCCTCACCCGCCTGGCCGCCGCCGACGACCTGGTGAGCGGGTACCAGTCACGCCTGTAGGGACGACCCCGTTACTGATCCGGCCGCAGGTGGGCCGACCCCTCGAAAAGAGGTGACCGTTGCTACTCAAGCCAGCCGGCCGCGACCATGGCCGGATCAGTAACGAATGGCACAGTATGAGTGACACCAATGGCCAGTAAGGCTGCGGAGCAGCGCAACCGCGTGCAGACGGCACTGGACCGGGTCCGGCATCAGATCGGGCTCGTGCTCGGTGCTGCCGCCGGCGCCCGCGAGGCCGCCGAAGCCGACGTGGCGCGGCTCGCGCTCGAGCAGGAAATCGTCAAGGTCGGCATGAACCAGGCCGACGCCGAGCAACAAACGGAATGGGCGCGGCACCCGGCCGCGCACGAGGTGTTCGCTTCGCTCGGCAGCGTGCGCAACGCGTTCTACACCGACTGGAGCTCGGGCCCCGGCGCCCTGCGGGACCTGGTGGCGGCCGCCGCTCCGGGCCCCGCGGGCCGGCCGCCGAGCGAGTGGCTCGGCCGGGTGGGGACCAACCCGGGCGTCACCGCGCCGGGGCTGTGGCGCGTCGGCTCGGCGACAGCGGCCGGCCGCGACATCTCGCGGACGTTCGACGTCGCCGTGCCCCTGCTCGACGAATCGCATCTGCAGATCACGTCGGCGCCGAAGACGCGGCCGGTCGTCGACGGAATCGTGCAAAACCTGTTGATGCGGGTGCTGTCGACGTTCGAGCCGGGCGCCGTGAAGATCCACCTGTGGGACATCGGGCAGCTCACCGCGATCCTGCCCGACCTGTACCCGCTGAGCCGCACCAGCGCACTGTCGCTGTACGACCCGACGCGGCTGGAGGATCTGCTCGACGAGCTCGCCGGCCACATCCGCCGGATCCACGCCACCGGCATGCAGGCCGGCCACACGTCGTTGCGTGAGCTGCGCCGCGCCAGCGGCCAGCGCGTGGAGCCGTACCGGATCGCCGTGCTCTACGGCAACGGCGAAACGCTGGAACCCGAGCTGGCGCGCGACCTCAAGCGCGTGGCCAGTGGCGCGCTCGCCGCCGGGATCTGCCTGATCCTCGTCGACGTGCCCACGGCCGTGAGTGCGTCGGTCGAATCGCTCAGCCTGCTCGACGAGCGGCGCGCCGTGAGCAGCATGACGGGCACCGATCTCGTCGTGGACCTCGATCCTCCGTTGCCGTCGGGCCAGGTGATCCGCGCCGCGGGCCGGATCGCGGAGGCGCTGATCTCGAAGCAGGGCGGCCCGCGGTCGTTCGCCGACCTGATGCCGACGGAGTTCGGGCGGGAGAGCTCGGCGCGGGAAGTGCGCGCGCCCGTCGGGTTCTACGAGGGCGAGGCCGTCGAAGTGGTGATCGGCGACGCGAGCCCCCACGCGCTGATCGGCGGCCCGAGCGGCTCGGGCAAGACGAACTTCCTGTACGCGCTGCTGGGCAGTCTCGCCGCGCGCTATTCGCCCGACGAGCTGTCGCTGTACCTGCTGGACTTCAAGGAGGGTGTGTCGTTCGCGGGTCTCGCGCCGGGCCGCAAGGACGCCAGCTGGCTCCCGCACGCGCGGCTCGTCGGAGTGAACGTCAACACCGACCGCGAATTCGGCCTCGCGCTGCTGCGGTTCCTCGCTGATGAGCTGCGCCGGCGGTCGGCGGCCGCGAAGGAGCACGAGGTCACGAACCTCGCCGACCTGCGCGAACAGGACCCCGGCGGGCACTGGCCGCGGATCGTCGCCGTGATCGACGAGTTCC
The DNA here is from genome assembly GCA_035551175.1 of Amycolatopsis sp. Lineage (GTDB taxonomy): Bacteria > Actinomycetota > Actinomycetes > Mycobacteriales > Pseudonocardiaceae > Amycolatopsis. Next base: position 112,362 of record DASZNR010000044.1, on the reverse strand, counting down.
AGTACCTGTTCGCCGGCCGCGACCAGGTCACGGCGACGGCAACACAGCTGCTGGAGGACATCGCCCGGCGCGGACGTTCACAGGGCATCCACTTGGTGCTGGCGAGCCAGGACGTCGCGGGCATCGAGGCGTTCTGGGGCAAGCCGGCCGTGTTCGAGCAGTGCACCCTGCGCATCGCGATGCCGAAGGCCCGGCGGGTGCTGGCGGAGACCAACAACGCCGCGGTGTCGGCGCCGAAGTGGCACGCCGTCATCAACCACGATTCCGGTGTGGCCCACGGCAACCTGCTCGCGCACGTTCCGGATGCCAGCAGCCGCAACGTGTTCGTCCAGCTGCAGCACAAGCTGTGGGAGCTCTACTCCGGACGATTTGCCCGGCCCCGCCTGTTCGACGGCGCGCATTCGCCCGTGCTGGAACAGTTCCCGGCGTACACGGAGCTCAAGCCGAACTCGCGGCCGCGGGCGCTGGTGGGCCAGTCGATCGATGTCACGGAGACCGCGGAAGGGGTGGAGCTGCCGCGCGCGCCCGGTCGCAACGTCGCCGTGCTCGGCGGCGCGTCGGCAGAGGCACTGTCCATCATGGACTCGGCGGCGCGGTCCCTGTCACGGCAGTTCGAGATCGGCGAGGTGGAGTTCCTGCTGCACTGCCCGATCGAGGCGTGCGCGCCGGCCGTGCTGGAACTGACGGATCGCCTGCGCGCCGAAGGGCACGTCGCCGACCTGGTGGACGACCTTTCGGCCGCGCTGGAGCCGATCGTATCCACTGTGGATGGTCCGGCGCGGATCCTGTTGCTCTACGGCGTAGACGCGGCACTGCCGGCACTGGAGACGAAGGCACCGGGCCAGCTGAAAAGCGGCCTCGACAACCTGCGCACCGTGCTGAAAACCGGCCCGGGTCACGGCGTGCACACCATCGGCTGGTGGCGCAGCGTCGCGCGCCTCAAGGACACCCTCGGCTTCGGCGGCACCGACGACATCGGCACCTGGGCCGCACTCGATGTGCAGGGCAACGAGCTCTCGCCGTTCGCCGCCGGCCAGGTCGTGCACTGGTCACCCCGGCCGGGTCGAGCCCTGTTCTTCGACCGCACCACACACGGTGCACCCGAGGTGATCATTCCGTTCCAGCGGCCCGAGCAGTCTGGAGACCCGACATGACGGACGGTGCCAGCGCGGCCATGCGCTACAAGGAAATCGTCGGCTTGGCGAGAGGCTCGGCCGACAATCTACGAGCTTGGGAACTCGCCCGCGTCGACGAGATCGAACGCCAGCTGGCCGATGCGCACGCGGCCGTCGCCGCGGCCCGGGAACGCGAGGAAAAGGCCACCGAACGCGCCACCCGCTGGTGGAAAATGGCTCTGCACAACGTCGCGCGACTCAGCTTCGTCGAAGCTCTCGACGACCCCCAGCCCGTGCCGACGGCGCGGCCGCAGTACTTGGACCGGTACCTGGAGGAGGTCAAACCGTCCTACCAGGAACTGGTACAGGCGGTGCTGGCGCTGGGGTGGCGCGCCAAACGTTGACCGGCTCGCAACACCGCAACTTCACCGGCGGAGTTGACGACGCCGGCGAGCCGGTCCTTCACCAGCACGCTCCCGCTGTCGCCCGGGCAGACGGTGGCCGCGGCGCGAGTACCAGCGCCGAAGGGCCGTCGATGACGTCCCGGCTCCCACCTGACGTCCCGCATGCCTGGTCGTCGATGACGACGAAGCCCGTTCGGTTACCAGCAGTGCGTCGACCGGTTACTTGTTCCACACCACCGCGTCGGTGACTGTGCCGTTGTCACCCGCGATCTTGACGGACAAGCGGAACGGGCGGCCCTTGGCGGTGACGCCGCAGACGATGCTGCCGGCGTGGAGTGAACTCACTTCGGCGCCGCCGTCGGTGAGAGCCAGTGTCTTGCAGTCGTCACGGTTCGGGATGCCACTGTCGGCCCAGACCTTCAGCACGCTACCGCCGGTGTTGTAGAGCTCGCCGGGGCCGAGGCTCTCGATATCGCCGTTGTCGGCGGTCGCGGGAGGATTCAGGTCGAGGTTGGCCCGGCCGAACGTGATCGGACCGGAGTAGTAGACGGCCGGGTCCGCGGGCGGCTTCGAGGTTTCGGTCGGCACGTGCGGAGCCGGGCTGCCGCCTTGCGCTCCCGCTGCAGTCACCGTGACGGTTGTAGTGGCCGCCGGGGCAGACGACGGCTCGGTGTTCGGCGCGCTCGCCCGCCCGACGAAGAAGCCGGCCCCGGTCAATGCCGTCACCAGCGCGGCGATCGCGGTGATCCACTGGTGGCCCAACGTGCCCCAGCCGGTCTTCTTGGGTTCGTCCTCGCCTGCCATGCCGCCCGTCCCCTTCGCTTGCGAGAGACCGATTTTAGCCACTGCGGATACGCCGAAGGCCACCATCCGGGAAGATAGTGGCCTTCGGTGCAAAGGGAACCTAGCTACGCGGCGCGGTCCGCCCCAGCAGCTGGTCCAGATAGTCCACCACGTCGTAGGCGTAGTCCTCGAGCTTGTTGCCCGTCGATGGCCGGAACCGCACGATCTGCGGGTCGTGGTCGCTCGCCTGGTCGGCGAACTCGGCGTTGATGTGGACCACGTCGTAGTCCACGCCGCGTAGGGCGGGTCCGGCCAGAATGTGGTCCAGCACCTGCGATTGGCCCTCGAACACGTAGCTGTACCGTTCGGCCTCGGGCAGCGTGGGGATGAGGTCCTTCAGCCCGCCGGACGTCAATTCGGCCAGCGCCGGCGAGAACTGGTAGTCGTTCAGGTCGCCGGCGACCACGACGTTGGCGTTGTGGTCGGCGTTGAACAACTGCGCGATGAAGTCGTGCAGCACCGTCGCCTGCTTCTCCCGCTGCACCTCGGAGCTGCGCACCGGCGGCTGGAACCGTCCGTGTGTCGGCTCGTCGCCGCCCTTCGAGTTGAAGTGGTTGGCGATCACGAACACCGTGCGGCCCTGGAAGACGAACTCGCCGGCCAATGGCTTGCGGCTGTCGGTCCACGCGTCGTTGGTCGGGTCGACCCGGCCGGGCGACTGCGTCAGGTGCACCTTGCCGTGGTCGGTCACGACGCCGACCGACGACGTCGAGCTCCCACCTGGACGGTCCACAAACGACACCCGTGACGGATTGAACAGGAAGCCGACGCGGATGTTGCCGCCCGGTTCCCCGCCGTCCTGGTCGTTGACGGGGTCGATCTCCCGCCACTGGTAGTGCGGGCCGCCCGCCGCGACGATCGCGTCGGTGAACTTCTTGAGCGTCGCATCGGCGGTGACGACGGCGTCGTCAGTGGCGCCGTCGTCGTCCTGGATCTCTTCCAGATTGACGATGTCCGGCGCGGCCAGGTTGTCGACGATACCGTGCGCCAGCTGCGCGAACTTCGTGTCCGGATCGGACGGTGCGAGGTTCTCGACGTTGTAGGTCGCCACCGCGAGCTGGCCAGGGCGCTGGCGCGCCGTGACCTCCTTCTGCAGGTGGTTGTCCTTCGCCGCGCCGAGCTGCGACGCGAAGAGCGTGTAGCCGCCGAAGCTGCTGTACTCCACCGGGCCCGAGGTCGTTCCGGTGAGCACGTCGCCGGTGTTGACCTTCGGGAACGGCTGCTGGTCGAACGGGATGATCGACTGGACCTTGAGCACGCCGGTGTCGAACTTGTCGTAGCCGAGGTAGACCGTGCCTCCGCGCGGCGTCGGATGCTGCCGCGGCTTCGTGGTCACGTACAGCTCGTCGAAGTCGTTGCTCGGGGCGACGACGCGGGCGTCGGAGATGCTGACGGTCTCGCTCTCGTGCGATTCCCAGAAGTCCAGCGCGTATTTCGACGGCTCCAACGGCAGTGGCTCGATGTTGCCGCCGGCGTCGGGCGCCAGGACGTCCGGTACCAGATCGGGGGTGATCTTCGTGGGTGGGGGCACGGGGTTACCGTGGGAACCGACCGTCCACTGTGCACCGGAGAGCTCGGTGAGCGACTGGTAGACCGAAGTCGCCGGGGCGTCGGGATAGAACTCCTTCACCGTGCCCGCCGCGGTGACCGCGTCGCCGACGGCGACGGCCGGCGAGGACGAACCGGTGAAGACGAACAGGCCCTCACTGGTGCGCGGGTCGCTGTCGGGGTTCGGGTCGGTGAGCCAGAAACCGCGTGCGGAGCCGAACGTGCGCACTGCCGTCACGATGCCCGTGACGTCGCTGACCGCCTTGTCCTTGAACGGCGAGATCCGCGTCGTGCCCTGGATGTCGTGGATCTTCGCGGGCGTCCCCGGATCGCCGGGACCGGTGTCACCACCAGTGGTCTCGCCTTTGGCGTTGGTGGGCGTCGGATCGCCTGCGGTGAAGTCCGCGGCGTTGTCGTCGGTGTCGACCGGCGTCGCGGCACGGGACGCCGACGTGGTGTTCGTCAGCGCCGGCGCGGGAGAGCCTTCGCGCACGACGGCCGAGCCGAAGCCCACCACGTCCTTGACCTGCGGGTCGGCGGCGCAGTCGGCGGCGGTTTTACAGGTGAGCGCGGAGGTTCCGGTGACGAGCGCGACGGTGCCCGCGGTCGCGGACATCGCGACGGACCCGCTCGCGTCGGGCGTCGGCAACGCGACGGTGCCGCCACTGCCCTTGCCCTCCGCGACGAGGTAACGGCCGCCGGCCATGATCGAACCGGCGAGTTGCGTGACCTGCCAGGCGCTCGACGCGCTCGCCGAGGCCGGCAGGTACTGCACGCTGTAGCCGTCGAGCGCGAGTGCCGCGCCGCCGCGGTTGGCGAGTTCGATGAAGTCGTTCGTCAGCGTCGCGCCGGAGTTGCCACCACCGCCGTAAACCTCGGCGATGACCGCGTCGGCGCTGGGTGCGGCCAGTGCCGCGGGCGCGCTGCTCACCACCAGACCGACAACGACAGCGGCGGTCAGCACGCCATTTCTTCGACCGGATATGGTCACCCTCAGTCCCCTTCGCATGATCGGTCGACGCATCGTCCCCCGAACAGCGAAGGCAAGGAAGACGAAGAGGCAACGATTCGTAACGAGTTCGCGGAATTACCTCCGAGGGACGGGTTGACAGAATGATTTCGCTCGTACTCGGCGGAGACGTCAATGTGCAGGGCCGGACGGAGCCGAACCAAGCATTCCGGGCACTGATTCCCCTGCTGAGCGGCGCAGACCTGCGGTTCGTGAATCTCGAGGGCCCGCTGTCGGGCTCGATGAGCGACCACGGTGGTCTCGACATCCCGCACAAGCCCGATTGGCGCCACTCCCCGCCGGAAATGGTCGGCGCGCTCACCGCCGCCGGCATCGACGTGGTATCAGTGGCGAACGACGTGACTTTTCCTCCGGGTGCGGCGCTCGCGAGCCTGTTGGTGCTCGACCAGGCCGGGATCGAGTACTGCGGCGCGGGCGCGAACCTCACCGCCGCGCACACCCCGGCGGTGCTCGAACGGGCCGGTCGCCGCGTCGCGTTCCTCGCGTACACGTCGCTGTGCTGGCCGGTCGGGCAGGAGGCGAAAGCCGACTCACCCGGCGTCGCCGTCGCCGGTGCCTACACGTCGTACCAGCCGGACCCGCGCGGGCTCGACGTGCCGGGCCGCGCGCCGATCGTCCACACCACCCCGGTGGCCGCGGACCTGGAACGCCTTGTCGCCGACGTGCACCGCGCCCGCGCGAGCGCCGAGCACGTGGTCGTGTCGGTGCACTGGGGACTGCCCGGCGACGAACTGACCGAGTACCAGGTGGCGTATGCGCACGCGATCATCGACGCGGGCGCCGATCTCGTCGTGGGCCACGGGCCGCACAGCGTGCAGGCGGTGGAGGTCTACCGCGGCCGTCCGATCCTCTACAGCCTCGGCTCTCTGGTGTTCGACTGGCCCGCGCTGCACGGCCGGCACGTCGACGGCCTGCTCGCCGGGTGCCTGCTCGGTGACCAGCCGCGGCTCGAACTGATCCCGGTGCGCCGCGGCGCGGACAACGAATGCGTGCCGCTCGCGGGCGAAGCCGCCGACGCCGCGCTGCGCCACGTCGCCGAGCTGTCCGCGCGACGCGCGACGCGGGTGGCCGTCGGCTCCGGAATGGGTACGGTGGAAGGGCTCGTCGCCCCCAAGCGGTGACCGCGTTCGCGCTGGTCGTCACCCGGACGGCCCATCTGCCTTAAATGCAGCTCAAGCTTCGGCGCGTTTGGTTTCCAACGGGGGTACCTTTACTCGCGAGCCGACGAGAAGGTGGCCCAGACCACTTCTCCGGCAGCTCACGGCGGTGCCACCGCGTGGGGAGGCGACACGATCACATGGGGGTTGATCGTGATCGGTTGCGCGGCCGGGCATCCCGGTGGGGAACGCCGCGGACGCGGGATTTTCCGCTTCTCCCGCGACCGCGGCGTCCGGAGCTTCGCCCCGGGGGACTCGTGAGCGGTGCGGCCGGTCCGGTCGCACTGCTCACGAGCGGTACTTGCCGATGAGCGTCTTCGCACCGGCGACCGCCGCGCGGCCCGCGCCTTTCGCACTGGCGGCGAAGAACGTCGTCCAGTCGAAGTAGTCGCGCCACAGCACGATCCGGCCGTTCTCGACCTTGAACGTGCCACACACCCAGAACTCCGCGGCGAAGGAACCACGCCGCAGCACGTCGGTGCGTTCGGTGAGCACGACGTCGCCGTCGGCCGCGATGTGGTGTGTTCGCGCCTCGAAGCCGGTGCCGAGCTTCGCGAGCATCCGCAGCTGCTTCTCGACGGCCGCGAGCCCGCGCGCCGGAGGGAGCGGCACGTTCTGGTAGGTGATGTCGACGGATACGTGGCCGAGCGCCCGTTCGATGTCGAGCTCTTCGAGGGCTTGCAGGAACGACGTGACCACGGCCTCGGGTTCGGTCATGGCTCCAGGTTAGGTCCGTACGGCCGGTCGCCGGCGATCGCGACGCGCTCGGCCACCCTGGCGTGGGGGTGGTAGTCGTTCACCGCGTAGTGCTGCGTGGCGCGGTTGTCCCAGAAGGCGACCGCGCCGGGCGTCCAGCGGAACCGCACCTGGTACTCGGGCACGTGGGCCTGCTGGAACAAATACCGCAGGAGCCGGTCGCTTTCGGACTTGCCGAGCCCCACGATGTGCGTGGTGAAGGCCTGGTTGACGAACAGCGTCCGGCGCCCCGTTTCCGGGTGGATCCGCACAACGGGGTGCTCGACCGGCGGGAACCGGTCCTGGTGTGCGGCCAGCAGTTCCGGATCGGTGAAGCGGGCGAAGCCGGGCACGAAGTCGTGGACCGCGGTGCGGCCGTCGATGCGTTCGCGGACTTCCGGCGGAAGGTTGTCGTAGGCAGCGGCCATGTCGGCCCAGATGGTGTCGCCGCCGACCGGTGGGACCTCGATCAGTCGCAGCACGGAGCCGAGCGCCGGTTCGGGCCGCCAGGTGACGTCGGTGTGCCAGATGTTCTCGAAGCCCGGCATGGTGGCGTCACGGGAGAAGCGGACGACTTCGGCGCTGTCGCCGGGCGGGATGAACGGGTTGGTCTCGAGTTCACCCCACTGCCGGGCGAACGCTCGCTGCCGCTCGGGTGTGAGGTGCTGGTCGCGGAAGAACAGCACCTTCCAGTCCAGCAGCGCCTGGTTCAGCTCGGCGCGCAACCTCGGATTCGGTGACGCTCCGAGATCGACGCCGTCAATTTCCGCTCCTATCACCCGTCCGAGTGGACGGAGCGTGAACAGGCGGTAAGCGCGGTCCGGAACGGGGCGGAGCACACGAGGGCCTTCGAGGAGACCGTCTTCGGGAGTCGTCGCGAGGCGCGGACGGGCGGGCAGTTCGAGGGACACGGCGGCTCCCGGGTCGCAGTTTTGGCTGCCGGTCAGGGATTCCGAGCTCTGGATGCGCCGACCGTCGGTCGCGATCCGGCTGCCGGGACAGCACCGATGATCGTCAGCCGGAGCCAGTGCGGGCAAGGCCGCTTCACGATGTGGAACTGTCCCACGCCCGGCCGAGTGACCACACTGGATGTGATGGGGTTGAATCTCCCCCTACAGGGTGACGATGGAGGTTCCCTTTGCCGAGCTCCACAGGTGAGCGGCTGCGGGCGGCGGCCGATTCGCTGGACACGGCCGCGGCCGACGCCGACCAGGCGGCGGGGCGGTTCGCCGAAGCACGCCTGGAGTCCACGCCGTTCGGCATCTCCGCGCCGGCCCGCGAGCTGGCCGCGCGGTGGGAAGCCGCGCTCGCCGCGCGCGACGTCGATGCACGCGTGCTCGGCGATGCCACGTCCGACCTCGCCGGCCGCCTGCGCATGGCCGCGGGCGGGCACGCCGAGAAGTTCCGCCCCGCGGTAGCGCTGTTCACCTGATGCCGTTCCTACACCCGGCCCTGGACAACGCCGCCGCGGCCTGTGAGCCGCTGCGCAAGGCCGGCGCGCGCCTCGACGCCCCGGACCCGGTCGCCGCGCTCCGCCAGATCGACTGTTCGCCCTCCGCCATCCGCGAGTCGGCCCGCACACTCTCCAGCGGCCGCGACGTACTGGTCACCGCCCGGCTGGCCTTCGAAAGCGGCGCCCACCGCGCCGAACGCCGCTGGGGCGGTGAACCCGCGGCCCATTTCCGCGCCCGCGCGGACGAGCTCGACGTGCACTACCGTCAGGCCGCCGAAGCCGCCGCCCGCACCGCCGCAGTCGGCCTCGACCTCGCCGACCTGCTCGACCGGCTGGCCACCGAAACCGCCGCCGAGGTCATCCGCATCGCCTCCCCAGCCGCGGCTGCCGCCGTGGCTGTCCTCGAGGGCGACCGTGCCACCGCCGTGGTGGACCCGGTGCTGTCGGCGTGTGCGGCGATCGTGCGTGCCGTCGAAGCGGGCATCGGCATGATCGAGGAGACGACTTCGTTCCTGGAGCCGTTCGGGACGCCGGTGCTGCCACTCGACTGAGGTCACCGCGACCCTCTGCTTACGCGGATCCGCTGGTTGCCGAGTGGTGGGTCGAACTTGCCTCGCCTGGTCCCGGTGGATGCGGCGCCGTTGTGCCCCGCCGGTTCAGCGGGTGGCGACGACGAAGCCGCCGTTGGTTGAGTCGAGGGAGGGACGGCCGTAGGTGGCGGCGAGGTCGTTGACGGTGAACGTCCGGGGTTGCCAGCCGTGGGCCGTCAGCCAGCGGGGGGCGTCGGTGCCGAGGCCGCCGCGCCAGAGTTCGATGACGGGGCCGCCGACACGGCGGGCGCGTTGCAGCAGGCCGTCGGACTCGCCGTCCGGCCGGTGTTCGAACGACACGCGGCTGCCGGGTGCCGACAGGCGGGTGACTTCTTCGAGCAGTCGCGCCGCCTCGTCGTGTTCGAGGTAGACCATGAGGCCTTCCGCGAGCCAGGTCGTGGGCCGTTGCGGGTCGAATCCGGCGGCGACGAGCCGCGAACCCCAGTCGGCACGCAGGTCGGCCGGTACTCCGATTCGTTCGCACTTCGGCTCGGCGTGATGGCGGTCGAGCACTTCGTCCTTGAATCGCAGGACATCCGGCAGGTCGAGTTCGTACAGCCGCGCGTCCTCCGGCCAGTCGAGGCGGTACGCCCTCGCGTCCAGCCCGGCCGCCAGCAGCACCACCTGGTGTGCTCCGCGCACGTAGTCGTCGAAGAAGCGCGTACGCACCGCCACTTGTTGTGCGAACACCTCACCGAGCCCACCTTCGAGCCGGTTTTCGTTGCCCAGCGCCGCCCGTCCTGCCAGGTAGAACGCGCCCGCCCAGTGGTCCTCGAACAGCCGATCCGCCCGACTCGACTCCAGCGCCCGCAGCGCCGCCACCCCGACCGCCGTCCTCCCGACCGCCGGCAACCGCCCGCCCGCCTCACTCATTTCCCCGCGGCCCCCGCCATTCCACTCACCGACCCGGAACTCACCGCCACCAACAGACCCAACGCAACCACCGGGGGTCCGGGGGTCCCCCCGGGCGGGTGGGGTCGCACCCCAGAAAAACGGCGAGGCTCCCACCTCTGCGCCTTCCGCAGATATGGGAGCCCCTAAGCCGAGCGGTGGCGGTGGGATTTGAACCCACGGACGGGGATTAGCCGTCACACGATTTCGAGTCGTGCTCCTTCGGCCGCTCGGACACGCCACCGCCGAGAACAATACCGGAGGGGGTGGGCGCGGCGTCGGCGGGGTGGCGGCGCTCGGCGAAGTACGTTTCGAGCAGGGCGGCGCATTCGGCGGCCAGTACGCCGCCGTGGACTTCGGGGCGGTGGTTCAGGCGGCGGTCGCGCACGACGTCCCAGAGTGACGACACGGCGCCGGTCTTGGGTTCCCACGCGCCGAACACCAGGCGGGCCACGCGGGCGAGCACGAGGGCGCCCGCGCACATCGTGCAGGGCTCCAAGGTGACGGCGAGGGTGCAGCCTTCGAGGCGCCAGCCTTCGCCGTGGACGCGGGCGGCGGCGCGCAGCGCGAGGATTTCCGCGTGGGCGGTGGGGTCGCCGAGTTCGACGCGGGCGTTGCGGGCCGCGGCGAGTGGTCGTCCGTCTGGGCCGAACACCACGGCGCCGATGGGGACGTCGGCGCCGGGGCCGCGGGCGGCTTCGAGTGCTGCCTGCACGGCTTCGGTGTCGGCCGGGCGTCTCAGAGCTCGTCCAGCAGTTTCGAGAACTCGGCTGCGAAGCCGCAGCGCTGGGCGATCATCTGGAGCTGCTCGTCGGGGTAGAGATCCACCTCGCCGACGATAACTTCGAGTTCGCCACCCGGCAGTCCGAGATCGGCGAGGATGTCGAGGTCACCTTCGGGCCAGACGGCGTCGTCGTCTTCGTCGGGTGGGTCGACGCGCAGGACGTCGAGGACGTCGGCGGCGATGTCGTAGTCGAGTGCCGCGGCCGCGTCGGACAGCAGCAGCGACGGCCCGCGCGGGCTGGGCCGGACGATCACGAAGAATTCGTCGTCCACGGCGAGCAGCCCGAAAGCCGCACCGGTCGACCGGAGTTTGCTCAGCTCGGTGATCGCCGCGTCGAGCTCTGTCAGCGCTGCCGAATCCAGCGCACTGCACCGCCACCGACCGTCTTCTCGGACCACTGCCATCGCGAAGCCCGTGACCGGCTCTTGCACCGCCATGAGCACACCGTATTCCGCCTGGGATGCGAACGCACGCACGGTGCACCCGAAGCGCCCGGAGTGCCACTATCGAGCCATGACCGGACCCACCGACCTGCCGACCCTGCCGGACGCCCGTTACGACGGGCTCCTCCACGCCGCGCAGGAGCTGCAGGAGCGCACCGTCGAGCTGCGCCGCGCCCTGCACCGCCGTCCCGAACAGGGACTGCAGCTGCCCGAGACCCGGCGAGCCATCCGCGCCGCGCTGGCCGACCTGCCGCTCGAGTTCACCGAGGGCCGTGCGACGACGTCGCTCACCGCCGTGCTGCGCGGCGGGCGCCCCGGCCCGGCCGTGCTGCTGCGCGGTGACATGGACGCGCTGCCGCTGCACGAGGACACGGGACTGGAGTTCTCCTCCGACGTCGACGACTCCATGCACGCCTGCGGCCACGACCTGCACGTCGCGATGCTCGCGTCGGCCGCACGCCTGCTCGCGGCTCGCGCGGACTCACTGGCCGGTTCGGTGGTCTTCATGTTCCAGCCTGGTGAAGAAGGCCACCACGGGGCGCGGTTCATGATTCACGAAGGCGTGCTGGAAGCTGCCGGCCCGCGCGTGTCGCGCGCCTTCGGGCTTCACGTGATGGCCAACGTCCCCAGCGGCCTCCTGCAGGTGCGCGGCGGCACCATGATGGCGTCGGCCGATACGTTCCACGTCGAAGTCGTCGGCCGCGGTGGGCACGGCTCGGCCCCGCAGGAAGCCGTCGACCCGGTCCCCGCGGCGGCCGCGATGGTCGGCGCCCTGCAGACGATGGTGACCCGCCGCATCGGCGTCTTCGACCCGGCGGTGGTTTCCGTGACGCGCATCGTCGCCGGCACGACCACCAACATCATCCCCGAGACGGCCGTGCTCGAGGGGACCATCCGCACGCTCTCCGAGACGACTCGCTCGGTGATCCGCGAGGAACTGCCGCGGGTGTGCGAGTCCGTCGGCGCCGCCCACGGCTGCCGGGTCCACGCCGACATCGAGCCCGGCTACCCGCCGACCGTCAACGACCTCTCCGTCGCCCAGAGCGTCGTCGACCTCGGCCGAACGATCCTCGGCGCCGCCCACGTCGCCCCACTGGCCCACCCGATCATGGGCGCCGAGGACTTTTCGTATGTCCTCCAACGAGTGCCCGGCGCCTTCGCTTTTCTCGGCGCGTGCCCGCCCGGCGTGGATCCCATGGGGGCGCCCGCGAATCATTCGAACCGGGTGATCTTCGACGAAGCCGTGATGCCCGCCGGGGCGGCTCTGCTGGCGGGGTTCGCTTTGAATGCGCTGGGGCGGTGAGGAGACGCTGAGGGGACCGTTCGAGGCGCCCCGACGCGAGAGTGAGGGGACCGTTCGAGCCACGAGGTGAGCACGAACGGTCCCCTGTCGCGGCGTGGCCGTCGCCACGCGCGAACGCAACCGTCAGGCGGTGCGGCTCGGCCGGCCGTTCTCGAGGTGGCCGGCGAACCGCCGGTGCCACTCCGGGTGGCCCACCAGCGAGAGCTGGAGGTCGTACCAACCGTCCGAAGTGGACAGCGGGTCGAGGGTCACCGTGTGCGAGCCGTGGGCGGCGACGACGAAGCCCTGGCGGCCCTTGACGGTCACCGTTGCCGGGGAGGAGCCCGAGTTCGTCACCGTCACGGCGAAAACCGGGTGTGCCGCGGGTCCCGAGACGGTGGAGGAGACGTTCACCGCCGAAGTCGACTTGTCACCCGAGGCCGTCACCAGGAAGCCGTTCGGCCCGTGCACCGCCACGTCGTACGACGAAGCGAACGCGATCTTCCCGGAACACGTCCCTCGGCCCGGCACGTCGAACCGCTGCGAGGCCCCGTCGGCGTGATACGCGTACGCGGACAATTGCAACGCCGCCGAACCGCCGTTGGCGGCCGTCAACGACAGCGCCCCGGAACCCACCGACAGCGAAGCCGACGGTTGGTAAGGCAACGCCCGTGCCGGCGCCGTTCCCCGTTCCTGCTCCGGCATCGACTGCTGGCCGGGCAGTGGCGGCGCCGGTTTCGGCAGCTTCGACTGCGTGCGATCGGCGTCGGCCCGCAGCGCCGCGGCGTCCGGCAGCCACGGGATCGACCGATCGGCCCGGCCGAAGTCGAAGCAGCTGGTGAGGTCGCCACAGATCATCCGGCGCCACGCCGAGATGTTCGGCTCGCGCACGCCGGTCCAGACCTCCAGGAACCGCAGCACCGACGTGTGGTCGAAGACCTGCGAATTCACCCAGCCGCCGCGGCTCCACGGTGAGATCACCGTCATCGGAACCCGCGGCCCGAGGCCGATCGGCGCCAACGCTCCCGTGCCGACCCCACCGGGACCCGATGGCTGGTTCACCGGCAGCAGCTCACCGGGCGTCCCGGCCGGCGCGCACGGCGGCACGACGTGGTCGAAGAACCCGTCGTTCTCGTCGTAGTTGATCAGGACCACTGTGGACTCCCACAATTTCGGGTTGTCCCACAAGGCCTTCAGCACCCGTTGCGTGTAGGCCGCGCCGTCCACGGGCCGCGCCGCCGGGTGTTCGCAGTACGCATATGGCGCCACGACCCACGACACCGCGGGCAACGTGCCGGCCTTGCAGTCCGCCACGAACTGGGCCAGCACGTGATCGACGTTCTTGCCCTGTCCCGAGTCCGGCTTCCACTGCGTCCGCAGGCTCGCCCGTTCGGCGAGCTGGTGCTGCTTCGGATCCGACGACGCCAGCGCGTCGTGGTAGGCCTGGAACAGCCACAGTGGATTGTCGCCGTAGTCGCCGACGTAACCGTCTTCGCCGTCGCCGACCTCGTCGTTGGCGTAGACCTGCCAGGAGATCCCGGCGGACTGCAGACGTTCCGGGTAGGTCGTCCAGCGGTACACCGGCTGGTAATCCGCCGGGTTCCACGTGGCGGGGCCGCCGAGGTCGCCGCCGGGGTTGATGGTGCCCGTCCAGTGGTACAGGCGGTTGGGCGTCGTCGGGCCCTGTATCGAGCAGAAGTAGTTGTCGCACAAGGTGAACGCGCTCGCGAGGGCCCGGTGGAAGGGCAGATCGTCGCGCGTGAAGTAGCTCATGGTCATCTCGGTCTTGGCCGGGATCCACGCGTTGTAGGCGCCATCGGCCCACGCCTGGTGCGTCGTGCCCCAGTCGTGCGCGAGGCCACCGAGGTCCTGTCCGTCGACGAGCGCCGTGTCGACGTGGAACGGCAGCAGGTGGCCGCCGTCGGTGCGGTGAGTGTCCAGCTGGCGGAACACGTCACGCAACGCCACCGGATCGCTGTAGCCGCGAACGCCCGCCATCGTGCCGTAGTAGTGGTCGAACGACCGGTTCTCCTGCATCAGCACCACGACGTGCTCGACGTCGTCGAGGCTGCCGCGCCGCCGCGGGCTCGCCGCGGCCTCGGCGAACGCCCCGCCAAGACCCGCTGCCGCGCCGGCCACTCCGGCGGCCGCCGCGCCGCCGAGCACCGAGCGGCGGCTCAGCCGCCCTTCCGCTTGACCCATCCGTGCCTCCTCGTCCGAAATGTGTGGCGCGGCTGGTGATCACGCGCACCGAAGCAGGCTTCCGCAGGGCCGCGGCCACTTCAAGCGACCGGGTGTGAACCGGAGCTGAACAAGCTGGCTATTACACAACGGTGTTGATTTGATATCGGGCATGACGACCGAAACCGAGCTGCTCGATCAGGAACGCCGCCTGGTGTTCACCCGGTTCGACAACGAGACCGCCCTCGCGCTGGGCCAGCACCTGCTCGCGGCCGCCCGCGAACGCGCGCTGCCCGTGACGATCTCGGTGCGCCGCGGCAGCCAGCGGCTGTTCCACGCCGCGCTGCCCGGCACGTCGGCCGACAACGACGCCTGGATCGAGCGCAAGAGCCGCGTCGTCGACCGGTACGGCCACAGTTCGTTCCTCGTGGGCACGAGGTTCCGGGCGAAAGGCGGCAGCTTCGAAGCCGATTCCCGGCTGGATCCCGACCTCTACGCCACCCACGGCGGGGTCTTCCCGGTGCTGGTCAAGGACGTCGGGCCGGTCGGCACCGTCGGGGTCTCGGGCCTGCCGCAGGCCGAGGACCACGCGTTCGTGGTCGAGCAGCTCACGACGTTCCTGGCCGGCTGAAAATCCCGCGCGGCGGCGCTGTCGATCCGGCGCACCCTCGTTCGACGGTTCCGTGAAGCCCGACGAACGAGGGAGGTTCCCATGGGCAAGCTGACCGTCACGGCGTTCCTGACCCTGGACGGCGTGGTGCGCGGGCCCGGCGTCATCGACCGCGAGATGCGGGCGGCGCTGGCCCGTTGGCGGCGCCGGGCGGCGGCGTTTCTGCAGGTCAAGGGGGTGTCCGACGAGTGCCCCGATCGCGGAGGCCTGCCGCGGCACGTCGTCACGGGTGATCTCATCGCCGAGGTCCGCGCACTGAAGGCCCGCTACGACGGCGAGCTTCAGCTGCACTCCACCGGCAGCTTGCCCGCGGCACTGGAGGACCTCGTCGAGGAGTACCGCCTGCTGGTTTTCCCGGCCGTGCTGGGTGAAGGCCACCGGCTCTTCCCCGACGGCGCGCTCCCGCTGGCGTTGTGTCCACTCTCGACGGTCGCAACGAGCACCGGCGTCGTCATCCACGAGTACGCGGCCGCCGGCGCGCCAACGCTCGGGGCGATGGCGTGACCACGCTGACGGCCACCGCGTACGTTTCGCTCGACGGCGTCGTCCAGGCCCCCGGCACCCCGTCCGAGGACCCGCGCGACGGCTTCGACCTCGGCGGCTGGCTGTATCCCTACCACGACGCGGTGATGGCCGAGTACACCGCCGACTGGTTCTCGCGCGCCGACGCGTTCCTGCTCGGGCGGCGGACGTACGAGATCTTCGCGGGCCGCTGGCCGTCCGTCGGCGGGTCGGATCCGATCGCGGGTCCGCTCAACTCGCTGCCGAAGTACGTCGCTTCGCGGACGCTCACGCGCTCGTCGTGGCAGGGCACGGTGTTCCTGCGCGGCGACGTCGCGACGGCGGTCGCCGAACTCAAGGCCGAGCCGGGCCGCGAACTGCAGGTGCACGGCAGCGGTGAGCTGCTGCGGACGCTCACGGCGGCCGGGCTCGTCGACGAGTACCGGCTGTGGGTGCTCCCGGTGGTGCTGGGACGCGGGCACCGCCTCTTCCCGCCGGGGACGCCGGCGCGCACCCTGTGGCTCGCGGAGCATCGCGTAACGGGCAAAGGCGTGTCCGTCCAGGTGTACCGAACCGTTTGACCCGAAGATCAGGACGTCCGGTCCGAACGGCCGTGTTAACCTGCACGCTGGCACATCATATATCAGATCGGACAGGCCAGTGGCGTTCGAAGAGCAGAAACGGCGGCTGGCCGGCGTTGTCGCGATTCCGGTGACGCCGTTCAACGGCAGCGGGGGCGTCGAGGCGGACACCTACGGGCGGTCGAGCGGCTCGTGACCAACGGCGTCGAGGTGCTGACGCCCAACGGCAACACCGGCGAGTTCTACGCACTCGACGAACACGAAACCCGGCTGTGCCTCGAAGTGACCGTGAAGGCGGCACGAGGAACGACTGTGCTGGCGGGCGTCGGCCACGACGTACGCACGGCGGTGAAGGCCGCGCGCCACGCCCGTGCCGCCGGGGCCGAGCTGGTGATGATCCACCAGCCGGTGCACCCGTACGTCTCGCGCGACGGCTGGGTCGAATACCACCGCGCCATCGCGTCCGCCGTGCCGGAGCTGGGAGTTGTGCTGTATGTGCGCAACCCCGGCATCGCCGGTGAAGACCTCGCTCGTCTCGCGGACGCCGCCCCGAACGTCATCGCCGTCAAATACGCGGTACCCGATCCCGTCCGCTTCGCCACCGTCGCGCGCGACGCCGGCCTCACGCGCTTCGTCTGGATCGCCGGCCTCGCCGAGCTCTCCGCCCCGGCCTATTTCGCGGTCGGCGCGCAGGGCTTCACGTCGGGCCTCGTAAACGTCGCCCCGCGCCTGTCGCTTGACCTCTTCGCCCACTTGCGATCCGGCGACTTCGCCGGCGCGATGGCCCTGTGGGACCGCCTGCGCCCCTTCGAGGAACTGCGCGCGGCCGACGGCAGCGCGAACAACGTCAGCGTCGTCAAAGCCGCCCTGTCCCAGCTCGGCCTCTGCCGCCCCGACGTCCGCCCGCCGAGCCGCCTGCTCACCGCCACCGAACGCGAGCGGCTGTTCGGCGTGCTCTCCGCCTGGGGGCTCGCGTAGAGCTCGCGCTTCTCCGCACACCGGGCACGCGGCTGATCTAAGGTCGGGCCAGTTCAGCGGGCCTCGAACCGCGTGAGGAGAGGAGCCGATGCTGAGATGACCGAACAGCGACCGATGCCCACCCAGGACGACGTGCTCGGGTACTTCGACACACTGTCGAACTGGGGTCGGTGGGGCGAGGACGACGAGCTCGGCACCCTGAACCACATCACCGACGAGGTCCGGCTGGCGGCGGCACGGGCCGTGCGCCACGGCAGGAGCGTGTCGTGCGCTCGGGAAGTCGCTGCGCCGGAGGAAATGGAGCGGTCGACGACGGCGTGCCCCTGTGCCGCCGACATGCCGGGTGCCGAAAACATGCCGGCCGGTCGTTTCCACGACGACCGGCGCTGGGGATTTTCCAACGAGCGGCTCGGCATGGTGTTCCACGGCAACACCATCACCCACGTCGATTCGCCGTGCCACATCTTCTGGGACGGCGAGATGTACAACGGCCGGCCGCACTCACTGGTCGACGCCACAACGGGATCGGCGTGGGGCGCCGTCACGGCGGCGCCGAACGGGATCCTCACGCGTGGTGTCCTGCTCGACGTCGCGGGGGCCCGCGAGGTGCCGTGGCTGGAACCGGGACAGGGGGTGTTTCCCGAAGATCTCGAGATGGCCGAGCGTCGCCAGGGCGTGCGGGTGCGCTCCGGCGACGCGGTGCTCCTGCGGACCGGCCGCGGCCGCGCCCGGCACGAGGGCGGCGCGGCCGGTGGCTTCACGCAGGCCGGCTGGCACGCGTCCTGCTTGCCCTGGCTGCGCGAGCGCGAGGTCGCCCTGATCGGCGCCGACACCCCACAGGACGTTCAGCCGTCGGGGTACGAGAACGTGCTGATGCCGGTCCACGCCGTTGCCCTCGTCGCGATGGGCCTGTGGCTGCTCGACAACTGTGATCTCGAGGCGTGCACGGCGACGGCCACCGAACTCGGCCAGTGGGACTTCCACCTCGCGGTCGCCCCGATCCGCTTCGCCGGCACTTCGGGCAGCCCCGTCAACCCGATCGCCACGTTCTGACCCGGCCTTCGTCGGTGCTGAGCCGTCGCCCTCGGGAAAACCGGATGCGGTGCGGTGCCACGGTGTTGTGTGATGGGCCGGTGACGATCGAACTGGGCGGGATCGACGCAGGCGGGCTGGGCGACGCCGTACGCGCCCTCCGCGAATGGCAGCACGAAGGCGCGCCGATGCAGTTGCATCCGGGTGATCTCGGCTGGCACGCGCGCTTCGGCCCGGCCGCGACGGCCGCGGCCGTCCGGACGTGGCGCCGCGGCGACCGGATCGTCGCCGTCGGGATGCTGGACGGACCCGACCTGCTGCGCATGACGATTTCCCCGGACGCGCTGCAGGACGACGAACTCTCCCGCCGGATCGCGGAAGACCTGTCGGGATGCGACGTGCTGCCGGCCGGCAAGGCGTACGTCGAGGCACCGAAGACGGCGCTGCTACAGACCCGGCTGGCCGAGGCGGGCTGGGACACCGACGAGCCCTGGACGCCACTGCGCTACGACCTCGCGGAGCCGGTGCCGGACCCGGGCGTGCGCATCGAGGTGGCCGGGCCGGAGCAGGCGCCCGTGCGGGTCGCGGTGCACCGGGCGTCGTTCGAGCGGTCGAAGTTCACCACCGAGGCTTGGCACCTGATGGCGGCCGCGGCGCCGTACTCCGATGCACGCTGCCTGATCGCGTACGACGCCACGGACACGGCCGTCGCCGCGGTGACGGTGTGGTCGGCCGGCGCGGGGCGCCCCGGGTTGCTCGAGCCGATGGGCGTGCACCACGACCACCGCGGCCACGGCTACGGGCGCGCGATCTGCCTCGGCGCGGCGGGCGCATTGCGGGCCATGGGGTCCTCGAGCGCGCTGGTGTGCACGCCGAGTCGCAACGTCGCCGCCGTTGCCACGTACGCGTCGGCCGGCTACGTGCCGATGCCGGAGGTCCGAGACCGGCGCCGCGACGCGTAGTGGCTCCCCCGGTGGCAGCTCGTCAGGTGGCCGGCTCGCTCCGCACTGGGTCGCCGCCCAAAGGCGCGAGCCTGCACTTGCCCGCGCCTCGGAAATATCATCGTTCTGCCCCGCCGGCCACCGATTTCGCCGTCGTCTTCGCCGTAGCCGGGGAATCACGTGATTCCCGAAAGACCCTCCTGTTCGGGCGCGCTGGCAGATACGCTGCGCACCTAAGGAATCACATGCCGAAACACAGGGAGGGACGGCATGGGTGACGGAAACCGTACGAAAATCGAGGACCAGCGCACCGCGAAAGCACTGGACGGTACCGACCGAACCTTGATCGCGCTGCTCCAGCACGACGGGCGCGCTTCGTTCACCGCGCTGGCGAAGGCCGTGGGGCTCTCCGAGGGCGCTGTCCGCCAGCGTGTGCAGCGCCTTTTGCGCGACGACATGATGCAGATCGTCGCCGTGACCGCACCCGAGAACGTCGACCTGACCCGCCAGGCGATGATCGGCATCACCGTCAACGGCGATCCGCGGGAGGTCGCCAACCGCCTTTCCGGACTCGCGGACGTGCACCAGGTGGTGCTGTGCGCCGGCCGTTTCGACCTGCTGGCCTCACTGATCTGCCGCGACGACGAGCACTTGCTCGCCGTACTCGGCGATCAGGTACGAACCATTCCCGGGGTCACCTCCACCGAGCTGTTCGTGTATCTGAAGCTGGCCAAACAGAATTGCGCGTGGGGGAACCTGACCGCCTGAGGCGGGTCCGCGGTTGCCGAGTGTGGTCGCGGCACGTTGAGCCGCTCGCACTGCCTGCGCCGACCGAGCGTGCCTCGGGCATTGGCCGCACCTGGTAGCGCGCCGGTCGAGCCGGGTGGGTCCGCTCAGGACTTCGCCGGACGGCCCGGTTCAGTATCGCCTTTCGGGCCCGCGTCGTGGGGAGGAAGCCGCAGCGGCACGACGAACCAAAGCACCACGAACAGCACCAGGACGACCCCGCCGGCCACCGCGAGAGCGACGCCGCCGAAGACGACCTTCGCCATGAGCGCGACCGTCAACGTGATCGAGCCCGCCAGGCAACCGAACCCCGCGAGCACGATCCGGTTGCCGACGCGCAGGATCTCGTCGCGCCGTCCGGTACGAAACAGCAGCCGGTGCCACGCGGCGGGTGCCGTCAGCAGCGCCGTGGCGGCGACCGTCAGCAGGACGGCCACCATGTGCAGCGACTTCTCGAGTCCGCTCGCGTCCTGGAAGCGTTGGGTGAACACCACCGACAGCAGGAACCCGAAGAGGATCTGCACCCCGGCCTGCCCGACGCGCAACTCCTGCAGCAGCTCGCCGACGTTGCGCTGCAGCTTCTGGTTGCGCGTCTCGCCGGTGTCCTCGCGGTCGTTACGGGCGCTGGGCCCTGCGCCGTGGTCGGCGCCGGCGGGGTGAGCGGCTCGGTCGTGCTCGTCGCGGTCGGTCATCGAATTGACTCCAGCGCCGGAACGGTGTGGTGGGCAAACGATAATCCCGGCCGGGCTCGCCCGCCGTATCGAACCGGCCCGGCGCTGGGGTTTCGCGGATTCGCCCGGAATTGTCGGGGTGAGAATTTACGATCGGGCCGGACCGAGAGCAGGAGGGGTTATGAGCAAGCTCGTCAATCGTCCGAACGTGGGGCTGCTGGTTGTCGACGTGCAGAACGGGGTCGTCGAGCAAGCCTACGAACGGGACAAGGTGGTGGCGAACATCGGCGCGCTCGTGGCGAAGGCGCGGGCGGCGGAGGTCGACGTCGTGTGGGTGCAGCACAACAGCGATGGACTGCCTCGGGACAGTGTGCCGTGGCAGTTCGTGCCCGAGCTCCAGCGGAGGGACGCGGAGGCGCTGGTGCAGAAGGAGTACCCCGACTCGTTCGAGGACACCGAACTCGAGTCCGTGCTGGCGCAGCGGGGCATCGGGCACCTGTTCGTCGCGGGCGCGCAGACCGACGAGTGCATCCGTTCCACCCTCCACGGCGCCATCGTGCGCGGCTACGACGCCACCCTCGTCGGCGACGCGCACACCACGGAGGACGCCTCGGCCTACGGAGCACCGACGCCCGACAAGGTCATCGCGCACACGAACCTGTACTGGAAATACCACCGCGCCCCGGGGCGCACGGCCGGGACGGTGAGCACCGAAGAAGTCGACTTCGACGGGTGAACGGCTGCGAGAAGCCCGGCCGATCTTGTCAGTTGACATCTTCGAGGAGGGCGAGGACGTGTTGAGGAAGGCATGGTGGAAGAAATGATGATCTACCACGCTGACGTCACCCGTGACGGAAAGTGCCGGCTCATCCGAGTCCGCGAGATCGAGTGATCCACCCAAGCTCTCCGCCATAAGGACGTCGCAGCGACGGCGAGGGACCTCATCGAAATCATGGAAGTCCTTCGCAGCGACGAGTACGTTCACCTCACGGTGCAGCTGCCGAGCTTCGTAAACGATCACTCAGCTCGCGCCGCGGTCCTCCGCGAGGAAGCCCAGCGCAAGCAGGCAGAGGCCGCAGCCGAAAGCCGCGCAGCGGTGCAAGCACTGCTCGCGTTGGGACTTTCCCGGCGCGAGTCCGGGGGCGTACTCGGAGTGTCATTCCAGCGCGTCAGCCAATTGGCGAAGTCATCCTGAAGCTTTCCGGTCACCGGGGGCCGCTAGCACAGGCGGCTCAGGCACATGCTGACCTTCGGTGCCAACGAAAAGGTGTCAGCACTCTGACAACTCAGGCTGACAACTCAGGCCGACATCTCGCTCTGACATCTCGCGCTGACAACTCACTCCGGCGACGTAGTCCACAACGCACTGATCGGGAGGCAAGCGAGGTTCTCGCCGAAAGGAAGTTGCTGGTCGCCGCAGTAGACGACAAAGCCGGCGCGAAAACGGTCGCCGAGGCGGCGTTCGAGCACACGAAGCGAGCGAAAGTCACTGGTGCGAACGGTTTCGGCAGCCTTTACCTCGATGGCGACAACGCGGCCTGCGTTGTCCTCCAGCACCGCGTCGACCTCGTAGCCGTCACGGTCCCGGTAGTGGTGCAACCGCGGCATCGTCCGGCTCCATGTGATCTGGCGCGCAAGTTCGCCGATGACGAACGTTTCGACGAGTCCGCCAGTCGTGGCGTCGTTGGTGACTCCGGAGACCAGGAATCCGGCCAAACCGACGTCGTTGAAAACCAGCTTCGGCGTGGCGACGGCCCGAGCGGTCGCGTTCGCCGACCAAGCCGGAATCAATCGGATCAGGTAGATCAGTTCGAGAAGTTCGACGTAGTCGCGAACTGTCGACGCGGGAATCGCCAGGTCTGAGGACAGACGGCTGTAGTTGAGCAGGCCACCGGACTGCGCGGCGAGCGCTCCGACAAGACGCCGCATGTCGGAGCCGCGTCGGATGTCCGCGACCTGATGCACGTCCCGGCTCATGATGTCGTCGAGGTACGACCTGAAGAACTGGTCTCGCCGCCGGGGAGTCGTCCGGCGAACGGCTTCGGGATACCCGCCACGGGAAGCCAGAGCCAAGTAGTCGCGGCGACGCAGTTCGGAGGGCTCTGCCTGAAGCCGGCTGCCGTGAGCGAAAGCGGCCTCGACGAACCCGTCGGGCTTGTCGGTGATCTCGCCCTGGGACAAGGGGAACAGTTCGATCGTCTCCGACCGTCCGGGCAGGGCATCGGGGAGTTGATTCAGACCGAGCAGTCGCGCCGAACCGGTCAGCAGGAACCGGCCCGGGCGTGGGTCGCGGTCGACCACGTGCTTGATCGGAAGCCACAACTCCGGAACACGCTGGACCTCATCGATGAGCATCGTGCCGGGAGCGTCCAGAAAGGCCACGGGATCCGCATCAGCCGAGGCCCTCGTCCTGGGATCGTCCAGGTATCGCCGCACGCCGTCCGCGTCGTTTCGCAGACACAACTCGGCCAGCGTGCTCTTACCCGTCTGACGTGCCCCGTTGATGATGACGACGCGGGTGTCCTCGAGCGCCTCCGCGACCAGCTCGGCAGCTCTTCGTGGGAGGTACGACTCGGCTCCGCGCACGGCCCAAACACTACCAGCTCTTGCGGATCTGCCGATGATCGCTCCGCTGATCTGCCGACACTACCGCCGTGGATCTGCCGACAGTTGCTCCGTGGATCTGCCGCAACACTGGCCGACCGAGACACAGGTCGGCCGGGGAGGTCGCGCCACTGGAACCACTGCCCGATCGCTGCCCGACTGCACGTGATCGACACAACAAGCGACAATGGAGGACGTGACCGCAACCCTGAGCAAGCCCGCACTGAAGATCGGCCCCTACGAGGTCGATCCGCCGGTGGTGCTCGCGCCGATGGCCGGGATCACGAACGTCGCGTTCCGGCGGTTGTGCCAGGAGTACGGGGCGGGCATCTACGTGTGCGAGATGATCACCGCGCGGGCCGTCGTGGAACGGCACCCCGGCACCATGCACATGATGACCTTCGGCGCCAACGAAAAGCCGCGGTCCATGCAGCTCTACGGCGTCGACCCCAAGACCATGGCCGAAGCCGTGCGGATCATCGTCGGCGAAGGGCTGGCCGACCACATCGACTCGAACTTCGGGTGCCCGGTCGCGAAGGTCACGCGTAAGGGCGGCGGGGCGGCGTTGCCGTTCAAGCGGAAGCTGTTCGCCGACATCGTGCGCGAGTCCGTGAAGGCGGCTGGCGACGTGCCGTTCACGGTGAAGTTCCGCGTGGGCATCGACGACGACCATCGCACGTTCCTCGACGCCGGCCGCATCGCCGAAGCCGAGGGCGCCGCGGCCGTGAGCCTCCACGCGCGCACGGCCGCGCAGCGGTACTCAGGACAGGCCGACTGGTCGAAGATCGCGGAGCTCAAGCAGGCGGTCACGAGCATTCCGGTGCTGGGCAACGGCGACATCTTCACCGCGGACGACGCACTGCGCATGGTCGCCGAAACCGGGTGCGACGGCGTGGTCGTCGGGCGCGGATGCTTGGGACGGCCGTGGCTGTTCGGGGAGCTCGAGGCGGCGTTCCAAGGACGCGAAGTCCCGGACGGCCCGAACCTCGGCGAGGTCGCGCGCGTGCTGCGCCGCCACCTGGAGCTGCTGGTCGAGCACGACGGTCACGACAAGGCGATGCGGGACATCCGCAAGCACATGGCGTGGTACCTCATGGGCTTTCCGGTCGGCTCCGAGCTGCGCCGGGGGTTCGCACTGCTTTCGTCGATGACGCAGCTCGACGACCTGATCGCCCAGCTCGACCACAACGCGCCCTTCCCCGCGGCGGCCACCGGCCCGCGCGGACGTCAGGGCTCGCCGGGCAAGGTCACACTGCCCCACGGCTGGCTCGACGACCCCGACGACGACTGCGTCCCCGAAGCTGAGGACATGCACTCGGGCGGCTGATCCCGCGAACCGACGGCGCTCGCGCGCGTTGTGAACCACCGGCGGGGACGTCGCTGAAGGCCGATCCGGCGACTCCTGCCGCAGTCGATCGGGCCCCGACCGCCGGCACCCCTCGCATCAAGACCCTGCCCGCATGCATCGGCAGCGCCTAGGGCACCAGCAAGGCCGATCCGGCGACTCCTGCCGGAGCCGATCGGGCCCCGACCGCCGGCACCCCTCGCATCGTTGCCGGCCGGCCACGCCCCTGCCCGCATGCATCGGCAGCGCCTCGAACACCAGCCCTGACCAGAGCAAATACCGGCCGTCCACAGGCGATCCCCAGGTTGCCCACAGGTGCCTGTGGACAACCTGGGGATGACTCGCGGGCCGGGCCGAGGCAGAGAACGGTCGACATGGTTCGGCCCCGCCGTCCGATCGGGCCGGCAGGGCCGTGGTCGAGCCTGAAGCGTCAGTTCTCGAGCTGCCGCGGCTCGCCGCCCACCGTGATCTTGCGCGGCTGGGCCAACTCTCCGACCGGAATGCGCAGCGTGAGCACACCGTCCACGTACTCGGCGGCGATGCGGTCGGTGTCGAGGGTGTCCGCGAGCACCAGACGGCGCGAAACGGCACCGCGGGAGCGCTCGGAGACCTGCACACGGGCGTCCTCGCCGAAGGAAGCGGCGCGCTCGGCCTTGACGGTCAGCACGTTGCGCTCGACGCTCACGTCGATCGACTCGCGGGCGACACCCGGGAGGTCGAACTGCACGACGTACTCGTCGCCGTCGCGGTAGGCGTCCATCGGCATGATCCGCGGCGAGCTGGTGGGCTGCCCGCGGAAGAACTGCTGGGTCAGGCGGTCGAACTCGGCGAACGGGTCAGTCCGGATCAACATCTTGGTTCCTCCTTAAGCAAGCCTCGGTCAGTTCCTGGGTCGGCTGACCGGGCCTTACGAAGTTGCTAACGAGAGACTCAACTTAGTTGTTCCCGATTGACTCAGATCACACTTCGCGGCGTGGCACCCAGCTCACCGGCTCCGGCCTGCTCGACGGCGGGCCAGTTGCCCGGCGATCATCAGCTCAAGAACAGAGCCCGCCACCGCCGAGGTGCTCAGTTCGCTTCGGCGCGCGCAGCGGCAATTCGTCGCACGCGACCACGGACGCCGAGCCAGCCGGCGACGAGCACGAGGGCCAGCACGGGCAGGCTGTAGATGAGGATGCGTCCCGTCGTGCCGCCCCACCAGCTCATCGCGAGGACCAGCAGCAGGAAGCCGAGGGTCACGTAGTTGGTGTAGGGCGCACCGGGCAGGCGGTAGCCCGGCCGGTCGAGCTGCCCGCGCGCCGCTTTGCGCGTCATCGCGAGGTGGCAGATCACGATCATCGACCACATCCCGATGATGCCCAGCGCGGAGAACTCGAGCGCGACCTCGAACGCCTCACCCGGCACGACCAGGTTGAGCACCACGCCGAGCGCGTAGACCACGGCGGTCAGCAGCACCCCGCCGTAGGGCACACCGCTCTTGCTCATCTTCGCGGTGAACTTCGGCGCCGAGCCGGCGACCGACAATGAACGCAGGATCCGCCCCGTGGAGTACAACCCCGAGTTCACACTGGACAGTGCCGCGGTGAGCACGATGAGGTCCATGATGCCGCCGGCGGCAGGAATGCCGAGCTTGGAGAAGAACGTGACGAACGGGCTTTCCCCACTCTTGTAGGCCGTCCACGGCAGCACCATCACGAGCAGCAGCACCGAACCGACGTAGAAGATGCCGATACGCCAGGCGACGGAGTTCACCGCCTTCGGGATCACCTTGCGCGGATTGGCGGTTTCACCGGCGGTGACGCCGACCATCTCGACGCCCGAGTACGCGAAGACGACACCCTGCAGGATCAGCAGCGCTGGCAGGAAACCGGTCGGGAAGAGGCCACCGTTGTCGCTGATGAGACTCGGGCCGGTGACCACGCCGTCGACCGGGTGCCGCGTCACGAGCACCACGATCGCAACGATCATGAACACCACGAGCGCGAGCACCTTGATCGCGGCGAACCAGAATTCCAGCTCCCCGAACAGCTTCACCGAGACCATGTTCACCGCGAGGATCGCGAACAGCGCGATGAGCGCGGGAATCCACTGCTGCAGGGTCGGCCAGAAGAACTGTGTGTATTTGGCGACCGCCGTCACGTCGGCCACCCCGGCCGTCGCCCAGTTGAGGAAGTACATCCAGCCGGCGAAAAACGCCGCCTTCTCGCCGAGGAATTCTCGCGAATAGGACACAAAGGACCCCGACGACGGCCGGTGCATGACCAGCTCGCCCATCGCCCGAACGACGAAGAACGCCACGATCCCGGCCACCGCGTAGACCACGGCCAGCGCGGGCCCGGTGCTGTGCAGGCGCGAGCCGGCCCCGAGGAACAGTCCGGTCCCGATGGCGCCGCCGATGGCGATCATCTGGACCTGCCGGTTCTTCAGGCCTTTGTGATACCCGGTCTCCTCGTGCGCGAACGCAGTATCCGGCGGCTCCGCAACAGCCTGCGACATGGTGATCCCCTGTTCTGGCAAGAAGATTCGTGGCCGAGACGACGGGCCGGCCGACCGCTTCGTCGTGCCTGACGATCATGTCGGCCACCCGCAGCACTCCGCAACGGGAAGCGCGATAACTTAGGGTTGATTTGAGCTGGGTCCGCTCTTGCTTCGCCGGCGCTGCCCGCATGTGCCAGGATTCCCGCACTCGGGGGCGATCAGTCTCCAGTGGACGGTTCAACCCACCTCGCGAGCCGCCGCTCGTCGACGGCCGGTGCCCCGTTGGCCACCGGGGCCCCGCAGGCGAGGCCATCAGCGAAAACTGTCGGTGCGGGATCGTAGACTGCGAACCGTGATCGAGCAGCTGAGCATCCCGACCGAAGCAGGCACTTTCGACGCGATCGCCGCCGGACCTGCCGACGGTCGCCCCGTCCTGCTGCTCCACGGCTTCCCCGAGGCGGCTGTGGAGTGGGAACACCAGGTGGCGACCCTCGGCGTTCTCGGGTATCGCGCGGTGGCGCCCGACCAGCGCGGGTATTCACCGGACGTCCGGCCGGAAAAGCCGGCGGAGTACGGTATTTCCACGCTCATCGACGATGCGCTCGCAATGGCGGACGCATTGGGGTGGCGTGGAAAGTTCGATCTCGTCGGGCACGATTGGGGCGGGGCCGTCGCGTGGTGGACCGCAGACGCGCATCCCGAGCGGGTGCGCAGCCTCGCCGTGGTGTCCACGCCGCACCCCGCGGCGCTCTCGGCGGCGTTGAAGACCGACGAAGACCAGCACCTGCGGTCGGCGTACATGACGGAGTGGCGCTCGACGCCGGCCACCGAACGGAAGATGCTCGCCGACGACGCCCGTGCGTTGCGCGAGATCTTCGATCGCCGCATCCCTCCGAGCCGCATCGACGAATACGTGCGGCGCCTGCAGGAGCCGGGCGCGCTCACCGCCGCGCTGAACTGGTATCGCGCCGGGCGACCCGGCGGGAAGATCGGCAAGATCCTCGTGCCGACGTTGTATGTCTGGTCTACCGAAGACGTCGCGTTCGGCTCCACAGCGGCGCTCGACACGGAAAACTGGGTGACCGGCCCATATCGTTTCGAGATGATCGAGGACGTGTCCCACTGGGTTTGCGAGGAAGCGCCCGAGGCACTGACTTCGTTGGTGGTCGAGCATCTCGGCGCGCATTGATCTGTCCACTTCAGACTTCATATCGTCCACAGTAGACTTAATCACTCGACCAGGGGCTGAGCGCGTCGTTGGTCACGGACCGTGTCCGCCGGCCGTAGAGCCCCGGTAACGGCGGCAGCCACCCGGCTCGCGGTACCGCTGCCGGGCCACCTGGTGTTCAGTGGAGGTGTGGACATCACTACCGAAGCCGAGTCCGAGCGCGTCGTCTTCGTCACCGAAGACGGCGTGCCGACGGGAGAGACCGGACCCAAGCTCGCCAGCCACCACGGCGAGACGCGCCTGCACCTGGCGTTCTCGTGTTACGTGTTGCGCCGTTCGGACCAGGCGTTGCTGATCACGCAGCGCGCGCTGGACAAGAGGGTGTGGCCCGGAGTGTGGACGAACAGCGTGTGCGGCCATCCGGCGCCGGGCGAGTCGCTGCCCGACGCCGTGCGCCGGCGCGCGGCGTACGAGATCGGGTTGTCGGAACTCGAGGACCTCGAATGCGTGCTGCCGAACTACCGGTACCGGACGCCGCCGTTCAACGGGATCGTGGAGAACGAGTTCTGCCCCGTGTTCGTCGCCTGGGCCGACACCGACCCGGTGCCGAACGCGGACGAAGTCGGCGACTGGCGGTGGGTCTCCTGGGGCGATTACACACGGTTGCTGAACGACGATGAGGCGAACGTGAGTTACTGGGCGAAAGACCAGTTCACACAGCTCAAAGACAAGAAGCCGTTTTCCGCGTGGGGATAGCGGACTTCGGTGCGTGACAACGGCACACTCTCGTCGTCCACTTGAGCGATATTCACTTTCGGGCGTACCGATGCCTCAAGCCGTCGCTCCTTTACGACGACAACCATGACGTGGTGGAGGTGGGTGTGGCGGCCGACAACGAGTTCGCGCCGGACGTCTCGGCACCGGACCTCCTGAGCCTCCACGAAGCCATCGCGACCATGTTCGCCGCGCAGGGCGACTGGCGGCGTGCCTACAATCATTTGCGGTCCGCGCTCGACATCGCGAGGGCCGGCAGCCTGCGGGACACGCTCACGTCGAGCTACAACCGCCGCTACCTGGATCAACGGCTACCGGGGCTGCCGGCCGGGCACGGCCTCGCCGTCGCGCTCATCGACCTCGACCGGTTCAAGCATGTGAACGACACGTACGGTCATCTGCTCGGTGACCGTGTGCTGTGCCGCGTGGCGGATCTCCTTCAGGAGGAGCTGCCACCGGAAGGCTTCTGCGCGCGCTACGGCGGCGAAGAATTCGCGCTCGTGTTGCCTGGTGTCGACGCGCGCCGGGCCGTGCGGATCGTGGACGCCGCGCGGACGCGCGTCGCCCGGCATCCCTGGTCGGAGCTGCAACCGGGACTGACAGTGACCATCAGCGCCGGCCTCGCCCACGTCTCGGGCGGTCGCGTGTCGGCGCAGCGGCAGCTTCGGCACGCCGACAACCTGCTCTACGCGGCGAAACGCGCAGGCCGCAACCACGTTGCTTATCGCGACCGCGAAACGACGCGCCTCATTACCCACTCTGAGTAACGCAAACTCGCAGGTACTCCGTTAAGCCGAACCCGACCTTCACCTGTTCGTCCCCTTCAAGTCTTTTCAGGTCGACTCATGGTGAAGAAATTCGCGGGAGGGTGTCGTCACGAACGGCGGGTATCCGTACGATAACGAAAACCGCCCGGGGAACGACGTGAACCTGGGAGAGCTGGAGCGCCGCCGCCGGTTCCCACGTTGGCTGAAGCTCGAAAGGAGACCGAGTGCCCGACGAGCGTGACAACCCCGGCACCGGTCGCCACTCGGACAGCGGTACCCCGCGCCGACGACGCTCCCTCGACACTCACGGCGGCATCAGCGTCTCCGATGTCGTCGCGCGCCACACCGGCACTTATCCCGCACCGCAACCGGACGCCCCCGGCTCGCGCCGCGCGGAACCCGCGGCGCACCTGACGCCCGAAAACGGCTCCCGCCACGCCCCGGCTCCCTCACTACGTCGCCGCGCCGCCGACCTCGCCGCGAACGGAGAGCGCCGACGCGCCAGCTCCGACGCACCCGCCCAACCCAATGGGCGCCGACGCGCAGGCACCGATGGTCCAGACACCAACGGACACCGACGCCCGGACACGGACGGACTCGAGCCCGCGCCCAACGGTCGCCGTCGAGCGCGCGCGGATTCCGTGGAATTCGGTGCTCACGGTGCGGCAGTGCCCGGTGGTTTGTCTCCGCTGGTCCAGCGGCAACTGGATCAGCAGCCTCCGCCGCGGAACCGCCGTGCGCGACCCGATGACGATCCGCCCGCCGCATCTCCGGCGGGCGGCCCCGTGCCGCGCTCCTCCCATTCGGCCGACGCGCCACCCGAGCCACCGCGACCGCGTGGCCCGCGTCGGCCGGTGCCGGAGCCGCCTTCGCAACGTCGCCCGGTGTCGCAGCCACTGCCCACGGGCCGGCGCGCCGCGCCCGAGGACGGTCCGGACTTCTCCGAACTCCCCGCGACCGGCCGTCACGGTGGTCCAAATCTTGCTCCCGGCGGCCGACGGGGCACCGGTCCCCACAGCGTGCCGCCCGCCGATCCCCCCAAGAGCCGGCCCACCCCCGGCGCCGTCGGCGACCGCCTCGACGACGCCGCGGCCGACCACTCCCACAAGCCGACCCACAACGGCACCACCGGCCCCAACACCACCGGCCCCAACGCCCTCCCCACCTCCGGAACACCCGCGAGTCCGAACGGCAAGCCCACCCGCAACGGCACCACCGGCCCCAACAACACCGGCCCCAACAACACCGGCCCGAACAATCTGCCTGCCCCGAACGGCAGCACCGGCCCCGACGGCACGCCGCACGCCGCCGGACGCGCGAGCGGCGCGCCGGAACGGGACGAGCCCCGGCGACCCGGCGCGCCTCCGAACGGCCGCCCCAGCTCGAACGGTCCGGCTCGGCGCACCGGCAACACCGGCGCCCGTGACCTACCGGGTTCCGAAGAACTCGCCGAACCGGGCGGCAAGGCCCGGCGACGCGGCACGACCGGCCCCAACAACTTGCCGGTCCCTCACCGCACGCCCGGCCGCACCATCGCTGCGGGACCAACCGGCCCTGCCGGTCCCAACAGCCCTGCCGGTCCCAACAGCGCAGCCGGTCCCAACAGCGCAGCAGGACCGAACAGCACGGCGGCATTGAACGGCGTCGCACGACCAAACAGCGCAGCAGGACCGAACGGCGCAGCACGACCGGACAGCACAGCACGACCGGACAGCGAGCCCGCGCCGAATGGGACAGCCGGTCCCTCCGGCGTGCCCGGGCCGGGTGCTGCCGGCCGCGCGAACGGCAAGCCGCGCGCCCGTGGCGAGGCGGATGACGGAACCGACGCGGAGGAAAACCCCCGGGTCGGGGGACAAAACGCGTCTGTCGCGAGTGTCCCGGCGGGAGAGACCGGTGCCAAACCCGGAGCCGGCGAGAGTGGCGAACAAACTCGGCTCACCAGGCCGGTAGCGGGAAAACCGCGCCAAAGGCGGTCGCCCGTGCGGGCGGCGGGGGCGCCGGCGAGGGCCGAGCTCGATCCGTTGACCATGACGGACGAGATGGAGGCCATCGACGAGGCCACGCAATACCGCCGGAAAATCGACCACTCACTGGCCCGCTTCTCGGCCGCGCACGACGAAATGCTGGCGGAGGAGGACAAGCGGCGCGAGCGGATGGCGCGGCTGACCGCTCGACCGGCGGCGTTGTTCGAGCAAACCCGGACGGCCTTGCAGCGAGTGGTGGCGCCGACCGGGATCTTCAAAGCCGTTGAGCCGCAAGAGGAAGAACCGCAGGAAGAACCGCAGGACGAAGCGCCGCAAGAACCCCCCAAAACCCGCCTGCAGGAAAAGAAGCAGCGCCACAACGAACGCGCCATCAGAATCGGGCGGATCGCGCTCATCGTGCTGGCGATCCTCGTGTTCATCGGGACCGGTGTGGCGTGGGGTGCGGTCAATTGGTTCGACGCCAAGTTCACCCAGGTCTCCGCACTGGATGAGAATTCCGCCGACATCCAGAACGTCGAAGCGCAGGCCAACGACGAGAACTTCCTCATGGTCGGTTCCGACAGCCGCGACGGGGCGACCGCCGGGGAAGGCGTCGGCACCGCGGACAGCAACCCCGGTGCGCGGTCGGACACCGTGATGGTCGCGCACGTGCCGGCGGACCGGAAGCGGGTGGTCGTGGTCTCGTTTCCGCGGGACCTCGAAATCACGCGCCCCGACTGCAACCGCTGGGACCCCGCGAAATCCGCGACGACCGACCAGGTCGTGTCCGGTCAGTCTGCGGTCAAGCTCAACACCGCGTATGCCGTCGGTGGGCCGCAGTGCGTGACGAAGGTGATCCAGAAACTCACGGGCCTACGCATCAACCACTTCGTCGGCATCGACTTCAACGGCTTCAAGGACATGGTCGACGCCGTCCACGGCGTCACCATTCACAACGACGCCCCGATCGACGACGAGGTGCTCGGCAAGGTCCTGCTGCAGACCGGCGACGTCACCATCACCGGCGACCAGGCCCTCAACTACGTCCGCGCGCGCCATGTGAAGGGCGACCCCACCTCCGACTACGGCCGCATCAAACGCCAGCAGGGCTTCATCGGCGCCTTGCTGCGGAAGGTGATGTCGTCCGACGTTGTGCTCGACCCCGCGAAACTTTCGGGATTCATCACGGCGTTCGCGAAGGCGACGTTCGGCGACAACCTTGGCGTGCAGCAGATGATGTCGCTCGCGCAGTCGATGCACGGCCTCGACCCGTCGAAGATCAATTTCATGACGGTGCCCACCACGGGTCTGGCCAACGAACGCGGCAACGAAGTACTCGTCGACTCGAAGAACAAGGCGCTCTTCGATGCCCTGCGCGACAACACCCCGCTACCCGGCGGGTCAGGCCGGGCCGGTACCGACGTGGCCGCACAACAGGCGGGCTGACGTCGCGACATTCGTTAGGTCGGGTTCACGCATGGTTCACCCGGCGATGCGGTATTCGGACATCACCCGACGTAGGGTGGGTCCATGCGTGAGGCCTACCATGTCGAACTCGAATCGCTCGCCGACCACCTGGCTGCCATGTCGGTCCAGGTGGCCGATGCCATGGAGCGGGCGACCAAGGCGCTGCTCGAGGTCGACCTCGCGCTCGCCGAGCAGGTGATCAGCGACGACGCGAAGGTCGACGACGCGCGCGCGGAATGCGAAGAGCAGGCCTACGCACTGCTTGCCCTCCAGGCGCCCGTCGCGACGGACCTGCGAACGGTGCTCGCCGCGATCCACGCGGCCGAAAGCCTCGAGCGCATGGGCGACCTCGCCCTGCACGTCGCGAAAGCCGCGCGCCGCCGCCACCCCGAGCCGGTGCTGCCGGAGCCGGTCGAGCCGTATTTCGCGGAAATGGGCCGTGCGGCCGTGAAGCTCGCGCACCAGGCGGAGCAGGTCATCAAGTCCAAAGACGTAAGCGCCGCCAAGGATCTCGAAACCGAAGACGATCAGGTCGACGACATCCACCGCCACCTGTTCACCGTGCTCATGGACCGCGAGTGGCCCTACGGCGTCGCCGCGGCCGTCGACGTCACCCTGCTCGGGCGCTTCTACGAGCGCTATGCCGACCACGCGGTCTCCGTGGCCAAGCGCATGATCTTCGTCGTCACCGGTCGCATGCCCGGCTACGACTCCGACGAAGACCTCACCATCTGACCGTCCACAAGGGTCCGCTTCCCGACCACCGAGCGAGGCGGACCTTTTCCTACCCCACAACGAATGCGGCCCCTCCGTCCACACCGGACAGAGGGGCCGTTCGCGAGATCGCTCAGCCGAACCGGCCAGAGATGTAGTCCTCGGTGGCCTTTTCGTTGGGGTTGGAGAAGATCTTCTCCGTGTCGTTCAGCTCGATGAGCCGACCGGGCTGGCCGACACCGGCCAGGTTGAAAAAGGCCGTCTGGTCGGACACGCGCGCCGCCTGCTGCATGTTGTGCGTGACGATGACGATCGTGTAGTCCTTCTTCAGCTCGCCGATCAAGTCTTCGATCGCGAGCGTCGAGATCGGGTCGAGTGCGGAGCACGGCTCGTCCATCAGCAGCACGTCGGGCTGCACCGCGATCGCCCGCGCGATGCACAGCCGCTGCTGCTGGCCACCGGAAAGGCCACCGCCCGGCCTGCCAAGCCGATCCTTGACCTCGTTCCACAGGTTCGCGCCCCGCAACGCGCGCTCGGCGATTTCGTCGAGCTGCTTGCGGTTCTTGGTGCCACCAAGGCGGAGTCCGGCCACGACGTTGTCCTTGATGGACATCGTGGGAAACGGGTTGGGTCGTTGGAACACCATGCCGATGGTCCGCCGCACCTGCACCGGGTCGACGCCTGAGGCGTAGATGTCCTCACCGTCGAGCAGCACCTCACCGTCCACGCGGGCGCCAGGGATGACTTCGTGCATCCGGTTGAGCGTGCGGAGCACGGTCGACTTGCCACACCCCGATGGACCGATGAACGCTGTGACGTTCCGCGGTGGCACAGCCAGGGTGACGTTGTCCACGGCGTGGAACTTGCCGTAGTAGATGTCGAGGTCCTTGACGTCGATTCGCTTGGCCATGACTCACTTCTTCTTCGGGGCGACGATGCGGGAGAACAGCGTGGCGAGCAGGTTGATGACCGCGATGATGATCACCAGCGTGAGCGCGGCACCCCAGATGCGGTCGAACCCGACGCTGCCGGGGTCGATCGAGTTGGTCGCGCGCTCGTTGTTCATCAGCAGCGGCAGCGCGGCCTGCTCGCCCTGGAAGATGTTCCAGTGCACATAGGACGAATAACCCACGAGCACGAGCAACGGTGCGGTTTCACCCATCACGCGGGCCAGCGCCATCATGACGCCGCCGATGATGCCGGACAGCGCCGTCGGCAGCACGATCTTCATGATCGTCTTCCACTTCGGGACACCCAGCGCGTAGGACGCCTCGCGCAGATCGTCCGGCACGATTCGCAGCATCTCCTCGGCGGACCGGACGACCACCGGGATCATCAGCAGCACCAAGGCCAGCGACACCGCGAAACCGCTGCGTGGCAAGCCGAGCGTGGTGATCCACAGTGCGTAGATGAACAGCGCGGCGACGATCGACGGGACACCCGAGAGGATGTCGACCATGAACGTGGTGGTGCGGGCCAGCTTGCCGCGACCGTACTCCACGAGATAGATCGCGACGAGCAAACCGATCGGCACCGCGATGACGGCACACACCAGGCCCTGAAGCAGCGTGCCGATGATCGCGTGCAACACGCCGCCGCCGACCTCGTCCGGCAGTACCGAACCGAAGTCCTGGGTCCACCAGTTCGAATACGGCAGGCGTTTGATGCCGTTGGCGATCACGGTGTAGAGCACCCACACCAGCGGGACCACGGCGATGAGGAACGACAACCACACGAGCACGGTCGCCAACGCGTTCTTCGCCTTGCGGCCAGCGCTGACCTGCTGGAACGCCGGGGTGGTCGCGGGACGTTCGAGAGTCGTGGTCACGGTTTTCAGTCCCCCTTCTGGCCGATGACGGAGCGGGCGGCGAAGTTCACCAGGAAGGTGAGGACGAACAGCACGAGACCCGCGGCGATGTAGGCGCCGGCCGAGGTCGGGTTGTTGAATTCGGCGTAGTTCGCGGCGATCTTCGACGCGAACGTGGAGCCACCGTCGAACAGGCTCCAGTCGAAGTTGCGGCCCTGGGGGATGAGCAGGATGACCGCGAGCGCGATCGTTTCGCCGAGCGCGCGGCCCAGGCCCAGCATCGACGCCCCGATGTAGCCGGCCTTGCCGAACGGCAACACCGTGGTACGGATGACCTCCCAGCGCGTGGCACCCAGCGCGAGCGCGCCTTCGATCTGCGCGGTCGGTGTGCGTTCGAAAACCTCACGCGACAGCGACGTGATGATCGGCAGGAGCATCACGGCCAGCACGATGCCGGCGGTGAAGATCGTGCCGCGCACGCTCGGCGCGACGTTGCCCGGCGCGAGCAACGGAAACCACGAGAAGGTCCGGTTGATCCATTGGGAGAACGGCTCGATCGCCGGCGCGAACACGAGAATTCCCCAGAGGCCGAAGATGATCGACGGCACCGCGGCAAGCAGATCCACGACGTAGGCGAAGGCGCGGGCCAGCCGCTTCGGCGCGTACTGCGTGAGGAACAGCGCGATACCCAGCGAGATCGGCATCGCGATGATCAGCGCCACCAGTGAAGTGGCGATGGTGACCTCGAGCAGGTCGAGGATGCCGAACGACATGTTGGTCGGGTCGTTCGTCGACCAGCCGTGGTTGGTCAGGAAGTTGGCCTTGTCCGCCCGCAGCGCCGGGATCGCCTGGATGATCAGGAAAACCCCGATCAGGCCGATCAGCGCCACGATGAAGAGGCCGGCTCCGGTGGTCAGATTCTTGAAGATGCGGTCACCGGCCCGCACCTTCTTCGGCTTCTCCCGCGCGGGCCGTTGTGGGGCCGGCGCGGACGTTGTCTCCGAAATCGGATCCTCCGGGAACGCTCGGGCGGACGACGAACGCCCACCGGGGCCGCCGGTGGGCGTTCGCGTAGAGGATGACTCGCTCATCGACTGGGGCGTCCAGATTGTATTCGCTGGTCAGGTCGGGGTACTCAGGAAATCGCCTTGATGGCGGTGAGCACCTTGTCCTGCAGGCTCTGCGGGATCGGCACATAACCCTTGGCCGACAGCTGCTGCTGGCCCGTCGTCGCCGAGACGGTCAGGAACGCCTTGACGGCCTTCGAAACGTCCGCGTTGGAGTACTTCGAGCAGACGATCTCGTAGGTCGTGAGCAGCAGCGGGTAGGCACCCGGGACGTTGCTCGAGTAGATCGCGTTCAGGTCCATCGCCAGGTCGTTGGAGCCGTCGTGCAGGAACTTGGCCGCGTCGAGCGACTTCGCTACGGTGTCCGAGTTCATCGCGACGCCGCCGGAGCCGCTGTCGATCAGGGCCGGGGTGATGCCGTCCTTGGCGAAGGCACCCTCGACGTAGGTGATGGCGCCGTCGGAACCCTTCACGGCGGTGGCCACGCCGTTGGAACCCTGCGCGCCCGAGCCGACGTCGCCGTTGAACTTCTTGCCGGCGCCCTGCGTCCAGACGCCCTTGGCGGCCGCGCCGAGGTACTTCTGGAAGTTGTCGGTGGTGCCCGACTCGTCGGAGCGGGAGATGACCTGGATCGGCTTGTTCGGGAACGTGATGTTCTCGTTGCCCTTGACGGCCTTGATCTGCGGGTCGTTCCAGTTCTTGATCTGACCGTTGAAGATCTTGGCGATCACGGTCGGCGTCAGCGTCAGCTTGTCGACGCCCTGGAGTTTGTAGGCGACGGCCACCGGGCCGACGACCATCGGGATGTTCCACGCCGGGGCGCCGCAGCGCTTGTCCGCGGCATCGAGGTCGGCGCCGGTGATCGGGGAGTCCGAACCACCGAAGTCGACTTGGTTTCCGTTGAACTGCTTGACGCCCGCACCGGAACCGCT
Source organism: Amycolatopsis sp. (assembly GCA_035551175.1). GTDB lineage: Bacteria > Actinomycetota > Actinomycetes > Mycobacteriales > Pseudonocardiaceae > Amycolatopsis. Next base: position 74,659 of record DASZNR010000044.1, on the reverse strand, counting down.
GGCCGTGTAGTTGACCTGCTGCCCGGAGCACTGCTTGCCGTAGGCCAGCTTGAAGACCTCGATGGCGTTGTTCTGCGCCGTCGACCCTTCACCCGACAGCGGGCTCTTGCCACCGCAGTCGACCTGTGCGGTGCCGGTGGCGGCGGGGGCGCCGGACGAGCTGGCGCTGCTCGTGTTGCTCGCCGCGGGGTCCGTGCCACAGGCGGAAAGCACCAGAGCGGCGCTCGCCAGGATGCCAACGGCACCAAGAGGCCGCATGATCTTCACTGCATTTCCTCCACTCGGAGACTTCGCCGGACGGCGCGCGTTTCAGCGTCGCCGGATGCGGACATTAGGCAGCCCCGGTGGACGGTCGACCTTGGCTAGATGAACGCAAAGTGAACAAGGCACCGTATGTGAGCAGGGCGACTACCCGAAAGAGTGCCGTGTCCCGGTCGTGACCTGCGCGTACGAACAACGTGATCCGAACGGGCGCGTCGCGTCGAAGTGACTACTGACCGTACTGAACGTCGGTCTCGAAACGCGTGAACCCGAGTTTCGTGTACACCGCCAGTGCCGGCGCGTTGTCTCCCTCGACGTAGAGGATCACCCGGCGTAGCCCTCGATCGCGCAGGTGACGCAGGCCGGCGAGAGTCAGCGCCTTGCCGAGACCGCCACCCTGAGTATCGGGATCGACACCGACGACGTACACCTCGCCGACCGGTTCACCATCGAACCGGCCGGGCACGGGTTCGTGAATCTTCGTCCAGTGGAAGCCGACGACCGCGCCTTCGGCGTTTTCGGCGAGGAAGAATCCGGCAGGGTCGAACCACGGCTGCGCCTCCTCCGACCGCAGCTCGCCGACGGTCAGTGCACCCTGCTCGGGGTGCCAGTCGAACGCGCGCGCGTTGACGGCGATCACCCCGTCCTCGTCCTGCCCCACGACAAAGGTGCGCAGCTTGATCCCTTGGCGCACAACGGGTTCCGGCCAGTCGGCGCCGTCGACCGCCGCGTGCAGCACCAGCAGTTCGCGCTGCCTGCCGACGCCGAACGCCTTCGCGAGCGCAGCTGCGCCCGGATGGTCGCCGTGGGCCCACACGCGCGCGCTGTCGGCTGCTTTGCCTTCGAGCTCCTTCGCCAACGCCGTGCCGACCCCGCGGCGGCGGAAGTCCGGGTGCACCACCAGTTCGGCGACCTGACGGCCGTACGAATCGCCCGCGGTGTCGAGGTGCGCGTAGCCGGCCGGGTGGCCGCCGAGGCGCGCGAGCAGGTGCAGACCGCCGTCGAACTCACGCGGCAAGGGCCCCGTGGGTTCGACCTCGGGCCGCCCGTCCGCGGCCTTCACGGCGAGCAGCACTTCGCGCACCGCGTCGAGGTCGGGCGTTTCGGTCCAGCCGGCCAGTTCGAGTTCCGCCACACAGCCGACATTACCCACGCACGGACGGTCAGTGGGCCGGCAGTTCCTCGACCGTCCGCGCGCCAGCCACGGGCTTGGGCACAGCCGCGGACTTCACGGGCCGCTCGAACTTGTAACCGACGTTGCGGACCGTGCCGATCATCTGCTCGTGCTCAGGCCCGAGCTTCGCGCGCAGGCGCCGCACGTGGACGTCGACGGTGCGGGTACCACCGAAGAAGTCGTAGCCCCACACCTCCTGCAGCAGCTGCGCGCGCGTGAACACACGGCCGGCGTGCTGCGCGAGGTACTTCAGCAGCTCGAACTCCTTGTACGTGAGCTCGAGCGTGCGCCGGCGCAGGCGGGCGGTGTAGGTGGCCTCGTCGATCACGAGGTCGCCGACCCGCAGCTCGGTGTCGGCCTGACCGATCGCGCCGACGCGGGTCGTCGCGAGCCGCAGCCGGGCGTCGACCTCCGCGGGGCCCGCGGTCGGCAGCAGGATGTCGTCCATGCGCCACTCGGCGCTCACGGCCACCAGCCCACCTTCGCCGACCACCGTGATCACCGGCGTGCTCGGCTCGTCGTCGCCGGCGCCTTTGAGCAGGCGGCACAGGCTCTTCGCCGAAGCCAGGTCACTGCGCGCGTCGAGGAGGATGACGTCGCGGTGTCCCGCGTCGAGCAGAGCCGTCACCTCGGGTTCGCGGACGCGTACGGTGTGGGGCAGCAGATCCAGGGCGGGGAGCACCGACGTGGGGTCGGCTTCTGCGGTCAGTACCAGAAGGTCCAGGCTCATGAGAGCTGCACCGCCTTCACAAAGTCATGGCCTCGCACCTGGGCGCGGACGTGGCCTCGGTCGGTGGTGAGTGAGAATACCGGGTGAACAGCAGGTCACCTAGCCCGTGCTGGATCGATCACACCTGGCCGAACGGCCGGACGCCGACGAACAGGAGAACCCACGCGATGGTGAGCAGGCCCGTGACGCGCGACGACCGACCCGCTCCGCGGCCGGACAGCCGACGGCGCGGCCGGCGCGTCCGCCGCTGGGTGATCGTGCTCGGAGTCATCGTGGTTCTCCTGGTCGGAGCCGATTTCGGAGCAGCCGCGTTCGCCGAGCACACGATCTCCCAGAAGGCTCGTGAGCAGCTCGGCCTCACCGACGACCCGTCGGTCGACATCCATGGCTTCCCGTTCCTCACCCAAGCCCTTTCGGGTGACTACAGTCACATCAGCGTCTCGGCCGACGGGGTGCCGGTCGGCACCGAACTGCGCGATCTGAACGTGAGCGCCGAACTCGAGGATGTAACCGCGCCGTTGTCGGACCTGACCGCGGGCAACACTAAGAACGTCGAGATCGGCAAGCTCACCGGCGCCGTGACCATCAAGGCGTCGGACATCGCCCGCATCCCGCCGCTCGACAAGATCAAGAACCTGCGCATCGACCAGAGCACACAGGCGTACGTGAAGTACGGCGACACCGAACAGGGCCAGCAGCCCGATCCCACCACCACCAACGCCGCCGGCGAACCACAGGACACCGACACCGCCGGCGTGCGCCTGTCGGGCGACGTGCAGATCGCCGGGCAGAAGGTGGAGATCTTCTGCTTCGCCCTGATCGAACTCAAGGGCAAGACGATCACGATCACGCCGCACCGGCTGCAGTTCGGGAATGATCAGAGCACCACCGTCGTTCCGGAGTCCGTGCAGAAGGCACTGCTGCCGAACTTCCACGCCTCGATCGACACGAGCACGCTGCCGCTCTCGGTCACCCCGACCGCGGTGCGCGTGGACAGTGGTTCCGTGACGATCGAAGGCGAAGCGACGGACGTGTCGTTCGCCGACCTGTCGACGTCGAAGGGGTGAGTTCCTGGTGACCGGACTCTGGGTGCTGCTGGCCACGCTGGTGGTCGCGGTCGCGGCCGGGTTCCTGTTGCGCGCACGCAACGGCCGGGTCCGCGCGGCCAAGCCGGCCACGCGCGAACTGCCCGCTCCGGTCGCCGACGCGCTCGACCCCGCGTCGGCCGTGACGCTCGTGCAGATCTCGACCACGTTCTGCGCACCGTGCCGCCACACGCGCGCGATCCTGTCGGCGCTGGCCAAGGACACACCCGGCCTGCACCACGTGGACCTCGACGTGACCGATCAGCCCGACGTCGCGCACGCCCTCTCCGTGCTGCGCACACCCACCACACTCGCCATGACGGCCGACGGTCGCGAACTGCTCCGGATCGGCGGCGTGCCGAAGGGCCCGGAGCTGCTCGAGGCGCTCCAGCCCCACCTGGCCGAGGCCCGTTGACGCTCGAGGACTCGTGAGTGGTGGTGCCGCTTCCAACCGGCGCCGCCGCTCACGAGTCCGGCAGTGCACAGGCAGGGATCGCGGCTGTTCAGAGCACTGTTTCCCATAGCCTGGGACTCGTCCCAAGGTATGAACGTGGTTCCCACCCGCGCGCGGGGCTCGGTAGGCTCCCTGGTGTGGACAAGCTGCCGATCACCCTTCTGACGCAGCGCCGCGCAGTCGATCTGTGCCGCGTGCGCAGCAGCTTGTGTCCGCGTTCCGCCGGCCGGCGCTGAGTTCCCTTTTCGCGCCCGGCCGTCCTGTGCCGCGTGCGCTCGCACGCATCCAGCTCACGAAGCAGGAGGAACCATGTCCGCCGGACCGGCCGTCGACCCTCGGGGCCCGCGATTCGCCGCGATCGTCACCACCGTGGTGCTCGCCGTCGTGCTCGTGACGCAGTGGTGGCCACTGCTCGCGCTGCAGACCGTGGTGTTCTCGATCGGCGCGTTCGTCGGACTGAAGCCGGCGCCTTACTCGATCGTGTACCGCGCGCTGATCGCGAAGCGGCTGGGACCGACGAGCGAGCGGGAAGACGCGGCGCCGCTGCGGTTCGCACAGGCCGTTGGGTTCGTCTTCGCCCTCGTGGGCACGGTCGGTTTCATCGCCGGCGTGACCCCGCTCGGCATCGTCGCGACGGCGTTCGCGCTGTTCGCGGCTTTCCTCAACGCCGCGTTCAACTTCTGCCTCGGCTGCGAGATGTACCTGCTCATCAAGCGCTTCAGCCCGGCCAGGGCTTCTTCCTGAGCACCACCAAACACCAAAGGAGAGTTCACTTCATGAGCCGTGAAGACGCCCTCGTCACCACCCAGTGGGCCGAGGACAACCTGGACACCCCCGGCGTGGTGTTCGTCGAGGTCGACGAAGACACCACCGCCTACGACGCCGGGCACATCCGCGGCGCGGTGAAGCTCGACTGGCGCAACGACCTCCAGGACAAGGTTCGCCGCGACTTCGTCGACAAGGCGGGCTTCGAGAAGCTCCTCTCGGAGAAGGGCATCTCGAACGACGACCGCGTGATCCTCTACGGCGGCAACAACAACTGGTTCGCCGCCTACGCGTACTGGTACTTCAAGCTCTACGGCCACCAGAACGTGCAGCTGCTCGACGGCGGCCGCAAGAAGTGGGAGCTCGACGGCCGTGAGCTCAACTCCGACGAGGTGAAGCGCGAAGCCACCACGTACAAGGCGCAGGAGCAGGACGTGTCGCTGCGCGCCTTCCGCGACGAGGTCGTCGACTCCATCGGCGCGAAGAACTACGTCGACGTGCGCTCGCCCGACGAGTTCGCCGGCAAGCTGCTCGCCCCGGCGCACCTGCCGCAGGAGCAGTCGCAGGTGCCGGGCCACATCCCGGGTGCGCTGAACGTGCCGTGGGCCAAGGTCGCCAACGAAGACGGCACCTTCAAGTCCGAGGACGAGATCAAGGAGCTGTACAAGGAGGCCGGTCTCGACGAGTCGAAGGCCACCATCGCGTACTGCCGCATCGGCGAGCGTTCGTCCATCGCCTGGTTCGCGCTGCACGAGCTGCTCGGCTACTCCGACGTGAAGAACTACGACGGTTCGTGGACCGAATACGGCTCGCTGGTCGGCGTGCCGGTCGAGTTGGGAGCGTAAAGGGATGGCTGACGACGGTTGCGGCGCCCCCGTTCAGGTGGCCACCCCCGCTGACTTCGACACCCGGGGTCAGGTCGTGCTGGCCGGCAAGGTGACCGGCACCGACGGCCCGGTGGGCGGCGCCTTCGTGCGCCTCCTCGACGGCGGCGGCGACTTCACCGGCGAAGTCGTCTCCTCACCCGAGGGCGACTTCCGCTTCTACGCCGCGCCGGGCGCGTGGACCGTGCGCGCGCTGCATCGCAGCGGCAACGGCGAAGCCTCCGTCACGGCGGACGGCCCGGGCCTGCACCAGCTGGCGATTTCGGTCGCCTGACGGATTTCTCGAGCGGAGGGCCTCTCGGCGAGCAGTAGTTGCCGAGGGGCCCTCCGTTTCTGTTCGGGGCTTGTGCTTTCAGTGGCGCCACGACACGGTGCCTTCGGTGGCGTGACGAAACAGTGCCTTCGGTGGCGACACGACACAGTGCCTTCGGTGGCGTCACGACACGGTGCTTTCGCTGGCGACACGAAACGTCGTCCCCCACCGAGGGCCCGCACGTGTCCCGCGTAGTGACCGTCGGCAGCGGTCGCGCACGCGTCGCCGCCGTGACTGTCCTCACCGCGGCGACCCTGCGCAGGGCCTGAGCGGTTCGGACCGACTATTCTCCTTCCCGTGGAAACCCTGTTTACGGTCCTGCTGGCCCTCGCGGCCGTCGCCATCGTGTGGTTCGCCTGCTACGTCGTGTACCGCCTGTACGCCGAACAGCGCTGACCCCATGACCGCCAGTGGCGACGAAGCCATCGCGGCCGCGGAGGAACGGGCGGCGAGCACTCGCGCGCGCAACCTGCCATTGTGGGACGACCTGCCGATCCCTAACGACACGGCGAACCTGCGTGAGGGCCCGAACCTGAACGACGCGTGCCTCGCGCTGCTGCCGCTCGTCGGCGTGTGGCGGGGCGAAGGCGAGGTCGATTACCCGACGATCGACGGGCCGGTCAAGTTCGCCCAGCAGGTCGCCATCGCGCACGACGGACGGCCGTTCCTCACGCACGAAGCACGCGCCTGGCTGCTCGACGACGACGGCAACGTCATCCGCCCGGCCGCCCGCGAGAGCGGCTTCTGGCGCCCGCAGGAGGACGACACGATCGAACTCCTGCTCACCCACAGCTCCGGCATCGTCGAGCTGTACTACGGCAAGCCGCGCAACCAGACGTCGTGGGAGCTGGGCACCGACGCGGTGATCCGCACCTCGACCGCCAAGGAAGTCACGGCGGCGCAGCGGCTCTACGGTCTCGTCAACGGCGATCTCGGCTACGTCGAGGAGCGCGCCATGGTCGGCCAGGAGATGCAGCCGCACGTGTCGGCGCTACTGCGCCGCGTCGCCGGCTGACGCTTCTAAGCTTTCCTTCGTGTTCTGGCGCCCTTGCGGCGAGCACGCCGCTCTGCTCGATTGCGATTCGCTGGCGCAGATGACGGCCGCTCGCGCCACGGTCGAGGCCGCGGGCGTCGACGGGATCATCGAGCTCGTGCCCGGCGCGCGCAGCCTGCTCGTGGTGGCCGCGCCCGGGTCGACGGCGCTCACTGCCGTGCGTCGTCTGTTGGATGACGCCGACCTCACGCACCCGCCGGCCGGGTCGCCACGCGAGGTCACGCTCGAGGTGCGCTACGACGGCGAAGATCTCGAGCTCGTCGCCCGTGCGGCGGGGGTTTCCGTGCCCGAGGTGATCGCGCTGCACACCGGCGCCGAATACACCGTGGCGTTCACCGGGTTCGCGCCCGGATTCGGCTACCTGACGGGTCTGCCCTCGCCGCTGCGGCAGCCCCGGCTCGAATCGCCGCGGACGAAGGTCCCCGCCGGTGCCGTCGGCATCGGCGGCGAGTTCACCGGCGTCTACCCGCGCGAATCACCCGGCGGCTGGCGGCTGCTGGGGCACACCGGTGCGACGCTGTTCGACCCCTCGGCCGAGCGGCCCGCACTGTTCGCGCCCGGCGACCGCGTCCGGTTCCGGAGCGTGTGATGCGTGCGCTGGAGATCGTCCGGACCGGCCCGTTCGCACTGGTCCAGGACCTCGGCCGGCCCGGCTACGCGCATCTGGGCGTACCGCCGTCGGGTGCGCTGGACACCGAGGCACTCAGGCTCGGCAACCGTCTGGTCGGCAACCCGGAGGGCGCCGCCGGGATCGAGGCGTTGCTGGGCGGGCTGACGGTCACGGCCACGGCCCCGTGCACCGTCGCCGTGACGGGTCCGCTCGTCTCGGTGGAAGTCGACGGACGAGACACCGGCTCGCACGCCGCGGTGTCGCTCAAGGCCGCGCAAACGCTTGCGGTCGGCACTCCTGACCGCGGATTGCGCTGCTACCTGGCGGTTTCCGGCGGGATCGCCGTCGCGCCCGTGCTCGGCAGCCGCTCGCGCGACGTGTTGTCCGGCATCGGACCCGAGCCACTCGAACCCGGCGCGATGGTCCCGCTCGGCCCGGTCACGGGCGTGCCTGCGGGCGCCGACGTCGTGGTCGCGCCGACCCCGCCCGAGCGGCTCGTGGTGCCCGTGGTCCTCGGCCCGCGCGACGACTGGTTCACCGACGTTGCCGCGGGCCTCGCTCGCTGGTGGACGGTCACGCCCGAGTCCAACCGCGTCGGCCTGCGGCTCGACGGCGAGCCGCTGACCCGCGTGAACGCCGGCGAGCTGCCCAGCGAGGGCCTGCTGACCGGCGCGATCCAAGTCCCGCCGAGCGGGCGGCCCGTCGTGTTCCTGGCCGATCACCCGACGACCGGCGGCTACCCCGTGGCCGCCGTGGTGAGACGATCGTCACTCAGCGCACTCGCTCAGGCACGTCCTGGAACTTCGGTGCGGTTCCAGCCGTCCTGATGGTGTGGAGCAGGTGACGGTGACGGGTGGGACAGGTGTCCTGCAGCTGAACGGAGCTGTGGAGCCGGTGGAACTCCCGCGAGCGCTGCGCATCGCGCTGGCCACGGGCCAGGTGCGCCGCCCGCTGTCCGAGACCCTGCGCGACGTGCTCGCACTACTTGCCGACGGCTGCTACCAGATCACCGGACCCGAACGGCTCACCGACGAGCGCCCCCTCGTGCCCACGGAGCAGTGGCCACCCGCCGACGAACAGCGGGTGGCCTACTACCGCACCGCGATCCGGCTCGGCCACCGCCCGGTGGCCGTCGTGCTGTCCGGCGAGTCGCCCGTGATCCTCGACGGGCACTGCAAGATCGCCGCATACGCAGCCGAAGGTGTACGCGCTTCGGCCGTGGTGATCAGCGCCGCTCAATAATCGCCCTCATAGGCCGCCACCAGTTCACGGTGCAGCTCGGCCGAATCGGGCAGCGCCGTGCCGTCGAGCGTGTGCACGCGCGTGACCAGCCGGACCGACGATGCGAGGAACACCCCGTCGGCGCTCGGCAGGTCGGCGGCCGAGAAGGGCTCCACCTTCACCGACCAGCCTGCCTTCTCCGCGCCCCGGAACAGGGCGGCCTGCGTGGTGCCCGGCAGGATCCCGACGGTCGCGGGTGGCGTGTACAGCGTGCGATCGCGCGCCACCACGACCGTTGACGTCGGGCCTTCCAGCACGGAACCGTCGGCGGCGGTGAAAATCACGTCCTGCGCACCGCGGCGGGCGGCTTCGCGCAGTGCGGCCATGTTCACCGCGTACGACACGGTTTTCGCGCCGAGCAGCAGCCACGGTGCACGTTCGGCGACGTCGGGTGCGAAGCCGCGCTCCAGCGCGACCGCGGCGACTCCTTCGGCTCGGGCGCGGCGGACCTTCTCGTCGATCTCCAGGCCCAGGGCGAACGCCGTCGGCGTGCCGGCGGGGTCACCGTCGACTCCGCGCGTGTACACGAGTTTCAACGCGATTTCGCGGCCACCGGTCCAGTTTTCGATCACCGTGTTCGCGGCCCGCTCGAACGCCGCGAGGTCGGGTGCCGGCAGGTCCAGCATCGCGGCCGACCGCGCGAGGCGGTCGAGGTGCGGGCGCAGCTCCCGCGGTTTTCCGTCCGCCACGAGGATGGTCTCGAACACCCCGTCTCCGCGCTGCACGCCGAGGTCGTCCACGCGCAGGTGGGCGGCTTCGGGGTCGGCCAGTGATCCGTCGAGGAAAGAGAGCACGCGCATGCCCTCACCGTACTCACGGACTCGCACCCGGCCACCGCGTTTCCGTTCGGTGGCACGGAAGCCCGCGGAGCTACGCTAGGGGGCATGGCCTACCGCTCGCCGCTGCTGGAAGCGCCTCGCGCGATCGCCCCACCCGACGGGCACCCGGAATCGGGGGTGCCGTGGCACTGGGGTGATCCGTTCGCGGAGCAGCGCACCGCCGCCCGCGGTGTCGTCGTGATCGACCGTTCGCACCGCGAAGTTCTGGCCGTCAGCGGTGAGGAACGCCTGAGCTGGCTGCACCTCGTGATCTCGCAGCACGTGACGCACCTGCCAGAAGGCGAAGGCACCGAGGCGCTCATCCTCGACAGCCAGGGCCACGTCGACACGCACTTCGTGCTCGCGCAGATCGACGGCACCGTCTGGCTCGACAGCGACCCGGGCGCGACCGCGACGAGCGCGCTGCCGAAGGGTGGCAAGCAGACGCTGCTCGAGTACCTCGAAGCGATGAAGTTCTGGTCGAAGGTCGAGGTCCGCGACGTCACAACGAAACTCGCCGTGCTGACCTTGCTCGGCCCGGACGCCGACCGCGTGCTCGGCGCTGTCGGCGTTGCGCTCGATACCGCGCCGTACGCCGTGACCGCGTTGCCCGGCGCGGGTTTCGCGCGCCGGATGCCGTGGCCGTCACGGTCCAGTGTGGACCTTCTCGTGCCGCGCGAGGACCTCGCCGAGTGGTGGCAGAATCTCACCGACGCGGGTGCGCGCGCCGCCGGCAGCTGGACGTTCGACGCGCTGCGCGTGGAATCGCGGCGCCCGCGCCTCGGCGTGGACACCGACGAGCGCACCATCCCGCACGAGGTCGGCTGGATCGGCAGTGCCGCGCACGTCGCGAAGGGCTGTTATCGCGGCCAGGAAACCGTCTCCAAGGTGCACAACGTCGGCCGCCCGCCACGCTATCTGGCGCTGCTGCACCTCGACGGGTCTCCCGAGATCACCCCGGAGACGGGTGATCCGGTGCGGCTCGGCGAACGCGTGGTCGGGCACGTGGGCACCGTCGTGCAGCACCACGAGCTCGGGCCGATCGCGCTGGCGCTGGTGAAACGGTCCGTGCCCGCGGCCGCGGAGGTGCTCGCCGGTCTGGGGCCTGACGACACCCCTTACTCGGCTGACACCGGCTCCTCGGACAACACCGGCGCAGGCACCGAAGCCGGCGACTCCGAAGAACGCGTCGACCGCGTGGTACAGGCTGTCGTGGATCCCGACTCGGTTCCCGGCGAGCACGCCGCGCCGGGCCGGGAGGCCGCGCAGCGCCTCCGGGGCTGAAGTGAACCCGGCGGTAGCATTCGCGGGGAATCTAGAGCAGGATGTGCCCGTGATCGAAGTGCGTCCCGGTGGACGACGGCGGATCGACCGCGTCCTCGCCCCGGGATACCTCACCGGACTCGGCGACCTGCCGCTGCCGGTGCTGCGCGAACGCCGCGACGAGGCCGCGCAGGAGGAGACCGACCTCTCGTACCTGCGCCGGCTGCTGCATGCGCGCATCGACATCGTGCGCGCCGAGCAGCAGCGCCGGTCGTCGGGCGGCGACACCAGCATCGTCGACCAGCTCGCCTCGATCCTCGCCGACAACGCACTGGGCCCTGCCACCGGTTCCGGGCGCCACCAGCAGCTCGAGCCGTCGCGCGCGGGCGAACACCGCCGCCACGCCGAGGCCCTGATCGGCGACACCGACCTCACCGACGTCGGCTCGCTGTCCGACGAGAAGCTGATGACCGCGCTCGACACGTACGCGACCGAAGAGACGTCGGTGTCCACGTTCCGGCGGCAGGTGCAGGGCGTGATGGACACGCTCAACGCCGAGATCGCCGCGCGCTACCAGCGCGGCGCGGCGAGCGTCGACGACCTGCTCGATTCCGAGCTGGGCCGGACAGAGGAGTGACGGAACCGGTTCTCGTCGAGGTCGAGCGTTCGGGTCTGGTCGAAAGCGTGCACCGCGGTTCGCTCGTGATCACGGCACCCGACGGCAGCGTCCTGCACGCGACCGGCGACGTGACGACGCCGATGTTCCCGCGCTCGTCGACCAAGCCTCTGCAGGGTGTCGGGATGCTGCGCGCCGGCCTCGCCTACGACGGCGCGGACCTCGCACTGGCCTGCGGTTCCCACTCCGGAGAACTCGGGCACGTCGAGCGCGTCGCGGCGATGCTCGCCGCGGCGGGCCTCAGCGAGTCGGCGCTCGCGTGCCCACCCGCATGGCCACTGAACGAGGCGAGCCTGCACGAAGCGGCCGAGCCACTGCGCGTGACGATGAACTGCTCCGGCAAACACGCCGCGATGCTCACCACCTGCGTCGCCGCCGGCTGGCCGTCCGAGGGCTACGAGCAACCCGGCCACCCGCTGCAGAGGCTCATCGCGGAAACGGTGGTGGACCTGACCGGCGAACCGATCGCCACCACCGGTGTCGACGGCTGCGGAGCGCCGCTGTTCGCGTACTCGCTCACCGGCCTGGCGCGGGCGTTCAGCCGGCTGGTGCGGGCGGCGCCCGGTTCGGACGAGCTGCGCGTGGCCGACGCGATGCGCGCGCACCCATGGCTGGTCGCCGGCACCGATCGCGAGGACACCGTGCTGATGGGAACCGTGCCGGGGCTGCTGTCGAAGATCGGCGCCGAGGGCACTCTGGCGTTCGCGCTGGCCGACGGCACGGCCGTGGCGCTGAAGCTGGCCGACGGCGCCAAACGTGGGTGCGCGCCGCTGGCCGTGGCCGCGCTGGCCCACCTCGGCGTGGACGTTTCCGAACTCGCTGACCTGGCCGAGCCGCCGGTGCTCGGCGGCGGGCGGAAGGTCGGTCACCTGCGGGTCAGTTGGCCCTTTCCCTAGCGGCGAGGTCACCCCAGAACTCGCGCAGCTCGGAGAACAGCTCGGCCAGCTCCTCGACGTTGCCGGTGCGCAGCGCGTCGAGGATGTCGTGGACCTCTTCGGCCGTGCTGTCGGATTCGAGGATCGAGTCGGCGAACAGCTGCACCAGGCCGCCGTAGTCGAGCTCCACCACGGACTCCGGGTGGAAGCTCTCGAGCCACTGGCGCGTCTGCGCGAGCACACGCCCCGGTCCGGAGTCGCCGAACACGCCCTCGATGAGCTCGCCCGACTCCTCCGCGCGGGACAGCGCTTCGGACATCGACGTGCGCCACGACAGCTCACGGGCCGGGTCACTGCGTCCGCTGCCGAGCACGAGCTTGCGCTCCGCCGGGTCGACGAGGACGAACCACGGCAGTGGCACCGTCCACGTCGTGGTGAGCGTGTGGGCCGCGGCGGCGGTCAGGTCGGACAGCGCGGCCTTCGTGCGCGTGCGGGCCCGGTCGGCGGTGACGCCGCCGGCGGCGAGCACCGCCGTCTTGAGCGCCGGAGGCGCGTCGTCGAGGAACGTGACCAGCGCGGCGGCCGAGCGCGCCCGCAGCTCCAGCGGGCAGACGAACGGACCGGCACCGGGGTGACCCGGCGGGATCTCGCTCGGGTCGAGCACGAGGACGTCGCCGGTCAGGCTCGGCGACGGCCGCCCGTCGGCGAGCTCCGCCGGCAGCAACCGCGACGGCACAACGACTTGTGACTTGAGCCACATGAACTGCTCGCGCTCGCCGATCGCGGCACGGCGCAGCTTCGCCGCGGCCACGGATTCCCGCAGCCGCTGGTCCGGCGGGTCACCCAGCGCGAGCAGGGGTTCGTATACCCGGAGATAGGCCACGAAAGGACGGAGCACGAGTGCATCGTGGCACGCCCACCTGGGCCGATCCCCACCGACAGGCCGGTAACCGGCGTCCGGCGGACAGTGTCACCACCGGCACACCGTGCCACGTCGCATCGAACCCCCGGGACACGGTACGGTGTGACCAGGAAAGAACTGTCGAGACGATGCGGGGCCGCCGATTCCCCCGGCCGCCCCGCCCCTGTGCGAGGGGGTCGAGCCATGGGGCGCGGCCGGGCTAAGGCCAAGCAGACGAAGGTGGCGCGAGAGCTCAAATACAGCTCCCACGAAACCGACTTCGATGCTTTGCAGCGCGAGCTGTCGAGTAATTCCTCGGACAACAACACGCACGAGGACGACGACCGGTACGAAGACCCGTACGACGACGGGTACGACGACTACCGTCGTTGAGCAGGGCGACTTACGCGAGGGTGGAGTTCGGGCGCGAGCCCGGGACCACCCTCGCGCGTCGCGTGCTGCCCGAATTCTTCGGTGCCGCAGCCGGATGACGTAGAAGGAGGTGCCAGTGTCGGACGTCCAGAAGGTCGGAGTGGTCGGTGCGGGGCAGATGGGCTCCGGGATCGCCGAAGTGCACGCCAAGTCCGGGCTGGACGTGGTTGTCACCGAGGTCAGCCGATCCGCGCTCGACGCCGGCAAGGCGCGCATCGAGAAGTCGCTGCAGCGCGGTGTGAAAAACGGCAAGCTCGCCGCCGAAGACGCCGACGCCGCCTTGGCACGCCTGCGGTTCACCACCGACCTGGCCGACCTCGCGGACCGCGACCTGGTGATCGAGGCGATCCTCGAGCAGGAGCAGGCGAAGGTGGACCTGTTCGCACAGCTGGACAAGCTCGTCACGCGCGAGGACGCGATCTTCGCCTCCAACACCTCGTCGATCCCGATCGTGAAGATCGCGATGGCCACACAGCGCCCGGCACAGGTCGTCGGCATCCACTTTTTCAACCCCGTGCCCGTCCTGGCGCTCGTGGAGCTGGTCCCGTCGCTGCTCACGAGCGACGAAACCGCCCGCCGCGCCGAGGAGCACGCCGCCGCGCTCGGCAAGACCGTGATCCGTGCGCAGGACCGGGCCGGGTTCATCGTGAACTCGCTGCTCGTGCCGTACCTGCTGTCGGCGATCCGCATGGTCGAATCCGGTTTCGCGACGGCCGAGGACATCGACCGCGGCATGGAGCTCGGCACCGCGCACCCCATGGGCCCGCTGCGCCTGTCCGACCTCATCGGCCTCGACACGGTGAAGGCCATCGCCGACTCGATGTACGACGAGTTCAAGGAACCCACGTACGCGGCCCCGCCGCTGTTGCTGCGCATGGTCGACGCCGGCTTGCTTGGCAAGAAGTCCGGGCGCGGCTTCTACTCGTACTGAGCCGTCACCGGACGAACGCGGCTTTCCGGGCCGCGCGGCGCAGGATGGTCAGAATCGCCGGTCCCAGCACCACGATGGCGACCAGGTTCGTCACCGCGCGGCCCGTGTCCCAGCCCAAAGTGGACGTGAGCACCGTGAACACGAGGAACCGGTGCAGATTCGTGGCGAGCGGCGCGCCCGGCACGAAGTCGAGCGCGGACGTGCCCGCGAGGAAGGGCCACGTGAACATGCTCATCGCGAGGCCGTAGAAGTAGGCGGCGACCACGCCGTACGCCGCGAGCAGCGCGATCTCCCAGCGGCCCCGCACGCGGTGCGGTAGCAGCCCCGCACCCAGCCCGACCAGCGAAGACGCGAGCATCTGGAACGGCAGCCACGGCCCGACGCCGCCCGTCAGCAGGGCCGACGCGAACAGCGACGTCGCGCCGAGGACGAATCCGAAGCCGGGTCCGAAGACGCGCCCGGCGAGCACGAGCAGGAAGAATACGAGCTCGATGCCGCCCGTGCCGGCGCCGAGCGGGCGCAGCGCGGCGTCCACAGCGGACAGCACGCCGAGCAACGCCAGGGCTTTCGCGTCGAGACCGCCGCTGGACAACTCCGCCAGCACGATCAGGATCAACACCGGCAGCGTCATCAGGAAGACGAACGGCGCGTCGGCCGCGTGGCCGTCCGGGCGCGCCGAAACAAAGAGTGGCCAGCAGAACATCACCAGCCCGAACACCACGGCCGCGATGAGAACCAGTGCGGACCGGAACCGGATCCGGACTGCGGGCCCGAGGAAGTCCGTCACCGCAGTGCCTGCGCTACTTCGTCGACCGTCAGCCATTCCTGCGGCGCGAGCACCTTCGCGACCTGCGGTGCGAAGGCGGGCGAGGACACGACGACGTCGGCGGTCGGGCCGTCGGCCACGATCTCGCCTTCGGCCAGTACCACGACCCGCGCGGCGGCGGTGGCCACGAACTCCACGTCGTGGGTTGCCAGCAGCACCGCGTGCCCGTCGGCGGCCAGCACGGCCAGTACGTCCGCGAAGTGCCGTTTCGCCGGGTAGTCGAGTCCGCGCGTCGGCTCGTCGAGCAGCACCACGGGTGGGGCCGCGGCCAGTTGGACGGCCAGGACCAGCGCCAGCCGCTGCCCTTCCGAAAGGTCGCGCGGGTGGGCGGCCGGGTCGACGCCGGGCACGAGCCGGTCCAGCAGCGCCTTGGTCGTCCCGGCGGCCGCGCCCGATTCCGTGTCGGCCTGCCGACACTCCGCCCCGACCGAATCGAGGTACAGCAGGTCGCCGGGCGTCTGCGGCACGAGACCGACGCGCGAGCGCGCCACCCTTGGTCGCGCGGTTCCGGGGTCGAGGCCCAGCACGTCGACCGACCCGGCCGACCGCTCCCCGCTGCCCTGCAGCGCCCACAGCAGCGACGATTTGCCCGAACCGTTGCGTCCCATCAACGCCACGACCTCGCCGCGCCGCAGCTCGAGGTCGACGCCCCGCACGGCGGGCACGCGGCCGTAACGCACGTGTACGCCACGCGCGGTCAGGACGGTGTCGGCCGGACGGATCGGTTTGCGCGCGGGCTCCGCCGCGGCCAGCCGCTCGCGCAACGGCCCCGCTTTGCGCCGTGCGTCCCGCACCGAGAGCGGCAGCGGCGACCACCCGGCGAGCCGCCCGAGCTCCACGATCGGCGGCGCCACGTCGGTGCCGGCGAACACGTCGGAGGGCGTTCCGGAACCGATGGAACCGTCGCCGGGCAGGTAGAGCAGGCGGTCGGCGTACTGCGCGACGCGTTCCATCCGGTGCTCCGCGACGACCACCGTGGTACCGAGGTCGTGCACCAGGCGCGTGATCGTGGCCAGCACCTCCTCGGCGGCCGTCGGGTCGAGTGCCGACGTCGGCTCGTCCAGTACCAGCACACGCGGGTGCGCGGTGAGCACCGACCCGATCGCCACGCGTTGCTGCTGTCCGCCCGAGAGCGTCCGAAGTGGACGGTGTCGGAGGCCGGCGATGCCCATCAGGTCGAGCGTTTCCTCCACCCGCTTGCGCATCACGTCGGGCGCCACGGCCAGCTGTTCCATCGCGTACGCGAGTTCTTCCTCGACGGTGTCCGTCACGAACCCCGCGAGCGGGTCCTGCCCGACGACCCCGACGACGGATGCCAGCTCGCGCGGTGGATGCGTCGCCGTGTCGCGGCCGTCGACGAGCACGCGCCCGGCGAGCTTCCCGCCCGTGAAGTGGGGCACGAGACCGTTGATCGCGCCGAGAAAGGTCGACTTGCCGGCACCGGTGCGCCCGGCGACGAGGCACAACTCGCCCTCCTCGATCACCAGGTCGACGTCGCGCAACACCGGCCGTGCAGCGCCCTCATAAGTCACGCTGACCTGCGAGAACTCGATCACGACGCCACCTCCGCCACGGGCGCCGGCCTCGGCGCGAGCCATGCGGGCAGCAGCGCGATCAGCACGGCCACCACCGGCAGCGGCGGCAACGTCGGCCACGTCGGCGGGTTCGCCGGTGTGTCCAGCGAGGCCGGTGGCACCACCAGAACTGCCACGCACGCAAGTACCCCGCAGAGCACCACCAGCGTCTCCGGCAGCCGCCACGGATCGGGCCGGTAGGCGGTGCGCCGGATCCGCCGGCCGCCCAGCACGAACCCGACGCCCGCCACGACCAGGCCGGCGACGAGCATCGGCACCCCCAGCCACCCGGCCGACCCGTCGAGCACGCCGAAGATCCCCACGGCCACCCCGGCGAACCCGGAGAGCACGCACACCGCGATCAGTGCCCGTACCTTCGGTGCCAGGTGCCCGCGCCGGCCGTAGCCGCGCGAATCCATCGCCGCCGCCAGTGCGAGCGAGCGGTCCATCGCGTCGGCCAGCACCGGCACGAAGACGCCGCGCAACCCCCGCCCGCGGGCCGCGCGCAACCGACGGGCGCGCCGAACCCGGTGCACGCTCTCGACGAGCTGCGGCGCCACCGAAAGTGCGACCGTCACGGCGGTGCTCACCTCGGCGAGCGCGCCGGGCACGGCCTTGAGCAGGCGTTTCGGGTTGGCCAGTGCGTTCGCGGCGCCGACGCAGAGCACGATCGCCGCGAGCCGTAGCCCGTCGTAGAAGCCACCGAGGAGCTCTTCGGCCGAAGTCGGGCCGAGCAGCTCGATGCCGGCGGCCGCGGCGGGCAACGGGATGGTGGGCAGCGTGAACAGCACGTGCCCGCCGTCTTCGCCGCCGACGAGGATCCGGAACAGCACACGCGAGGCCACGATCACGACCGCCACCCACACGTACACGCGGAAGGCCAGCGCCCATGGGGCGTCGCCGCGGCGGTTCACCACCACGAACCCGGCCACGGCGATCACGAGCGCCAGCAGCAGCGGGTTGGTCGTGCGGCTCGCGGCGACGGCGAGCGCGAGCGCCCACACCCACCACGCGCCGGGATGCAACGCCCGCGCGTCACGCACGCCGGCGTCGCACCACCACGACCAGACCCGCGACAGCGAGCACCACGATCACGACGATGCCGATCACCAGCCCGGTCGGGAACCCGCCGGACCGGTCCGAATCGGTCGCGGCAGCCGTCGAAGGCGCATCGGCTCTGCGCACGGGCGCGACCCGTGGCGGCGGGTAGTCCTGAAACGACTTGTCGTGCGCGAACGACCAGCCCTCGAAGCTCCCCGCCGGAGGTTTCCAACTCTGCACGCCGACCTGGCTCGAGGCCCACTTGCCGCCGTTCGTCGCCGTCCAGAAACCCCACGATGCGCTCTCCGGCGGCAGCGCCGAGCAGGACTGGTCGGCCGGCTTGCCGTCGATCTTGCAGATCAGCGCGAGCCCGTACTTGCCGGTGCCCACGAGATCGAAGCCGGCGTTCTGCAGGGCCGTCACGCCGTTGGCCTGCGGGCCGGGCGCGCAGCGGATGAGGGTGTCACCGCCGAGGTCCTGGAAGTCGACGACCACCGTGACGCCCGTGGCGTCGGGACAGTAGCCCGCGGTGCCCTTGGCAGGGCCGGCCGCGGAAGCGGGTGCGGCGCCGGACAGGCCGGCACCGATCAGGAGAACGCAGGCGGCGAGCAGCCGCACGGGGAACAACCGCATCGGTGATGAGTCCTCGCATCGAGTCGGACCACGCACGGGCGATCCGGCTCTCGGCCGAAGGGGCCGATCACGGTTGCGGGTCAGCGCCGGAGTCGCACCGGCTTCCCCCGTTCGTGGTGTATAGCCCACCGACGTTAACCCACCGGAGGTATCCGCCGGAAGCGGCGCAGAACACACCTACACTTCCGGGCGTGGACCAGGGACAACTGCGGGTGGGCCTCGTCGGGACCGGACCATGGGCGGCGACTGTGCACGCGCCGGGCCTGGCCGAGCATCCGGGCACGAAGCTCACCGCGGTGTGGAGTCACCGGGCGGAAACTGCCCGCGCCCTCGCCGATGCCCACGACGCGACGGGGACCGACGACCTCGACGAGCTGTTCTCCCAGGTCGACGCACTGGCGTTCGCCGTGCCACCAGCCGTGCAGGCAAAGATCGCGACGCGTGCGGCCGCGGCCGGCAAGCACCTGATCCTGGCTGAGCCCATGGCGCCCGAGCTCGCCGACGCGCGACGGTTGGCCGCCGCCGTCGAGCAGGCCGGTGTCGCGTCGCTGGTGATGCTGACCCTGCGGTTCGCGCCACGGACACGCGAATGGCTCGACGATCTCGCCCGGTCGGGCGGGTGGCGCGGCGGCGGCGCACGCTGGCTTTCGGGCGCGCTGCTGGGCGGTGCTCACGCGGCCTCGGCGTGGCGTCATGACCCTGGCGACGCGCTCGCCGACGTCGGGCCCCACGCGGTCGACCTGCTCGACGTCGCGCTCGGGCCGATCACCGACGTGCTCGCCGCCCACCACGGACCCGACGACCTGTGGCAGCTGATGTTCGAGCACGAAGGCGGCGCGACGAGTACCGCGACGCTCTCACTGCGCCTGCCGATTCGGCCGAGCGTGGTCGAGGTCGTCGTCTACGGCGATCACGGTTACCGCACGCTCGGGCGCGAACCGGGCCCGTCCGGGGCGGCGCACACCGCGCTGCTGGACGACTTCGCGGCGTTGGTGGCGAGCGGCACGACCACGCACCCGTGCGACGTCCACCGTGGCGTGCACCTTTCCGCGCTCGTCGAGCGCGCTCGCGAGCTCGCCGGGTAGTACACAGGGCGAGGCTCCCGTTTTCCGTGGTGCACCAAACCTTTTCGCCGAGCCGCGACGGTTCTTCCACAGAGTTGTCCACAGCATCCACTATGGACGGTCCGCGCCTCGACCGAACCACGGAAAGCTGTTTCGCGCCACCGGAAAGATCACCGAATTGAGCGCGCTGCTGGACGTGCCGTCTCGAAGCCGGAATGCGAAGGTGATCTTGGGAGGCAGTTCGGAGGGGTTCGAGAAGGGGAGCGAATGGGAGCGCTGCTGCGCGCTTTCTGGGGGATCATCCCGATCACGGCCATCGTGGTCCCGTACGCGCTGTTGTCCTGGCCACTGCTCACCGTGCGGCGGCGCCGAAGAGAGTTGAGCCTCGCCCACGCGTCGGCGACGGCGGCCGTCGACCTCACCGCCGTGACGGTGGGTGTGCTCGTGCTGTGCCTGGTCACCATGCCCGTGGGGGATTCCCACGGCAGCACCCTCGACCTCGTCCCCGGCGCCGACCTCTCGGCCGCGTTCTCCGACGACGGGTCGTTGTGGCAGGTGATCGGCAACGTCCTGCTGCTCTCCCCACTCGGCGCCCTGATCCCGCTGCGCCTCGACAAGCTGCGTTCTCTGGCGCGCGTCGCGGCGGCGGCACTCGCTGCGTCCGTGCTGGTGGAGGCCACCCAGTTCGTCATCCACACCGGCCGCGTCACTTCCACCGACGACGTGCTGCTCAACACCCTCGGCGCAACCCTCGGCGCCGCGCTGACCCGGCGCGGCTGGCGGATGTTCGACGTCGTCGCACCGCAAAGCCCCATCCCACAGCAGGTTCGCCGTACGGTCTGCGACGCCCCGGCGCGCTTGCGGGTGCCGCGCTCAGCACGGGACTCGAAGTACTCGAGCCTCGGCCATCCGGAGCACCGCTGATTCAGCCGCCACGCAGACGGGCGCCAGCTGGATCTGGCTGCCCCGGCGGGAATACGTCACCGTAGCCGTACGGCCGCATAAAGTTCCCGACGCCGGCAGGTGAGCCGGATCAGTCGTCGTAGCGGCCGCCACGACCGCGTTTTACATCACTGCGCCGCTTCTTCGCAGCCAGACGGCGCTCCTTCGAGCCCCGCGAAGGCTTGGTGGGACGCCGCACCGCCGGCGGCGGGGCGGATGCGCGGAGCAGCACGTCGCGCAGCCGGAGGCGGGCGGCGTCGCGGTTCATCAGCTGTGAGCGGTGTTCGCTGGCGGCGATGGTGAGCACGCCGTCGACCAGCCGACCGGACAGCCGGTCCAGGATCCGGGCGCGAAGTCCGGACGAGATCACTGCGGAGCGAGCGATGTCGAACGACAGCTCCACCCGCGAGTCCGTGGTGTTCACACCCTGACCACCGGGGCCGGAGCTGCGCGAGAACCGCTCGCGCAGCTCGGCCGCGGGGATCACGAAGCGGGAGCCGACGGGCAGGTCCTCAGTCACGACAACCAGTCTCGCAGCCCGGGCAACCGGAAACTCAGAACCGCGGGTGATCCCCCGACAGCACCGCGCGCGGGCCATCCGGGTCATCGGCGGGCTGCACGTCGCCGAGGATCCACGCGGGGACGTGGCGGGCGGTGAGCACGGCGAGCGCCCGGTCGACGTCCTCGACCGACACGATCGCGACCATGCCGACACCCATGTTGAACGTCTTCTCCAGTTCGGCGCGGTCGACCTTGCCGCGATGGCCGACCAGCGCGAACACCGGAGCCGGCGTCCACGTGCCGCGCTCCAGCCGTGCGACGAGGCCGCGCGGCATCACCCGCGCGAGGTTCGCCTCGAGGCCGCCGCCCGTGATGTGGGCGAACGTGCGCACCTCGGTTTCCGCCGCGAGCGCCAAGCAGTCCTTCGCGTAGATCTTGGTCGGCTCCAGCAGCTCCTCGCCGAGGGTGCGGCCGAACTCCTCGACGTGCCCGTCGAGCGGCATTCGCGCGATGTCCAGCAGCACGTGCCGGGCCAGCGAGTAGCCGTTGGAGTGCAGGCCGGACGAGCCCATGGCCAGTACGACGTCGCCAGGGCGGACGTTCTCGGGCGTCAGCAGCTGCGCGGCCTCGACCACACCGACGCCGGTGGCCGACAGGTCGTAGTCGTGCTCCCCCATCAAACCCGGGTGCTCGGCCGTCTCACCGCCGAGCAGCGCGCACCCGGCCTGCACGCAGCCTTCCGCGATCCCGCCGACCAGCGCCGCGATCTTCTCCGGCACGACCTTGCCGACGGCGATGTAGTCCTGCAGGAACAGCGGCTCAGCACCGGTGACCACGAGGTCGTCGACGACCATCGCCACCAGGTCGATGCCCACGGTGTCGTGTTTGTCCAGCGCCTGCGCGACCGCGATCTTGGTGCCGACGCCATCAGTGGACGACGCGAGCACCGGTTCCTTCCAGCGGTCGAGCTTGAGCGAGAACAGCCCGGCGAACCCGCCGACGCCGCCGCGCACCTCCGGCCGCGTGGCACGCTCGGCGTGGGGCTTGAGCAGCTCTACGGCCTGGTCACCGGCTTCGATGCTGACGCCGGCGGCGGCGTACGTGGCGCTCGTGGACTCGCTCACGGAAGCGGACTCCCTACAACTTTTCGACTACGGACGCCGGACAGCGTCTTCGGCACCGTACCCGGCCGGGCTGACTGGAGTCGCTGCCCCATTGACCGAATCCATGCTTTCCAGCAGGTGTTTGCCGATGAGCGCGTCGTCGGGCAGGTCGATCGGGTACTCACCCGAGAAGCACGCCGTGCACAGCCGCGACCTGGGCTGTTCCGACGCCGCGACCAGGCCTTCGAGCGAAATGTAGCCCAGCGAATCGGCTCCGATGGAGCGGCGGATGCCGTCGAGGTCGACGCCGTTGGCCACGAGTTCGGCGCGCGAAGCGAAGTCGATGCCGTAGAAACACGGCCAGCGCACGGGCGGCGACGCGATGCGCACGTGGACTTCGAGCGCGCCGGCCTCGCGCAGCATCCGCACGAGTGCGCGCTGGGTATTGCCGCGCACGATGGAGTCGTCGACCACCACGAGGCGCTTGCCGCGGATCACGTCGCGCAACGGGTTCAGCTTCAGCCGAATGCCCAGCTGGCGGATGGTCTGCGACGGCTGGATGAACGTGCGTCCGACGTAGGCGTTTTTCACCAGGCCCGTGCCGTACGGGATGCCCGAGCCCTGTGCGTAGCCGATCGCGGCCGGTGTACCGGACTCCGGCACGGGCATCACCAGGTCGGCGTCGGCCGGGTGCTCACCCGCCAGGCGGCGCCCGATCTCCACGCGCGTGGCGTGCACGCTGCGGCCGGCGATCGTCGTGTCGGGGCGGGCGAGGTAGACGTACTCGAACACGCAGCCCTTCGGCTCCGGGTTCGCGAAGCGCGACGAACGCAGGCCCTCGGCGTCGATCGCGATGAGCTCGCCCGGCTCGACCTCACGGACGAACGAAGCACCGCAGATGTCCAGCGCGGCCGTCTCGCTCGCCACGACCCAGCCGCGCTCGAGGCGGCCGAGCACGAGTGGGTGCACGCCGTGGGGATCGCGGGCGGCGTAGAGGGTGTTCTCGTCGGCGAAGACCAGGCAGAACGCGCCCTTCAGCGTCGGCAGCAGCTCCATGGCCGCGGCCTCGATGCCCTTGTCGGCGGCGTTCGCGGCGAGCAGGCCGCACACCAGGTCGGAATCGCTCGACGAACCCGTCAGCCCCGCGTGGGGTTTGAGTCCGGCGGCCGCGGTGCGGTCGCGCAACTCGGCGGTGTTGACGAGGTTGCCGTTGTGCGCGAAGGAAATTCCGCTGCCGGTGGCGGTCGTGCGGAAGATCGGCTGCGCGTTCTCCCAGATCGTCGAGCCGGTCGTGGAATAACGGCAGTGGCCGACGGCGATGTGGCCCTGCAGTGACTGCAGCACCTGCTCGTCGAACACCTGGCTCACCAGGCCGAGGTCCTTGAAGACCACGATCTGCGCGCCGTCGGACACGGAGATGCCTGCCGCCTCCTGGCCGCGGTGCTGCAGCGCGTAGAGGCCGTAGTAGGTCAGCTTGGCGACCTCTTCCCCGGGAGCCCAGACGCCGAAAACGCCGCACTCCTCACGGGGTTCCGGTTCTGGTTGGTCAGGACTGGCGGAACGGTCGGAAACCACCGAGGTGCTCCCAGGATGACGTGGTCGGGCCAAGTCCAAGTGTAAGGGGTGTTAAGCGTCCGACGACGGTGCGCGGCGTGGTTCTGCCCACTTCCGGCCCGATTCGCCGTGAGTGGCAGTGCCGGTTAGAACCGGTCAGAACCGGTTGGAACCGGCACCGCCACTCACGAGTGGGGACGGGCAGGGTCAGCGAGCGGCGAGCCACTTCGAGGTGCCGCCGCGCCCGGGCACCCAGCAACCCTTGGCCGGGACGTCCGCCGCGGCGGCCGCATCGTCGGGCTCGTCGGGCAGGGAGAGCATTTCGGTGAGCACCTCGGCCGCGTCGCCCGTGCGGCGCCACAGCCACTTCTCGGGATCGAAGACGTTGTCCTCGGTGCCCGGCAGGCGCGTGGCGACGGCGTCGTCCTCGGCGTTGAGCCGGACGACGTCCACCACGTTGTCGTGGACCCGCACCCCGACGACGGACTCGACCGCACCGCGTTCATCGGTCTGATGCACGAACTGGTACCCGCGGGACATCAGTTCCTGCAGGCCGGTCTCGACGTCGTAGCAGGTGTCAACCGAGGACATCGTCGAATTCGCCGTCCTTGGCACCCGCGAGGAAAGCCGCCATCTCCGCACGCGTGTAGACGAGCGCCGGGCCGGCCGGGAAGCGGGAGTTGCGCATCGCGATCTCGCCGGAGGCCAGCGGTGCGACCTCCACGCAGTTGCCGACAGCGCCGCTGTAGCTCGCCTTGCGCCACGTGGCGCCGGTCAGACGGTCGGCCGGAACGCCGTTCTCGAACCGCTCAGCCATGATCCCCACCTTTCGGGACGGATGAAAGCTCAGGAATCTGCACGTGCATCTACCTGTGAGTTGGACGCTAACACGCGCTCCTGCAGCGGTAAATGCACGTGCAGAAGTTTCTGCAAATTTCTCACTGCGTGACGACAGAGTTCCGTAGAAAGTCCCGGTCGGACGAAGGAATCCGTACCCGAAAGGGCGATACATCACTGACCGTCACCGTTGATCTTCCGTTCGTCGCGCTGAGCGAAGACCTCCCCAAACGTTGATGCCAGTGCGTGAAGGAACAACACTCGATGTGAGCGGCCAAGGTCCCCCGAAGCCCACACTGGCTGGCGCGGACGCCGCGTCGAGACGGACGGCGACGCTCCGATAGCCGCTCAGATCTCCGCGCGGCGCTTCGCGAGCCGACTACGGCTGCGTTCCGGGGTCTCGGCGTCGACGGCCAACAGGTCGAGGGCCCGGCCGTACTTCTCGATCTCGTCCCGTTTGTCGAGGTAGTGCGCGCCGGTCAGGTACTCGACGTACGCGATGTTCGGCAGCTCCGTCTCGGCGAACCGCAGGAGCGAAAACGCGTGCTCGGCCGACAGCCCGCTGCGGCTGTACGGAAGGATCTGCACGGACACGTGCGGCAGTGTCGTCACCTCGAGCAGGTACTCCAGCTGCTGCTTGAACACCTTCGGGCCGCCGATCGGCCGGTACAGCACCGATTCGTCGAGCACTGCCCAGATGCGCGGCGCGTCGGGGCGGGCCAGCATCTTCTGCCGCCGCATGCGCAGGGCAACGAGCTGGTCGACCTTCTCGTCGACCATCCCCGGACGGCCGTGGCTGAAGATCGCACGGGCGTACGGCTCGATCTGCAACAACCCGGAGACGTACAGCGGCTCCCAGATCTGGATCCGCGACGCCGCCTCCTCAAGCCCGACGAGATCGGTGAACCAGCCCGGCACGGTCTCACCGAACTTGCGCCACCAGCCCGCCTCGTTCGACTGCTTGACCATGTCGAGGAACGCACGGCGTTCCCCCTCTTCGGCGACGCCGTACATGGTCAGCAGGTCAGCGACGTCGCGCTCCTTGAAGCCGACCCGCCCCAGCTCGAGACGCGAGATCTTCGACTCGGAACCGCGGATGTTGTAGCCCGCTTGCTGACGTGTGATCCCGGCTTCCTCACGCAGCTTGCGCAGCTGCGACCCGAGGATCATCCGGCGCGCTGTCGGGCCGAGGCTCTGCTCGCCGCCGGACGCGTTCACCGCGTTCATGGACCGGACCTTCCGTACGCCGCTCGTTGACCTGGGGATTCGAGCCCGACTACCCAAAGTACACGTACAGAGCCAACCCGTATAGCACGACTCGGCTCCCACCGCCTACGTCTCTGCGATAGTACGGAGGAGCGGCCAGGAAACAACACCGTCGGGTGAAAGTTCACCGATCAAGGCACCCGAATGGTCAGAGCCTCATCACGGGCAACCAGTGCGACAGATCGGCCCGCGAGCCGGACGCCGTCACCCGGGCCGTGGCCACGGCGTCGTCCCATTCGAGCAGACCGGTCGCCAGTTCGAGCCAGGTGCGCCCGTCCGTTTCGATCACGTTCGGCGGGGTTCCCCGCGTGTGCCGGGGACCTTCGATGCACTGCACGGCGGCGTACGGCGGCACCCGCACCTCGACGGTGTGGCCCGGCGCGTCGGCGGCGAGCGTCCGCAGGCTCAACCGCACCGCGGCGGCCAGCTCGGTACGCGCCGGATCCGGGCCCTCACCTCGCAACCAGCTTGACACGGCCGAGATCGCCGCTCGTAACTCAGCGGGATCGACCGAACGCGAAGAGGCCATAGCCCAACAGTAGAGTGACACCACACGGACAATGAGGCACCCGGCACCGAGGGACGGCGATGGCGCAACGGGACGAGGCAGATCGGATGGTTTCGCCCGCGGGGCACCGCGGCAAGGCAACGGGTCAGGCGGGTCAGGCGGGCAAGGCGGGCAAGCCGGCCACCGCCGGTCGGCACGGCCGGCGCGGACCACAGGGCAAACCGGAGATCACCCCCGAAATGCGGGCCAACGCCCGCGCCAACCCGAACAGCTGGCTCTACGTCATCGATGAAGCGTTCGACCCGGCGGGCCCGGTGCCGTCGTGGGCCGTCGTGGGTGCCTACCCGGTCAACGCCACCGGAGACGTCGTCGAGGACTTCCACCCCAACGACCGCTACCGGCCCTCGCCGAAGGCGCTCGGCTTCCCCGAGCCGCGCACCGAGCTCGAACGGCTGCTGCAGCTCGTGCGCACGGAACACCGCCCGGCCGAGGACTTGCCGAAGGTCATCCTCGACTCCACCCTGTTCGTCTACGCCCTCTCGCCGGTGCAGCGCACCGTGATCGGTTTCCACAACGCCGACGGTCGCGTGATGGTGCCGGCCTACACCGGGAAGTCGCTCGTGCCGCGCGAGTGGCCGCACGCGCGTGCCGTGCTGGGCCGCGACATCGTGAGCCTCCTCGCCGGCCACCCACTGGCGATCAACCCGCACGAGCGCATCACCGCCGTCGTCCCGGCCGAGCACCTGCACAAGGCCCTCGCCGAAGAGCGGCGCTGAGCCTTCGCGCTGAGTCCATTCGCGCTGAGTCCTTTTGCGACGAATCGGCCCGCTGTCCCGAGTGGACGGCGGGCTTTTTCGTACCCGCGTCACGCCGTCGGCGCGGAAATCGTCCCGCCGCCGACCTGGGGATCTGACCCGACAGGGTGAGCACCGAGTCGCCGGAATGGCTGTCGACAGGCATCGTTCTCGACGAAGGAGTACACGCGTCCGGTTGGGAGTCCACGTGAAGCGTCGTAATCCGCTGCTGCGCTCGGCCCTCGGTGGCCGCGCGACCATGGTCGCCACCGCATGCGGTAGCGCCCTCGTCGCCGGGCTGGCACTGTGCACCCCGGCCATCGCGGCACCGAGCTATACCGGCGCCGACGACCACTACGCCGGTTCCCAGATCGAGAAGTACGAAGGTGTGCACGGCTCGCCGCACGTCGAATACACCGCGAGCGATCAGGTGCTCGGCCACGACGTGAGCGGCCACCAGGGCGCCGTCGACTGGGGCGCGGCCGCGAAGGCGGGCGCGAAATTCGTGTACGTCAAGGCGACCGAGGGAACGGCGTACGTCAACCCGCAGTTCGGCCAGCAGTACAACGGTTCGTACCAGGCCGGGCTGATCCGTGGTTCGTACCACTTCGCGCGGCCCGACGTTTCCGACGGCGCGGCGCAGGCCAACTACTTCGTCGCACACGGCGGCGGGTGGTCCGGCGACGGCAAGACGCTGCCGGGCGCGGTGGACCTCGAGTACAACCCATACGGTGAAACCTGTTACGGCAAGGACGCCGCTGGTCTCGTCGCGTGGATCAAGTCCTTCTCGGTCACCTACCGCGCCAGGACCGGACGGCTGCCGACCATCTACACGTCCACGAGCTGGTGGAAACGCTGCACGGGCAACAGCGCGGCATTCGGCG
Source organism: Amycolatopsis sp. (assembly GCA_035551175.1). GTDB lineage: Bacteria > Actinomycetota > Actinomycetes > Mycobacteriales > Pseudonocardiaceae > Amycolatopsis. The sequence goes on along the minus strand of DASZNR010000044.1, from coordinate 46,625 downwards.
CGAATCCACTGTGGCTCGCGCGCTACAACACGCAGATCGGCGAGCTTCCCGCTGGCTGGCACAGGCAGGCGATTTGGCAGTTCGCGGACGCGGGTGCGCTGCCAGGCGACCAGAACTGGTTCAACGGTCCCCTCGCAAACCTCCGCAACCTGGCAATCGGGTGAATATTTGTTGCAGCGGCACGAAATAGTCATCAAGATTCGATGAAACTCACCCACCCGTCACTGTTCCTTCGCGGAACTTGATGACAAATCCAGATCGGTCATCAAGAATCTCCCCCGGACGGCTACCTGCACATAGTCGTTCACCGCGAGGGTATCTGTGAAGGGATTCAACGATGTCCGCTTCCCGAAGAGGACGGCGAGCGACCCTGTTCTCCGCCCTGGCCATCCCCACCGTGGCGCTCCTGCTCGGCTCCGCCGCTCCGGCACTGGCCCAATCACCCAGCTCGACACTCACGACGCGCCAGGTCAACCAGATCAACAACGACATCCAGGCGCACAACCACACGATGGGCTCCCAAATCCGGCGCGTGGAAGGTGACCACTCGACGCCGGCGTCCCGGTCGGCCGCACAGCAGCCGCAGCCCGCGGCGGCCGTCCCCAACCAGGTCTTGGCCACCGTGGCCGGTATGGACGTCGCCAGCTACCAGGGCAACGTCGACTGGTCGAGCTGGTGGAACCAGGGCAAACGGTTCGTGTGGACCAAGGCGACGGAGAGCACGAGCTACACCAACCCCTATTTCGCTCAGCAATACAATGGTTCCTACAACCAGGGTTTCATCCGTGGTGCGTACCACTTCGCCACGCCGAACACCTCGAGCGGTGCTGCGCAGGCCACCTACTTCGTCGCACACGGCGGCGGGTGGTCAAGGGACGGCAAGACCCTGCCGGGCGCGTTGGACATGGAATACAACCCGTACGGCGCCACGTGTTACGGCCTGAGCAAGGCGGCGATGACGGCGTGGATCAAGGACTTCCACGACACCTACCACGCCAAGACCGGGCGCTGGCCGGTGATCTACACGTCCACGAACTGGTGGAACCAGTGCGTGAGCGGTGACTTCTCCAGCACAGCCCCGCTGTGGGTCGCGCGCTACGCGTCTTCGGCAGGCACCCTGCCGTACAACTGGGGTTACTACACGGTGTGGCAGTACACGTCGAGCCCGCTCGACCAGGACACGTTCAACGGGGCGAGCGACCGTCTGGTGGCTCTCGCGAACGGCTGAACCCGACCACCGAGGGCTCCCGGCCGCCAGGTGCGGCCGGGAGCCTCTTTTGTGCCGGGACGTCCGACCTTGCAGAATGCAGGGCACGTGGGGCGGGGGAGGAACCGCCGGCGCTCGCCGGCCGTCACAGCACGGCGCGAGACGGTGCACCAGGAAGGCGGATATCGCAGATGACCTACCCACCACAACCCGGACAGGGCGGGCCGGACCCCTACGGCCAGGGCGGGCCACAGCAGCCGGGCACGGGCGGCGTGCCGCAGCAGCCGGGGTGGGACCCGAACGCACAGCAGCAGGGCTGGGACCCAGGCACCCAGCAGTACGGCCAGCAGCCCTCCCCCGGTACGCAGCCCTACGGGCAGCCGTACCAGCAGCAATACCCGGGCACGCAGCAGTATCCGCAGCAGGGCTGGGACCCGAACCAGCCGCCGTACGGCGGGGGCCCGCAGCCGCCGAAGAACAACAAGACCGGGCTGTGGATCGGCATCGCGGTGGCCGTGGTGGTCGTGGTCGCGCTCGGCATCACCGGGTTCGTCGCGCCGGGATTCTTCCTCAGCAAGGACTCCTCGGGTTCGTCCACGGCGCAGTCGAGCAACCCCGTGCCGCCGCCGGCCGCGCCATCGCGACCGCAGCAGCTGCCGACGGACGAGCCGTCCGAGCCGGGCCTGCCCACCGACGAGACGGACATCCCCGGCACCGGGGACGGCGGCGCGTCGCCCGCCGAGGCCAAGCAGGCCATCGACGACTTCGTCGCGAAGATCAACGCCAAGGACAACGCCGGCGCGACCGGCATGACGTGCCAGGGCACCGAGTCGTTTTCCAAGGACAGCATCGACGAAGCCACCGGCGGCGAGCCACAGCTGCAGGTGGAGGGCTACGACGGCACCGCGACCGTCACGGCGAGCCTGACGGGTTCGCTGTCGGGCAAGGACGCCAATGGTTCGGTCATCGCGACGAACACCGGTGGCAACTGGTGCATCGGGTTCTTCTTCGTCCTCGCCATCTGACGTGCGGCGATCCCCACTGCTGTGGACGTTCGTCGCGTCCGCGCTGCTGCTCGTGGCCGTCGGCGGCTGGCTGCTCACCGATCCCGCCACGAGCCGCAGCGACGCGCTGAAGACCGGCGGGCTCGCCGGCGGCGCGGTCGTCGCGCTCTATGCGCTGTGGCTCAACGACCGGCGCCGCCGCGTCGAGGAGGCGCGGCAGGAGATCGAGCGACAGCGCCACGACCTGGAGACGCGCCGCGCGACCAGGACCGCGAGCGCGTGTCCGACGAACGGTTCGCCAAATCCGTGGAGCTGCTCGGGCACGAGGCGGACCAGGTACGCGTCGGCGCACTCCACGCGCTCGCCGGCCTGGCGCGTAGCCGACCGGGCTACACGCAGACGGTGCTCGACGTGCTGTGCTCGTACCTGCGGCGGCCGTTCGACCATCCCCGTTACCACGGTAAAGAATCGACTGCCGAGGCGGAACGTGAGCTGCAGGTGCGGCTGACCGCGCAACGGCTCATCGCCGAGCTGCTGCCGCGAACCTCCGAAGTGGACGGTCCGCACTACGACCTCGACCTGACCGGCGCCACGCTGGAGTACCTCGACCTTTCGGGCCGTCGGATCGGCGGCCTGCTGTTGCGGTACGCGGCGCTGTACAGCAGCACGAACTTCAGCGGCTGCGTGATCAGCGGGCGCGCATACTTCACCTCCGCCGGCACGGCGCCGGGCCGGCTCGTTGGCTACTTCCGCTGCCGGGGCGCCCAATTCCTCGACTACGCGTGGTTCAGCCGCACGGCGTTCGCCGAGAACGCCGACTTCACCGAGACGACGTTCGCCGGGCGCACCGCGTTCAAGGACGCGGAGTTCGCCAAGGACGCCGTGTTCGCCGGCGTGACGTTCGAGGAATCGCTGGACCTCGGTCGGACGTCGTTCGGCGGCCAGACGGACCTGCGGTTCGCGCGTACTCCGGAACACTCGTCGCTGTACAACACGAAGGTCCGGACCTCGAACGAGACCCGGCTGCCCGAGGGCTGGCTGCTGGAGCCCCTTGAAGACGGCTTCGCGCGGATCACCGTCCCCCAAGTCTGACCCCACCTGAGCAGCACTCGTGAGTGGAGATGCCGGTTAGAACCGGCGGCGCCACTCACGAGTCCGTGGGGTCAGTCGAACAGCGCGGGCAGGGTGCCTTCCCAGGCCGCCCGCAGCTCGTCGAGCGAGAATTCCGTGATGCCCTGCAGTTCGAGCTTGCCGGACTCCGGGTCGACGACTCCGGTCTTGCGCCACGGCAGGCCGCGCGCGGTACACATCTCCGTGAACCGGAGCTCCTCCGTGCGCGGCACGGCCACGAGCACCCGGCCCGAGGACTCGGAGAACAGCTGCACGAACGGATCTTCGTCGCGATCGAGGAACACGCGAGCGCCGCACTGTCCGATGAGGACGGTCTCGACCAGTGCCTGCGCGAGGCCGCCGTCGGCGAGGTCGTGGGCAGCGGAGATCATGCCGTCGCGCGAACCCGCGACGAGGATCTCGCCCAGCAGCTTCTCGCGCGCCAGGTCCACGCGCGGAGGCACACCGCCGAGGTGACCGTGGAGCTCACGGGCCCACGCCGAGCCATCGAGCTCGTCGTGAGTCTCGCCGAGCAGCAGCAGCGTCTCGCCGGCCTCCGCGCCGATGCCGGTGGGGATGCGGCGCGTGACGTCGTCGATCACGCCGAGCACCGCGATCACCGGCGTCGGCAGGATCGCCGTGTCGCCGGTCTGGTTGAAGAAGCTCACGTTGCCGCCGGTCACCGGAATGCCGAGCTCGACGCACGCGTCGGCGAGCCCGTGCACAGCCTGCTCGAACTGCCACATCACAGCCGGATCGGTCGGGGCGCCGAAGTTCAGGCAGTCGGACACCGCCACCGGCGTCGCGCCGCCGGTGGCGACGTTGCGGTAGGCCTCGGCCAGCGCGAGCTGCGCGCCGCGGTACGGGTCGAGATACACGAACTTCGCGTTGCAGTCGGTGGCCACCGAAACACCGCGGCCGCTCGACTCGTCGATGCGGATCATGCCGGAGTCCGACGGCTGCGCAAGCACGGAGTTGCCACGCACGTAGCGGTCGTACTGCGCCGTGACCCATTCCTTCGACGCCTGGTTGGGGGCGGCGACGAGCTTCAGCAGGTCGGCGCGCAGCTCCTCCGGCGTCGACGGCCTCGGCAGCGAAGCCGAGGTGTCGGCAATGAGCGAATCCTGCGAGGCCGGACGCTTGATCGGCCGGTCGTACACCGGGCCCTGGTGCGCGACGGTGTGGGCCGGGACGTCGACCACCACCTCGTCGTACCAGGTGATCACGAGGTTGTCGCCGTCGGTGACCTCGCCGATGTCCGTGGCGATCACGTCCCACTTCGCACACACGGCCATGAACGCCTCGACGTTCTCCGGCGCGACGACGGCGCACATGCGTTCCTGCGACTCGCTCGAGAGCACCTCGGCCGGTGACATGCCGGTGGCGCGCAGGGGTACGCGGTCGAGGTACACGTGCATGCCGCCGTCGCCCGCGGCCGCGAGCTCCGACGTCGCACACGAGAGCCCGGCACCACCGAGGTCCTGGATGCCGACGACGAGCTTTTCCTTGAACAGGTCGAGGCAGCACTCGATGAGCACCTTCTCGGTGAACGGGTCACCGACCTGCACACTGGGCAGCTTGCGCCGGCCGGTCGCGGACTCGTCGCCGGAGAACGTGTCGCTCGCCAGCACCGACACGCCGCCGATGCCGTCGAGGCCGGTGCGCGCGCCGAACAGGATGATCTTGTTGCCGGTGCCGGACGCGAACGCCAGGTGCAGGTCCTCGGTGCGCATCGCACCCACGCACAGGGCGTTGACCAGCGGGTTTCCACTGTAGGACGGGTCGAACACGAGCTCGCCGCCGATGTTCGGCAGGCCGAGGCAGTTGCCGTAGCCGCCGACGCCGGCGACCACGCCGGGCAGCACGCGCTTGGTGTCGGGTGCGTCGGCCGGCCCGAAGCGCAGCGCGTCGGCCACCGCGAGCGGACGCGCACCCATCGCCATGATGTCGCGGACGATGCCGCCGACGCCCGTGGCCGCACCCTGGTACGGCTCCACATAGGACGGGTGGTTGTGGCTTTCGACCTTGAACGTGACCGCCCAGCCGTCGCCGATGTCGATCACGCCGGCGTTCTCGCCGATGCCCGCGAGCATCTTCGACTTCATCTCGTCGGTGGCCGTCTCGCCGAAGTAGCGCAGGTGCTTCTTCGACGACTTGTACGAGCAGTGCTCGCTCCACATGACCGAGTACATGGCCAGCTCGGCGTCGGTGGGACGGCGGCCGAGGATCTCACGGATCCGGGTGTACTCGTCTTCGGCGAGGCCGAGTTCGAGGTAGGGCTGCGCGAGATCGGGGGTCTCCGCCGCCCGTGCGGTGGTGTCTGGAATAACAGAGCTGCTGGTCACCGTGTTCGTCCCAGCGTCCGTGTCAGGATTCGCCACACGCTCAAGACTACGTGTCGGCCCGGTCACACCCGCAGGTGCCCGTGCTGCTCGGCGACCACCGGGACCACCGGCCACCCGGACCACTGCGGCTACTGCGGCTACTGCGAAAACCACCGGGACCACGACTGCGGCGAAAACCGTTCGGCACGCGGTCGGGTCGGGCTTCGGGTCCGTCCGGGTTCCGCCGGATCGGTAAATGGGTCGCGCGACCTGCGACGGCGCGCATACCGTCGACTATCGTGCTCTCCGCCACATATCCCTTCGTGTCGCCCCGGTTGCCAGCCCGGCCGACGGCTGCGCGCTACCTGTATGCGGTCCTGCGCGCACGCCCGTGGCTGGCCTTGACGGCCGCAGTCACGGGCACCTGCTGGTCGCTGCCGAGCGCGCTGCTGCCGCTCGTGATCGGGCGGGGCGTCGACGCGATCGCGGCCGGCGACACCGGTGCGCTCTGGCGGTGGGCGTTCGTCGCCGCCGGGTTGGGCGTGGTGCAGGCGGGCTTCGGCACGTGGCTGCACTTCACGTCGTACGGCCTGTGGCTGCACGGTGCGAGCACCACGCAACGCCTGGTCACGGCGCACACCACCCGCCTCGGCGCGACCCTGCGGGAGAAGACGACCACCGGCAACGTCGTCGCGGTGACCTCGTCGGACATCAACTGGATCGGCAACGCGTTCGAGGTGATCGGCCGAACCGTCGGTTCGGTCGTGGCGTTCGTGGTGATCGGGCTGGCTGTGCTGTCGACGTCGCCGTTGCTGGGCATGGTGACGCTCGTCGGAGTGCCGCTGGCCGTGCTGGGCATCGGGCCGCTGCTTCGGCCGTTGCGCCGGCGCAAGACGGTGCAGCGAGAGAACCTGAGCGACGTCAACGCGTTGGGCGCGGACATCGTGTCCGGCCTGCGGATTCTGCGCGGCGTGGGCGGCGAACGGCGGTTCCTGAAGCGCTTCCGCGAGGCGAGCCAGCTCGTGCGCCGTTCGGGGGTCGAGGTGGGGCGCGCGGAGGCGTGGCTGGCCGCGGCGTCGATCCTGCTGCCGGGCCTGGTCACCGTGGCGATCACGTGGCTGGGCGCGCGGCTCGCGCTCGACGGGACCATCGGCGTCGGCGAGCTCGTGGCGTTCTACGGCGTCTCGGCGTTCCTCGTCGTGCCGGTGGACACGGCGACGGAGGCCGTGAACTCGGTGAGCTCAGGGCTCGTCGCGGCTCGCAAGGTGTGCGGGCTGTTGTCGTTGCGCCCGAAGCTGGCGGAACCGTCGGCGCCCGTGCCGCTGCCCGCCGGACCGCTCGAGCTGGTGGACACCGAAAGCGGCCTCCGCGTGGCGCCGGGCAAGCTCACGGTCGTCGATCTGGGCGCCGACGCGGAGGAGGTCGCGACCCGACTGGCGCGGTTCGCCGACGCGGCGGAGGGCGAGCAGGTGCTCGTCGGCGGCGTGCCCGCCGATCAGGTGGCGCTGGCGGAGTTGCGGTCGCGGGTCGTGTACGCGCACAACCAGGACCTGTGGTTCTCAGGCGTGCTGCGGGAACAACTCACCCCGGCCCTGCCGAGTGCGGTGGACATCGAAGAAGCGCTGTTCGCGGCGGATGCCGACGACATCATCGAGGCACTGCCACACGGCGTCGACGAGCTGATCGGCGAGCGCGGCCGCGAAGTGTCGGGCGGTCAGCGGCAGCGGCTCAGCCTCGCGCGGGCGCTCGCGACCGGCGCCGACGTGCTGCTGCTCGACGAGCCGACCTCGGCCGTCGACGCGCACACGGAAGCCCGGATCACCCGGCGCGTGGCCGACCTGCGACGCGGTCGCACGACCGTGGTGTTCAGTCAGAGTCCCTTGTGGACACACGTGGCCGACGAGGTCGTCCGTGGAAAGGCGGTGACGGTGTGAAGCGGCTTCCTCTCGCGTCGCGACGCGACGTGCGGCGCTGGGCGGTGCGCACGGCGGCCGAACACCGGCGCGAGTTTTCGGTGATGCTCGGACTGTTCTGCCTCGCCACGCTGATCGGGCTGGCCGGGCCGCAGCTGCTCGGCCTGCTCGTGCAGGGTGTGGTCGACGGCGAGAGCACCACGCGCGTCGACCTGCTGGCGGCCGGGTTCGTGGTGGCGCTGGTGCTGCAGGCGTGGGCGAAGAAGGCCGCGCGGCTGCGCGGGCGGATGTTCGGCGAGCGCGTGCTGGCGCAGACGCGCGAAACGTTCGTGGCGAGCTCGCTGAGCCTGCCGCTCGGCACGGTCGAGGCCGCCGGCACGGGCGACCTGCTGAGCCGCGCGACGAGCGACATCAGCAGGCTGGATCACGCCGTGCGCTTCGCGGCGCCGGAAATCCTGATCGCCGTGGTGACCGTGCTGCTCACGACGGCCGCGATGATCGTCACGTCACCGCTGCTGGCGTTGGCGCTGCTGGTGGCGCTGCCGCTGCTGGTGCCCGTGAACGTGTGGTATCAGCGGCGAATTCCCGCGCTGATGGCGTGGATGCTCGACCGCTGGGGCGACCTGCAGTCGGCCACGCACGAGACCGTGGAGGGCGCGCGGACCACTGAGGCGCTGAGCCTGACCGAACGCCGGGTGCGCCTCGGCCGCGACGCGCTCGACCAAGCCGTGCTCGGCGAACGGCGCATGCGGGCCCTGCAGCTGCGGTGGCTGCCCTCGCTGGAGATCAGTTACGTGCTGCCGATCGCCGCGCTGCTGCTCATCGGGGTGTTCGCGTACGCCAACGGCTGGGCGAACATCGGCACGATCACGACGATGCTCGCGTACGCGCAGGCGATGACGGCGCCCCTGAACGAAGCATTGTTCTGGATGGAGGACCTGCAGGTGGCGCTGGCCGCCGCGCGCCGGATCCTCGGGGTGCGGCCGGTCGTCTCGCGGGCTTCGGTGTCTTCGGCGCCGGCCGGGCGGGACATCGAGGTGCGCGACGTGCACTTCGGCTACACCGCCGACCGCGAGGTGCTGCACGGCATCGACCTCGTCGTGCCGCGCGGCGAACGGCTCGCGATCGTCGGCCCGTCGGGCGCCGGGAAGTCGACACTCGGCCGGCTGCTGGCCGGGATCTCGGCGCCTTCGTCGGGCTCGATTCGGTTCGGTGGAACCGAAGTTTCGTCGCTGGCGGAGGACGTGCTGCGTGGTGAGGTCCTGCTGCTGACCCAGGAACACCACACGTTTTCCGGGTCGTTGCGGGAGAACCTCTCGCTGCCCGCGGGTGAGTGGACGGATGAGCAGCTACTCGCCGCCTTGTCGTCGGTCGGTGCGTTGGCGTGGTTTACGTCGCTGCCGCACGGTTTGGACACCCGCTTGGGCTCGGGTGCCTACGCGGTGCCTGCCGCGTTGGCCCAGCAGCTCGCGCTCGCCCGGGTCGTGCTGGCCGACCCCCACACACTGGTCCTCGACGAGGCGACGTCCTTGCTGGACACGGGGTCCGCGCGTGACCTGGAGCGCTCGCTGAGTGCCGTGCTGGCCGGCCGGACGGTCATCGCGATCGCCCACCGCCTCCACACCGCCGCGGCGGCGGACCGGGTCGCGGTCGTCGAAGGCGGCCGGATCACGGAGCTGGGCTCCCACGCCGAGCTGATGGCCGCGTCGGGTCCCTACGCGCGGTTGGTCGCGGCGGCTACCTGACTGTGTCCCCACTCCAAAAGGGGATGTGGACAGATTCGGCGTGCTCCTTGGCTGCACGTGACGTGGTCGGCGGCGGTGCGGAGTGACGGTGCAATTCCGTTGCGGCACCGCCGATCCGGCGGAGACGATGGTGCCGTGAGCAGTCGATTGAGAGCCATCGCCGCGGAGACCGTCGCGGTCGTCGAGCGCGGGTGGTACCGCGTGGGCGCCACCGAGGTCGTGATCCGGGACCAGGTGGAGCGAGCGCGCAAGGAGACCCGGCTCCACCTGCCGGAAGCGTCAGCGCCCGTTCGCGGAACCGGCGTCACCCCACGAATCGAAGTCACCAACGAGTCGAGCCTCGACGCCGCGCGCCGGCTGGGCGGCGACGTCGCGTGCCTGGTCTTCGCCTCGGCCCGCAACCCCGGCGGCGGCTTCCTCAACGGTGCCCAGGCACAGGAGGAGGCGATCGCCCGGTGCTCAGCGCTGCACGCCTGCCTGCTCGAGGCACCCGAGTTCTACGCCCACCACCGCGCCGACGCCGATCTGCGCTACACCGACCGGGTCATCCACTCGCCGGCCGTCCCCGTCTTCCGCGACGACCGCGGTGACTTCCTGACCGCCGCGTCCACCGTCTCGTTCCTGACGGCGGCGGCCCCGAACCTGGGTGCGATCAAGCGCGACCAGCCACAGCACCTGGCCTCCGTCCCGGCCGTGCTCGCGCGGCGTGCCGCACGCGTCGTGGGCCTCGCCGCACACCACGGCCACCGCACGCTCGTCCTCGGTGCCTGGGGTTGCGGCGTCTTCGAAAACGACCCGGCGGTGGTGGCCGCGACCTTCCGCCGAGCCATCGACGACCACCCGTATTTCGAGCGCATCGTCTTCGCCGTGCTGGACAAGCGAGCCGGCGAACCGACCTACGAGGCGTTCGCCCGCGCGTTCACCTGACCGCGGTGTTCTCAGACGCGCCGTCGTCATTGTCAGCACGGCTCGTCAGCACGGCTCGTCACCGCGATGCCGATGCGGCGACAGGTTGCACCGCGCTACTCCGGAAGGGCGGCACCGAACCGGCACCGCCCTTCCGAAGTCGGGAAGAACTCAGACCTTCGCCATCGCGTCGACGGCGCTGAGGAACATGCCGAGACCGTCGTCGGAGGGACCGGTGAGGGCGTCGATGGCGTGTTCGGGGTGCGGCATGAGGCCGACGACGCGGCCGTTCTTACTGCGGATGCCGGCGATGTCGTTACGGGAGCCGTTGGGGTTGCCGTCCACGTAGCGGAACGCGACCCGGCCCTCGGCTTCCAGCATGTCCAAAGTGGCCTGATCCGCCATGTAGCACCCGTCGTTGTTCTTGAGCGGGACGAGGATTTCCGCGCCCTTTTCGTAACGACTGGTCCACGCCGTGGTGTTGTCGTCGACGCGCAGCCACTGGTCGCGGCAGACGAAGTGGAGGCCGACGTTGCGGATCATCGCACCGGGCAGCAGTCCGGCCTCGCAGAGGATCTGGAAGCCGTTGCAGATGCCGAGGACCGGCATGCCCCTGTGGGCGGCGTCGATGACCAGCTCCATCACCGGCGCGAAGCGCGCGATCACGCCGGCGCGCAGGTAATCACCGTAGGAGAAGCCGCCGGGGACGACCACGCCGTCGACGCCGCGCAGGTCGGCGTCGGCGTGCCACAGGGGCACGGCTTCGGCGTCGGCATAGCGGACCGCGCGGGCGGCGTCGCCGTCGTCGAGGGTGCCCGGGAAGGTGATGACACCGATGCGCGCGCTCACGCGTCCACCCGCCGGATCGTCCACTGCTCGATCACGGGGTTCGCGAGGAACCCCTCGGCGATCTTGGCGAGCGTCTCGTCGTCGACGGTGTCGTCGACCTCGAGCTCGAAGTGCTTGCCCTGGCGCACTTCCGTGACGCCGGTGAATCCCAGCCGCGGCAGCGCGCGGGCCACCGCCTGGCCCTGGGGGTCGAGGATCTCGGGTTTCGGCATGACGTCGACGACGACTCGGGCCACGGCAGGCTGCTCCTTATTCACGCAGGTCGTGGGTACCCCGCGAGAGTACTTGACCGGCGGTGCCGGGCGGGGCACCGGTGCCGGGGACAGCAGCGCAGGTCACAACTGGCCTGCGTCGCGCGGCTGGAGGAAGCTGCTCGCGGGGCCTTTCCCCGGCCCGGCAGCTGCGCCATCATGGGTAGTTGACAGTTCGCCAATACGAGCAGGTGGAGGTAACGTGGCCGGTCAGGAGTCCTTCGACTACGTCATCGTCGGCGCGGGGAGCGCGGGGTGTGTGCTCGCGGCCCGGTTGAGCGAGGACCCGTCCGCCAAGGTGCTGCTGCTCGAGGCCGGCGGCGAGGACACCGCCGACGAGATCCACATTCCGGCCGCCTTCGCCACGCTGTTCAAGACGAAGTGGGACTGGAACTACGAGACCGTCGAGCAGAAGCACACCGGCAAGCCGGAGTACTGGCCGCGCGGCAAGATGCTCGGCGGCTGCTCGTCGATCAACGCCATGATCTACATTCGCGGCAACCGCGCCGACTACGACGGCTGGCGCGATGCCCACGGCGCCACCGGCTGGGGCTGGGACGACGTGCTGCCGTACTTCAAACGCGCCGAAGGCAACCAGCGCCTCGCCGGGCCGCTGCACGGTACCGACGGACCGCTGCACGTCGAGGACCGCCGCTACACCCACGAGCTCACGAATGCCTGGGTCGACAGCGCGGTGGCCTGGGGATTGAAGCGCACCGACGACTTCAACGGCGAGTCGCAGGAAGGCGCGGGCCTCTACCAGGTGACGTGCAAGCGCGGGCGCCGCTGGTCGACGGCCGATGCGTACCTGCGGCCGGCGTTGGGGCGGCCCAACCTGACTGTCCACACCCGTGCACAGGCGACGAAGGTCCTGTTCGAAGGCACGCGCGCGTTGGGGGTGGCCTACCTTCACAAGGGCGTCGAGGTCACGGCACGCGCTGAGGCCGAAGTGCTGCTGTCGGGTGGGGCGATCAACTCTCCACAGCTGTTGATGGTTTCCGGCGTCGGTCCGGCCGAGCACTTGCGTGAGCTGGGGATAACCGTGGTCGCGGGGCTACCGGGCGTCGGCGGGAACCTGCACGACCACCCGGCGGCCGGTGTCATCTGGACGACGAAGGGCACCACCGACCTCGTCGACGCGGCGACCCCCGCCGGCCTCCTGCGCTGGCAGCTGACGCGGCGCGGCCCGCTGGCGTCGAACATCGGCGAGGGCGGCGCGTTCTTCGAATCCCGCTCCGGCCTCGCCGCCCCGGACCTGCAGGTCCACGTCGCCCCGACGCTCTTCTACGACAACGGCCTTCGCGAACCCACCGCTCCCGGCTTCACCTCCGCCGCGACCCTCGTCGACGTCGCCAGCCGCGGCCGGCTGCGGCTGAAGTCCGCGAATCCGCTGTGGAAGCCCGAGATCGACCCGGCCTACTACTCCGAGCCGGTCGACCTGGAAACCATGAAGTCGGGCCTGCGGTCCCTCATCGACATCGCCAAGTCGGGCCCGCTCGGGCGGTTCCTGGACAAACCCTTCCTGCCCACCACCCACTCCCTCTCCGACGACGCCCTCACCGACCACATCCGCGCCAACACCCAGACCCTTTACCACCCCGTCGGTACCTGCGCGATGGGCTCGGACGAGCACGCCGTCGTGGACCCTGACCTTCGCGTCCGCGGCCTCGAGGCCCTCCGCGTCGTCGACGCCTCGGTCATGCCCGTCGTCCCGCGCGGCAACACCAACGCCCCGACGATCATGCTCGCCGAAAAGGCCGCCGACCTGATCCGCGGCCGCACCACCACCCTGGGCAAGGACTCGTGAGTGGCACCGCCGGTTAGAACCGGCGTAGGCACTCACGAGTGCGTAAGGGGTGGTGGGACCGGGCGGAGGCTGTCGCGGGTCAGGGTGGCGGGCGTGGGGTAGCCGTCGACGGCCAGGAGGAGGTCGGCTTCGGCGAGCAGGGTGCGGAGGACGTGGACGGCGCCGTCGGTGCCGGCGAGGGCGAGGCCCCAGGCGTAGGGGCGACCGATGCCGACGGCGCGGGCCCCGAGGGCCAGCGCCTTGACCACGTCAGCACCGGAGCGGACACCGGAGTCGAAGAGGACCGGAATAGAACCGGAGGCGTCGACGACGGAGGCGAGGCAGTCGAGCGCCGGAAGCCCGCCGTTGGCCTGGCGCCCGCCGTGGTTGGAGCAGTAGATGCCGTCGACGCCGCCGTCGATGGCGCGGCGGGCGTCGTCCGGGTGCTGAATGCCCTTGACGATCAGCGGCAACGACGTCAGCGACCGCAGCCACGGCAGGTCGGCCCACGTCAGTGGGTTGCCGAACAGCTGCACCCACAGGCCGACGGCCGCCATGAGGTCGTCCTCTGGCGCCTTCCCCAGTAGCCGCCGGAACACCGGATCGGTGAAGTAGTTGGCGAGGCAGTGCCCGCGCAGCTGGGGAAAGCTGGCTGTGGACAAATCCCGCGGCCGCCACCCGGTGATCCACGTGTCGAGCGTGACCACGATGCCCTTGAACCCCGCCGCCTCCGCGCGCTGCACCAGCGACGCCGCCAGGTCACGGTCAGTCGGTGTGTACAGCTGGAAGAACCCCGGCGTGTCACCGAACTCCGGCACGAGGTCTTCCATCGGGTCCACCGACAGCGTCGACGCGACCATCGGCACCCCTGTGCGCGCCGCGGCCCGCGCGGTCGCGAGGTCTCCATGGCCGTCCTGCGAGCACAGGCCGAGCACGCCCACCGGCGCGAGGAACAGCGGCGACGGCAACCGGAGTCCGAACAGCTCCACCGACAGGTCGCGCTCCTTGGCACCGACGAACATCCGCGGTACCAACCCCCACCGCGAGAACGCCTCGACGTTCGCGCGCTGCGTGTGCTCGTCCCCCGCTCCACCGGCCACATAGGACAGGATTGACGGCGGAAGAGCGTGCGCCGCACGGGATTCGAGCTCGGCGTAAGCCATCGGCAGCGTCGGAAGCCGACCGGTTAGCCCGGCGAAGTAGATCTCGTTCTGGAAGTCGCCGTAATGCGGCATGCGGGGCTCTCCGGGGTGGGCAGGCGGGCCTCGGACTGTCCGTGGCCCGCCTGGCACCCTAGCGCTTGCCGTGCATGATCGTGATGAGCTTGGCCACCAGCGCGTCGGTGGATTCCTTGCGGCTGAACGAAGTGAGCGTCAATGGCGCAGTGAAGCGCTGCCGCGCCACGGCCTTGGTGCGGGCGAACTCGCGCAGCCCCTCGGGGCCGTGGATGCGGCCGAACCCGGAATCGCCGACGCCGCCGAACGGCAGCGACGCGATCCCGGCGAACGAGAGCGGCGCGTTGATCGAGGTCATGCCCGTGCGCAGCTTCGCCGCGAGCTCGACCCCACGCGAGCGTGAGAACACGGCCGAACCCAGGCCGTACTCGGTGGCGTTGGCCTTCTCGACGGCTTCGTCCATGTCGCGGACCTTGGCGATGGTGACCGTCGGGCCGAACGTTTCCTCGCGCACGGCCTCGGAGTCTTCCGGCACGTCGACCAGAACGGTGGGTTGGGCATAACGATCACCGACGCTGTCCACACCCCCGACCACCGCGCGGCCACCGCGCTGAAGGGCATCGGCGATGTGCCGCCGGATCACCGCCAGCTGCGACGGCATGGTGACGGGTCCATACTGCGCGTCTTCGTCCGAGCCGGCGCGCACGTCTCGCGACTTTTCCACCACCTTCGCGACGAAGGCGTCGTGCACACGCTCGTGGACGTACACCCGCTCCACCCCGATGCACGTCTGGCCGGAGTTGGAGAACGCGCCCCACACCGTCGCGTCGGCCGCCGCGTCGAGGTCGGCGTCCGCGTCGACGAGCACCGGGTCCTTGCCGCCGGCCTCGATCACGACCGGAGTGAGGTTCTGCGCGGCCGCTGCCATGATCTTCTTGCCGGTCGCCGTCGAGCCGGTGAACGCGATCTTGTCCACACCCGAGGTGACCAGCGCGCCACCCGTCTCACCGAAGCCCGTGATCAGCTGCAGCACCGGCTGCTCCGGTACGACCTCGGCGAACGCGTCGACCAGCCACTTCCCGACCCCCGGGGTGTACTCACTCGGCTTGAATACCACGGCGTTGCCCGCGGCCAGCGCATACGTGATCGAACCCAACGGCGTGTACACAGGGTAGTTCCACGGGCCGATCACCCCGACCACGCCGAGCGGGCGGTACTCCACGGTCGCCGCTTGGTTCGCCATCAGCAGGCCCGCCGACCGGCGCTGCCGGCCCAGATACTTGCGCGCGTGCTTCCCCGCCCACGCGATGTGCTCGATGGCCAGGATGATCTCGAGCTGCGCGTCGGCGATCGGCTTGCCCGTTTCGTCACGCACCACCTGGCACAGCTGGGGGAGCCGCCGCGTGATCACGCCTTTCCACTGGCGCAGCCGGTCGGCGCGCCCCGCGAAGCCCAGCCCTTCCCACCAGTCCGCCGCCACGCGCGCGCGGTCGACCGCCGACTTCACCTCCACGGCGGTATCCACCGAGTACGTGCCCACGACCTCATCGTTCGCCGGGCTCAGTGAATCGAAGGTCTCCCCGACCGAGGTCGGGTTCGGCTGCACTGTCGTCATCGGCGTCTCCCCTGCTCTTCGGCGTTGCGACCCAGGCTACGAGGTTGCTGACGCACTGCCAATAGCACCCTGGGACTCCGCGTCAGCATCGCACCCGCCGCCACCGCGGGGAAAGGGGTTCGCGAGGCACCCGATCGGGGCCACCACCCCCCGCAGAAGCGCCATCCACGGGGGCGGGACCCGACCACGGCCCGGATGGACGCCGACCGCCGCTGGTCCGGCTGGGTTCACGGGGCTGTCGGTCGGCGTCGTGGCCGGCCCACGGGTGTAGCCGACGCTGCCGTACCGGCCCCGCGCAGCCGCGGCCCTGTGCACAACAGCCCCGCGCACAACGGCCCTGTGGACCGAGTCGGAACAGCCGCCCGCGGCGCCGGCCGCCGTCATTGGCCGCACGCGATCTTGCTCACGGAGCTCTCCGGCCCGGTGGCGACGACGAAGCTCGCCGAGCGACTCGGGCGAGCGAAGGCGGCCGTTTTCGCGCACCTCACGGCGTTGCGGGCCGCCGGTTTGGTCACCGCGCCGCGGTGCGGCAACCGCGTGCTCGACGACCGAACCGACCTTGGCGACGCCCTCCAGGCGGGCATAGGGTGAATGTCACCACTTGCGAAGGAGAAACCTGATGCGGATCGTCCATTTCGGACATGCCTGCGTGCTGCTGGAAACCGACTCCGAGCGGATCCTGATCGACCCAGGCGCGTTCTCCACCGACTTCGAGCGCGAGCGCGAACTGTCCGCCGTGCTCATCACCCACCAGCACTTCGACCACATCGACGGCAAGCGGCTCCCTGCCCTGCTGGAAGCGAACCCCGGTGCGAAGCTGGTCATCGACCCGGGTTCGGTACCGACGGTGGACGACCTCAAGCTCCCGTACGAGGTCGCCAACCCCGGCGACGCGTTCGAGATCGGGAACACCGCGGTCAACGTGGTCGGCGGCGAACACGCCGTGATCCACAGTGACATCCCGCTGATCCCGAACATCGGCTTCATCCTCGACCACGGCGCCTTCTACCACCCGGGCGATTCGTTCTTCGTGCCCGAGCAGAAGATCGACGTGCTCGGTCTGCCGACCGGCGCACCCTGGCTCAAGGCGGGAGAAGCCGTGGACTTCCTGCGCGCCGTCGCGCCGCGCAAGTCCGTGCCGATCCACGAGGCGGTGCTCGCGAATCCGGCACTGCACTACGGGCTGTTCGAAAACCTCGCACCCCAGGGCACCGAGGTGCAGGTCGCCGAGCGCGGCGTCGCCACCCAGCTGTGATCCGCGCCGGCGCGCACCGGTCACCGCAGCCGGCACGGGATCACCGCGCGCCGGCGATCTGCAGCGCGTAGCGACTGTATTCGTCCGCCACGGCGTCGGCGGTCAACGGACCGTCGTCCCGGAACCAGCGGGCGATGCTCACGCACATCTCGCGGATCGCGAACGAGGCGAGCGCGGGAGAGTCCACCTGGAACACTCCCGCGGCGACACCGCTCGTGATGATCGCGCGAAAGGCGTGTTCGTGCCGACGCCGTCGTTCCTGGAATCTCGTGCGGTGCGGCTCGCCGAGGCAGTCGGTGTCCCGGTTGACCACGAGGGCTTCCCGCCGATTCGTGGCGTGCCGGAACGCATACACGCGCGTGGCCCGCGCCAGCTGGGCCGCCCAGTCACCGTCCTCTTTCCTCACGCGCTCGAAGTCCTCGAGCACGGCCGCCGTCGTGCGGTCCACGATGGCCCGCAGCAGATCCTCTTTCGACCGCATGTGGTTGTACAGGCTCGGCGTACGGATCCCCAGTACGTCGGCGATCTGGCTCAACGCCGTGCCGTGGTAGCCGCGCTCGGCGAACAGCGTGAGCGCGGTGTCCAGCACCGCCTCCTCGCTGACCGCGCTGCGCACTGCCGTCACCGGCCCTCCCCGAGCCTCATGGGTTCAGCTCGCGCGCGGCGGCTTCCACCGCGTCGACGATTCCGGTGTAGCCGGTGCAGCGGCAGATGTTGCCCGACAGCTCTTCACGGATGCGTTCGCGGTCCGGCGCCGGTTCACGGTCAAGCAAATCCACCGCGGTCATCAACATCCCGGGTGTGCAAAATCCACATTGGAGCCCGTGGTGGGTGCAAAACGCCTCCTGCAACGGATGCAGTGTGCCGTCGTCACCCGCGAGTCCCTCGACGGTGCTGACGGAGCAGCCGTCGGCCTGCACGGCGAGCATCAGGCACGCCCGCACGGGTCCGCCGTCGACCAGTACGGTGCACGCACCGCACACGCCGTGCTCACAGCCCAGGTGCGTGCCGGTCAGCCCGAGGTCCTCGCGCAGCGCGTCGGCCAATGTCCGACGCGGTTCGACGTCGATCTCGTGCCGGGTGCCGTTGACGGTGAACTCGGCTCTCATGCCGCGGCTCGCTTTCCGTGAGGCGCCAGAGCGCGGCGGACGAATTCGGCGGTCATCGCCCTCCGGTAGTCGCCCGAGGCGTGGATGTCGTCCTGTGGCCGAACTTCCGCCGCGGCGGCGGCCGCGACGGCGTCGATGCCGGCCCCGTCGTTGAGCAGCTGCTCAGCTTCAGTCGGGCGTACCGGAACGCCGCCGACGCCACCGATCGCGAGCCGCCACCGGCCGTCGACCTGCGCGGCGGCGACGAGCACGAGCCCGAAATCACCGTGCCGACGGGAAAACTCCGCGAAGCCCCACCGCTCGGCCGCCGGGAATTCGACGGCGGTGACGAGCTCGTCTTCGGCCAACGTGGTTTCCAGCGGCCCGGCGAAGAAGTCGGTGGCCACTTCGGACCGTTGCCCGCCCGGTCCGGCAATGTGGACGGTCGCCCCCAGCGCGGCGGCGACCACCGGAAGTTCGGCCGACGGATCGGCGTGCGCGATACTCCCGCCGGTCGTGCCACGCGTGCGGATCGCGGTGTGCCCGATCCAACGCGCGGCCTCGGCGAGCAACGGGTGGTTCTGCTGCGTCGCGAGTCGCGCGTGCCGCACCAGAGCGCCCAGGCGCACGCCGCCGTCGACCGGGGTGATCGTGGCCAGGCCCGGGATCCGGTTCACGTCGACGAGCACGCGGGGCCGGGCCATCCGCAGCGCGAGCACCGGCATCAGGCTCTGGCCGCCGGCGAGAACCTTGCCTTCCCCGCCGGCTTCGGCCAGCGTTCGGACGGCCTCGTCGACGCTACCGGCCCGGACGTAGTCGAACGGAGCGGGTTTCACGTCGGCACCTCCTTCGGCCAGGTCGTCTCGAACAGATCGTCCACTGTGGAACCGTCGAGCGCGCGCTTGGAATACCGCAGCGACGGTCCGGAAAACTCGGTGATTTCCCGTGCCCAGGCCAACGCCGCGTCGAAGTCGCCGAGCCGGTCGACCAGGCCACGCTGATGGGCCAGCGGCGCGTCGATCCGGTCGCAGCCCAGCAGCAGCGCTCGCGCGGCCCCGCCGCCGGCCAGGGTCGCGAGCCGGCGGACCGTCCAGGGGTCCACGACAAGGCCGTTGCGCGCGGTCGGCACGGCGAACACCGCGGACGGCGCGGCCGCTCGCAGATCACACGCGATCGCCAGCTGGGTGCCTGCGCCGATCGCCGGACCGTTGACGGCCGCCAGTACCGGAATCGGCAGCGCGGTGATGCTGTGCAACGCACCGTACAACGCAGTGCGGAAGCCGTCTCCGTACACCCCACGGAGGTCGGCGCCGGCGCAGAAGCTCGTGCCCCGTCCCGTGATCACCAGCGCACGCACTTGCGGGCCGACATCCGTGATGGCCTTGCGCAGGTCGTCGAGGTGCTCGACGTCGAGCGCGTTGCGCCGTTCGTGCCGATCGAGCGTGACGATCCCGACGCCGTCGCGCACTTCCGACGTGATCATCGCAACGCCTCCCAGATCGCGGCCGGAGTCAGCGGCAGGTGTGTGATCGCCACGCCGAGCGCGTCGGCGACCGCGCCCGCGAGCACGGCGTTCGGGCCGAGCGTGCCGCCTTCACCGACGCCGCGGACTCCGAGCGGGTTGTCAGCAGGATGCGCGAGGTGGCGGATCACCAGTTCCGGCACCTCGGCGCTCGTCGGCATGAGGTAGTCCATGAGGGTGCCGGTGGAGAGGTTGCCGCCCTCGTCGTAGATGAGGTGCTCGTACAACGCGCCGCCGATGCCCTGCGCGATCGCTCCGGCGATCTGGCCTTCGACGACCTGCGGATTGATCACCGTCCCGGCGTCCTCGACACACACGTAGTCGAGGATCTTCAACGCACTGGTCGCCCGGTCGACCTCGACGACCGCCGCTTGCGCACCGGCCGCGAACGCCCCGCGGACGGGATCGTAGAACTGGGTGGCCTCCAGCCCCGGCTCGATGCCTTCGGGCAGCCGGTTCGATTCCAGGTACGCGACGCGCGCCAGCTCCGCGAGCGTGCCCAGTGGCTTCGGCTCACCCACCACGAACACTTCGCCGCCGACGAGCCTGAGATCGTCGGGATTCGCCTCGTACAGCTCCGAAGCGAGCCGGAGGATCTTCTCGCGCACGGCGATCGCCGACCGGTGCGCCGCGCCGCCGCCGATCACGGCCTGGCGCGAGGAGAAGGCGCCGAACCCCCACAGCGATTCGCCGGTGTCGCCGATCCGCACTTCCACGTCCGCATAGGACACCCCGATCGCGTCGGCCACGACCTGCGCGACCGTCGTCTCGAGACCCTGGCCCTGCGACGTCACTCCTGAAAGGACGGTGACGCGCCCGTCCGGGTTGACGCGCACGGTGCACGCGTCGTGGCCCGTCCGGAACGGCATGCGCGGGCCGGCCGAGGCGGCACGGCCGAGGCCGGTCAGCTCGTTGTAGCACGCCAAGCCCAGGCCGATCGGGTTTTCACCCTGGGCGCGCCGGCGTTGCTGCTCGGTGCGGAACTGCTCGTACCCGATCGTCTCGACGGCCCGCTCGAGACATTCGCCGTACCAACCCGAGTCGTCGACCAGCCGAGACGGCATACGGTACGGAATCTCCTCCGGCCGGATCAGGTTGCGGCGCCGAATGTCCAACCCCGACAGTCCCAGCTCGGCCGCCGCGGCATCGAGCACTGATTCCATCGCGAACACACTCGCCGGTCGCGCGACCCCACGGTAGGGACCGGACGGAGCGGTGTTCGTCGCGACCCCACGCACGGTGCAACGGTAGTGCTGCAACCGATAGGGACCTGAAAGCAGACCACCGGCCATGAGCGGTTCGATGCCGGCCGTCCACGGGTAGACGGAGTAGGCGCCGACGTTGCAGGTCACGTCGGCGTCGAGCGCGACCAGCTCGCCGTCGCGCTTGAAACCGGCCTTGACGACATACCGGTGGTCACGCGCGTGCGTGGCGGCGAGCAGGTGCTCGGCGCGGTCTTCGACCCACTTCACCGGGGTGCCCCGCAGCTTCCGCGCGATCACGCACAGCGCGACGTCTTCGGGGTACACCACGGCTTTCACGCCGAACCCCCCGCCGACGTCGGGGGCGATCACGCGAACGTTGCCTTCGGGCAGCCCGAGCAACTCGGCGATGAGGTTACGCGCGATGTGCGGCACCTGCGTGCCCGACCACAGCGTGAGCTTGTCGTCCACTGTGTCCCACAGCGCGACACCGGCCCGGCATTCCATGGGATTTCCGGCGTGGCGGTTGGTGATCAGCTCGCGTTCGACGACGAGATCGGCGCCCGCAAGCGCGTCCGGCACGTCGCCGGTGTCGAACGTGCGGTGCAGCAGCACGTTGTCCGGCGCCTCGGCGTGCAACGGTTCGCTCACCGGGAGCCACGCCGTCACGTTGACCGGCAGGGGGTCGTAGTCGACGTCGATCAGTTCGAGCGCGTCTTCTGCCCGGTAGCGGTCGGCCGCGACGACGGCCGCGACGGGCTCGCCCGCGAACCGCACCTTCTCGTACGCCAGCAACGGCTGTTCTGTCTCCACATAGGACGGCAGGGCCGAAAGCGCGCGCAGTGGCACGTTCGCGAACTCCGGCTGGTCGCCGGTGAAGACGTCGGCCTTCTCCCGCGCAGCCGCCGCGTCGAGGTGGGTGATCCGCGCGTGGCCGAACGGGCTACGCAGGAACGCGACGTGCCGCATCCGGGGCAGCTGCAGGTCGGACACGTAGCGGCCGTGGCCGGTGATCAGACGCGCGTCCTCTTTGCGCCGCACGACCTTGCCGATCGCCGTCTGCCCGTGCATGGCCGTCATGGCATTGTGTAGCCACCGTTGACCGACACGATCTGCCCCGTGGTCCAGCACGAGAGCGGTGAGGCCAGCAGCAGCACGGTCGGCACGACGTCCTCGGGGCGACCGAGGCGGCGCAGCGGGTAGGCGGAAAGGATCTTCTTCATCTTGGCGTCGTCCGCGTGTCCGGTGTGGTCGTCCAAACTGGACGTGCGAACCAAGGCGATCGACACTGCGTTGGCTCGGATGCCGTGCCGTGCCAGCTCTTTCGCGAGTGACTTGGTGAGACCGACGGTCGTCGCGCGCGTGGTCGCGGTGACCAACAGCCGCGACTCGCCGACCCGGCCGGAGTCGCCCATGAGGTTCACGATGGCGCCGCCGCCACCATCGACCATCTTCCGGGACACGGCCTGCGTGATCCGGAGCGTGCCCGCGACGGTGACGCCGATCTGCGGATCCCAGTCCTCTTCGGTCGTTTCGAGGAACGGTTTGCTCTGCGTGGCGGCCGCATTGTTGATCAGCACGTCGATCGAACCCAGCTGCGTGGCGACTTCGTCCACCGCCGCACGCACGGATTCGCCGTCACGCAGGTTCGCGCCGACGGCCACCGCCTTGACACCCAGTGCGGCGGCTTCCTTCGCCGCGGCTTCGGCACCGTCGGCGGAGGTGTTGTAGTGGAACGCGACGTTGGCGCCTTCGTGCGCGAACGCCATCCCGATCGCGCGGCCGAGCCCCTGGCCCGCTCCGGTGACCAGCACGTTCTTACCGTTGAGCTTGAGGTCCACGGGATCCCCTTTCAGATGAACTCGAACCGGCGCTCGCCGGCGACGGTCACCACCCGGCCGAACCGCAAACCGGGGAAGTGGGCGGCGGCGACCGTGTCCGGGCCGTCGGTGAGCTCGTCGATCAAGCCGGCACGCACCGCGCGGGCGGCCGCGCGGTCGACGTCGAAGATCGCCTCCCAGGCCGGGTCGGTCAGCTCCACTGTGGAGTGCGCGACGTCACCGAGCAGCAGCGCGCGTTCGCCTTCGCTGGACACCACGAAGATCGTGGAGCCGGGAGTGTGACCGGGCACGTGTCGGGTGTCGAGGCCGGGCGCGATCGTGGTGTCGATGGTGAACGGTTCCAGCTGGTTCGCCAGTGGCGAAAGCTTCCGCACGGCACCGGGTTCGGCGTCCGGGCTGTCGACGAAGTGCGCCCAGTCCGCGGTGTGCACCCGGTACGTCGCGTTCGGGAACACGACCTCGCCCTTCTTCGTGGCCCAGCCGACGTGGTCGAAGTGCAGGTGCGTGAACACGACGTCGGTCACGTCTTCGGGAGCGACGCCGTGCCCACGCAGGCTTTCGATGAATCCGCCGCCGTGGTACTTGTCGTTGTCGATCGTGCCGACGCCGGCGTCGATCAGCACCACGCGATCGCCGGTGCGCAGCAGGAAACCGCCGAGCGTGAGCTCGAGGTCGCCGTGTTCGTCGAGCAAATGCTCGTGGCAGGCCCACGCGTCGGCCACATCGGGGCGGGTCAGAACTTCGCGGCCCGGCTCGCGGGCGTAGCCGTCGTGAACCGGTTCGATGGTCAGTGCGCCGATCCTCACGACGGCACCACCAGCGTCCGCACGCCTTCACCGGCGGCCATGGCGGTCAACGCGGCCTCGATGTCCGCGAGTCCACCGTGACCGGTCACCATGGACGCGAGGTCGAGCCTGCCGGTGCGCACGTCGTCGAAGTAGCGCGGCAGGTCATGGGCCGCGTCGAGTGATCCGGCGACGCAGCCGACGAGCGTACGGGCGAAGTGGAACAGTTCCAGCGCGCTGAACGAAACCTGGTCGTCCTTGCCGCCGACGCCGACCACGCAGGCCGTGCCGCCGCGGCGGGTCAGGCCCCATGCGTCGCGGATGGTCCGGGCCGAGCCGACGCAGTCGAACGCGAAGTCGACGCCCTCACCGCCGGTCAACGCTCGCACGGCCTTCTTCGTCGTGTCGTCGGCGGGGACGAAGTGGTCGGCGCCGAGTTTGCGGGCGTAGGCGGCTTTGGCGGCGTTGCGGTCGACGGCGATCACCGTGCCCGCACCAGCGAGTTTCGCACCCTGGATCGCCGCCAATCCGACCCCGCCAAGGCCGATGACCAGCACGGAAGAGCCAGGGGTGACCTTCGCGGTCTTCGTGACGGCGCCGACACCGGTGGTCACCGCGCACCCGAGCAGCGCGGCGTCGGCGGAGCTGATGTCGCCAGGGATCTTGACAGCGGCCGCGGCCGGGACGACGGTCTGCTCGGCGAACGACCCGACCGTCAGACCCGGGTACACCGGGTTGCCTTCGGAGTCGTCCGCGTACGGCCGGGTGCCCCGCGCGGAACCGTTGACGCACAGGTGCGGTTCACCACGTCCACAGTGGACGCACGAGCCGCAAGGCGTGATCCACAGGAGGAGCACGCGGTCACCCACTGCCAGGTCTGCGACATCCCCACCGGTTTCCAGGACGGTGCCGCAGGCTTCGTGGCCGAGCACGGCCGGCAGCTGTTGCGCGAGCACGCCCCTGGCCAGCGACAGGTCGGAGTGGCAGACGCCGGTCGCGTCGATGCGGACCCGCACGTCGCCGGGCCCGACGGGTCGCAAGCGGATGCGTTCGACGGCCATCGGAGCACCGGCTTCGCGCAGGACCAGCGCGTTGATCTCGGTCACAGCTGCACCGCCTTGGTCTCGAGCACGTCTTCGATCCCGTAGTCACCGATCTCGCGGCCGACACCCGAAGCCTTGTAGCCGCCGAACGGCGCGCGCGGGTTGAACGGCGCGGCGTTCACGTCGACCTGGCCGGTGCGGATCCGCGAGGCGTAGTCCAGCGCTCGGTCCGGATCCCCGGTCCACAGCGCACCGCCGAGGCCGTAGCGGGAGTTGTTGGCGATGGCGATGGCGTCTTCATCGGACTCCGCGGCGAGGATCGCCAGCACAGGGCCGAAGACTTCTTCCTGGGCGAGCCGGGAGTCCGGATCTACTTCACTGTAGATGGTCGGAGACACGTAGTAGCCACGTTCGGGCAGGGGCGCGGGATTTGTGAGCGCGCGGGACTCATCGGTCAGGAAGCTCTCGACTTCCTTGCGCTGTACGGCAGAGATCAGTGGGCCGAGCCGTTCGCCGGGCACGTACTTGGCCGAAGCGGCGGCCGCCAGCTCTTCGGCGCAGGCGAGCCGGTCGGCCGGGACGACGAGCCGCGACAGCGCGGTGCACGTCTGGCCGCCGTTGAGGTAGCAATTCGCGACGGTGACCTTCACGGCCTTGGCGAGCAGCTCGTCGTCCACATCAGACACAACCACGCTCGCGGACTTGCCGCCCAGTTCGAGCGTGACGCCCTTGATCGTCTCGGCCGCGGCGGCCGCGACCTGCGCGCCGACCGGCGTGGACCCGGTGAACGACACGTGGTCGACACCCGCGCTCCTGGTCAGCTGGTCACCGACGTCGGCGCCGCTGCCCGTGACCAGGTTGATCGTGCCCGCCGGGAACCCGGCGGTCTCGAAGGCACGCATGAGCTCGAACGCGGTGAGCGGCGTGAGCGCGGCCGGCTTGAGGACCACCGTGCAGCCGGCCGCCAGTGCGGGCGCGACCTTGACGATGATCTGGTGCAGTGGCAGGTTCCACGGTGTGATCGCGGCGACGACGCCGACGGGCTCGCGCAGGACCACGGAGTTGCCGATCCGGTGCCGGAATTCGAACTCCTCGAGCGCGTCGGCGGTCTTGGCCAGCACACCGAGCGGAGTGTCCACATGCAACTTCCGGGCGACCGGTGGCGGCGAACCCTGTTCGAGCGTGATGAGTTCGGCGAACTTCGCAGCGCGGTCCGTGATGACTTCGTGCAGGCGCCGAAGGGCCGCCGCACGCTCGGCGACGGGTGTCGCGGCCCAGCCGTCGAACGCCGCGGTCGCCGAGGCGACCGCGAGGTTCACGACGGCGGGAGACGCCTGCGTGACGATACCCGCGGGCTCCTCCGTCGCCGGGTTCTCGACTTCACAGTCACTGCCACCGCCGGCGATCCACTGGCCGCCGACGTAGAGGTGCCGTTCGGAGATCATTGCGCCGCCTTTCCCTTGCAAGCCAGCAGAATCACGAGGAGTGCCAGCAGCGCGGCGGCAGCGACCGGTAGCGCGCGCTTCGCGACGGTGCCGCCGACCGCTGCCGTGAGGTCCAGCGGTTCCGGCTGCGGCTTCACGCCGGCGACCTCCGCTTCCAGCCGTTGCACGAATTGACTGAGCAGCTTGCCGGTGACATCGGCGATCACCCCACGGCCGAACTGCGCGACGCGCCCGGAAAGCGCGAGGTTCGTCCGAACGTCCACTTTGGTCCCGGTACCTTGGGTGGTGAGGGTCGCGGTGATGGTGGCCGCCGCGTTGCCCTGTCCGCCCGAGTCCTTGCCCTCGGCGCGCAGTACCGCGCGGTGGGCGTGGTGGTCCATTTCGACGAACCGCGCCGTGCCCTGATATTTCGCCGAGACAGGGCCCACCTTGATCTTCACCGCACCCTGGTACACGTCGTCTTCGACGCCGAGCAACGTGGCGCCGGGCAGGCAGGGTGCGACGCGCTCGAGGTCGGTCAGCACGCGCCAGGCTTCCCCGACCGGCAGGTCGACGGTGAAGGTGTTGGAAAGGTCCACGAACACCACCTTACTAATTAACGTTAGTTTGCAGATTAGGACCACGACTGCGTGCGCGTCAACCGTCGCGGGCTTCGATCAGCCGTTCCTGCAGGCGAAACCGCATGATCTTGCCCGAACCGGTGCGCGGGATCGCGTCGATCTCCAGCACCTGCTCGGGCACTTTGAAGTGCGAGAGCTCCGCGCGGCACGCGGCGAGGAGCGCGGACTCGTCGAGCTTGCCCGGGTCGTCCGGCACCACGAACGCGACGGGTACCTCGCCAAGGTCGGGATGCTTGTGCGCGACCACGGCAGCGTCGGCGACGCCGGGAATCTTCAGCAGCACGGCCTCGACCTCGGCCGGGTAGATGTTTTCGCCACCGCGGATGATGAGTTCCTTGGTGCGTCCCGAGATCGTCAGGAAGCCATTGGCGTCACGCCGACCGAGGTCGCCCGTGTGGTACCAGCCGAGCCGCAGTGCCTCGGCGCTGGCTTCGGCGCGATTGTGGTAACCCTGCATGACGTTCGGGCCACTCACCCACAGCTCGCCCTCCTCGCCGACGCCGACGTCCGCTCCGGACACCGGGTCGACCAGCCGCACCCCGACACCGGGCAACGGCAGGCCGCACGAACCCAGCACCCGGCCGCCGCCGGGCGTGTTCATGGTGACCATTGTGGACGTTTCAGTGATGCCGTACCCCTCCAGCAGCGGCACGCCGAACTGCTGCTCGAACTCGGCGTTGAGCGCGGCCGGCATGATGGCGCCGGCCGATACACACATCCGCAACGTGGTGCTGTGAAACGGTTTCTCGCGGGTACCGTGCAGAAGGTACTGGAACATTGTGGGGACACCGGGCATGAAGGTGAACGGTTCGGCTTCGAGCAGTTCGAGCACCCGCGGCGTGGTGAACCGCGGCAGGATCCGTTCAGTCGCGCCCACGGCGAAGACGCCGAGCACGCACAGGTCCAGCGCGTACGAGTGGAACAGCGGCAACGGGCACAGCACGCGATCGGCCGCCGTCAGTCCCACGATCGGCGCCCAGCACGCGGCGACGACCCAGAGGCAGCTGCGTTGCGTGAGCAGCACGCCTTTCGGGCGGCCGGTGGTGCCGGACGTGTAGAGCATCCACGCCACGTCGTCGAGCCCGAGGTCATCGGGCGGGGTACTGCGCGGTTCCCGGGTGGCGAAGTCCTCGTACGTCCGGACGGCCGGCGGCGCGGCGCCGTCGGTGACCAGCACGACCAGTGTGTCGACGCCCCGCGCGGCGACCATCGTGCGCACGTCGCCGAGGTGGTTCTCGTCGGTGATGACCACCCGGGCGTCGCTGTCACCGAGCTGGTACGCGACCTCCGCGGGGGCGGCGCTCGGGTTCACGCACACGCCCACCGCGCCGAGCCGCGTGGTCATCAGATACGCCTCGGCCGTCTCGACGCTGTTGTCCAGGTAGATCAGCACGCGGTCACCGCGCGTCACGCCCTCGTCCACGAGGTTCCCGGCGAACCGCCGCGTGCGCTCCGCCAGCTCCCCGTACGAGAGCCGGCGCCGGTCGTCGTAAAACGCGACCTTGTCCCCGAACCGTGCCGCGTGGCCGACCAGCAGCTGAGGGATGGGACGGATCAACTCGACTTTGAGCATCGACATCTCCACCACGAGATTAACTAATGATAGTTAGTCCGTGGAGTGTAGAGACGTGCGCGAGTGCCGGCAAGAGGCGTTTCGGGTGTTCGGCTCAGGCGAGACCGGCGATGCGCAGGGCGTACTGGCTGTACTTGTCGGCGACTTCGTCGGCACTGAGGGGGCCGTCTTCGCTGAACCAGCGGGCGATGCTGACGCACATTTCGAGGATGCCGAACGCAGCGAGGGTGGAGGATTCCTCGTGGAACCGGCCGGTTTTGACGCCTTCCTCGATGAGGTCCTTGATGGCCTGTGCGTGGCGGCGGCGCAGCTCGAGGACGCGGCCACGCGCAGGTTCTTCGAGGCTCGCGATGTCACGGTTGACGATGAGGGCCTCGCGGCGATGGGTGGCATGCCGGAGGGCGTACACGCGGGTCGCGTGCCGGAGGCGGTCCGCGACGTCGTCCACACCGGCGACGGCCTGCTCGTAGTCGGCCCAGACCTGTTCGGTGGTGTCGGCGACGATGTCGCGCAGGAGATCCTGCTTGGCCCGCATGTGGTTGTAGAGGCTGGGCGTGCGGATGTTCAGCGCGGCCGCGATCTGGCTGAGCGCGGTGCCGTGGTACCCGCGCTCGGCGAAGAGCGTCAGTGCGGCTTCGCGGACCGCGGCCGGGCTCACCGTCGTCTTCGCTACAGCCATACCCCCATGATTCCAGCCGCTGGTACGGCGGCGGCGGCCAGGCCGCGACGGCGCACCGACAGAGCCGTCGGCGGGGCTTCAGGCGGCGGCCGTGGGACGCAGGGAACGGTACGTGCTGCCGAAGGCACGGTTTTCGAGGGCGACGTCGACGGCGTCGAGCAGCGCTTGGCGCAGGCCGGGGCGGGCCAGGTCGGCGGCGGAGATGCCGAGGCGGACCAGGCCACCGCGACGGGAGGCGCGCGCGGAGGCCAGAACGAACGCGCAGCACCGGACGGTTTCGGTACGGGGCGATTGGCTCGTGAACTCCTGCACCCGCGCCCGGTGGGCGTCCCCGGTCACGAGGTCGCGCACGGCGTTCGCATCCGCGCAGAGCGTGAACCCGTGCTCCCGCAACGCCTGCCGTGTGCCGGGTGACGCCAGCCACCGCGGCGGCGCGAACCCGTCGACACTCACGCCCGTGCGGTCGAGTGCCGCCTGCGCCGCGATCAGCCGCAACCTCGCCTCGTGGGCGGGGAGGTCTGCGAACTCGGCGCGCCGGCCGAGGTGGACAGCGCGGTGCGTCGGCGTGACGCGGTGGTCGTAGCCGTGCAACAGCACGGAGTCGCCCGCCGCCGAGCGGGTGCGCACCCACTCCGTCACCGGCCCGTTTTCCGTACGGGCGACGTGCAGAATCGACAACGGCACCTTTCGCCGCGCGAGCTCCGCGGTGAGATCGGCACAGCGGTGCAGCGTGCGCGTGGTGGTTCCGGACAGCGATACCAGCAAACGGCTAACCACGCATCCATTGCGCCCCCGCCCCATGGCGAAGGGCTGACAACACCGTGAACTGCGCCGAAAGGGCCCGTGAGGTCTCCGCCGCAACCAGGTCGACGCCGCCGTCCGGCCTGATCGGCGGGCGTGGCTAGTAGCCCGCCAGCTCCAGACTCCGCCCTTGTGCCCGGCCCGCCTCGGCAGCCGGGCCACGAGTGGCCGGGTCGAGGGGGTTGGTGCCGATCGCCGTCAGGGATGCGTCGTCCGGGGCGACGACGGTGACGGCGGCGCCCGCAGCGCGCAAGGACGTGAAGACGTCGGGAAACGGCGTTTCGGCGGGAAAGAGTTCGCCCTCGGGCAGCGGGAGGACGACGAGGATCCGGTCGTGACCCGTTGCGTAATCGGCGTTGGCGATCGAACGGACACCACCGTCGATGTAGCGATGGCCGGAGATCGTGGCGGCGGGCCAGATTCCGGGGACGGCGCAGCTGGCCGCGACGGCGTCGACGAGCGAGACGCCCGAGTCGTTGCGGAACACCCGCGGCTCGCCGGTATCGGCGTCGACCGCGATGATCGCCAACGCGCGCGAAGGCCACTGGTGCGAGGGCAGCCGCGATTCGATCACCGTGCGGCGGCGCTCCTCCGGGACGGTGCCGGCCTTCAGCGCGAACGCCCCCACCGCCCGCCGTACCTGTGCCGCAGTGCCGCCGCGCGCGAGGATCGAGGCGAATTCCGCGCTGTAGCTCTCTACATCGAGGTCAGCCGGAATTTCCGCGGCCTGTCGCGCCGGGTCGGTCTGGCGCGCGTAGAGCTCATCCAGGCTCAGGCCGCTGCCGATCTGCGCCGCGACGGTCGAGCCCGCCGACGTGCCGACGATCAAGTCCGCCTCCGTCACGTCGCGGCCCACGTCGGCGAGGCCGGCCAGCAGCCCCGTGATCCACGCGATGCCCGCGACTCCGCCACCACCCAATACCAGTGCGTCACTCACGGGCGTTAGTGTGCCAGCGGGGTCCGACAGTTTCAGGCCGTCGGCCAGTCGGCCAGCGAAAGTCCCGTGATTCGCTCGTACGCCTCCACGTATCGCGCGCGCGTCGCGGCCACGACGTCGTCGGGCAACGGCGGCGGCTGCGTGTTCGAGGCGCGGTCCCAACCGGAGTCGGGGCCCGTCAGCCAGTTGCGCACGTACTGCTTGTCGAACGACGGCTGCGTGCGCCCCGGCGTGTAGCCCTCGGCGGGCCAGTAGCGCGAGGAGTCCGGCGTCAGCACCTCGTCGGCGAGAACCAGCCGGCCGGAGGCGTCGAGACCGAACTCGAACTTCGTGTCCGCCAGCAGGATCCCGCGCTCGGCCGCGAACTCCGCACCGCGCGCGTACACCGCCAACGCCGCGTCGCGCACCTCCGAAGCGCGCTGCCGCCCGATCCTCCCGGCGATGACGTCGAACGACACGTTCTCGTCGTGGTCACCCAGCTCGGCCTTGGTCGCGGGCGTGAAGATCGGCGACGGCAGCTTCGACGCCTCGACCAGCCCGGACGGGAGCGCAACCCCGCACACCGCACCCGTGCTCTGGTAATCGGTGAACCCCGACCCCGTGAGGTAGCCGCGCACGACGGCCTCCACCGGCAGCATGTCCAGCCGCCGTACGAGCAGCGCGCGGCCGCGGACCTCGGCGGGGATGCGCGGGTCGTCGTGGGCCTCGAGGTGGTTGGGGATGAGATCGGCGAGCTGCTCGAACCAGAACGCGCTCATCGCGGTGAGCACCCTGCCTTTGTCGGGGATGGGTGTGTCCAGCACGAAGTCGTAGGCCGAGATGCGGTCGGAGGTCACGAACAGCAGGTGGTCCTCACCCACGGCGTAGAGCTCCCGCACCTTTCCAGCGGCGATCTTCGGGTAATCGGCGAGCGTCGTCACGGGCTGCACAATACTGTGCCGTTCGTTGCCAACCCGACCGCAGCCAGGGCGAACGCGGTCACCGCACGGTGTGCGCCCACCTCTGGTGGATCGGTAACGGGACGTCGCCCGGATCGAGGATGATGCAGGTCATGCGCTACCGCTGGATCTCGTTCACCACCGACTACGGTCTGCGCGACGGCTTCGTGGCCGCCTGCCATGGCGTGATCGCGCGGCTGGCGCCCGACGTCCGGGTGCTCGACGTGACGCACCTCGTGCCGCCGCACCAGGTGCGCCCGGGTGCGGCGGTGCTCGCGCAGACGGTGCCGTCGCTGCCCGAGGCCGTGCACCTGGCCGTGGTGGACCCTGGCGTCGGCACCGCGCGGCGTGGCATCGTCGTGGTCGCGGCCCGCGGTGTGCTGGTGGGGCCGGACAACGGGCTGCTCGTGCCCGCCGCCGCCGCGCTCGGCGGAGTGCGGGCCGCCCACCTGATCGACGAGCCCGACCCGGCGTCGGCCACGTTCCACGGCCGCGACGTCTTCGCGCCGGCAGCCGCACGGCTGGCGCTGGGTGCCGAACCTGCGTCGTTCGGTCCCGAAGTCGGTGACCTGGTGCAGCTGCCGGACCCGCTCGTGGCGGCGTTCCCCGGCAAACTCGTGTCCGACGTACTGACCGTCGACCATTTCGGCAACGTGCAGCTCGCCGCCACTCCGGCCGACCTTGACCTCTCCGGGCTCACCGGCGTGGTCACCGTGCACAGCTCGCGAGTCGCGTTGACGGCGACGATCAGCCGCACCTTCGGCGACGTCGCGCCGGGCGCCAACCTTCTCTACACCGACTCGGCCGGCCACCTCGCCGTCGCCGTGAACGGCGGGTCCGCGGCAGCCGTGCTGGACCTCGGGGCCGCGGAGGAGTGCACGATCACCGCGGCGCCGGGTTGACGCTCACAACACCTGCGAGAGGAACTGCCGCAGCCGCGGGCTCGTCGGGTTGTCGAACACCTGCTCCGGGGTGCCTTGCTCGACGATGCGGCCGGCGTCCATGAACGCCACCTCGTCGGCGACGCTGCGGGCGAACCCCATCTCGTGCGTCACCACGATCAGGGTGAGGCCACGCGCGGCGAGGCCGGCCATGAGGTTTAGCACCCCCTTCACGAGCTCCGGGTCGAGCGCTGACGTCGCTTCGTCGAACAGCATCACCTCGGGGTCCATCGCCAGCGCCCGCGCGATCGCCACGCGCTGCTGCTGGCCGCCCGACAGCGCCGACGGCCGGTACGGCGCCTTGTCCGCGAGGCCGACCTCCGCCAGCCGGGCCCGCGCGATCTCGGTCGCCGCGTCTTTGCTCAGCCTCTTGACGCTGCGCAACGGCAGCACGATGTTGTCGAGCACGGTGCGGTGCCCGAACAGGTTGAAGTGCTGGAACACCATGCCCACGCGCTGGCGCAGCTCGTCGGCGTCGGCATGGATGACACTTTCGCCGTCGAGCAGCAGATCTCCCGAATCGGGTTCCTGCAGGCGGTTCACGCACCTCAGCAACGTCGATTTACCCGAGCCCGACGGGCCGATCACACACGTCGTCCTGCCGGAGCTCACCCGCAGGTCCACGCCGCGCAGGACTTCGAGCGTGCCGAAGCTGACGTGGATGTCACGAAGCTCCACACTGGACGAACGAACCGCGGCGGTCACAGGCTCACTCCCGTTCCGCTCGTGACGAGCTGCAGATCACCGTCATCGCGGACCTTGCGACCCGTCTGCAGCCGCTTGTCGATGTAGTTCACCAGGTGCGTGAGTGGCACGGTGATCACGAGGTACACGAATCCGGCCGCCACCAGCGGCGACAGGTTTCCCGTGTTCGCCGCGAGGTCCTGGCCGATGCGGAACAGCTCGCGCTGCGACGTGATGAACCCCAGGAAGTACACCAGCGTCGAATCCTTCACCAGCGCGATGAACTGGTTCACCAACGCGGGCAGCACCCGCCGCACCCCCTGCGGGATCACGACCAGCAGCATCGCCTTGGTGTAGCTCATGCCGAGCGCACGACTGGCCTCCATCTGTCCTTTGTCGACACTCTGGATGCCGGCACGGAAGATCTCACCGATGTAGGCGGCCGCGATCAGGCTCAGCGCGGTGATGCCCAGCGGATACGGATTCGTGCCGACGAGCGGGCGCGCGAGCGTGCCGAGGCCCTGGCCGATCACGAGGATCGTCAGGATCGCAGGCAGCCCGCGGAAGATGTCGGTGTAGATCCGCGCCGGCCAGCGCAACCAGACCTTTGTGGACAGTCCGAGCACGGCGAGCACCATGCCCAGCACGGTCCCGATGATCGCCGACGCGCCGGCGAGGATCAGCGTGTTCGCAAGGCCCGTCCTGAGCAGGTCAGGGAAGACCTGCCAGATGTAGCTCCAGTCGAGGAAGGTGTCGAGGAACTGTTGCA
This sequence comes from Amycolatopsis sp., assembly GCA_035551175.1. Lineage (GTDB taxonomy): Bacteria > Actinomycetota > Actinomycetes > Mycobacteriales > Pseudonocardiaceae > Amycolatopsis. Next base: position 12,617 of record DASZNR010000044.1, on the reverse strand, counting down.
TCGCGGGCTACTGCCCACCCGCGAAGCTCGCCGGCACCGCTTCGTCGGCCTCGAACTGCTGGTGCACCTTCTTCCAGGTGCCGTCGGCGATGACCTTCTTGATCCCGTCGTTGAGCTTGGCCAGCAGGTCGGTGTTGCCCTTCTTCACCGCGTACCCGTGGGGGATCGCGGTCGTGATCGACTTGGTGACCTTCAGTCCTGGGTTCTTCGACGCGTAGTCCTTGGCCGAGGCCAGGTCGAACACCGTGCCGTCGATCGCCGACGACTTCAGCGCGCTCAGGGCCGCGGCGTCGTTCGGGAAGCGCACAGCCTGCGCGTTGGGCGCGTTGGCTGTGAGCCACGTATCGGACACGGTGCCCTGCACGACGCCGATCCGCTTGCCCGCCAACGATTTCTCGTCGGTGATGCCCGCGGTCTCCTTCGCTTCGATGCCGAGCGACTGGTAGTTGTACGGGTCGGAGAACGCGACGGTCTTCTTGCGCGCCTCGGTCTGCGCGACGCCGGCGCTGCCGATGTCGAACGTCCCGTTGGCGACCTGGCCGAGCAGCGCGGAGAAGTCGACCGAGACGAACTCCACCTTGAAGCCCTCCTTCGCCGCGATGTCCTTCAGCAGCTCGTTGTCGAATCCGGTGAACTGGCCGTTTTCCTCGTACGCGTTGGGCCGCGAGTCGCTCAGCGTCCCGACCCGAAGTGTGTCACCGGCGCCGCCACCGCTGCCGCCGCACGCCGTCAGCGTCGCGATCAACGTGGCCGCCGTGACGGCTGAGACCAAAATCCTCTTCATGTCACTCCTGTCCTTTCCGGCCGGAATCGTCGACGAAGCTTATGCCGGTCACGAGTTCTTCACCGGCAGACCGGGACCGCCCTTGGCGAGCTCCGGGGCGAGGACCGCCTGCTTGAAGAACTGCGCGTGCAGCCGCGCGACGGTGCCGTCGGCGATGGCCTTCGCGAGGCCGTCGTTGATCTTGGCGAGCAGGTCCGGATCGGACTTGGCCACCGCGTAGGCCGACGGCGTGTCCTTGTCGAGCACCGTGTAGCCGAATTCCAGCGGCACACCCGGGTTCTGTTCGAGGTAGCGCTGGCCGATGTCCTTGGGCACGACCCAGCCGTCGAGTGCGCCGCTGCGCAACTGCGCGAAGCCGGCGTTGTAGTCCGGGAAACGCACGACCTGGGCGCCGGCGAGCTTGCCCGCGAACTCGTCCTGCACGCTGCCCTGCACCACGCCCAGCCGCTTGCCGCCGAAGGACCCGGCCTGCGTCAGCGCAGCGCCCTTCTCGGTGACGACGGTGGTGTAGCTCGTGTCGTAGCCGTTGGAGAACGAAACCGTCTTCTTGCGCGCGGCTGTCGCGGAGATCGTCGAGCTGCCGATGTCGAGCTGTCCACTCGCGACCTTCGCGAGCAGGCTCGAGAACTCGGTACCGACGAACTCGACCTGGAAGCCCTCGCGCTTCGCAATGTCGCGCAGCAGCTCGTTGTCGTAGCCGGTGAACCGGCCGTTTTCGAGGTAGATGCTCGGCGGCGCGTCGGTGAGCGTGCCGACCCGCAGGGTCTGCGCACCGGAGGACGATCCACACGCCGTCAGCACGACAGCGGAGGTGAGCACGACGGCGAGGGTGCTGAGGAGCTTCTTCATCTGTTCTTCCTGAAACGAACACGAACGAGCACGGGCATGAAGAAAGCGCCGACCGGGGGCCGGCGCTTCCGGGGTTCGCTGTCCGAGATTAGGGATTTCGCCCGATCGACTACCGCCGTCTCAGGAAGTGGACGCGGTAAGCACGGTCACAGGATCGGCTGCGGCGAGTAGCCGGCGGCGTCCGGGAACCGTTCCAGCACGGCCGCCACGCGCTGGGCCACCTCTTCGACCTGCCGGGGCGCGACGCCGGTGAACGAAAGCCGGTCGGCGAGAAGTTTGTCCAGGTCACCGCGATCCAAGGGCAGGCGGGAGTCGGCGGCGAGGCGGTCGAGCAGGTCGTTTTCGGCGCCGCGCTCGCGCATGGCCAGCGCGACGGACACGGCGTTTTCCTTGATCGCTTCGTGGGCCGTCTCACGCCCCACGCCGGCGCGGACGGCGGCCATGAGCACCTTGGTCGTCGCGAGGAAGGGCAGGTAGCGATCGAGCTCACGCTCGATCACGGCGGGGAACGCACCGAACTCGGCCAGCACCGTGAGGAAAGTCTCCAGCAGGCCGTCGAGCGCGAAGAACGCGTCCGGCAACGCGACGCGGCGCACGACAGAATCGGAGACGTCGCCTTCGTTCCACTGGTCGCCCGCCAGCTCGCCGATCATCGACAGGTGCCCGCGCAAGATCACGGCGAGGCCGTTCACGCGCTCACAGGAGCGGGTGTTCATCTTGTGCGGCATGGCCGACGACCCGACCTGACCCGGCTTGAAGCCCTCGGTGACGAGCTCGTGGCCCGCCATGAGCCGGATCGTCTTGGCGAGACTCGACGGCGCCGCGGCCAGCTGCACGAGCGTGGACAACGTGTCGAAGTCCAGCGACCGCGGGTACACCTGGCCGACGCTGACGAAGTGGTTGCGGAAGCCGAGGTGCTCGGCGATCCGCCGTTCCAGTTCGTCCAAAGTGGACTCGGGTGTGCTCGTGGCTCCGTCGCCGGCGGGCGGAGTGAGGAGGTCGAGCATGTCCTGTGCCGTACCGACCGGGCCCTTGATGCCGCGCAGCGGGTAGCGGTCGATGAGGTTGTCCAGGCGCGCGAACGCGACCAGCAGCTCGTCGGCGGCCGTTGCGAAGCGCTTGCCGAGCGTGGTCGCCTGCGCGGCGACGTTGTGCGACCGCCCTGCCATCACCACGTCGGAGTGCTCCACGGCCAAGGCGGCCAGCCGGGCGAGCACCGCGGCGACGCGGCCGCGCAGCAGCTCGAGCGACCGCAGCTGCTGCAGCTGCTCCACGTTTTCCGTCAGGTCGCGCGACGTCATGCCCTTGTGCACGTGCTCGTGACCGGCCAGTGCGTTGAACTCCTCGATGCGCGCCTTCACGTCGTGGCGGGTCACGCGCTCACGCTCGGCGATGGACTCCAGGTCCACCTGCTCGACGACGCTCTCGTAGTCGGCGATGACCCCGGCGTCGACCTCGACGCCCAGCTCGTTCTGCGCGCGCAGCACGGCGAGCCACAGCTGCCGCTCCAGCACCACCTTCTGCTCGGGCGACCACAGCCGAACCAGCTCGGGAGAGGCGTAGCGGGCGGCCAGTACGTTGGGAATGCGGGGCTTGTCCGTCACGGCCCCACGATACCCGCAGGTCAGACTCGTGAGTGGCTCGGCCGGTTAGAACCGGCTTGCGCACTCACGAGTCCTGGGCCCGGGTCGGTCACCATTCGGCGAGGCTTCCGTCGTCAAGCCGCCACACGGGGGAGCGCCAGTGGTGGCCGGCTTCGTCCGCGCGGCGCACGGCGTCCTCGTCGAGTTCGATGCCGAGGCCGGGGCCGGTCGGCCGAGCGGCGTATCCGTCGACGAAGCGGAACAGCGCCGAGTCGGCGAGGTAGCTCGACGCCTCCGTGCCCTGGTGGTAGTGCATGCCGAGACTGTGTTCCTGGATCAGGAAGTTCGGCGTCGCGAAGGCCACCTGCATCGAGGCCGCGAGCGAGATCGGGCCGAGCGGGCAGTGGGGCGCGAGGCTCGCACCGTAGACCTCGGCGAGCGCGGCGATGCGTCGCAGTTCGGAAATGCCACCGGCGTGCGAGGGATCGGGCTGCACCACCGCGACACCCGCGTCGAGTACCGGCTTGAACTCCCAGCGCGAGTACAGCCGCTCGCCGACCGCCACCGGCACCGTCGACGTCGAGACGATGGACGCGAGCGCCCCACCCTGCGTCTCCGGCAGCACCGGTTCCTCGACGAACATCGGCTGCACCTCTTCGAGCATCTTCACCAGCCGGCGCGCCATCGCGGGCGAGACGCGGCCGTGGAAGTCGATGGCGAGGTCGCGGTCGGGCCCCAGCGCTTCGCGGGCTTCCCTGGCGCGGGCCAGCGCGGCCCCCGCTTCGGCCGGTGACGCGATGGGCGCGAGCGGACCCGCCACGTTCATCTTCACCGCCGTGAAGCCAGCTTCGACCTGCGCCGACACCGCGTCGAAGAGGCCCGAGGGCCGGTCGCCCCCGACCCACGAGTACACGCGCACGCGGTCGCGGACCGGTCCACCGAGCAGCTCGTGAACGGGTACTCCGCGCACCTTGCCTGCGATGTCCCACAGCGCGTGGTCGAATCCGGACAGCGCACTCGACAGCACCGGCCCACCGCGGTAAAAGCCGCCGCGGCGCAGCGTCTGCCAGTGGTCCTCGATGCGTAGCGGGTCCCGGCCGACGACGAGCTCGGCCATTTCGTGAACGGCCGCGCGCACCGTTTCGGCGCGGCCCTCGACCACGGGCTCGCCCCAGCCGGAAATGCCCTCATCGGTGCTGACTTTCAAGAACAGCCAGCGTGGCGCGACGAGGAACGTTTCGATACCGGTGATCTTCACGTGGCCCCTCTCCTAAGCGGAATCCTTGGCGGCCGACCAGCCACCGTCGACGGCCAGGTCGGCGCCCGTGACGAACGAGGCACCCGGCGAAAGCAGGAAAGCGATCACCTCGGCGACCTCGGCCGGCTCACCGAGGCGCCCGGCGGGCGTCGCCTTCGCGCTGCGTGCGATGTCCTCCTCGCTGATCCGGTCCCAAGCCCGCGTGCGGACGGGACCGGGCAGCACGGAGTTCACGCGCACGTCGGGCGCGTACTCCACGGCGAGCTGACGCGCCAGCGAAACGAGCGCGCCCTTGCTCGCCGCGTACGCCGGATGCCCCGGCAGCCCGAACCGCGCGTGCACCGAGGACACCAGCACCACAGCGCCACGGCGCGCCCGCAGCGACGGCAGACACGCCTTCACCGCGAGGTACGCGCCGGTCAGGTTCACGTCGAGCTGGCGCTGCCACCGCTCCCGCGGCATCTCGTGCAGCGGGCCCGTGGTCGGCACGTAGGCGTTGCTGACGAGAGCGCCGACCTCGCCGGCCACGTCGAGCACCCGCGCCCAGGTCTCGTCGGCCGTCACGTCGCCGCGCACGCCGACGAGACCAGCGAGATCAGCGAGGTCGCCGGGGAGCGCGGCGAGGTCCACGCCCACGACGCGGTAGCCGTCGCCCTGCAGCTTGCGGGCCGTCGCCGCACCGATCCCCGCCGCGGCACCGGTCACCACAACCGTCGGGTTGTCTGATGTGGACATCACCGATTCCTCCCGTCAGAGCTTGTCCGCGCGCACCTGCTCGTCGGGACCACGCGCGCCGAGCCAGGCGCCTTTCACGTCTGCTGCTCTGGCCACGTGGTTGCGTTCCGGTCGTTCGGCGGGTTTCGGCCCGTGCGAACACCTTGTCGCACTGCCCGACGAGCATCTCGCCACGGTGACACCGATCGACTCCACCCAAACCGCGTGCCGCCCATGTCGCGAGTTCGTGTCCCGACGGCGACCCGTGGTGTCCGAAGTGGACATCGCCGAATCTTGGCGCACTGCCCGGTTTGTTGTGCGGAGAACGTAAAAGCAGGGTGGCGACACCTTTCGTTGCCGGATCGCGCCGAAGGGGGCCCGGTCCGGCCCGCGAGCAGCATGCCGGTGCCGCGGAGCCCACGTCAAGATTAAATCGTAAATTAAGATTTGACGCGGTAGGCTGCCGGCGATGAACGAAGTCCGCACCCTCGGCGAGGCGACGGCATTACGGCGAGGCTGTAGCCGCCCGCACAGGACGCCGTGCTCGCGCTGTTCGACCTCGCGCGCACGCAAGGCGCGACGATCGCGTCCGACCGCAACGTGCGACTCAAGCCGGCTTCGCCGGCGCAGTGGCGGGAGGCCTTCGGGCCCCTGCTGCACCGTGCCGGCCTCGTGTTCGCCGGCGAGGACGCAGTCGAACTGCTCGACGTTTCGGCGAGCGACCTCGTGCGTCGGGCGGGCGGGAGGCGTTGTTCGTCGCGAACACGACCGGCACGCGGTCGACCAGCACCTTGCCGGGGCCGGCACGGTGGTGGTGAAGCAGCGTGACAAGGTGGCCCGAGCGGTCACGGCCGAGTACGAGTGGACCCGGGACACCCTGGTCACCCACGTCGTAGACCCCGTTGGCGCGGGTGACACGCGCCCGTCGGGGTACCTGTCGGCATGGCTGCGCGGCGACTCACCGGGCGAGACGCTGCTGGCGAGCACGGTGTCGGCGGCGCTGGCCGTCGGCACGCGCAAGGATTTCGACGGACTGCCGAACCGGGCCGACCCGGCCCACGCGAGTGCCGCCCTGTCGGGCAGCGAGGAGGTGCATCGATGAGCTACCGGTGGGAGATCACGCACGCAGCCCTTCGGCAGGGGGTGGTGGGCATCGTGCGGACCCCGGACGCGCCGTCGGCCGTCGTCGCCGCGCGTGCCGCGCTGGACGCGGGGCTGCGTTCGATCGAGGTCCCCTTCACGAATCCCGGTGCGGCGGCGGCGATCGACGAGCTCACGGTCGCGTATCCCGACGCGGTGATCGGCGCCGGCACGATCCTCGACGAGGCGTCGGCGGTGCTCGCGATCCGCGCGGGCGCCCGGTTTCTCGTGGCGCCGAACGTCGAGGCAGCCGTGATCCGCACGGCGCACCGCTACGGCGCGGCGGCGTTCCCCGGCGCCGGTTCGGTCACGGAAATCGTGCGCGCGCTCGAAGCCGGCGCCGACGCCGTGAAGGTCTTCCCCGCCTCGGCGCTGGGGCCGCGCTGGGTCAAGGACGTGCGGGCCGCGCTGCCGCAGGCCCCGCTCGTGCCGACGGGCGGAATAGCGCCGGAGGACGTGCCGGAGTGGCTCTCGGCGGGCGCTGTCGCGTGCGGCATCGGTTCCGCGCTCACGAAGGGGACCGCCGACGACATCCGCGCCCGCGTGGCCACACTGGTGAGGGAGGCCGCGTGACGAACGTCGTGCTGGTCGGGTGCTACACCGCCGAATCGGGTGGCCACGGCTCCGGGATCGCCACCTTCCGCCGCGACGCCAGCGGTGGGCTCACGTGGATCTCGACGCTGGCACTGACCTCGCCGTCGTGGCTCGTCAAGCACCCGTCGTTGCCGGTGCTCTACGCCACGAACGAAACCGAAGCCGGTGGCGTGTCGTCAGTGTCGCTTGTGGACGGTTCATTGTCGGTGCTGGACGAAGAGGTGCCAAGCGGCGGCGCGCACCCGTGCCACCTCGCGGTGACGCCCGATGGCCGGTTTCTCTTGTGCGCCAACTACACCGGCGGCAGTCTCGCGGTGTTCGGGCTGTCGGCCGATGGCCGGATCACCGGCCGTACGGCGTTGGTGCAGCACAACGGGACCGGGCCGAACGCCGAGCGCCAGGAGTCGGCCCACGTCCACATGGCGGTGCCGAACGCCGACGGATCCGTCGTCGGCGCCGTGGACCTCGGCACGGACGAGGTCCGTAGCTACTCGCTGTCGGCCTCCGGTGAGCTGTCCCTCGTGGCCGTCTCGAAGCTACCGCCGGGCTGCGGCCCCCGGCAGCTCGTGCGAGTTCCCGGCTCGGACCGGGCCTATGTGGCGTGTGAGCTGTCGAGCGAACTGCTGACGGTGCGAGAGACCTCGCCCGGCGCGTTCGAGGTCGTGGCCGCCACCCCGGCCAGGCACGAGCCGCCGGACGGCGAGAACATCGTCGCGCACCTGGAACTACACGGCTCCGGCGCGCTGCTGTCCAACCGAGGGGCGGACGTCGTCACGGCGTTCGCAGGCTCACCTCTCGTCGCGACGGCCGACCAGGCGAGCGGCGAGCACCCCCGCCACTTCGCGATCGCCGACGGGATCTGTTACGTCGCCGCACAGTTCGCCGACACCGTCACCGCGTTTCCGCTCGACCGGCTGGGTTCGGCCGACGTCACGACCTGTGCGACAGGGTCACCGAGCTTCGTACTTCCACTGGATCTCTGAGGCCACGCCCCTGCCGGACCTGGTTCTCGCAGGGAATGCCGGCCGGACAGGGCCAAGGCGGTCCCCAGGAGAAGCGTGGCAGAGACGTCGGAGATGTATTCATAATTTAGGACGTAATCGAGACCGAGATACGATGACCCGCAGCCGCCGACCGAGGGGACCAGCCTTGACCGAACACCGGCCCCGCGGTCTGCACGGCCAGACCGTGGAAATGCTCGCCACCCGGATCCTGTCGGACGAGTGGAGCGAGGGAACCATCCTCGACCTGCCCGCGCTGCGCGAGGAGCTGGACATCAGCCTCACCGCGCTGCGGGAGGCCCTCAAAGTGCTGGCCGCCAAGGGCCTGATCGACGCACGGCAGAAGCGCGGCACCTTCGTGCAGCCTCGCGATCAGTGGAACATGCTCGACGCCGACGTCATGCGCTGGCAGACCGCGGCCAGCGGCAACCCGGGCCTGCTCGACGAACTGACCGAGGCCCGCACCGTCGTCGAACCCGCCGCCGCCCGCATCGCCGCCGAACGCGCGGACACCGCGGACCTGGACGCCTTGCGCGCCGCGCTCGACGACATGGCCTCCGCCGGCGACGACCCGGAGGCCAGCGTCCGCGCCGACCTCACGTTCCACCGCGCACTGATGACCGCCACACACAACAACTTCCTGCTCCAGGTCGAACGCGTCATCGCCATCGGCCTCGCCGAACGCGACAAGCTTGTGCACACCTTCGGCCCCTCGGACAACCCCGTGCCGAGCCACCGCAAGGTCTTCGACGCCATCACGTCCCGCGACCCGGCCGCCGCGGAAAGTGCGATGTTCGCACTGGTCACGAAGTCGCGTGACGACTTGGCCCGGGCGAAGAAGACCCGCCGCTGACCCGCCCGCCGCCTCGTGAGTGTACGCGCCGGTTAGAACCGGCGCGAGCACTCACGACCCAGCCAGTGCAGCCTGCAGCATGCGAGCGGCGGCGGCGCGGGGGGCCGGGTCGACGGCGATGAGAGCGTTGACCACCGCCCCGTCGACCAGTGCCACGAGTTTCTCCAGCTCACCGAGCGACACCGGCGTGCCGGAGCGGGTGAAGATTTCCAGCAGCAGCTCGTTGAGCTGGCCGGACAGCGTACGCATCAGCGGGCGCAGGTACGGACGGCGACCGGTGGCCACGAGGCGTTCGTAGCGCAGCAGCACGGCCTCGGCGTCGGCTTCCGGGTTGCCGCTCGGGGGGCCGAGCAGCAGGTCGAGGACGAGCTCGACGGTCGCCTGCACCCCACGGTTGCGGGTGGCCAGCTCTTCGAGCTGCCGGCGTCCGCTTTCGAGTTCCATCTGCGAGTGGTGCTCGACGGCGGCCGTCACCAGATCTTCGAGCGAGTCGAAGTAATAGGTGGTCGACGCCAGCGGCAGACCGGCGCGTTCGGCGACCGCGCGATGGCGCACCGCGTCGAAGCCGCCCTCGGCGAGCAGCTGGGCGGCGGCTTCGACGAGCGTCGCCCGCCGACGTTCGCCCTTGGGAGTGGTCGCTGCTGCCGTCATGGCCGGTCATTCTGCCAGCCGGGCGTTGAGGAACCCGTCAGAACCGGGGGGCCAGCGCGGCGGCGAAGCCCGCGAGCTCACCGGCATACGGCGCGGGTCGCCCGGAGGTACCCGGAACGCTCACCAGCACCAGCGTGCCACCGGAACCGGTGGCGGCGCGGGCCGTGACGGCGCCCGCGGGCCGGGCCGGCAGCGTCACGACGGTGCCGGCTGGGAAGACGGCCGCCGAAATCGCCCCGTTCGGAAGCGGGAACCCGGCGCCGCGCGAGCCCGTCGTACAGGCACTTCCCGGGGTGGCGTTCGCCGCGGTCAAGTGGCCTGGGAGCTCGCCAGCGAGGGCTGTGGCGAGCCCCCAGTCCACTTCGCACCCGGAGGCGCCTTCGACCCGAGGGCCGGTCCTCCCGTCTCCGCTGTCTCCCTGCCGAGACGGCTGAGCCGGGAAGTCATTCCCCTCTCCAGTACCCAAAGGACGCATAGCCGACGCGCTGGGTTGCACGGGCGCGGGCGCCGAATTCAGCACCGCGCCCGAATCCGACTTCCCGGACACGATTCCGAAGGTCCCGAACCCGACGGCGACGAGCGCGACCGCCGCACCGCCGGCGGCGATGCGGTTGCGCCGCCGCAGCGTCTGCCGTTTCGATTCGCGCACGACGTCGTCGACGTCGAACGTCGGCGGCGGCACCTCGCCGGGAGCGGCGGAGAACAACGACTCCACGTCACGCTCATCCATTGGCCTCCACCTCCCGTTCCAGCACTTGCCGCAGGTTCGCCAACCCGCGCGCGGTCTGGCTTTTCACATTGCCCTCGCTGCAACCCAGCGCCCGGGCCGCCTCACCGACGTCGAGGCCTTCGAAGAAGCGCAGCACGAGCACCGCCCGCTGCTTTGGCGGCACTTCTTTCAGCGCCGCCAGCAGGTCTTCGCGCGTCGCGACCCGCTCGGCGAGCCCCGGCCCGTCCGACGACGGCTCAGGTAGCACGTCGGTCTGGCGCTCTCGCCGCCACGGACGGCGTGACTCGTCGATGAGGGCGCGTACGAGCGTCTTGCGTACGTAAGCGTCGGTAGCGGCGCGGTCCCTGATCTTCTTCCACCTCCGGTGCAGCGCGACGAAAGCCGTCTGGGCCAGGTCGTCGGCCTTGTGCCAATCACCACAGAGCAGGTACGCGGTCCGGCGCACGGCGTCCCGCCTCGCGGCGAAGTACTCCGCGAACTCCTGTTCGTCGCGCTGGTCCACGCGCTGCGCAGCTCCGCTCGTGTACTTGTCCGCCCTGGAGGACGGAACCGGAGGCGTCCACGGTTGCACGAGACCCCTGACCACAGCCACCCCCGGCGCCGTTGATCGCGCGGGTGGCGGTGTGATGTGATCGCCGCGTGACCTGGACTCCCCTCGATTTTCGCTCCGACACCGTCACCCGCCCCGATGGGGTCATGCGCGCCGCAATGGCCGAGGCCGAAGTCGACGACAACGTGATCGGCACCGACCCGACCATCGCGAAGCTCGAGGAGCGCGCCGCCGGGCTGCTCGGCATGCCCGCGGCACTGTGGACGCCGAGCGGGACCATGGCGAACCTGATCGCGCTGAGCGTGCACCTCAAGCGCGGCGACCGGTTCCTCGCGACGCGCGGTGCCCACGTGCTCACCAACGAACTCGGTTCCGCCGCCTGGCTCGCCGGCGGCATGCCCGACATCCTGGAACACGACGCCGGCCCCGGCCGTCCGACACCCGACTTGCTGCGCGCGTCGATCGGCACACCCGGGCCGTATTTCACGCTGAGCACGGCACTGTTGTGCCTGGAGAACACACACAACGCGGCGGGCGGAGCCGTCACGCCGCCCGAAGAGCACGCGCAACTGGTGGCCGTCGCGAAGGAAGCCGGGCTCAAGGTTCACCTCGACGGGGCACGCATCTGGCACGCGTCGGTGGCGCTCGGGGTGCCGCCTGCCGCGCTGACCGTGGGCGTCGACAGTGTTTCAGCGTGTTTCAGCAAGGGCCTCGGCGCGCCGGTCGGCTCGGTCGTCGCGGGCAGCGCCGAGTTCGTGGAGCGGGCGCGGCGGATGCGCCAGATGCTCGGCGGCGGCGTGCGCCAGGGCGGGGTGCTCGCCGCGGCATGCCTGGTCGCGCTCGACCGGGTCGACGAGTTGGCCGAGACCCACGAGCAGGCGCGCCGCCTTGCCGCGGGACTCGCCGAGCACGGCTGGGGCGTCGACATGCCGGACACGAACATCGTGCTCGCCGACGTTCCGGACCTGCGCACAGCGCTCGACTGGCTTGGTTCGCTCGGCATCCAGGCACTGCCGATGGCCGGCAAGGTGCGTTTCGTGGTGCACCGTGACCTCGCGCCCACAGCCGTGGACGACGCGCTGCAGCGCATGAAGGCGGCCACGCGATGACGAACTGGATCGTGTTCGACTACGGCGAAGTGCTGTGCACGCGCACCACCGCCGTGCCGAAGCTGGCGGCGACGATGGGCGTCTCGCCCGAGAAGTTCGAGCCCGTCTACTGGGCGGTGCGCGAGGCGTACGACCGCGGCGCGACTGACCTCGCCTACTGGTCGTCGGTCGGCGAACGCGTTGGCGTGCAGGTCGACGAAGCGATGTCCGAGGAACTCACGGCCATCGACGTCGTCGGGTGGTCGCACTTGGCGCCGTCTTCGCTGGCGCTGCTGGCAGGCCTTGCGGAAGCCGGAGCGGCGTTGGCCCTGCTCTCCAGCGCGCCGGTGTCGTTCGGCCGCTGGGTGCGCACGCAGGACTGGTCGCGGCTGTTCCGCGTGACGATGTTCTCCGGCGACGTCGAGTGCGCGAAACCCGACGAACGGGTTTTCCGGCTCCTGCTCGAAAAACTCGACGCCCGACCGGAAGACTGCCTGTTCTTCGACGATCGTGCGTCCAATGTGGAGGGTGCGCGCGCCGTCGGGATCCGGGCGCACCTGTGGGACGGCGCCGAGGCCGCCGAGGCCGCGCTCGGTTAGCAGTCGTGGGTGCCGGCCAACCGCCGGCACCCACGAACGATCAGCTTCAGCGGTTGATGCGCTTCGGGTCCTTCTTGCCGGTGATCGCGCCATAGGCCGCGGTGCCCAGGAACACCACGCCACCGATGATCGCGATCCACAGCACGGCCTTGAACACGAAGCCGATCACCGCGCCGAGGACCATGAACGCGATCCACGCGACGATGAGTCCTCCGACGATCTT
>DASZNR010000043.1:0-83587 GCA_035551175.1 Amycolatopsis sp. | reverse complement strand
GGCAGGGTCAGGGACTACGGTAAGCATCGGGCCGTACCTTCCCGGCCGACGTTGGCGCGTCGGCCATGCTTGGAAACCTCAACCGGGTCACCGGGAAGGTACGCCCTTCCCGGCCTATCCACAGGTTTCAAGCATTGCTCCGCGCCTACCCAGAAGATCCCTTGGGTCCGAAGCGCTGTGCCAGTTGTTGGCAGGTCGCCAGCGAGCCTGCGTAGATCAACTTGCCGGCACATTCCCCAGGTCAGCACCGATTTTCATCCACGGAAAGTGGGCCGGGTCGGGCTCGAACCGACGGCCAAGGGATTATGAGTCCCCTGCTCTAACCAACTGAGCTACCGGCCCGCACCGAGGCTGTTTGCAGATGCACATATGCCCCAGTTCGATCCAAACTATCACAGGTGAGCTGGACCGACGGCCGGGGTCAGCCGGCCAGCCGGCGGTAGTGGCCGGGGTACGGGCAGCGGCCCTGGCACGGTATCTGCGCCCACACGGTCTTGCGCTCGTGAGCGGTTTCGGGCAGGACGCCCCAGGTGACGGAGAGGCGATCGACCAGTAGGAGGCCGCGGCCGCGGGAGCCGGGGAGGCGGGAGGTGCCCATGGTGGGCTGCACGAGGTTCCGATCGGCGACCTCGATGCGCACCGTGCAGGGCCGAAGACTGTGCCAGAGCTGAAGGTGGCGCGGGCCGTCGCCGTGGTCGTGGGCGTTGGCGAGCAGTTCGGTGGCCACGAGGAGAACGTCGTCGCGGTGTTCGGGGCCGAGCGTTTCCAGGTGTTCGGTCACCCAGGTGCGCATGGCGCGCACCGTCGCGGCCGAAGTGCCGAAAAGCGGCAGCACCCAGGTGCCCGGGCGACCCACGCGTCGGGCCTCGGTCAACGACATCACCCCCGTCACGGGCCAGTTGAGGCACACCTTGGGGGGAACTACCCGATCGGGTCACGATTGAATCACGTGAATCGTTTCTGCCGACCGGCTCGGCTCGGCGCCCGCTTCGCGCGACCGGGACGACCACGCTCACCTGGCCGTTCGGCGCCGCTGGGCACACGCGCGCGTCCGTGTGCCCACCGGCGCCGGCGGGTCAGCGGAGGAAGATCACCGCCACCACGGTGCCCGCCACGAGCCCGGCGACAACCGGCAGAAAGGCCCGCCTCGCCAGGTCGATCACCGGAACGCGGGCGAATCCGGCGACCGCGATCAGCGACGACCAGGCCACGAGGGTGCCGCCGCCGGACCAGATGTTGCCCATCTGCCCGATCGCGGCGAGTGACGCGGTGCTGATCCCGGACACCGGGCCCAGGCTGCCCGCCAACGCACCGGTCAACGGCAAGCCGGAGAAGCCGGAACCTTCGAGCCCGGCGATCATGCCGATGACGAGGATGCCGAACGCGGCGATGAACGAGTTGTGCGGAATGTGCTGCTGCGCGGCGTTGACCAGATCGAAGAGAAAGGCGGGCGCCTTCGCCGAGTCGGGGAGTCCGAGGATCTGGCCGGCAAACTCACCGTTGCCGATGAAGAAGAACCCCGCGATCGGCAGCACCACCCCCATCGCCTTGAAGGCAAAAACCAGGCCGTCGACGAGGTGCGTCGCCGAGGCCTCCAGAAATCCCTTCCGGTCGTCGACGAGCGCCGCGAGGAACACGATCAGAGCGGCCACCCCGCCGACGAGCGCGGCAGCATCGCCACTGGCCAGGTCCGGAACCGCGGGCGACGCCTTGGCCACCACCATGTAGACGATCAGAGCGAGGTAGGCCAGCGGCACGAAGATCGCGAAGAACGTGGACACACCCGGCTTCGCGGGCGGCCTCGAACCGGAAAACACCACCTCGGTGATGCTGCTGGATCCACCACGCAGGGAGATGTCACCACCAAGACCGCCGGCGCTCACCAGTTCCCGCTCTTCTTCGACCACGACGATTTCCTGCGCGGCCTCCTCGTCACCACTTCCTTCCCACTCGGCCAGCAGCTCGGCCGAGGGCTTGCGCATCTTGCGGAATTCCATGGCGTAGGCGATGACCAGCGCCACCCCGCCGACGACAAGCGAGAGGATCATGGCCCGGTCGGCGACGACGTTCGCGTCGATGCCGGCTGCCTTCGCGGACAGCCCCGGCGCCACCCGGATCACGTAGTCCGAGGAAAGAGCGATGCCCTGGCCGGCGATCGCGATAGCCAGGCCGACGCCCATCGGCCGCAGTCCGGCTCGGATCGCGACAGGCACGAGCACTGCGCCGATCAGCGGCACAGCCGGGGTGGGCCAGAAGAACAGCGAGATGAAGTAGGTGATGACGACCAGACCCCAGAATGCCAGGTGGCCGCCCCGCATCACGCGCCGGAACGGTGCCACCATTTTCCGGTCGGCACCGATCGCTTGCAACGAGTGCAGCATGGCGGTGACCATCGCGATGATCAAAAAAATGTTGAACAGGTTGGTCGCCGCGACCAGGCTCGCGTTGAAAATGGCGGAGATGCCACGAATGATGCTGTGTGAAAAGGCGAGCGCGGTCAGGAAGGTCGCGAGCACAGCGGGTACCACGATGTTCTTGCGCAAGATCATCGTCGCGATGATCACCACGACGCCTGCAAGATATACCCAGTGAGCTGCGGTGAGTGGCATCGGTTGTCCTCTCCGATGGCGGTGGGAGTTAACCGAAGAGACTCCTCACTCACTCTGGCAACGTCTACCCATAATGTGCACAACTCACGTTCATCGGATTGTGCACTCTACCGTAGCAGCCGCCAGCCCAGGCAGCGCATGCTGAGAATCCGCGAATTACTGCGCCACGCCCATGTTACGCACACGTTCTTCCGTAATGTCGGGGTGGTTGCCATACCGGAGGTCTCGTGACGGCAACGCTCACCGCCCGGATCAGTCCGTCCGCTTTGAGCATTTTGATGACAGCCACGGCGCTCGGGACGATCGCGAACAACGTGGTGAACGTCCCGTTGCCGCGGATCACCAGCGACTTCGGTGTTCCGTTGTCCGCTGGGGTGCTCACGGTGACCGCGTTCGTCGTCGTGCTCGCGGCGACGATCCCGCTCGCGGGCTGGGTCGGCGACCGGTTCGGCAGGCGCCGGGTGCTGACGGCGGCGCTGACGCTGATGTGCATCGGGCACGTCGGAGCGGCGCTCGCGCCGAACTTCGCCGTGCTGGTCGCCTGCCGCGCGGTGCAAGGGCTCGCCTGCGCCGCGGTGCCGGCGGCCGTGATGGGCACGCTCGCGACCCGACGGGCGAGCGCGATGGGCGCCTGGGCGGCGGCCAACGGAATCGGCCAGGCCGCGGGGCCGCCCCTCGGCGGGCTGATCAGCCAATTCCTCGGCTGGCGAACGATCTTCTGGCTGCTCGCGGCGATCACCGCGGTGGCCGCCGTCGGCGTGCGGGTCCTCCTGCCCGCCGGAACGCCGAACCGGGTGCCGCTGCACTGGTCCGGGGCGTTCTGGCTGACGACGGGTGCGGCGCTGCTGATGATCTCGCCGCAGGTGCCGGCGGGCTGGGCCGTGGCGCTGCTCGGTGCGGCGTCATTGGTCGTCTTCGGCCTCGTCTCAGTGCGCGCCCGTGAGCCGCTCGTGCAGCTGAAGACCGTCGCCGAGTCACGGTTCGTGCGCAGCGCTTTCGCCGTGTTCGCCCAGATGTTCTGTCTCGGGGCGGTTCTCGTGGCGCTGCCGCTGTACGTGACCGGATCGCTGGGCTACGCCACGAGCGTCACCGGGTTCATCGTGTTCGCCCTGCCCGCCGCCATGGCGGTTTCGGCGCCACTCGCGGGCCTGCTCACCGAACGCACAAGCCCACGCCGGGTGTTGCGAGCGGGCCTGCTCACGTTGGCGTGCGCCGTGGTGGCCCTCGGTGGTTACCTGCATGCCGGCGGGCGCAGTCTCGCCGTGCTCGCCGCGCTCGGGGTACTGACCGGCGCGGGGATCGCTCTCGTGCAGACGACGGCGGCGGCTGGCGCGACTCGCTCGCCGGGGGGACGCGCCGGCGCTGCGATCGGACTGTTCAATTTGGTCCGCTTCGCCGGATCCGCGTTCGGCGCGGCCTGGATCGCGGTGATCTACCCGCACGGTGCGACCCTGTACGGCGGGTGCGCGGTGGTCGTGCTGTGCGCGCTCGGATTGTCCTTCGCCGGTCCCGATCCGGTACTCAGGTCGGCATGACTTCCCGGTCGACGGTCGAGATGGTGTCCGCCAGCAGGTCGAGCTTCCCCGCCAGCCACAGTGCGCCCTGGTGCTCGGCCTGACGCAGGTCCAGCCGCAGCGCGCGCGACGCGCGGTCCAGTTTGTACAGCATGGTGTTGCGGTGGATGTGCAGCTTCCGTGCCGCCGCGTTGACGTTGCCACCGCACGAGAGGTAGGTGAACGCAGCCTGCTCGAGGTCGGCCCCGGCCGCGCGCAACGGTGCGAGCATCTCCCGCGCGAAGGCTTTGCCTTGCTCCTTCGTCGCGAGATCGGCGAGCACCGCGAACACCCGCAGGTCCTGGAAACCCCGCGCCGTGGCCGCGCCGAGCCGCCTGCGCAGTTTCAGCGTGATCCGGGCTTCGCGGTAGCTGTCCAGTATCCGGTCCGCCCCGGTGACCGTCCGTCCGAACGCGACGATCGCCTGGCGCGGCACCCGGCGAGCGCATTCCTGCTCCAGTGCGAGGGCGTACTCGGCGAGATCTTCGTCGCCGACCTCCCTGATCACTGCGAGCACGTCACCGACGACGGTGGCGAGCGTGTGTCTGGCCCCTCTGGAGGGCAACCTCGTCACCTCACGAGCCAGGTGGAACAGCATGTTCGGCGAATCGGCCTCGTCCGGTGCGCCCAGCCCGCCGACGACGACCACACCGAACGTGCCTTCGGTCGGGAAGCCGTGGTGAGCGGCCCTGGCTTCGAGGTCGCGCAGGTTCGAGAACCGGCCGTGCAGCAGCGCGTGGACGAAATCGCCCCGCGCGCGTTCCTCCGCCTGTTCGACACTGCGCATCCGCAGCATCTCCGTGCCGACGATGGTGACCGCCTGCTCGGCGACCACACGGTGTTCGGCGAGGTCGTGAGGATGCGGCGGGTCGTTCTTCTCGATCACCGCCACCCAGCCGTCGTGCCGGCCGCCGAGCATGATCGGGCTCACCACGCACGAGATCCCACCCAGCGTCATCAGCCGCGGCTCGGGCCCGTGCCAGCCGTCGATCGTGGCGGGTAGCCCGTCGTGCAGTGCGTCCAGCACAGTCTCGCGATCGAGCTCACCCGGTTCCAGCGCGAGTGGGCGTTGTTGCCGGTCGAGGATCGCAACGGGACAGTGCGAAAGGCGGCTGAGCTGGTGGCACAGGGCCGCCAGGCCCGCGCCTCGGTAAAGCAGCTCGGCCAGCGCGCGGTGCACAGTCAGGCCGTACCTCAGCACGTGGGTCTCCCTGGCGAGGGTCAGCTCCGCCACGAGCCGGCTCACCGTCCGGTACGACACCCGCGCCGGAACGATCGCGACCGGGACACCGATCTCGGGAACCCCGGCCTCGCCCGCGATGATCACCGCGCCGATCCCCCACTTCTCGGCGAGACAAGCGTCGAACTGTTTTGCCCTGGCGTACACCACCACTTCGCCGAGCGCATCGGTTGCCTCGGCGGCCTCGTCCCAGCCGAGGCACCAGGTGATCGGTCGATCGAGGTCTCCGGCCGTGACGGCTCCCCGGAGCACCCGCTCCTGCAGCAAACGGGTGAAGGTCAACGGCGAGGGCTCAGCCGGGGACATGGTTACTCCTTCGGCAGACTGCACAGGAATCACGCGGGTTCCCAGGACAAGGTGACCATAGCTCCCCGCGGGCCTCGGAAGGCACATTCGTAGGCAGCACGCCACTTCGACGAAGGAGACACACGGTGCATCAGATCTACCGGATCACGCTGGACGACGCGCTGCCGATGCTGGCCGCCGCCCGCGCGAAAGCCGAGGAAATCGGGGTGAAGCAGACGATCTGCATCTGCGACGACGGTGGGCACGTGCTCGCCCTGCACCGGTTGCCCGGCGCCCGGTTGACCGGGGTCGAGATCGCGATGGCCAAGGCGTTCACCGCCGCCGGTCACGAGCGGGCGACGCACAAGTTCAACGAGCCACCGAACGGGCCGGCGCTGCCGGGCAACGAGGCTTTCGGCATCAGCCACATGCTGCCGGGCAAGTTCGCCATCTTCGTCGGGGGTTTCCCGATCGAGTTCGACGGGCAGATCGTGGGTGCGGTCGGGGTCAGCGGCGGCAACGGTGACCAGGACAAGGCCGTCGGTGCCGCCGCGTTGCAAGCCTTCGAGGAGCTCACCCTCGCACTGCGGCGGTGAGCTCCACTTCCACCGGGGCACCGGAGGGCAGGGTCCGCACGCCGACCGCGCTGCGGACAACCTGCCCCCGGTCGCCCAGCCACGCTCGCAGGGCGACCGAGGCGCCGTCAGCGACCGCCGAATGCGCAGTGAAGCCGGGCGCACACGCCAGGTACACGGTCAGCCGCAGACACCTTTCGATCGCGTCGAGCCCGCCGGCGGCTTCGGCAATCGCGCGCAGGGCGTTGGCCGCTGCCATCCCCGCGGCCCGGCGGGCATCCCGTTCGTCCAGGTCCGCGCCGATGACTCCGCGGACGGCGAGCCGATCACCGATCCGTGGAGTCATTCCGGAGCTGTACGCGAGTCCGTTGTGGACGATCGCCGTAGTGTAGTCCCCTTGCGGGCGGATGTCCGCCGGTTCAGCGGGCTTCACGCTGAACCGGCTTCCGGCGCCGAGGCCCGCCCGCCTTCACGTCCTCGGCCGTGATGCCGACGAAGATCTCTCCGTCCTCCTCACGGACCGCGTAGGTGGCGATCGGCTCGGTTGCGGGCGGCACCACCGGCTCACCCGACTCCAGGTCGAACACGCTGCCGTGGCACGAGCAGCCGATCCCCTCGTCGACGAGCTTTCCCGACGAGAGCAAGCAGTCGAGGTGGGTGCAGTAGTTCGAGGTCGCGTACGCCGTGCCGCGCAGGCGGGCGACCGCGATCTCCAGATCGCCGGCGAAGAACCGGCGGACATAACCGTCGGGCACCTGGCCCGACCTGGCCACTCGGTGGTATTCCACGGAGCTCTCCTCGGTCATGGCGTCACGTAGACGGTCTTGTCGACGGTGTAGAACCGCATCATCGTTTCCCCTGCCTGTTCCTTGAACGTCTGAGTGCTGGAGCGTTTGACGCCGCCGAAGGGAGCGTTCCCGGCCATTCCGGACGTCGGCTGATTGACCTTGACCAATCCACTGTGGACTCTGCGCGAGAAGGCCAGTGCCCGCGCGAGGTCACTGGTCACGATCCCCGCCGAGAGCCCGTAGTCGGTGTCGTCGGCGACCTCGACGGCCTCGTCGAAGGAACCGACCCGGAGAAAGCCGAGCACCGGCCCGAAAACCTCTTCCCTGGCCAGTCGGGCCTCGCGCTCGACGCCGGTGAACACGGCCGGCCGCGCGAAGTAGCCGAACTCTCCGTCCGGCACCGGCTCCCGGCTCGTCCGAAGCCGTGCACCGTCCGCTTCCCCGATCTCGACGTAACTGCGAGTCTTCTGCCACTGCGATTCGGTCGCCAGCGGTCCCATCCGCACACCGTCGGCCAGCCCGTTGCCGATCCGCCAGCCATCGACCGCGGCGAGCACGCGGTCGAGCAGCTTGTCGTGGACGGCGTCGTGCACGATGACCCGGCTCGTGCCGGTGCACGCCTGGCCCGAAAGCCCGAACGCACCGCGCACGATGATCTCGCAAGCCCGGTCGAGATCTGCGTCCTCCAGGACCACCACCGGATTCTTGCCGCCCATCTCCAGCTGACAACGGCGGCTCGCCCCGACCGCGGCGTGGATCCGCTCGCCGACCGCCGTGGACCCGGTGAAGGTGACGGCCGCGACCCGCTCGTCGGCCACCAATGCCCCCCCGACCCGGCCGTCACCGTGCACGAGCGCGATAGCACCGGCCGGCAGTCCCGCCTCCAGCAGGGCCTCCACCAGCCGCTGCCCCATCAGCGGAGTGACCTCACTCGGCTTGAACACCACGCCGTTGCCCGCGGCGAGTGCGGGTCCGAGCTTGCGCGAGGGGAGGTTGAGCGGGAAGTTCCACGGCGTGATCGCCGCGACCACCCCCACCGGTTCTCGTGAGGTGTAGACCAGACTGCCGTCACTGGTGGGGTAGGTCTCCCCGGCTAGCCGAAGTGCCTCACCGGCGTAGAACCGCAGGTTCTGCGGAGTGCGTTTCACCTCGTTCCGGGCCTCGGCGAGGGTCTTGCCCTCCTCCCGGACCAGCTCGCGGGCCAGGCCCTCGGGATCCGACTCCAGTGCGGCCGCGGCGTTCTCCAGCACCCGGGCGCGGAACTCCGGACCCCGATCAGCCCATCCGTGGTACCCAGCCGCGACTGTCTCGACCGCGGCCGCGACGTCGTCCGGAGTGGACTGCGGTGCGCGGGACACGATCTCGCGGGTATCTGCCGGGTTGACGCGGTCGAACCACGTTCCGGAGCCGCCCCACTCGCCGCCGATGAAATTGCCTTTCACACCTGCTCCATGAGGTCGACATCCTCGTCTTTCAGGATGTGCGCGGGTACGGCCCGTCCGATCAGCGCCCGCGCGGCCGTGATCTCGGAACCCCGATCGATCCCGAACGCCGCGCGCAGCACGCCGTCCCGGAGGAAAAAGGCGACGAAGTCGCGGTCGGACGCACTGCCCCGCACGACCACCTCGTCCCAATCGCCGGCTTCGCCGGTGTGGTGCAGTGTGTGGTCGTACTGATCCGACCACGACCAGTGCGGCTCGTCGTAGACCGTGGCCCGGCCGAGCATGTTGTCGACCGCCACCACCGCCTGTTTCGACGCGTTGTCGAAGTGCTCGACCCGGACGCGGCGGCCATAAGCGGGGTGGAAGTGGTTGGCGACGTCGCCCGCGGCGAACACGTCCGGCATGCTCGTGCGGCAGTACTCGTCGACCTCGATCCCGTTGTCCACCGCGAGACCCGAGCGCTGACCGATGGCCGTGTTCGGCACCATGCCGATGCCCACGACGACCGCGTCGCCTTCGAGGCGGCGCCGTGAGGTGGTCACCACGACCCCGTCGGCGGTCTCCTCGACCGACTCGACCGGCTCGCCGAGGTGCACCTCGACTCCCTCCGAACGGTGCAGATCCGCGCACACCGCACCGAGTTCGCTCCCGACGACGGGCGCGAGCGGCGCCGCCAGCGCTTCGACCAGCACCACCTCGGCGCCGCGGGACCGCGCCGCCGCGGCAACCTCCGAGCCGAGGAACCCACCGCCGATCACGAGGATCCGCGCGCCGCACCGAAGCGCCGGGCGAAGCCGGCGCGCATCGTCGAGCGTGCGCAGGTAGTGGATCCGCGCGCCCGCGGCACCGGGAAGGCGCCGGGGCGCTCCGCCGGTCGCGATCAGCACCCGGCTGGCGGCGATCTCCCAGCCGTCGGACAGTTCCACGCGGCCAGGCCGGACCGCGGTCACCGACGTGGCCAGCCTGAGGTGGACGTCGTTGCGCGCACACCAGGATTCGGTGAGCAGGAAAAGCCCGCTCTCGTCATCGTCGGTCAGGTACTCTTTGGACAGTGGCGGCCGCTGGTAGGGCCAGTGCGGTTCGTCGCCGAAAATGTCGATCCGGCCTTCGAAACCGCGGCGACGCAAGGTGCGGGCCGCGACAGCGGCCACCTGCCCGGCCCCGACCACGGCGATGTTATCGATCATGGTGTCTCACTCGGAATCCGCTCGTTGGACTCGACGAAGACCTTGCCGCCACGCACCTCGACCTCGTAGGTCGGCTGGCAGACCTGCTGGTCCTCGGCCCGGCCGGTCGCCGGGTCGAATGCCCACTGATGTCCTGGACAGATCACGGCGCCGCGCCAGAGCGTGCCCCGGCTCAGCGACCGTCCTTTGTGTACACATGCGTCGGCCAGCGCGTACACCGTGCCGTCGACGAGGAACAGCGCCACCGCACGTCCGCCCACGGTGACCTGTTTCTTCTTGCGCTGTGCCAGTTCGGCCAGCTCGCCCGCATAGACCCACATCGCGTGCTCCTCAGCAAGGGGCGGGTCGTCCGAGGACGACCCGCCCGGCGCTACCGGCTCAGGCCGCGACCAAGTCCTCGGCGACGTACGTGTCGTACAGCGCCTTGGTGTACGAGAATCGCATCTCCGCGCCCCACCGGACGAACTGCAGGCTGCGCTGCTGCAACTCGACCGTGTTCGCGTGGTCGAGCACGATCTGGTAGCCACGCTCGCCGTGCACCTCGTCGGAGGTGATGTGCAGGTCGAAGAACTCGATCTCGTCCTCGGTGAAGCCGTAGGTGCCGCGCAGCGGGATGATCTGCTTCTTGTAGATGCTCGGCACCTGTGATTCGAGTCCGACCACGAGCGCGGCGGTCGCCACGGCGAAGTGCTCACGCATCGCCGTGGTGTAGCACCAAGCCTGCAGCCCGCGGGTGACGGCGTTCATGTTGGCCGGATCTTCGATCCGTTCCCGCGTCGTGCCGCACGACTCCGCGAAGCGGATCAGGAGATCCGTGTGGCGGATGTCGGCCAGTTCCTCCTCGTACATGTTCTGCAGCAGGAAGTCCTTGGCGTCGGTGCAGGAATCGGGTGTGTTGCCGTAGATGTAGCCCAGGTAGTCGGCGAACGGGCCGACGTAGTGGTAGTGGTTCTCAGCCCAGCGCGCGAAGTGATGGCGCTGCAGCTTGCCCTCGGCCCAGGCCTTGGAGAACGAGGCGTTCTTGGCCTCGCGGCCCTTGATCGCCTCCTCCAGCTCGGACCGGAAGTCCTCCCGAGAAAGAAGTTCCGTCATGTGCTCACCTTCCGGGTGCGTGAATCACGGCTGACGGATTTCACGGTATTGAGCGCCCAGGCCCGACCCCACGGTCATCATGCACAGGCTTGTCCCTGGATTCATGTGCACCATGGCAGGCCCCGGCAGCGGCTCCCCGGGCCCGGCCTCCGGTGGAACGACATCTTCGGGTCCGGGAACGGACCCGCTCCGGGGCGCCCGAACTCGGCCAACCGGTCCAGCAAACCGGGCTCCGAGTGGACCGGCTCGCGCGGGCGCGGTGGACCTAGCCTCGCCGTATGGACGCTCCTTCCGGACCCAGCAACTACTACGAGAACCTGCTGACGCAGACCCCGCCTTTCGTCGCGGAGGGCTCGCACTACATGGTCGGCACGGTGACGGTGCCGCCGGGTGATCCGGGCGCCGGCCCGCACCGGCACTCCGGGCCGGTGTTTGGCTACGTGATCGAAGGTCGGATTCTGTTCGTGCTGGAAGGCGAAGAGCCGTACCCGATCAAGGCAGGCGAGGCGTTCTGGGAGCCCGGCGGCGACGTCGTGCACTGGCAAGCCGCGAACCTCCTGGACGAAGCGGCGAGCAAGTTCGTGGTCACCATGGTGTGCGCGCCCGACGTGCCGATGATGACGTTCCTCGACGAGGACGAGATGCGCGAGCGCGACCACCTGCGCCACCCGTCGGCGCGGCGCTACTCCTGACCTGCGACCAAAACTCGTGAGTGGCGGCGCCGGTTAGAACCGGCGTAAACACTCACGAGTCTTTCCGGATGTGCCACCATCGGAGTCCCTGCGGTGCGCGAGGAGCAGCGAAGTGACCGATGTGACCGACGGCGGGCTGACCGGTGCGGCGACGGCGTTCGAAGCCGCGCGCGCGCCTGCTCGGCATCGCGTACCGGATCCTGGGGACGCCGGCGGACGCGGAGGACGTCGTACAGGACACCTGGATCCGCTGGCAACGCACGGATCGCGTGGCGGTACGCAACGCCGAGGCTTTCCTCGTCACGACCGCGACGCGGCTCGCGCTCACGGCGGCGAGCTCCGCGCGGGTGCGCCACGAGCTGTACGCCGGCCCGTGGCTGCCGGAGCCGATTCCGACCGGCGACGGCGGCACTGAGCACGTCGTCGAGCGAGGGGAGGCGCTGGAGCTGGCCGTGCTCCTGCTGCTCGAACGGCTGACGCCGCACGAACGCGCGGTGTATGTGCTGAAGGAAGCGTTCGATTACCCGTATCGCGAGATCGCCGTGTTCCTCGACCTCACCGAGGAGCACGCGCGGCAGCTCGGGCACCGGGCGCGGAGCCACGTGGCGCGCGAACGCGGCGAGCGGGTCAGCCCGGCCGAACGCGACCGGCTGCTGCGGGCGTTCCTCGCCGCCGCACAGCAGGGTGACGTGGAGTCGTTGCAGCGCCTGCTCGCCGAGCACGCCGTGGCCTATTCGGACGGTGGTGGTGCGGTCACCGCGGCACGCAAACCCGTCAAGGGACGCGAACGCGTGGCGCTGTATCTCTCGCGCGCGGTGGCGATCCACGGGCAAGACGTGCGGACCGAGCTCGTGGAGGCGAACGGGCAGCACATCGCGTACGTCACCGGCGAAGGCGAACCACTGGCGGCGGCGTGGGCGGAGGCGTCGGCCGAGGGCATCGACCAGGTGTGTTTCGTCGTGAACCCGGCCAAGCTCGTCGCGCTGGCGGCCGCCCAGGGGGCGTGAGCCGTGGATTCGGCGGGACTCGACCTGCACATCGACGTCCGCGGCGCAGCAGGTTCGCGGTCGATCGAGGCGGCGCTGCGCGAGGCGGTGACCTCGGGCAGGCTGCCGCCGGGCACACGGCTGCCCGGCACGCGCAGCCTGGCCAGTGACCTTGGCATCGCGCGCGGAACCGTCGTCGAGGCCTACGCCCAGCTCGTGGCGGAGGGCTGGCACGTGAGCGAGACCGGATCCGGCACCCGCGTCGCGGCCACACGCCTGCCGTCCTCGCCGGCCGCGAACGAGACGTCGGCGCGTCTGGTGGACCTGCGGCCCGGACGGCCGGACCTGAGTCTCTTCCCGCACGCGCTCTGGGCGGCGAGTGTCAAGCGCGCGCTGACCGCCGCCGCATCGTCCACTTCGGACTACGCCGATCCCGCGGGGCTGCGCCAGCTGCGCGAGGCGGTGGCGACGTACGTTTCCCGCACGCGCGGCGTGCGCGCGGAAGCCGAGGCCGTGGTGATCACGAGCGGGTTCACCCACAGCCTCGCACTGCTGGCGCGCGCGTTGCGGGAGCAGGGCGTGCGCACGGTCGCCACCGAGGACCCGGCATGCCCCACCACCGGCACCTGATCGAAGGTGCCGGCCTGACGACCGCACCTGTACCGGTGGACGCGTACGGTGCCGACCCGCGAGCGCTGCCGACGAGCGCGGGCGCGGTGCTGCTGACGCCGTCACACCAGCACCCACGCGGTGTCGTCCTGAGCGCCGAGCGCCGTGCCGCCTTCCTCGCCTGGGCCGCCTCGCGCGACGGTTTCCTGCTCGAAGACGACTACGACGGCGAGTTCCGTTACGACAAGCTCCCCGGCGGTGCCCTGCAGCCCGCCGCGCCCGATCGAGTCGTCTTCGCGGGCAGCACGAGCAAAGCGCTGGCGCCCGGCTTACGCATCGGCTGGCTCGTGTTGCCCGAACGCCTCCGCATCCCCGTGCTCGACGCCCTAGTCCTGAGTGGCGCCACCGTCGGCGCGCCGGCCCAGCTCGCCCTCGCCGACCTGCTCACCCGCGGCGACTACGACCGCCAGGTTCGCCGCGCCCGCACCGCCTACCGCACCCGCCGCGCCGAGCTGGCCGCCCACCTCACCACCCCGCTCGACGGCGTGCCCGCCGGCTTGCACGCCCTGCTGCCCCTCGACGGCCCCGCGGAGGAACGTCGTCTTGTCGACGCCGCCCTCACCGCGGGCCTCCGCCTCCAGGGCCTCCACACTTCCGGTTACTGGCACTCCCCTGCCGCCACGAAAGCGGGCCTGATCCTCGGCTTCTCGACTCCACCTCGACACTCGTGGCGCCGCGCGCTCGACGTGCTGGCCGAGGTACTGGAGGGCGCGGCAGTCACCTCCTGGTGACGGCGTTCTCGCCCCGCAGCACAGGACACCACCTTCGGAAGTCTGCACCACTGCCGAACGCCCGTGGCGGATCGCGCCGATGCCGGCCCCGGGTGCGCCAAGGTCGGCCGACGTTCCGCCACGGAAACGGAACTCGACGCCGCGCCTCGAAGCTCCGCCCCGGGTAGCAATCGTTTGCCAGTGGCTCAGTTCTTCGCGAACCCTTCGCGCCACGAAGGCCACGCGGGAACCCACTCCAGTTCCTTGCGCGCCTTGGTGTTGTCGGCGCCGCGGGCCCACGAGGTGCGGCCGGCGCCGGAGAGGGTGGGGGCGGGGGCTCCGACGGCAGTGCAGAAGACCGGGACCCAGTCGGTGCCAGGGGCAGGTTCGTCGTCGCAGATGTTGACGGGGCCGGTGGGCCAGGCGAGTGCGGCGAGAGCGGCCGTGGCGGCGTCGGTGACGTGGACGAAACTGAAGACGTCCGCGGTGGCCGGGAGCTCCTGGTCGGCGGCGAGTCGGGCCATCAGGCCGCCCGCGGTGTACCAGGTGCCGGGACCGTACAGGGTGCCGTAGCGCAGTACGACCCATTCCGGCATTTCGGCGACGGCGTTCTCCAGGTCCACGACCCCCGAAACGGTGCCGATTCGGTCAGGCGCGGCATGGACGTCGAGCGGCACGTCCTCGGTGGCGGGCCCCGTGCCGGGTTCGTAGGCCCACGAGATGCTCTGCGCGACCATCCGCCGCACGCCCGCGGCCTTCGCGGCATCGACCAGGTTGCGCGTGCCGACGGTGCGCAGCTTGGAGTTCGCCGCGCGGTCGCCGCCGGCGAGGTCGGTGAGCTGGTGCAGCACGACGTCCGGCCGGAGTGTGGTGATCGTTTCGGCGAGGCCCGACGCGTCGTAGACGTCGCCGAGCACCGCGGTCGCGCCCAGTCGGGTGATCGTGGCGGCCGAGGTCCGTCCGCGCGCGAGGCCGGTGACCTCGTGGCCGGCGGCGAGCAATTGGGGCACCAGAGTCCTGCCGACCACACCGGACGCCCCGGCGAGGAAGATCCGCATCGTCATCCCTCTCGTTGATCCGTCGCCCCAACATAGGTCGCGACGGAAGCCGGCCGGTAGTCCACTCGGGACTCCCGCGGCTGGACCGGTTCGCGAGCCGAGGGCCACGTCACACCATCGAGCTGTCACGTCCTGTGCCACCGCGCAGTCTGGGGAGTGTTGCCGTACCGGAGAAAGGGGAAAAGGCCGATGCGAGTGGCAGTTGCCGGGGGAACCGGCATGATCGGCAAGCGGGTCGTGGCCGGGCTCGCCGCGGCCGGACACGAGCCGGTGGTGCTGGCGCGCTCGCGTGGCGTCGACCTGACCACCGGAGAATGCCTCGAGAGCAAGCTCAAGAACTGCGACGAGGTCGTCGACGTCACGAACATCATGTCGGTGAGCACGAAGAGGGCCGTCGCGTTTTTCGCCGCGGCCACGCGCAACCTGCTCGACGCCGCCGCCTCGGCGGGCGTGCGGCACGTGGTGGTGCTCTCGATCGTCGGCATCGACGACGTCGACCTCGGCTACTACCTCGGCAAGCGAGAGCAGGAAGCGCTCGTGCGCCAGGGACCGGTGCCGTGGACGATCCAGCGGGCCACGCAGTTTCACGAGTTCCCGGAGCCGCTGATCGACGGCGCACGCGGGCCGTTCGTGGTCGTGCCCGCCGAGCTTTCGCAGCCCGTGTCCGCGCAGGAGGTGGCGGACACGCTCGTCGGGCTGATCGGCCGGCCGCCCGCGGGCTACCCACAAGAGCTGGCCGGGCCCGAACAATTGCAGATGAGCGAGATGACCCGCCGGCTCGTCAAAGCGCGCGGCGAGCGCAAGATCGTGCTACCGGTGAAGCTGCCGGGCGCGACCGGCAAGGCGCTCGCCGGCGGCGCGCTGCTGCCCAAGAACGAGTACAAGCGCGGCACCCGCACGTTCGCGCAGTACCTGGACCAAGTCCGCGACGGTGCGCGCCGGCAACCGACCGCACCGGCCTGAGCGCCGGGGAGGGACTTTCGATGAACAACCTCGCGATTCGCGCCACGCTCATGATCCCGTTGCTCGAAGCGGTGATCGTGGGCGCCTGGAACCAGTTCGCACCGCGGAGCTTCTACGACGACTTTCCCACCGTGAACCTGAACCCGCCGTTCAGCGACCACTTCGCCCACGATTTCGGCGGCGCGCTGCTCGGGATCGGCGTCGTACTGCTGATCGCCGTGGTCAGGCCGGAAACGCACTACGTCCTCCCCGCGGCCGTGACGTACTCGGTGTTCGCGGTGCCGCACTTCTTCTTCCACCTGTTCGAGACCACGACCACCGCGACGGGCCAGATGGTGCTCCTCACCACCGCCAACGCGGTCGTCGCGATACTCGGCCTCCTGCCGATCCCGCTGGCGCTGCTGCGGGACCGGCGGACTCAGGCGCCGGGTGTGCTCGTGCGGTAGGGATCGAGCAATGCCACGCCCGGGGTGTACTCGGATCCGACGAGATCGCTGGTGTGACGCCACATCGCGCGTTCCGCGTCAATCGTGCCGGGGAGTTCGAGCCCCAGCGCGGTGGCGAGCGGCCGGCGGCCGAGGTTGACCATCGCGCGGACGGCCCCGGCCCACTCGTCGGTCGCGACCACGGCCACGCGGTACCAGATCGCGGACAGCACCAGCAGCGCGACGAGCGCGCCGGCGACCGTCCACGGTTGTCCGGCCGTGCCTGCGACGAGGCCGACGGCCGCGGCGAGCGCGACGACGAAGTGGCCGTAGAGCGGGGAGATGAAGAAATCGACGTTGGTGCGCCCGTCTTCCACCTGCTTGCGGACGGGGTCGGGGACCACGGCGTTGAGCTCGTGCCAGAGGACCTGCGAATCGAGGAGGTAGCGGTTGTAGCCGTACTCCTCGAAGCGGCGGATCGCGTTGCCGAGACGAGTAGCGGCGACCTGCCGGTCGTCGACCGGGTAGCGGTGCAGGCGTTCGGCGAGCAGCGCCAGCCAGACGGCGCCCTTGGCGACGTCTTTGGCCAGATACCGGCTGATCACCGGGTGCGCGTCGTCGAGGTCGTCCAGCTGCCGCCGCTGGTCACGGGTTTCGCTTCGCCGCGCCTCGGACCACGCGGTCAGCTCGTGGTCGCGATGGGCGCGCCGCGCCGCGCGCACGTGGGCCACGCCGTCCTCGTGGTCACGCAGCCATTCGGTCACTTCGGCGCCGACGCCCAGCCCCGAAACCACCACGAGGCTCAACACGACGCCGCCCCAAAAGCCGTGTTCGTCGAGCATTGCCCCGTCGACGAACCACGCCGCCAGCGCCACCGGCAGGAGCGCCGCCACCGCCCACGCGACGGTGCGCAGCTCGCGGCGGTGCCGGCCGCTTCTGGCTCGGCGTATCTCGTCGTCGACACGGTCGAGCAGCGCGTGCTGCTCGCGCTCCCGGTCCGTCACCGCCGGCTCCCCTCGCTCGGGTCCTTCCGGGTCAGTTTCACCCCGAAGGACTGGGAGGGATCCCGGCAACTACTCGTGAGTGCCGCGGCCGGTTCCAATCTAACCGGCGCCGCCACTCACGAGTCCTGGGCCGCGACCTGTGTCACCAAGGCGCCCGCGAAAAACGCCGAGAGCTCGTCGCCCGCGTCCAGTGGCAGGACGTGGGCCACGGACTGATCCGGACGCACCACGACCACGCAGCCGCGTGCCCGGTCGAGGCCCCGCAGGTCGAAGACGTCGGCCGCCGGATCCGGGCAGAACACCTTCTCGTAGTCCGTCAGCGCGAACGGACCCTTGCGCGGCAGCAGCGCGGGCGGCAGATCCGCGACAGTCACCGAGCGGTGGCCCTGCTGAAGGATCGCGCGGAAGTCGAGTACGGAGTCGGGTTCCGCTCCTCGCGGCGTGAACCGCGCGACGAGCTCGGTCACCGTGGCGGCGAACGCCCGCAGCCGCGAGCCGGCCTCGGCGGGATGGGCCGGATCGGCGAAGGCGTAGAGCCGCCAGGCGCCGTCGGCGCGAGCCGCGTGGCCCAGGTGCATCGGTTTGGCGTCGGCGAGCCGGACGACCGGCGCCGAGTGGAACCGCATCCCGATCGGGAAGCCGGTGGCGAGTTCCTGCCGCGGCGCCGCGGCCGTAAGGATCGACGATCCATATTGGACGGACACGCCGGCCGTGAATCGGCCCTGCTCACGGAAGTAGCTCGGGAACTGCTCGGACTTTTCGTCGCGGCCGCTGAAGAGAGTCGTGAACTCGCGGTCGAAGTCGATCAGGCTCTGGGCGACGGCCTGGCGTTCGGCCGAGTACGTGCGCAGAATTCCCGGCCGGGCCGTTCCACGCAGCACGGTGGCGAGCTTCCAGCCGAGGTTCCACGCGTCGGCCATCGAGACGTTCATGCCTTGACCGGCCTTGGCGCTGTGCGTGTGGCAGGCGTCGCCGGCGATGAAGACCCGCGGGTTGTCGGGGTTGTCGTCGAAGCGGTCGCACAGGCGCTGCCCGATCTCATACACGGTCCACCAGCCGACGTGCTTCACGTCGATCGTGTACGGGTGCAGGATCCGGTTGGCGACAGCCGTGAGCTTCTCCGGCGTGACAGTGCGCTCGCGCAGCATCTCGGCGTCGCGGTCGTTGTCGAGCTCGATGTAGAGCCGCACCAGGTAGCCGCCCTCCCGCGGGATGACGAGGAGGCTGCCCTGGTCGGAGTGGATGGCCGACTTCAGGCGGATGTCGGGGAAATCCGTCACCGCCAGCACGTCGAGCACGCCCCACGACTGATTCGCCGCCTCGCCGCGCAGCTGCAGCCCGATGCTCTCGCGCGTGCCGCTGCGCGAGCCGTCGCAGCCGACGACGTAGCGGGCGCGGATCGTCGTGGTCTCCCCCGTCGGCTCGAAGTCCTTCAGGTGCTGCATGGTCACCGTCACCGGGTACTCGGCGTCCGGGTCCTGGTCCACCTTGAGGTCGGTGACGTGCTTGCCGTACCACGGTTCGGCCCGGGTGGCCGAGCGTCGCATGTGGTCACGCAGGTAGCTGAGCATGCGGGCCTGGTTCACGATCACGTGGGGCATCTCGGAAAGGCCCTCTTCGACGTCGTCGATGCGCCCGGTCCGCACGATGCCGTCTTCGCCGGGACGCCAGAACGTGACCTCGTTGACCTGGTACCCCTCGTGGATGAGCCGGTCGGCCAGCCCGAACGCCTCGAACACCTCGACCGTGCGGCACGCGACTCCGTCGGCCTGTCCGACGGCCAGCGGCCCGTCGCGGCGGTCGACGACGACTGTGTTCAGCTCCGGGAACTGCGCGAGCTGCGCGGCCAGTAGGAGACCGGCGGGACCCGCGCCGACGACGAGCACGTCGGCCGTCTCGGGCAGCTCCGCCGTACGTGCGGCCACGGACGGGTGCGGCTGCTGCACGAAGGGGTCGCCGGGACGATAGCCGTCGAGGTAGAACTGCACTGGGTGCTCCTCTGCGTGGGGGACCTGTTCATCTTGGGGGCGCCGGTGTCGACCACAACAGCAAGTTCTGCTCTCCGGAACGGTCGCCGCCGGCTGCACGGCCTGTGAGACGCTGGTCGGCGAGGGGATGCCACCCGTCGGGTGCAGAGGAGATTCCGCCGTGAAGAACTCGCCGAGCTACTCCGTGACGAGCGTGGACCATGCGTTGCAGCTGGCCGTGATCCTGCAGGTGGAGGGCCCGTTGCGGGTGAGCGAAGCCGCCGAACGGCTCGGCGTCGCGCGCTCGACGGCCCACCGGCTCCTCTCGATGCTCGTGTACCGCGACTTCGCCGTGCAGGACGCGAACCGGTGTTACGCCGCCGGCCCGGTGCTGTCGCTGGCCAGCCGGTCGCCTTCGCGGGTGTCCTCGCTGCGGCAGGTCGCGATGCCGTTCCTCGAAGCCCTTTCGGCACGCCTGGACGAGAGCGCGAACCTGATGGTGCTCTTCGGCGACCACATGCGGTTCATCGGCACGGTGGAGGGCAAGCAGGTGCTGCGCGTCGGCAGCCGGGAGGGGTCCGTGATGCCGGCGCACCTCGTGTCGGGCGGCAAAGCGATACTGGCCGAGCTCCCGGCCGGTGAGCTCGACGCCCTCTACGCCCCGGAGGCCTGGGCCGGGCGTGAGCGGGAGCGCCCATCGCTACGGGCGTTGCGCGAAGAACTTCACGGCATCCCGGCTGCCGGATTCGCGCTCAACGTCGACGGCACCGAGGCCGGCGTGACGGCGGTGGGCCGCGTCGTCCACACGGACGACGACCTCCGTGCCGCCGTCAGCGTGTCGATGCCGTCGACGCGCTTCACCACCGACGGGCTCGGCTCGGTCGTACGCGCGCTGACTGCCGCGACGACCGGCATCGAGCGGGCGTTCACGCGGAAGGTCGCCACCGGCGAGCCCCGCCCAGCTACTGCCCGGTGAGTACCGGCCGGCACCACCACGGCAAGCCGAGGGCTCACGCTGCGCCGCACCACCGTCACCCGTTCAAGGCGACAGGCGAGAGCCGGCGGCCCGCCACATGCTTGTGCTTCAGCGCTCGCCCTACGCGTCTCGCCCCCGGGTTGCGACCAGCCGGATCGACCCCCGGCGCAGCAGAGTCTACAGTGGATGGTCAACGGCGGGCCGTCTTCGAAGGCCGCTCGCCGAAGCGCTCCTCGTAGGCCCGCGAGAACCGACCCAGATTGGTGAACCCGAGATCTGCCGCGACGGCCGAGACGGATTCGCGCCCTTCGCGGAGGCGAGCGCGAGCGCGGTCAAGGCGGACGCGGCGGAGATATTCCATGGGCGTGCAGCCGAGTTGCTGCCGGAACTGCAGCTGGAGCCCGCGTGCGCTCAGTGCGGCGATGCGGCACAGATCGCCCAGGGTGTACGGGTGTTCCGGGGCGGACTCGATCGCGGCGACGACCGGGTCGAGCGAAGAACGGGCCGGACGGCGGTCGTCGGTGATGAGCGCTTCGCTGTAGGAATGGTGCTGTGCGAGCAGGAGACCGCTGATGAGCGTGCGTTCCAGCAGCTCCGTGTGCCCGGGCGCGGGCGGTGCGGCGTCGACGAAACCGAGCAGCCCCTCCAGCACAGAACGCCACGCGCGACCGGCCCCGGTGGTGAAGGGCATCGTCATCGCGAATTCCAGTGGTTCGGTCACCGGCCGGTGCAGCAGGTTTTCCAATTCACGCTCCACGCTGGACCGGTTGAGCTTGATCAGCAGCTGGTCGGCATCCCCGCCCCACGCCGATACGCGCGTGTGCCGCCGCGGGGAGAACACCGCGCCTTGCGCGGGTGAGGCGACCGTCTGCTGGTCGCCGCAGCCCGACACCACCGAACCGCGCACCGGCACGTCCACGTGGTACGCGCGCAGATCGCCGGCGTCGATGGTGATCTCGGTGCCGAACCGGATGTAGCCGACGGTGAGGTGGTGCAGCTCGACCGCCGAGAGGCGTGGCCGGTTCATATGCCCCTTCCCGTCGACGGGCTCCACCCTCGCCGGGTAGTAGTGCGCCCGCAGCACGTCGCGGAACAAGCCGAAATCCGCGGCCACGGCCTCGTTGGGCAGGTGACCCAGCAGCGTGCCCTCGGGCTTCGGGTTCATGCGGACATCCTTTGCCGACGGTCCCCCGCGGTTCGGATTCAGGAGTATAGCCGCATCAGCCTCTGCGCAAACCGTCCTCGACGGTGCGCGGATCGTCTCGTGACCGACGCAGTGTGCTTCTACGTTGGGAAAGTCCGAACCGGCTCCGCACCCCCGGAGCCCGCCTGTTCTCGTTCAGGAGTACCGACATGCCCCAGCAGAACTCCGGCCGGTACCCGGTCCTGATCGTCGGCGGCAGCCTCGTCGGCCTGTCGACGGCGATGTTCCTCGCGCAACACGGTGTGCCGGCAATGACCGTCGAACGCCATCCCGGCACGGCCATTCACCCGCGCGCCGGACACCTGCACCTGCGCACCCTCGAACTCATGCGATCCGCGGGCCTTGAAAACACGCTGCGCCGATTGTCCGCGGAACGCTTCTTCCCCAACGGCGGCATCAACGCGATGCACACGCTGGCCGGCGGGGAGATCGCCACCTACATCCCGCACCTCAACGCGGGTGTCGAAGAGTTCAGCCCCTCACGCCGGTTGTTCGTCGCGCAGGACGCACTCGAACCACTGCTGCGCGAGCGTGCCGAGGAACTCGGCGCACGGCTCCGCTACGGCGCGGAGGTCACGAATCTGGCCGAGCATGCGGACGGCGTCACCGCGACCGTTCGCGACCTCACGACCGGGCGCGAGGAGCGCCTCGAAGCCCGGTACGTCGTGGGCGCGGACGGGAACCGGTCGCCGATCCGCCGCCGCCTCGGCATCGCGATGCGTGGCCACGGCGTGTTGTCCCACAGCGCCACGATCTACTTCCGCGCCGACTGCCGTGACTTGCTCGCGGGCACCGAGCTGGGGGTCATCTACATCGACAACGAGGTCCTGCGCGGATTTTTCCGCTTCGAACGGTCCGGCACGTCGGGATTTCTCGCGGTCAACACGCTGGGCGACCCGCGCCGGCCTGGCGCACTCGACGTCGCGGCCGGCCTCACCCGCGAGCGCGCTGCCGAGCTGGTGCGGGCGGCGATCGGCGTGCCCGGGATGGCCGTCGAAGTCGACGACGTCGCACAGTGGAACGCCACGGCCGAAGTCGCGGACAGTTATCGCCGCGGCCGGATCTTTCTCGCCGGCGACGCCGCGCACGTCGTTCCCCCGAACGGCGGGTTCGGTGGCAATACCGGGATCCACGACGCTCACAACCTGGCCTGGAAACTCGCGATGGTCGTCAAGGGCGACGCCGGTGAGGACCTGCTCGCCACCTACGACGCCGAGCGCCGGCCGGTCGGGCGCCTCACGATCGACCAGGCCTACTCCCGCTACCGCCACCGCGTCACCCCCGAGCTGCTGGACAACGCCGTCCCGGCTCTCGTGGACGACTTCACCATGGAGATCGGCTACCGCTACCACTCGTCGGCCGTCGTCGCCGAGACCATCGACGACGACGGCGGGTACCTGCACCCGCGGGAGGCCTGCGGACGGCCGGGAACCCGCGCGCCTCACGTCGAATACGCGCCCGGAGTGTCCACACTGGACCTGTTCGGCCGTGAGTTCGTGCTGCTCACGGCCGACTCGAGGTGGCAGCAAGCGGCCGCCGAAGTGGCACTGCCACTGCGAGTGCACTCGAGCCCGACGGATCCGGCCCGGCTGAGCACCGCCTACGGCCTCGGGCCGCACGGCGCGGCTCTCGTCCGCCCGGACGGGTTCGTCGCCTGGCGGCAGCGATCCGGAGCCGACCGGACCGCAGCGTTGCGAACCGCGTTTCAGTCCATTGTGTCCAGTTCTCCGGTGCCGGCGACGAAGAGGCCGGCATGACCATCGACTCGCGCGAGCTGCGCACCGCACTCGGACACTTCACGACCGGTGTCACGGTCGTGTCCTGCCGCACCGACGACGGGATCGCCCACGGCGCCACGGTCAACGCCTTCACCGCCGTGTCACTCGACCCGCCGCTGGTCCTCGTGTCGCTGTCGCGACGCTCCCGGCTGTGCCGGCTGCTGGAGAACCGGCCGTTCACGGTCAACGTGCTCCACGCCGACCAGCGTGATCTCGCTCTACACTTCGCCGGGAACCCTTGCCTCGACAGGATTCCCTGGACCGACGAGCGGACTCCCGGGCTGAGCGACTGCCTCGCCTCGGTGTCGTGCACGCCGTGGCGCCACTACGACGGCGGCGACCACGTGCTCTACCTGGGTGAGGTCCGCGAATTCCGCACCACCGGGGGCAGGCCCCTCGTGTTCCACATCGGACAGTTCCATCAGCTGCACGCCGCGGCGTGAACATCCTTCCCACCGAGTCAAGGAGTCACCGATGACCCTGCAGGACACCCCGCCCACCACGCGGGTCACCCGC
The DNA here is from genome assembly GCA_035551175.1 of Amycolatopsis sp. Lineage (GTDB taxonomy): Bacteria > Actinomycetota > Actinomycetes > Mycobacteriales > Pseudonocardiaceae > Amycolatopsis. The sequence goes on along the minus strand of DASZNR010000043.1, from coordinate 59,868 downwards.
CCGATGACCGGCGACGAGTACCTCGAAAGCCTGCGCGACGGGCGCGAAGTCTACGTCTACGGCGACCGCGTCGAAGACGTCACCACGCACCCCGCGTTCCGCAACGCGATCAGGATGACCGCCCGCCTCTACGACGCGCTGCACGACCCGGATCGCCGGGATGTGCTCACCGTGCCCACCGACACCGGCAGCAGCGGGTTCACCCACCCGTTCTTCCGCACCCCGCACAGTGTGGAGGACCTGAAGGCCGACCAGGGCGCCATCGCCGAATGGGCCAGGATGACCTACGGGTTCATGGGCCGAAGCCCGGACTACAAGGCGAGTTTCCTCGGCACGCTCGGCGCGAACTCCGAGTTCTACGGTGAATACGCGCCGAACGCGCAGCGCTGGTATCGCGAATCCCAGGAGTCGCTGGCGTTCTGGAACCACGCCATCATCAACCCGCCCGTCGACCGCCACCGCAATCCCGATGATGTCGCCGACGTGTTCCTCCACGTCGAAGAAGAGACCGACGCGGGGCTCATCGTCAGCGGCGCCAAGGTCGTCGCGACCGGTTCGGCGATTTCGAACTACAACTTCATCGCGCACTACGGCCTGCCGATCAAGAAGCGCGAGTTCGCGCTCGTGTGCGCGGTCCGTTCGGGCGCACCGGGAATGAAGCTGATCTGCCGCCCGTCCTACGCGCACCAGGCCGCCGTCGCCGGAACGCCGTTCGATTACCCGCTTTCGAGTCGGCTCGATGAGAACGACACCGTCTTCGTGCTCGACAAGGTGCTGGTGCCGTGGGAAGACGTGCTCATCTACGGCGACACCGAGGCGGCCAGCGGTTTCCTGCCGCACTCGGGGTTCCTGCACCGGCTCACCTTCCACGGCGTCACGCGCCTCGCGGTGAAACTCGACTTCCTCGCCGGGCTGCTGCTCAAGGGCCTCGAAACCACCGGCACCAAGGACTTCCGCGGCGTGCAGACCCGCGTCGGCGAGGTCATCAACTGGCGCAACATGTTCTGGGCGCTCTCCGACGTCCAGGTGGCGCGGCCCGCGGAGTGGAAGAACGGCGCGCTGCTGCCGAACCTGGAGTACGGAATGGTGTACCGCTGGTTCATGACCGTCGGCTACCAGCGAATCCGCGAGATCATCCTGCGCGATCTCGGCGCCTCGCTCGTGTACCTGCCCTCCAGCGCGGCCGATTTCAAGAACGACGACGTGCGCCCGTACCTGGACAAGTACGTGCGCGGCTCGCACGGCGTCGAGGCCGTCGACCGGGTCAAGCTGATGAAGCTCATCTGGGACTCGATCGGCACGGAGTTCGGTGGCAGGCACGAACTGTACGAACTGAACTACGCCGGCAACCACGAGCAGATCCGCATCGAGGCCCTCCAGAACGCGGAAACCTCGGGTGCGGCCGGGCACATGCGCGGGTTCGCCGAGCAGTGTCTGGCCGAGTACGACCTCGACGGCTGGACCGCTCCGGACCTCATCTCCAACGCCGACGTCTCGTTCCTCTCCCGCCGCTGAGTGCGACCGCCACACCGCGGGCTCCCCGGCAAGCCGCGGTGTGGCCGTGCGCTCGCAGGTCACCGGACGTCGGGATGAGGCACGGCCACGTCGCCGAGCGCGGCAGGCCCGATGCGGCGGTGGGCGCCCAGTGCCCATCGCGGTCGAGGCGGCCCGCGACCGGCGGATCGAAGGCCAGTCACGACTCGCCCGGCGGCGCCGTTCGCCGAGGGTGAACCTCGGAATCGGGCTCGCGGTGGTGCACGTTGACGGGACATGAGCGATGTCCACCCCGAGTCCGGCCCGCTGGACAGCTACTCGGCGATCGTCACCTCCGTCGCCGCGCGGTTGACGCCGCGGGTGGCGGCGTTGACGCTCCGGGCCCGAACCGGTGAAGCCACCGGCTCCGCCGTTGTGCTGACCAGGGAGTCGCACCTGGTCACCAACGCGCACGTGGTCGCCGGCAGCGACCACGGCACCGCCGAGTTCGCCGATGGCACGCTCGCGCGTTTCGACGTGGTGGGGCGCGATCCACTGTCCGACCTCGCCGTGGTCCGCGCGGACCGCGACGTGCCCGAGCCGCCCGAATACGGCGACGCCGACAGCCTGCTCGTCGGGTCGCTGGTCGTCGCCGTCGGGAATCCACTCGGGCTGGCCGGCACCGTCACCGCGGGAGTGGTCAGCGCGCTCGGCCGCAGTATCCCGGCGCGCACCCGCAACGCCGCCCGGCTGATCGAGGACGTCATCCAGACCGATGCCGCGCTCAACCCCGGCAACTCCGGCGGCGCGCTTGCCGACAGCCAGGGTCGGATCGTCGGCATCAGCACGGCCGTCGCCGGGTTCGGGCTCGGCCTGGCCGTGCCGGTCAACGCCACCACCCACCGCATCATTCACGCCCTCATGCACGACGGCCGGGTCCGTCGCGCCTACCTCGGCCTCGTCACCACTCCCGCGCCGCTGACCCCGAGCCAAGCCGAACGGTTCGGGCAGCGGACCGCGTTGCGCATCGTCGAGGTCGTGACCGGCAGCCCGGCCGACCGCAGCGGCGTGAAACCGGGTGACCTCGTCCTCGCCGTCGACGGTGCGCCGCTCGGCGACGCGCAGTCCCTCCAGAGACGCCTCTTCGCCGAGGCCATCGGGCGGCAAACGGAAGTCACCGTCCTCCGCAACGGCGCACTCGTCGACGTCATCACCGTCCCCGCCGAGCTCTCGGACTGACCTCACTGTCCACTCGGATTCTCGCGAGCTTCGTTGCGCGCTACCGGCTTTTTGCGGTGTCCCGGTGGGAGCTTCGGCTGCTCAGTGGTCTCGTCGTTCCTCCACGAAGGGAACGACCGTGACCCAGGATGGCAGCGAGCCGCCGGCGCGCTCACCGCCGCGGGCTACTTCCGACGACGGCTCGCCCGGCCGGACCGACGCGTCAGCCCACGTGCGGGAGCGGGCCGGGCGCCGTAGACCGCTTCGGCGATCGAGAGCTTCGCCGCGGCGCACCGGCGGAGGACGTCCGGTGGGAAGCCGCTACCGGCCGGGCGAACCGGTGGTGCGAGGTCGTCGACGTCCGTCAACGTCCAGCCGGAGCCGAGGTCGGTCAGGCCGCGGTGTTTGGGCGTGTAGTACTCGCGGGAGACGCTGATCGCCAGGCCGGTGGCGCCGGCGGCGGCCGCGAGCAGGTGGAGGTGGTAGCGGCTGGAAAGCCACGTGTGGCCCGGCGCGGCGGGCAGGCCGTCGCGCCACACGTCGCGGAACGGGTGGAACTCGGCACCGGCGAGTTCGGGTTCCAGCAGCGCGGGGACGGTCCGATCGACCCCGGGGATGCCTTCGACGATCGCCACCTGCTCAGGGTCGACGTGCCACGCGCGCAGGACGGCCAGCAGCCACGCCGCCAGCGTGGGCGGTGCGGCGGCGCCGATGTCGGCCTGCAGGCAGACCACGAACTCGCGGGTCGCCGGTGCCGGTGCGGGCAGGTCGAGAAAGACGTCGTCGCACGTGCGGGTGCCCCGGTTCAGCAGCTGCGCCGACTGGTCGTCGCGCGCGTCCACGACGTCGAAATCGTCGACGATCGACCGCAGAAGTGCGGTCGCGTTCTGAGGGAACGGCACGAGACCCTGACCGGTCAGTGCGGTGCGCGCACCGGACCGCCGTGCGGCCGCGGTGACGCCGGCGATCAGCCCGACGTGGCGGGGCCAGAGGGCGTTCAGGTAGCCGCCGCCGATCACGTGCAGCACGTCGGTGCGCCCGAGCAACTCGATTCCGGCGTCCCACCGTGGCGCGAGCCCGGGGTCGTCCACGGCAGCCCGCACCCAGGCCGCCACCTCGGCCGGGTCGTCCGAGGGTGCGTCGCCACACAGCCGCCAGAGGGTGTCGGTGCACCGCAGCCGCGGATGCAGCCCGCCGAGCATGAGCTGCGCGGGCCCGGGCGAATGGGTGTCGAGCCAGACCTCGGCTTCGGGCTCGGTGCGGGCCAGGTACCGCAGCCACGTCGCGGCGATCAGTTCGTCGCCGAAGTTGGGGTACCCGCTCGGCCCGACCAGGTAGTGGACCCGGCCCGCCCCGACGGCTTTCGCCGCAGCAGAAGGCCACCGGCCGACACTGCTGACCAAGGTCACTGCGCGACGGTGATCTGCACGTTCAGCGCCTCAGCCCCCTGTGCCTTTTCTTTGCCGGTCGCGTCCTGGATGACCCGGTCCTTCGTCACGCCGTTTCCTTCGAGCGCGGTCGTGATCGCGTCGGCGCGCTTCTGCGACAGCGTCTTGGCCTGGTCCGCGTCGGGGTAACCCGCATGTGTGGCGACGGTGATCTTCACGGTGTTGCCCTGCAACGCTTTGGCGATCTGGCCGAGCGTCTGATTCGCCTGCGCGGACAAGTCGGCCTTCTCCGGCTCGAACGTGATCGGCCCGTTCTTCTGCGCCTCCTGGATCGACGCGGCCACCTGCTGAGTCGCGTCCGCTGCTTGGCCCGGCGCGCCAGAAGACGTCGCGGCCGCGCTGGAGTTCGAACCGGACGACGTGGAGCTGCTCGTCCCGCCTCCCGAGCCGCACGCGGTCGCCACACCCGCCACGACCGCCACCCCTGCCGCCATCCTGACAATTGTGCTGCGCATAACCGTTGCACTTCCTTAGGGCTGTGCTTCGCGTCAGCTGACACTTCAATTCGAACACGGCGCCAAGTTCACGGCAAACGCGACGTCAGCCCCTACCAGCGCATTTCACGCCCATCTCGCCCTCACGGCTGCGCCTCCACCAGGAATCCATCCTGTTGACCGGCAGCTTCATGGAACTGGTGAATTTCTCGCAGATCCACCCGCCTGAGGGACACCTTCGCCAATCATGTGATCACAGTGGACAGTGGGCGGCTTTCGTGAAGACACGAAAGGGTAACGACGACCGGGCAGACCCGCAGGCAGTAGCACAGTCTGCACCCAGACACTTCGCCGGATTTGGCGGACCGGCGCCCGAATCCCATTTGACGATCTCAAAACGGCGCGAGCGAAGACAACGTCGTCAACGCCGCCGATTAATCGCGCTTCGGACACCACGAGAACAAGATCGAAATGGCCGCCGACAAGGCCGTCGAATTCGCCGCGACGAGGTTCCGTCCGCGTCCCTCAGTCCGAAGTGGACCCGGACAAGGACGGGTTCGGGGAACTCTCGACGACGACCCCGCGCAGGACCACCGCGGCGGGCCGCGTCAGTACCGCTGGGTCGGCGGCCAGGTCACCGTCGACGAGCAGCAGGTCGGCGTCGGAGCCCGGGCGGAGGCGCCCCTTGGCGGTGCCGAATCCGCACGCGGCCGACGCGATCGACGTGGCGGACGCGAGAGCCGGCTCCAGTGCGACGCCCGCCGACACGAGGGCGAGCACCGACCACGGCAGCAGCCCGTGCGGTTTTCCCTCGTTGATGCCGGAGTCGCCCCCGGAGACGAGGGTGACGCCGGCGCCGGCCATGGTCGCCGCGTCGCGGGCGCGGCTTTCCGGGGAAAGGCCGAACCGGTGCAGCTGCTCGCGGATCCGCTCCGGGGGCACGCTGCCGGGGGTGATCCCGATGGTCGGGCACACGACGACCCGGCTCGCCGCCAGCCGGTCCAGCACGGGCCGTGACAGGCGCACCCCCTCAGCCGTCAGACAGGTGCAGTGCTCAATGCCGTCGGCGCCGGCAGCGATCGCCTGCTCGACAGCGGGCAAGGCGTGCGCGTGGACCGTGACCGGGAGGTTCGCCGCGTGCGCGAGGTCGACGAGCAGCCGCAGGTCCGGGTCGGGGAACTGGCAGGCGGCGACGTCGGTGCCCTGGGTGTTGATTCCGCCGCTGGCCATGATCTTCACGACGTCGACGCCGCGTTGGTCCCGTTCGTCGATCGCAGCGCGGATCTGGCCGGCCCCACGCACCGCGCCGCCCATGTTCCAGCAGTGCCCTTCGGGAACGGTGATCGGCGGGCCCGACACCGTCACGGCCGGCAGGCCCGGGCGCTGCCGCCAGCCGAGCGTCACGAACTGCCGGTCACCGAGATCGCGCACCGCCGTCACGCCCGCCGCGAGCTGCCGGCGCAACGCCATGTCGATCACGTCGGCCTCCTCGGCCTCACTGTGACCGGCCAGTCGATCGAGCGCGCCGCCGCGGCTGTCGCAGCACAGGTGGACGTGCGCGTCGACGAGCCCGGGCAGCAGCGTCGCGCCAGGAACCTCCAGCAGCGGCCACCCCGTCGGCACCTCCGCCGCACCCGGTTCGACCGCCGTGACCCTCCCGTCGTCGACCAGCACCAGCGCACCGCCGGGCAGGAACCGCTCACCGTCGAACGCGTGCGCCGCGCGAACTGCCAGCCTGCTGTCCATGGCTCACCTCTGCCTTGTAGTCGCTCGCCGCCTCCGTTTCGTTCCCCTCCCCGTTCGTCACTGACTCGTGAGTGGCGATGCCGCTTGGAACCGGCATTACCACTCACGAGTTTTCGGCGTCCGGAGGCGGAGGAGGGTGCAGGTTTGGCGCGGACGATACGGGGAACCCGTCCCGGTCAGGAACAGCCGCACGGGCGAAGGAGGGGTTCCATGTTGGCCGACGGCGAGCGGGGCGCCCTCGACGGGATCGAATCGGAGCTGATCGCCAGCGATCCGAAGCTGGCGGAGTCGCTGCGCTGGGGTGAGGAGCGCAGCCAGCGCCGGTGGAAGGTCATCAGGCTGCTCGCGGGAGTGACCGCGGCGCTGATGGTCGCTGTGGGGCTGTTCAGTGATTTCGGGCTGCTGATTTTCGAAGGTGTCATGGCCAGCTTGTTCCTGATCGCGTTCGCGGTCTTGCGCCGCCGTACCGTCACTGCCTCGTGAGTGCACTGACTCGTGAGTGGCGGTGCCGCTTAGAACCGGCTTAGAACCGGCATCGCCACTCACGAGTTCTCGGCGTGCCGGCGGCGGAGGAGCGGGCAGGCCCTTTCCGGATACCCGCGAAGGGACGCCAAGGCCCCGCTTCTCCAGCGGACCCGTCACCTCTCATCGCGGCACCGCGCGGCCGCCCTTCATCTCCGTGGGGCTGGTCCTGCACTGTCCACCATGGACACTGACCTCGAGGCTCCGCGGCGGGCCGGGGCGCACTCGGCTACGGCGCCGGTGCACCACTGGTCACGTTCAGCGGTCCGCGGGTTGCTTCGGGGAGACACGTCGAGCAAGGTTTTCCACTGGCCTGGCTCGCAGTGGCAGTTCGCGAACCCAGTGAGACCGGCGGGCGACGCCCACCAGGTCGAGCACCTCCGCACTCATCCCGTCCCGCAGCCGCGCCGCCAGCTCGGGAGCCGCCAACTCGATCCCGGCGTAGACTGCCCGGATCAATCGGGCCGCGCCGCGTGGCGAGCGCCCGGTGCACAGAGCGACTTCGAGTAGCACCGCCGAACGCTCCCGCAGCCGCGTGCCCCCGAGCACACCCAATCGACACTGCTCGACCGGCGGAAGGCACCGCACGAGAGTTTCAACGGTCGCGTCGACGACCGCCCTCGAGTCCCCGGTCGACCGCCCCGACCCCAGCCCGCGCACCACGACTTTGGATACGACCACCATGCCACGACCACCCCACACTTATGGTAGTCGCCTGCACGCGCAATGTCACCCGATTTGTCGACCCAGGTCCGAACCATCGATGCAGCCGATCAGTGGTCGCCGAACGAGCCGGGAAACAGTATGAACGAGCACCAAAAAATCATGGTGCAACCGCGCTGCGCAGGAACCTGCCGGCGAAAGTCGGACCGGGAAGTGCTCGCAACGTCCCGCACCCCGATGCCCGAACCGGCGGGGCCACGCAAAGAATCAGTCCTTAGTGGACAGTTATGTCACTCCTTCGGCCCAACCCGAACGCCCCTACGGCTGGTGCGGTAATCATCGTGACTCACGAGCACGCCGAACTCGTCACGGACCCGATGCGAGACCCGCCGAGCCTTCGCCATGTGGCGGCCCGTCTTCACGGCCTGCCCGTAATCTCCAAACGTGTTCGACGCCCGCTGGTGGCCGTCGATCTTGTTCTTCCACAAGCCACTCTCGTAGAACGTTTCGACATCGCCGTCCATCGGGGCGGTCCTCCTCCCGTCTTCCGCACCGCACGGATACCCACCGGGAGCGAGCACACACCCGGGCCGACTGACCGAGCGGAGTCAATCAGCCGGGTACTGCTTGCTCAGCAACCCGGCCAGGTGCACCGCGTTGCGCACCAGCGTGGCGTTCGTCGAGGCGACGGCCTCCGGAGTCTCGTCGAGATCCTGGTAGTCGCCGCCCTGCATGGCTTCGCCGTTCCAGTACGTACTGCCCTGGGCGGGAATGGTGAACCCGGTGTCGTTCAGCGCCTGGAACAGGTCGGCGACGATCTTGTGTGCGCCATCCTCGTTGCCGACCACCGCGGCGACCGCGACCTTGCCGTACATGCTCGGCCGGCCCTCGTCGTCCTGTTCGGACATCTGCGCGTTCAGGCGTTCCAGAACCCGTTGCGCGACACTGGACATGTGGCCGACCCAGGTGGGTGTGGCGAGCAGCAGCACGTCCGCGTCGAGAACCTTCCGGCGAATTGCCGGCCATTCATCGCCTTCGCCCAGATCGGCCTCCACGCCGGGGCGCACGTCGTGATCGACGACGCGCACGAGCTCGCCGGTGACGCCGTGCTCGGCGAACAGATCGAGCAGCTGCCGCGCGATCAGGTCACTGCTGGAGCGAGCCGGTGAGGGTTTCAACGTGCACACGAGCGCGAGAACGCGCATCACAACCTCCCAGTGTCGGTGCCGTGCCGGTTCGTCACGCGACGTCCAGCACGGTCTTGAGCCAGCCGTCCTCCCGGCGGTCGAACGCCTCGTACGCGTCGATCGCCGCCGACGGCTTCTCGTGCCGCGTCACGAACTCCAGCGGGTCGACCACGCCGGTGCGGACCAGGTCCAGCAGTCCCGGCAGGTAGCGCCGGTGGTTGCAGTTGCCCATGTGCAGCGTCAGGTTCTTGTTCATGGCGGCACCGAACGGGAAAGCGTCGAATCCGGGCGGGTACACCCCGATCACACCGATGGTCCCTGCCTTCGCGACCGCGTCCACCGCCCAGCGCGCGGCCTGGCTCGGTGCGTCACCGGGAACCCACTGGTCCCCCTCCGGTGCCGCGGCCACCCGTTCGGACTCGAACCGGTCGGGCTCGACAGCCGCGGGGCCCGACGTCGCCCGCTGCGCGTCGACGCCGACCGCGTCGATCACCCGGTCCACGCCGATCCCGCCGGTCAGCTCCCGCACGAGCGCCACCGGGTCCTCTTCGTCGAAATTCACCGGCTCGGCTTGCTGCGCGCGGGCCTTCTCCAGCCTCGACGCGAGCCGGTCGACCACGAACACCCGGCCGGCTCCCTGCCGTTTCGCCGAGGCGATCGCGAACTGCCCGACCACCCCTGCGCCGAGCACGAGCACGCTGTCCCCCTGGCCCACCTCGGCCAGCCGCGCGCCGAACCACGCGGTGGGGAAGATGTCGGACAGGAGGATCGCCTGGTCGTCGGTGACGGCGTCCGGCACGCGGACCAGCGACGTCATCGCGAACGGCACCCGCGCGTATTCCGCCTGCAGCCCGTCGACCGGTCCGGTTCCTTCCGGGCCGCCGAAGAAGCAGGTGCCCGCGGACGGGCCGTTCGGGTTCGCCCGATCGCACTGCGCGTAGTAGCCCGCCCGGCAGTACGAGCAGGTGCCACAACCGATCGTGGACGGGATTACCACCCGATCCCCTGGAGCGAACCCGCGCACCGCTGGTCCGGTCTCCTCGACCACGCCCACCGCTTCGTGCCCGAGCACAGTGCCCTCCACCATCCCCGGCATGGTGCCGCGGACCAGGTGCAGGTCGGTCCCGCAGATCGCGCTACGGGTAATCCGGACGATCGCATCCGACGGTTCGAGGATCTTCGGATCAGGCACCTCATCGAGCCGGATGTCCCCGATTCCGTGCCACACCACTGCCTTCACCGGAATTCCTCCCTGTCTGCGAACGCATCACGCGCACAGCCGAGCCCGTGCGCGGCAGCCGGTCCCCCGCCGCTTACCCGGCATCGGGAGAAAGAAACGCGATCGCCGGCGTTCACCCGGCGCGGGGCGGGTGATCAGTGAAGGGCCGCCAACCCGCGAATGAGGCTCGCACGGTTCGCCGGGCGAGCCGGCATGTCGTCACCGCCTCTCGAACTGTCCGCTCGTCGGCGACGGCTTGTGGTTCCCCTTCCCGAGCGCCGCCTGAGCGCCCGGCATCCGGGCACGCCTTCCCCAGCGTCGTGCCCGGGCGCGGCTTGGTGCCGCGCCCGGGCAGGACGCCGGATTCCCACTACGGGCCGGATGGGTCGGGCAACCGCGTCGATCGGTTCACGCGGGTGCTCGGCCGGCCGGCGTCAAGCCCGTGCTACTGCCCGGCTTTGATGCCCGGGTCGCCGAACTCGTACTGGATGGGCTGCCGGGGAATCGCCCCCGGCAGGTTCGGCTCCGGCCCAATCTTGCCAACCGGAAGAATCACGCGCTTGTGCGTTGCCTCCAGAACCATGGCGGAGGCGGTGTACCACGCGACTACTGCCGAGACCAGCAGGAAGTAGGCCGCGATGGTTTGGATCGTGGCGAAGCTGCCGATCAGTGCGATGGCCAGTAGCGTCGCGCCGGCCGCGAGGGTCAGCAGGACCAGGGCGACTGCGGCATTTTCGGCCATCGCGCCGAAGAAACCGGTCCAGGTGATCGCGGCAAGTCCGATGAACCAGAACCCGAACGCGGTTGCCGCCACCGGGCTGGCGGAGACTCCGGGCAGCCCGCCGAGACCGACGAACAGCTCCAGCAGTCCGTAGCCGATCCAGAACGAGCCCCACGCACCGTGGACGGCGGTCGCGAGCGGATCGCGGGCCCGGTAGGACCACATCGCGGCCAGCAGCTGCGCAATCCCGCCGAACGCGAAGGCGAACGGCGCCAGCAGCATGGGAGTGGTCGTGGTGTTGCCGAACCAGCCGGCCATGTTGGCGGCGACCATGAACGTCGACGCCGCGAACCCGAACAGGCCAAGAATCGAAGGCGCGGCGACCGGGCTGAGGTTGATGTGCGTATGTTCACGCCAGAAAGCAAGCTCCGGGGCGGCGCCCGCCTCCGGACTGCCATTCGTCGTGGTGTGACTCACTGTCGTTGTTCCTTTCAGGTGGCCCGGAACGGCGTTTCACAGCCGGCTCAACCGGTTCTGTGTGCGCGGCGCCTGAGCCTGTTCGAAGCGGAGAATGTTGGCGAGCACGACGGCCGTCGCGCCGAGGACCACCACCACCACGAGGGAGGTGACGGTGGCGAGGCCATTCAGGCCCGTGATGATCGACCCGGCGATGCCCAGCAAGGCGAGCACCGCGGCCACCCACGTGGACGGTCGTGTCCGCGCGGCGGCCACCGGCGTGGGTTCGGGAGGGAGTGGAGGGTCCGCAGGTCGCGGGGGTGAATCTACGAAGAGTTCGCTCAACGCCGTCAGCGCCGGGTCAGCGGATAGCTCCCGCTCGATCTGGGCAAGCATACGGCGCTGGCGGTTCGACAAGGGCATAGCAGCTCCAAGGTGTGTTCCGCTGGCACTATTCGATTTCGGGCAGTCGAGAATCGAAGACGCGGTCACGGAGCGTGCGGCACCGCGTGCCGTACGTCCCGGGCCCGAGCCCGGTGACCCCACGGTGTCCTGAGCGACGCAGGACCGGTGAAACGCGGCATGTCATCGACCTACCCACGGTAGAGCGGTCCAAACGGCCGACCTGAGGTCAGTCTTCGCAGGCTCCACGGCGGTGCTGGGCTGCTGGCGGTCGCCAGGCGCACCTCACGCCGCGAACTCGCGGTCACCGCCAGGCCGGTACCGCGGCAAAATGTACGGAAACGTCCGGGATGCACGACGTCGCCGAGGCAGCCTGGCATCGCTCCGTCCGGATACCGTGTGTCCTATGTGGACCAGAAGTTCGTAGGGATTCGCTGCCGATCGCACCGAATCATCAGCTCTCGGTATGTGCCAGCGCAGCGCGCGCACGGCTGGAGCGGCGCGGACGGTGCTCAAAAACGCGACGGGGCAACTGTTGGAGCGCCGCAGCTGACTGCGGTCTTTCCGGAACCCGCGGGCGGCGAGAAGCCCACCGACGGCGATCGGGGCTCGCGCCCGGGCTCACCCCGGCCCACCTCGTGACGTTTGTCGTCGGCGGGCACGCTCCACCGCCTCCCGGAGCCGGCGCGAGAACGCCGAGGTTCGACCGCGAGGATGCGCGGGTACCCGCGCCCCATGATGAAAGTGATCTACAAACCGCTGAACATCGGCGTCGGCGCACTCGGCGGGCTCGTCGCCGGCTGGGTGTTCAAGCTCGTTTGGCAGAAAATCACCGGCGAGGACGATGCGCCGAACGCCACCGATCGGCATCGCTCGTGGCGGGAAATACTCATCGCCGCGGCGGTGCAGGGTGCGATCTTCGGTGCGGTGAAGGCCGCCGCGGAGCGGGGCGGCGCGGTCGGCTACGAGAAGGCGAGTGGCGAGTGGCCCGGCGACGACTGATGCGAGAGACCACCCCGGACGACCACCCAGGCCACGACAACCCGAACCACACGGCGGCAAAAAAGCCACACCACCGGGCAGGCACCGAAGACTCGAGCGGCAATCAGCCCGACGCCGCGAGACCGCGACGCCGCCCGCACCACGACCCGCCGCTCGAGGACGACGAAGGCCGCGCCCGGCACAGCCATCCCGGTGGCTCTGAGAACTTCCGGGCCGGGGATTGACGGAAAACACCATCCGAGAGCCAAAAAATCGCCGAGCATCACGTTAACGTGACGAAGGCCGCGCCCGGCACAGCCATCCCGGTGGTTCTCACAACATCTGGGCCGGGGATTGACGGAAAACACCACCCGAGAGCCGTCAACCCCACCGAGCATCACGTTTAACGTCCGGTTCGCGGGATATGAAAGGACCATGACCGCACCCCCTGCCCGGCGTCTGCGCGTGCTGCTCTGGCACGTACACGGCTCGTGGACCGACGCCTTCGTGCGCGGTCGCCATTACTATCTCTTACCCGTTTCTCCCGCGAAGGCGCCATGGGGTCTCGGGCTCGCCGGGCGGGACTGGCCCTCGGCGTCGGAGGTGCCACTGGACCGGCTGGCCGAGGCCGAGCCCGACGTCGTCCTGCTGCAACGGCCCGAGGAGCTCGAAGTGGCCGGGCGGCTGGGCGTGCCCGCCATCTACGTCGAGCACAACGCGCCGCGGCCCTACGCGGCGTCGAGTGAACATCCGCTGGCCGGGCGGTCGGACATCCCGGTCGTCCACGTGACGCACTTCAACGAAGCCATGTGGGATTGCGGCCGCGCACCGGTCACGGTCGTCCCTCACGGCATCCCCGATCCGGGCGCCCGCTACACGGGTGAACTCGCCAGGGGCGTCTCGATGATCAACGAGCCAATGCGCCGGCGCCGGGTGACCGGCGCGGACCTGCTCGAAACCCTCGGCGACGTGGCGCCCGTCGACGTCTTCGGGCTCGGCACCGAACCCCTCGGCGGGCACCTCACCGGGCGCGGCGATGTGGCGGCTCCCGCGCTGCACGACGAGATCGCGCGCCGTCGCGTGTTCCTGCACACGGCCCGCTGGACGTCGCTCGGCCTGTCTCTGCTCGAGGCGATGCATCTCGGGATGCCCGTCGTCGCGTTCGCCGCCACCGAAGCGATCACGGCCGTGCCACCCGAGGCCGGTGTGCTGTCCACGAACGTCTCCGAGCTCGTCGACGGGTTCCGGGAGCTGCTGCACGAACCTGATTTCGCCGCGCTCGCCGGCCAGAACGCCCGGGCGTACGCGCTCAAACACTTCGGCCTCGACGCCTTCCTCACCGCATGGGACCACCTCCTCACCGAAGCCGTCCGCTGACCTCGAAGGGAGCACTTCACCGATGAAGATCGCGATGGTGTCCGAACACGCCAACCCGCTGGCGGCCCTGGGCGACGAAGACGCCGGAGGACAGAACGTCCACGTCGCGGAGTTGTCGGCCGCGCTGGTCCGGATGGGCCACGACGTGACGGTCTACACCCGCCGCGAGTCCCCGAGCCAGGACGAAGAGCTGGTGGCGCCGCCCGGATACCGCGTGGTGCACGTGCCGGCCGGTCCGGCGAAAAAGCTTCCGAAAGACCGGCTGCTGCCGCACATGGGCGCGTTCGGGAGTTTTCTGCGCGACCGGTGGGCGGACGAGCAGCCCGACGTCGCCCACGCGCACTTCTGGATGTCCGGTGTCGCGACCGCACTGGCCGCGAACGCCACCGGTATCCCGGTCGCGCAAACTTTTCACGCGCTCGGTGCCGTCAAGAAGCGTCACCAGGGCGATCTGGACACCAGCCCCGCCGACCGGATCCGCCTCGAGCGTTTGATCGGCAGGCGCGCCGACCGCGTGATCGCCACGTGCCCCGACGAGATGTTCGAACTTTCCCGGATGGGGGTGTCGCGCTCGCGCATCTCCGTCGTGCCGTGCGGGGTGGACCTCGAGCGCTTCACTTCGCACGGCAGCGTCGCGAAGCGCCGTCGGGCCAACCGGCTCGTCACCGTCGGCCGGCTGGTGCCGCGCAAGGGTTTCGACACGGTGATCACCGCGCTCGCGCAGTTGCGCGACACGGAGCTGGTGATCGCCGGTGGGCCCGAGAAGGGCAAGCTGAAGTCCGATCCCGAGGCCCGTCGTCTGCGCGAGCTGGCTGACCGGCTCGGCGTCTCCGACCGGGTGCGGTGGGAGGGCCAGGTGTCGCGCCCGGACATGCCGAAACTGCTGCGCTCGGCCGACGCCGTGGTGTGCACACCGTGGTACGAGCCGTTCGGCATCGTGCCGCTCGAAGCCATGGCCTGCGGAGTGCCGGTGGTGGCGGCCGCGGTCGGCGGGCTGGTCGACACGGTTGTCGACGGCATCACGGGAGTGCTCGTACACCCCCGGCGCCCGGCCGAACTCGCCGCCCGTTTGCGCGAGCTTCTCGACAACGAGGCGTTGTGCCAAGCGTATGGCGCCGCGGGGCTGGACCGGGTCCGCGTGCGCTATTCGTGGGGACGCGTGGCCGCCGACACCGTGCGGGCGTACGGGAAGATCGTACCGGCGGCCATCGCGAAGGAAGAAGCCGCGCAAGCGCGCTGAGCGCGCCGGTTCGTGCCGGTCAGCCCACATACCGGCGGGCCGGCGAATTTCGCTGGGCACGTTCCAGCATTCGCAGCGCTTCCTCGATCCTCGGCGGCACGACCTGTCGCTGCCCGAGCACCCAGGGCAGGCCCCGCACGACCTCGGCCAGCGCGGCGAGTGTCGCGCCGTCGAACGGCGCCGAACGCAGAACGTCGGCGGTCCGGCGAATCACTGCGGGCCACGGGCGGCGCAACAGCAACGTCCACAGCGTGTTGCGGATGCCGAGGCGGCGGCGCCGGCGCGGATCCCGCAGCACCGAAGGCGCGTGGTGGATCACCACGTCCTCGGCCCAGCACATCCACCAGCCGCGTGTGGCCAGGTCGAGTGCGAACAGCTCCTCCTCCCCGCCGAGCCACATGCGGGGCGAGAATCCGCCGACCGCACGGAACGCGTCGACGCGAACGGCGGTGAGCCCGGCCATGATGCCGAGCAGCGCGGGACCGGGAAGCCAGTCCGGGCCGGGGACCGGCGAGTCACGCATTTCCGGTGTGATCGGGTCTTCCCGAAGACTCGGCTCGACCAGGCAGCGGCCGGTCACCGACGCCAGGCCCGGGTAGGTGTCGAGCAGGTCGGCCGCGCGGGTGAGGGCGCCGGGTTGCCAGCAAGTGTCGTCGTCGCAGAACGCGACGTAGGGCGTGGTCACCGTGGCCACCGCGACGTTGCGGGCCACCGCGCCGAGGTTCTCCTGTTGCCGCAGCAGGCGGACGCCGGGGAACTCGCGCGCGACCAGGTCCGCGGATCCGTCCGTGGACGCGTTGTCCGCGACGATGATCGGCGCGGCGTCGGGCAGCGACGTCATGTGCGCCAGTGTCCGGCGCAGCTGCTCGCGGCGATCGCGGGTGATGAGCACGACCGAAATCCTTGGCACTAGGCGGTTCCTTCCAGGGTGCGGGCCTGACGTTCGACCCGGTCGGGCAGGAGGTGGCGGTCGCGCCACGCGCGCGGCAGCCTTGGCACCGCCGTCGGCAGGGCGGTCCGCGCTTCCAGTGCGGTGCGCGCGACTTCGCGCCACGGCCGCCGTAGCACGGCGATGAGCAGCCGGTTGCGCCGTTCGGCCCGGCGCCGCCACGACGACGGCGGGCGTGAGCGGGACGGGTGGTGGTGAGCCGTGAGGTGCCCGACGTAGCAGAGGTACCAGCCACGCGCGGCGAGGTCATACGCGAGCAGCTGCTCCTCCGCGCCGAAGTGCAACAGAGGACTGAACCCGCCGGCTTCCAGAAAGGCGCTGCGGCGCACGAGCGCCGAGCACGCCAGGAACCCCAGCACGAGCGGGCCGGGCGCGCCGTCGGGTGTTCCGAGTGGGCTATCGGCCAGCGCGGGCGTGATGGGGTCCTCGCGGCACTCCGGGCCGACGAGGGTGCGCGCGGCGAGGAGCCCGACGCGCGGGTGGGCGTCGAAGATCCGCTCGGCTTCGCGCAATGCGTCGGGCTCCCACCACGAGTCGTCATCGCTGAACGCCACATACGGGGTGCCGGCGGCCGCGACGCCGACGTTTCGTGCGGCGGCGCCGAGATTGCGGGTCAGCCGGATCAAGCGGACGTGGTCGTGCCGGGCAGCCACGGCGGCGGTGTTGTCGCGTGACGCGTTGTCCACCACCACAACCGGCGGCCGTGGGTCCACAGCGGACAGTTCCGTCAACGTCCTGTCCAGTTCCCGGGCCCGGTCGCGGGTGGCGATGACGACCGTCGTGGGCGCGCTCACCGGCTCGCCACCAGCTCGTCGACCAGCCAGCTCAGCGACGGCTCTGCGGCCGGCACCAGCGGCCCGTCGCCGCGGCGGTGCAGGCACCACGCCAGGCGGTCATCCAGTGCGGCCTCTGCCACGTCGTCGGCGGTGAGCACCGGCCAGCCGAGCGCCCGGCCCTGCGCCGTGACTTTCCCACCGCTCGCGACGGGATCGACGGCAAGTACTGGCACTCCGGCTTTCACTCCGAGAACCAGACCGTGGAGGCGGGTCGTGACCACCACGTCCATTCTCGACAGGGCGGAGACGAACTGATCCGGGGTGGCGCAGTGCGTCCAGTCGTTGGTGGCCAGCCGAGTGTCCAGCGGGACGCGGGCGCAGTCGAGCCCGGCCAGCCACCGGGTCAGTGCGTCGTGCACCACGTCGTGCCGGCCGTCCGCGCCGTACTCCGGTTGCCGCGGGGCGAGCGCTATCCCGGCCACCGGTTTCGGCGACGTCGCCGCAGCCAAGGACAGATCCGGCCGCGCGGTCCCGGTGCCGTCTCGCGGCAGAATGCGGTGGAATCCCGTCACCGCCGCATCCGCGGGATCCGGCACGGACACGCCGACCGCAAGCCGACGGCATCCGGCGTAGCGCTCGTGTAGTTCGCGCACCTGGGTCCCGTGCAGCGGACCGCAGGTGAAGACCACGTGCGTGTAATCCTCGGGCGGAGCGTCGCCCAGGTGGAACCCGCCCGGGCGGAATACCGGGCTCCACGCCACGTCGTGCTCGATTCCCGCGGCCAGGAGCGCCGCGGCGGCCGCGCGCAGGCTGAGGACGTCTCCGGCCGTCGCCTCGCCGTGCAGGAAACTGGCCCAGCCCGTGAGGAGAACTCGCATGTGTCTTCGGGTACCCGGGGCCCGACCCGGTCACACGGTTTCGCGGCCGTCGGCGCCGGGTAGCCGCCCGGCCATGGCATTCAGGCGGTTCGAGCACGCGGTGGTGACCGGGGGCGCCGGGTTCGTCGGTGCGCACCTGTGCGAGCAGCTACTGTCCGAAGGGTTCGCCGTGACCGCCGTGGACGATCTCTCGACCGGATCGGAAGTGGCTCTCGCACAGGTGCGCGGGCACGACCGCTTCCGCTTCGTACGCCACGACGTCACCGAACCGATGGCACTCGACGGGCCGGTGGACATGGTGTTCCACCTCGCTTCGGCCGCTTCCCCGCGCGACTATCTCGCCCGCCCGCTCGAAACGTTGCGCGCCGGCAGCCGCGGCACGGAGCACGCTCTGGAGTGGGCGCGCGGCCACGGTGCGCGGTTCGTGCTCGCCTCCACCAGCGAGGTCTACGGCGACCCACTGGAACATCCGCAGCGAGAGCAGTACTGGGGCAACGTCAATCCGATCGGACCGCGCAGTGTCTACGACGAGGCCAAGCGCTACGCCGAGGCGATCACGTCCGCGTATCGCCGCGAATTCGGCACGGACACGGCGATCGCGCGGATCTTCAACACCTACGGTCCCGGTATGCGTGCCGGCGACGGGCGCATGATCCCGGCGTTTTTCACCCAGGCGCTCGCCGGTGAGCCACTGACCCTCACCGGCAGCGGCGAGCAGACCCGGTCGATCTGCTACGTCGAGGACACCGTGCGCGGGCTGCTCGCACTCGCCCGCTCGGACCATCCGGGGCCCGTCAATCTCGGCAACCCCGAAGAGCTGACCGTCCGGCAGATCGCGGAGCGCGTGAGGACGATCTGCGGTTCCGCTTCACCGATCGAGAGCATCGACGCGGTCGTGGACGACCCGCGGCGGCGGTGTCCCGACATCACACTCGCCCGCGAGGCACTGGGGTGGGAACCGAAGATCGACTCCGGCGACGGCCTGCGGCGTACCGCGGCCTGGTTCCGCCGGACGTCGCTGCGGTGAGTAGCGACGTCCAGGGCTTTCGGACATCAACTGTTTATCGCCGACTCCGCCGGGTAGCGCTGTTGAGGACCGCGGCCGACCGGGCCGCACCGCGACGCCAGAGGCAGGTCGATGCGCATCCTCGGAATCAACGCCGTTTTCCATGACCCGGCCGCCGCACTGATCGTGGACGGCGAGATCGTCGCCGCCGCGGAGGAGGAACGCTTCAGCCGTCGAAAGCACGGCAAACAGGCTGTGCCGTTCTCCGCGTGGGAGCAGCCCGCGCAGGCCGCGGCGTGGTGCCTCGAACAAGGGGGACTTGCTCCCCGAGACCTCGACGCCATCGGATATGCCTACGACCCGGCTCTCGTCGAGCCCGGACTGCCCGGCCACGATCCCAGCGGTGAGCAGCTACGCACGGAGTTCGCCGAACGCGCCCCGAAGTTCCTCGCGGCCGCGCTGCCCGGGCTGGATCCGGCGAAGGTGCGGTTCGTGCGTCACCACCTCGCGCACGCCGCGTCGGCCGCGCTCGCCGCGCCGTTCGGCGATTGCGCGGTGCTGGTCGCCGACGGCCGGGGCGAAAGCACGTCGGCGCTGGCCGGCGAGTATCGCGAGGGCCGGTTCAAGGAGCTGGCCGCACAACGGCTGCCGCACTCCCTCGGCCTGCTGTACGAAGACCTCACCGAACATCTCGGGTTCGTCCGCTCCAGCGACGAGTACAAGGTGATGGCACTCGCCTCCTACGGCACCCCTGAATTTCTCGGCGCGCTGCGGGAGAAAGTTCACGCCACCGGCGACGGCGGCTTCCACGCGGCGGGGGTCAACCTCGCCGACTTCGCACCGAGGCGCGGAAAAGGGGAACGGCTCACCCGCCGGCACGCCGACCTCGCCGCAAGCGTTCAGGTAGCGCTCGAGGAAGTACTACTGGACCTCGTGCACTGGCTGCACGAGGTCACGGGCCAGCACGATCTCGCGCTGGCCGGCGGGATCGCGCTCAATTGCGTCGCCAACACCCGCCTGCACGCCGACGGCCCATTCGGGCAGATCTGGGTGCAGCCGGCCGCCGGCGACGCGGGCACGGCACTCGGCGCGGCCCTGCAGCTGGCCGCCGAGGCCGGCGAGTTCGGCGCGCCGATGGGCGACGCGGGCCTGGGGCGGGGCTGGCCGGACGACGAGCTGGAGGCCGTGCTCCGCCGGGCGAAACTTCCCTACGAACGCCCCACCGACCTCGCGGGGACCGTCGCCGCGGCGTTGGCCGACGACCAGGTCGTCGCGTGGTTCCAGGGCCGTTCGGAGTTCGGGCCACGGGCGCTTGGCCACCGCTCGCTGCTGGCGCACCCCGGCCGTGCCGCCAACCTCGAACGTCTCAACGACGTCAAGGGACGTGAGCAATTCCGCCCCGTGGCTCCGATGGTGCGGGCCTCACGCGCGGCGGAAATCTTCGGCCGTGGCCCGTTGCCGAGCCCGTACATGCTCTTCGTGCACGACGTCGCACCCGACTGGCGTGAGCGCATCCCGGCCGTCACGCACGTCGACGGCACCGCCCGTGTGCAGACCGTCGACGACCGCGAAAACCCCGTACTGACACGGATGCTGGCCGAGTTCGAACGCCGGACCGGCCTGCCCGTCGTGATCAACACCAGCCTGAACACGGCGGGCCGTCCGATGGTGGACTCGCCGCGCGACGCGCTCGAATGCTTCGGCTCCGCGCCGATCGACCTGCTCGCGCTGGGGCCGTTCGTGCTCCGGCGCCCCGGACCGAGCGGCGCCGCGGCGCCCGTGGAGAAGGAGGTGCCGTGATGGACGACCATCTCGCCGCGCTGCGGGAAGCCGCCCTTCGGACCAGCGTATCCGCCCCGACGATCGCCCGGTGGGGCCGTCAGCTCGCGGAGGTCTTCGGCCGCGACGGGCGACTGCTCGCCTGTGGCAACGGAGGTAGCGCCGCGGAAGCGCAGCACCTGACGGGTGAGCTCGTGGGCCGTTTCCGCGCGGAGCGGCGCCCACTTTCGGCGATTTCGCTGCACGCGGACACTTCGGCGTTCACTGCGATCGGCAACGACTACGGCCAGCACGAAGTGTTCGCCCGGCAGGTCCGGGCCCATGGCCGGCCCGGCGACGTACTGGTGTGCCTGTCCACGAGCGGCAGCAGCCAGAACGTCGTGGCAGCGGCGAAGGCCGCAGCGGAGCTGGGCGTCACCACCTGGGCGCTGACCGGCCCCGCACCCAACCCGCTCGCCGCGTTGTGCGACGACGCGATCACGGTCGAAGCCCCTTCGGTGGCCACCGTGCAAGAGCTGCACCTCGCACTGGTGCACGCGTTGTGCGCCGCGCTCGACGACGCGCTCGGAGTGCCCGCGTGAAGCCGCTGGTCGTGCTCGGCGACGCGCTGCTGGACGTCGACGCCGAAGGCACTGCCGACCGGCTGTGCCCTGAAGCGCCGGTGCCCGTCGTCGACCTGACGGCACGCCGGCGCCGGCCCGGCGGCGCGGGCCTCGCCGCCCTGCTCGCCGCGCGCTCGGCGACCGACGTCGTGCTCGTCGCCCCACTCGGTGACGACGACGGCGGGCGCGCGCTGACCGGGCTGCTGGAGCCGGACGTCACCGTGCTGCGGTTACCGCTTCGTGGGTCGACGGTGTGCAAGACGCGCGTCCGCGCCCGTGGGCAGTCGTTGCTGCGCCTGGATTCCGGTGACGGCACCGCCACCACGGGCCCCCTTCCCGACCACGTCCGGCACGTCCTCGCCGGGGCCGGCGCGGTGCTCGTCGCGGACTACGGACGCGGCCTGGCGCGCAACCCACACGTTCGCCGGCTGCTGGGGGACCTCGCCGGGCGGATACCGGTGGTGTGGGATCCACACCCGCGCGGCCCCGCGCCCGTTCCCGGAGTGCGGCTGGTGAGCCCGAATGTCGCGGAGGCGCGCGCGGTCGTGCCGGGCCACGAGGAGCCTTCCGAACTGGCCGTGGCGCTTCGCCGGCAGTGGCGCGCGCAGGCGATCGCGGTCACGACCGGGGCGCGGGGCGCCGTGCTCGCCGATGAGCTGGGCACCACGGCCGCGCCGGTCCCCGCCTCCGCGCGAACGCCCGGGCACGGCGCACCCGACACGTGCGGAGCGGGCGACCGCTTCGCCGCCGCGGCCACCGCGGCCCTGCTGTCCGGCGCCGACACCACCGAGGCCGTCGCCACCGCGGTCGAGGCGGCGGCTCGGTTCGTGGCCGACGGCGGAGCGACCCGCCTGTCCGTCGACGACGGACCGGTCCCGGACCCCCAGCCCGTTTCCGACGCGTTCGCACTCGCGGACCGCCTCCACGCCGGCGGCGGGCGGCTCGTCGCCACCGGCGGCTGCTTCGACCTGCTGCACCCCGGGCACGTCAGCCTGCTGCGCCAGGCCCGCGCCCTGGGTGACGCCCTCGTCGTCTGTCTCAACTCCGACGCCTCCGTTCGCGGGCTGAAGGGGCCGGGCCGCCCGCTGGTGCGGGACCGCGATCGCGCCCGCGTGCTGAGTGCGCTGTCCTTCGTCGACGCAGTCGTGGTCTTCGGCGAACCGTCCCCGGAAGCGGTGCTGGAACGGCTGCGTCCCCACGTGTGGGTCAAGGGCGGCGATTACGCGAACACGGACCTACTCGAACGCTCGGTGGTCGAACGCCACGGCGGTGAAGTCGTGCTCGTGCCGGCCGTGCCCGGCTACTCGACCTCGCTACTGGTCGCCGCGGCGGCCGGTTCCTGATCTGCCAGAGAAACCCGACCGAAGGAGACAGATGCGACCCCTCGGCAACGTCCTGATCACCGGTGGTGCCTCCGGCCTCGGCGCGGCCACCGTCGACGCCGTGCGCAAGGCGGGCGGCACCCCCTACGTGCTCGACCGGGTCCGCCCGGCCGACCCGGCCGAGTACGCCGAAGCCGACCTGGCCGACACCGCCGCGACCGAACGCGCCGTGCGCGACCTCGCCGGGCGGGCGGGCGGGCTCGACGGCGTCTTCACCGCCGCCGGTATCGATTCGTGCGGCCAACTGTCCGAAGTGGACACAGACGACTGGGAACGCGTCGTCAAAGTGAACCTGCTGGGCACGGCCGCCGTGGTGCGCGCCGCGCTGCCCTACCTCGAACGCTCACACGGCACGATCGTCACCTGCTCGTCCACCTTGGGGATCAAAGCCGTGAGTGACGCCACCGCCTATTGCGCGTCGAAGTTCGGCGTTGTGGGATTCACCCGCGCGCTCGCCGCGGAGCTGGCCGGTCGCGTCGGGGTCACGCTGCTCATCCCCGGCGGCATGTGGACGCCCTTCTTCGACAACCGCACCGACCAGTACAAGCCGCCACCCGACGCGAAGCTCAACGAACCCGAACACACCGCGAGCACGGTCGTTTTCGCCTTGCGGCAACCGCCCGGCTCCGAAGTGCGCGAGCTGGTGGTGTGCGCTTCGGAAGAGGGGTCGTGGCCGTGAGTGCCGCGGTTCTCGTACTCCGGGCGCTCGGCATCGGCGATCTGCTGACCGCGGTGCCCGCGCTGCGCGCCCTGCACGAGGCGCACCCGGACGAACGGCTGGTCCTCGCCGCACCGCGCGAGCTCAAGGACCTCGCGGAGCTCGTCGACGCCGTCGACGAACTCCTGCCGACCGTCGGTCTCGGTGAGCTCACCTGGCCCGGCCCGCCGCCGAAGCTCGCGGTGAACCTGCACGGCCGCGGCCCGGAAAGCATTCGTGATCTGCTCGCCACCGAGCCGGGCACGTTGCTGACCCACCGCCACCCGGACCTGCCCGACGTTCCCGGGCTCGACTGGCGCGCCGACATCCACGAGGTCGACCGCTGGTGCCGCCTCGTCGAACACGCCCACCTGCACTGTGACCGCTCGGCCCTGCGACTGCCGGCACCACCCGGCCCGAGTGTCGCTCCCGGAGCGGTCGTCGTGCACCCGGGCGCGGCCTACCCGTCCCGGCGCTGGCCGCCGGAGCGATTCGCTTATGTGGCGCGGGAACTGGCCAGGGACGGGCACCGGGTCGTGCTCACCGGCAGCACCGGGGAACACGACCTGGCCCGCGGCATCGCCGAGCGGGCGGGCCTGCCGGATGACGCGGTGCTCGCCGGGCGGGCGGGGCTCGCCGAGCTGGCCTCGCTCGTCGCCGGTGCGGCGCTGGTGCTTTGCGGCGACACCGGCATCGGGCACCTCGCCACCGCGTTCGCGACCCCGTCGGTCCTCCTGTTCGGCCCCACTCCCCCGCGGTTTTGGGGCCCACCGCCCGAAGCCCGGCAGCATCGGGTGCTGTGGGCCGGCGACATCGGCGACCCGCACGGCGACTGCCCCGACGGCGGCCTGTTGCTCCTCGGCGAGGACCGCGTGCTCGATGCGGCACGAACGGCGCTGGCGGCGCAGGTGGCCCATGGCTGAGCACATCGGTGTTGTGGGCGCCGGGTACGTCGGGCTCACCAGCGCGGCGTGCTTCGCCCACCTCGGCCATCGCGTGACCTGTGTGGACGTCGACGAGTCCAAAGTGGAGCAGTTGAACCGCGGCACGATCGGGATCACGGAACCTGGCCTGCCCGAGCTCGTCGCCGCGGGGCTCGCCGACGGCACACTCTCCTTCACGACCACACCGGAGGCTCTGTCCGGAGCCGGGATCGTCCTGCTGTGCGTCCCCACCCCACCCGGCCGTGACGGGGAGCCCGATCTCGGCATCTTCGAGGACGTCGTGGCGCGGCTGGGCCGGCTGCTCGCGCCGGGCACGATCGTGGTCACCAAGTCGACGGTGCCCGTGGGCACCGCGGCACGGCTGCCGGGGCTGCTGGGCCGGGACGACCTACCCGTGGTGAGCAACCCGGAGTTCCTGCGCGAAGGCCATTCAGCTGAGGACTTCCTGCGGCCCGACCGGGTCGTGATCGGCACCGACCCGCCGGGGTCAGCGGCCGCGCGACGCGTCGAGCGGCTGTACGAGCCGACCGGCGCGCCCGTGGTGCGCACCGGGTCCGCGAGTGCCGAGCTCGCGAAGTACGCCGGCAACGCGTTTCTCGCGGTGAAGCTCT
Source organism: Amycolatopsis sp. (assembly GCA_035551175.1). Classification (GTDB taxonomy): domain Bacteria; phylum Actinomycetota; class Actinomycetes; order Mycobacteriales; family Pseudonocardiaceae; genus Amycolatopsis. The sequence goes on along the minus strand of DASZNR010000043.1, from coordinate 35,157 downwards.
CGTACGTCAACGTGCTGGCGGAGCTCTGCGAACAGGTCGGCGCGGAAATCGGCGACGTCGTGCGGACGATCGGCCTCGACCACCGGATCGGCCCCGAGTTCCTCTCGCCCGGGCCCGGCTGGGGCGGCTCCTGCCTCCCGAAGGACACGACGGCGTTGCTCCACGCGGCCGGTTCGGCGGGGGTCGACTTCGGTCTGCTGCGCGACGCCGTCCGGATCAACGCCCGCCAACGGGCCCGCGTGGTGCGGACGGTCCGCGAGGTCGTCACCGGTTCCCCGGCGGGCGCGCTGACCGGCGTGCGGATCGGGCTGCTGGGTTTGGCGTTCAAGGCGGGCAGCGGCGACCTGCGCGATTCACCCGCGCTCGCGATCGCCACCGAGCTGGTCCGCCAGGGAGCCGAAGTGACCGCGCACGATCCGGCGGTGCGGCCCGGGCCGGGGCTCGACGCGCTGCAGGTCGTCGACGACCCTTATCTGGTCGCCAAAGACGCGGCCGCGCTGATCGTGCTCACCGAATGGCCGGAGTTCCGTGCCCTGGACTGGACCCGCCTGGCCGCCGCGAGCGCCAGGCCGGTGGTCGTCGACACCCGCAACCTGCTGGACTCCCGACGGCTGGCCGAAGCGGGCTTCACGCACCTCGCCCTCGGGCGGCCGCACCCCGCCGTCCGGGGTCACTGGCGACGGCCACGCGCTCGGGCAGACCGTGGCCTGGCTCCATGACTCGTGAGTGGCGGCGCCGGTTAGAACCGGCTATTGAGTCTCAGGACTTGTCGGACAGTTGATGTCTCAGGACCTCTCGGACACTGACCGGCCTGTCGACGTGGTGGCCAGAGCTGTAGTGGCGATCATGCGTCGATGGGCAGAGCGGGGTTTTCGATGGATCCTGAGTTCGTCGCCGCGGTCGCCCGGGTCGCTCACGGCGAGAAGATCAACGTGGCGCGGTTCTGCCGCGAGCACGGCCTGTCCCGAGACACCTTCTACAGATACGTGACCCGCTTCCGCACCGAGGGCACCGACGGGTTCACCCGCCGCAGCACCGCCCCGCACCACCACCCGAACGCCCTGGGCGCCGCGGTGGCCGAGGCGGCGGCGAAACCCACGAGGGCCACACCTCCCCCATGTACAAGCTCGCCGGTTCGCCGCATGGCGCGTTGAACCGGGGATTCCATAGGTTCATCGGGGAGCTACGCCGCACCGCGCGACAGATCATCTGAACCGGGGAAGGGACCACCCTGTGACCGTTGAAGCAGAGCTGACCGCGCTCTTGCGTGACCCCGACGCCGTGCACGCCGCGCTGGCCGCACGACCGACCCCCGAACACAGCGTCTACGCCGACACCTACTACGACCGACCAGACCACCGCATGGACGCCGACGACTACGAACTCCGCGTCCGAGTCATCACCACCGGCGACACCCGGCGCGTGCTGCTCACCTACAAGGAACCCCCGGTACCCGGCACCCGCTCGAAACCCGAACACGAAACCACGATCGGCGACCCGGACGTCATGGCCAGTGTATTCGCCGGGCTCGGTCTGGTCGTCCTCATCGCGTTCGAGAAACGGTGCACGAACTACCGATTCACCGACCAGGGGCGAGACCTGCTCGCCACCGTGGTCCAGATCCCCGAACTCGACGGCCGCACCTTCCTGGAGCTGGAAACCATGGCCGACCCCGACGACGTGCCCGCCGCACTCGACCACGTCCGCAACGTCCTCGCAGGTCTCGGCGTCACCACCGACGACCTGACCACCGAGCCATACACGTCACAGGTCGCAGCGCACCGCCGCTAGCCCACGCCACTCCGCAGGCCGGCAACCTGCGCCGAACTTGCGTCAGCACCGGCGCCGCCACTCACGAGTCCGCCAGCCACCGCTTCGGGGTCAGGGCCGAGGGTTCCGTTTTCCTCAGCGCGCACGGGGTAGCCGGGCATCGTGACTCCCTCGATCGACGACCCGGGCCTCGACCGTCCCGTGCCTGATCACACCGCGCTCGACGACCCGGCGCGCGACGATCCAGTACTCGGCGACCCAGTACTCGGCGACCCAGTACTCGGCGACCCGGCGCGCGACGAAACGGTGCTCGACGAAACGGTGCTCGACTACCGGGTGCTCGACTACAGCGTGGTCGTTCCGACGACGGGGCGCGGCACCCTCCGGCCGCTGCTCGAAACCGTGCTCGGCGGGCACGGGCCGCGGCCGGCCGAGGTGGTCGTGGTGGACGACCGTCCCGGTGGCGCTGAACTGGACGTGCCGGCCGGTGTCCGGGTGCGGCGCTCGGGTGCGCGCGGCCCTGCCGCCGCGCGCAACCTCGGCTGGCGGAGCGCGAACAGCGAATGGATCGCCTTCGTCGACGACGACGTCGTGCTCGCCGCCGACTGGCCGCGGCAGCTCGCGAAGGACCTGCTGAAGCTGCCGCCGGATGTCGTCGCGTCGCAGGCGCGCATCACCGTGCCGCTGCCGGCGGACCGCCGCCCGACCGACGACGAGCGCGGCACGGCCGGGCTCGAGCACGCCCAGTGGATCACGGCTGACATGGCCTACCGCCGCGGCACGCTCTCCGAAGTGGGCGGGTTCGACGAGCGCTTCCCGCGAGCGTTCCGGGAGGACTCGGACCTCGCTCTGCGAGTGGCGGCCCAGGGCCACCGGATCGTGCGCGGCGAGCGGATCACGACGCACCCCGCGCGGACCGCCGGCTTCTTCGCGAGTGTGAAAGCACAGCGGGGCAACGCCGACAACGCATTGATGCGCGTCAAGCACGGAGCCCTCTGGCGGCGGCGCACCGGTGCCGGTCGTGGTCGGCTCGGCGAGCACGCGGTGTCCACTGTGGCCGCCGTGGTCGCGCTCGCCTTCGCGACGACCGGGCACAAGGGCAAGGCAGTGCTCGCCGCGAGCACGTGGGCCGGGCTGACGGCGGAGTTCGCGGCCCGGCGCGTGCTGGCCGGGCCGCCCCGGCCGGGCGAGGTGGCGCGAATGGCCGTGACCAGCGTCCTCATCCCGCCGGCCGCCTGCTACCACCGCCTCCGCGGCGAGCTGTCGGCCCGGCGCCACCGCGCTCCCGTCGCGGTGCTGTTCGACCGTGACGACACGTTGATCACCGACGTGCCCTACCTCGACGACCCCGACGGTGTGCGACCCGTCCCCGGCGCCCTCGACGTGATCCGGCGGCTACGGGAACGCCGCGTCCCGATCGGCGTGGTGAGCAACCAGTCCGGGGTCGCGAAGGGACTGCTCACACCGGAGCAGCTCCAGAAGGTGAACTCCCGCGTCGAGGAACTGCTCGGGCCGTTCGGCACCTGGCAAGTCTGCGTCCACGACGACGGCGACGGGTGCGATTGCCGCAAACCCGCGCCCGGCCTGATCCTGCGCGCCGCCTCGGACCTCGGCGTCGATCCGGCGGCGTGTGTGGTCATCGGCGACACGGGTGCCGACGTCCGCGCTGCACTGGCGGCGGGCGCCCGAGCGGTACTGGTGCCGACCGGCCGGACCCTCGACGCCGAAGTGGCCCACGCTCGCCGGCACGCCGCGGTCGCACACGACCTGACCGAAGCACTGCGCCTCGCGGGGGTCATGGCATGAACCACGTATTGATCGCCCGCCAGGACAACCTCGGCGACGTCCTGCTCGCCGGGCCGTGTGTCCGGGCGGTCGCCGCGACCGCATCCCAGGTCAGCCTGCTGACCGGGCCGCACGGCCGGGCCGCGGGTGAGCTGCTGCCGGGCGTCGACGACTTGATGACCTGGTGCGCGCCCTGGATCGACCCGCGGCCCCCGGCGGTCGGCAAGGCCGGCATCGAAGCGTTCGTCGACGAGATCCGGGAGCGGGCACCCGACCAGGCGCTGATCCTGACGTCGTTCCACCAGTCGCCGCTGCCGCTGGCCCTGCTCCTGCGCCAGGCCGGTGTCCCATGGGTCGGCGCGATCTCCGACGACTATCCCGGCAGCCTGCTCGACCTGCGCCACCGCGTCGACGGCGATCCACCGGAAGCCCTGCGGATGCTGTCGCTGGCCGAGGCGGCAGGTTACCGGCTGCAGGCCGACGACCACGGCGGCCTGGCGCTGCGCCGGCCACTGCCGAGTACCACCCGCCTGACCGACGGTGGGCCGTATGTCGTCGTGCACCCGGGTGCCTCGGTCCCGGCCCGGCGGCCCTCGGCGGAGTGGAGCCGACGGCTCACGCAAGCGCTTGCCAGGCGCCATCGCGTGGTCGTGACGGGCAGCAGGCCGGAACGCGACCTGACGAGGCTCGTGGCCGGTTCTTGGGCCATCGACCTCGGCGGTCGAACCACGCTCGCGGAGCTGGCTTCGGTGCTCACCGGCGCGTTGGTCGTGGTCGCGCCCAACACCGGGGCCGCCCACCTCGCGGCGGCCGCGGGCACACCGGTGGTGTCCCTGTTCGCACCGGTCGTGCCGGCCGCGCGCTGGGCCCCCTACGGTGTGCCGGCCGCGCTGCTCGGCGATCAACACGCACCGTGCCGCGGGAGCCGCGCCCCGATCTGCCCGGTGCGCGGCCACCCCTGCCTGAACAGGATCGACCCGGGCGAGGTGTGCCGCGCGGTCACCGAACTGGCCGAGCCCCAAGCCGTCGCGTGAACACCACCGGCCCCTCCGCCGACGACCGAGCTCGTGGCCCAGTTACCTGGGGCGCCGATGGGCCGCGTCGGGGTCGAGGTCCTCGCGGCGCAGCACCGACTCGTCGTCGCTCCCCTACGCCGCACTCGGGTGGGAAAGGGACAGCCGTGGGCTCCGCGGCCCGCGGCGGGAGTCACCCGGCCGCAGATGGGTAACCGCGCGGGAACGGAGTCGCTGAGGAGGCGAAGATGATCGAAGTCAGTTGCGTGGTGGACGCCGAACCCGCCACGGTGTTCGCGGTGCTGGCCGACGGCTGGAGCTACTCCGGCTGGGTGGTCGGCAGTTCCCACATCCGCGAGGTCGACGACCACTGGCCCGCGCCCGGCAGCCGCCTGCACCACAGCGTCGGCGCGTGGCCGATGCTGCTGCACGACACCACGATCGTCCGCGCCGTCGAGCCCGGCGAGTCGCTCTCGCTGGAGGCCCGGGGCTGGCCTCTCGGGACCGCGGAGGTCGACCTGACGCTGACTCCCCAGCATGGACAGACGCTGGTCAAGATGGCCGAGCGGGCGTTGCGGGGGCCGGGAACCGTGCTCCCGGAGGCGGTTCAGGCCACGTTGCTACGGCCGCGCAACCGCGAATCCCTGGCCCGGCTGGCCGCGCTGGCCGAAGGACGGCGCCGGAAAGCGGCTCAGCTGTAGAGCGCGCGGTGAGCGGCGCGGATCAGCGCCGCGTAGGCGCCGCCGGCCAACCCGTCGCGGGCCAGCGCCGCCCGCGCCGCATTGGCTCCGGGGCCGCCGTGCACGGCGCCGCCCGGGTGGGCCGAGGCGCCGGCGAGGTACAGCCGGTCCACCGGGGTGTCGGCCCGCCCCAGTCCTGGCACCGGACGGAAGAAGAGCTGCTGGTGGATGGCCGTCGTGCCCGCGTTGATCGCGCCGCCCACGAGCCCCTGGTCGTGGGCCGCGAGGTCGTCGGGACCCTGGACGTACCGTTCGATGATCCGATCGCGGAACCCGGGAGCCTGACGCTCGATCGAATCCTCGATGGCCGCCGCGGTTTTCGACACTTCCGACGGCGTCGCGACGGAACCACGCGGCACATGCGTGTACGCCCACACCGCCTCGGTTCCCTCTGGTGAACGACTCGGGTCCGCGGTGGTCATCTGGCCAAGAAGGAGGAACGGTCGCGCCGGCACCCGGCCGCGCGCCAGCTCAGCGCCGAACGCCGCGAGCCCGTCCTCGTCGCAACCCAGGTGCACCGTCCCGGCCCCGGCCGCTTCCGCCGCCGTCCACGGCACGGGCCCGCGCAACGCCCAATCGACCTTCACCGTCGCGCTGTCCCATTCGAACTTTTCGAGGTCCCGCAGCAGCCGTGCGGGCAGGGCCTCCGGCGCGACGAGCCGGCCGTACAGCGTGGGCGCCGGCACGTCGGCCAGCACTGCCCGGCGTGCGCGGATCATCGAGCCGTCGGCGCAGCGCACGCCCAGCGCCCGTCGCTCGGCCACCAGGATCTCCGTGACTTCACGTCCGCAGTGGACCGTGCCGCGCTCGCCGAGCCGTCGCAGCAGCGCCGAGACGAGTTCGCCCGCGCCGCCTTCGGGCACGGGAAACCCGACGTCCTGCCCCAGCATCGCCAGCAGCCACCCGAACACCGCGCTGCCGGAGTTGTCCACCGACAGGTCGCTGTGCGCGGCGTTGCCTGCGAGCAGCAGCCGGGCGCCTTCGCCGGAGAACTGTTCCGCGGCGAAGCGCCGAGCGGGCAGCGTGAGCATCCGCGCCAGCCGCACGGCGTCGGCGGTGCCGGTGTGCCGCAACAGCTTGAGCGCCGGTCGCACCGGCGGAAACGGGGTGAACAACGCGTCCAGCAGGCGGTCGCGCAGTCCCTGCCACTGCGCGTACAGCGCGCGCCACGCGTCCCCGTCGCCGGGCGCGAATTGCGCCACCGACCGCGCAGTGCGGTCGACGTCGCGCGAGAGCACGGCGCAGCGATTGTCCGGCAGCACGTGCGCGAGCACGTCGGGTGCATGCCGCCAGCGCAGGCCGTGGTCTTCCAGCCGCAGCCCGCGCAAGATCGGCGAGGCGGCCGACATCGGGAAGAACGCGCTGCACAAGTCGGTACGAAAACCGGGAGCCGTCACCTCGGCGGTGCGCACGGCGCCGCCCGGGGCGGCCTGGGACTCGAGCACCAGAACATCCCAGCCGGCATCCGCAAGGAGGTTCGCGGCGACCAGTCCGTTGTGACCGGCACCCACCACGATCGCGTCGGCGGTCTCCACTTTCTCCCCTTTCAGGCCTGCGACTGGTGCGTCGGGTGCATCCGCGTCAGCGCCCGCAGCCGGGTCGGCAGATCGTCGGGCGCGGGCGCCAGCGGTTCGGACGCGGCGGCCGCGTGCTCCCGCAGCCCGGCGAGTAGTTCCGCCAGCGATGCTTCACTGGTGTGCCGGGGCTGCCAGCCCAGTATCTGCTCCGCGCGCGCGGCGTCGATGAGCGCCGCCTGGTCGGCCAGTTCGAGCCAGCCGGGGTGCAGGGGCTGGAGGCCGGCCGTCCACGCCATCCGCGCGGCGACGCGGGCGAACGTCTTCCCGACCCGCACCCGCCGCCCCCCGAACACGCCGGCCAGGGCATCGGCGTCCAGCACGTCCGGCGCCGCCAGGTTGAACGGGCCGGACGCCCGCTGTTCGAGGATCAAGCGGAGCGCTTGCGCGACGTCGTCGGCATGGACGGCCTGCGCGCGCAAGCCGTCCCACAGTGGCACGGGCAGCAGCCGGGCACCGAGCAAGCTCAGAGGGACGAGCGGCCCCAGCACCCATCGGGTGAACTCGCTGGCGGCCGGCCGCTGCAGCACCGCGCACGGCCGGATCCGCGCCACAGCGACCTCGGGGTGACTGGCGGTGAACACGTCCAGCATGGTCTCCAGATGCGCCTTGCCCCGGCTGTAGGCGTTGGCTCGGATACCGGTGCACGGCCAGGCCTCGGTCACCTTCTCCTCTCGCGGGCCGGGGGCGTAGGCCGCCACGGACGACGCGCAGACGACGTGGGGAACCGCGGCTTTCGCCGCCGCGGCGAGCAGATGCCGGGTGCCGTCGGCGTTGGACCGCGCCATCGGCGGGTCGTCCCAGCCCGGCGAGATCGCCCACGCGAGGTGCACCACGGCGTCGGCCCCCTCGAAGACACCCGCCAGCACCTCGTCGGCGCCGGGCCGGGCGAGGTCGTGAAGCACCCAGCCGGCCCGGGAGTACGGTTCGGCGGTCACGGCGGGAATCCGCCGCGCGACCCCGGTCACGTCCCAGCCGGGATCGAGCGCCCGGAGCAACGCCGTCCCGATGTTCCCGCTCGCGCCGGTGATCACGATCCGCATCCGCACGGATACCCGTGATCGCGCCGAGAAAACCGCGCGGAGAAAACCCCGTTCCGGGTTGGGGCCGACCGGTCAGTGCTCGGTAGGTTTGACGCGCTTCCGGAGGGGAAACCGCGCGAATGCCCCTGTTGCCCGAACCGCTCTCGTTGTGGGTGGACACCGCGCCGGCGCCCGACCGTGCGGCGACGCCGCTGCCCACCGCCGCAGACGTCGTCGTCATCGGCGCCGGGATCGCAGGTCTCACGACGGCGCTGCTGCTCGCCCGCGGCGGCCGTTCCGTCGTGGTGCTGGAAGCCGAGCGGGTGGCCGGCGGCGTTTCCGGGCACACCACGGCGAAAGTCTCCGCGCAGCACGCGGTGAAGTACTCGGTCCTGGCGGACCGGCACGGCGCAGAGGCCGCGAAGACCTACGCGGCCGCTCAGGCTGCCGCGCTGGAGTGGATCGCGCGGACCGCGGCGGACGTGGACTGCGCGTTCACCCGGGCCGACAGCTTCGTCTACACGACCCGCACCGAAACGATCGACACGCTCAAACGCGAAGCCGATGCGGCTGCCGCGGCCGGGCTGCCCGCGTCGTTCGTCGACGAGGTCGAACTGGCCGTACCGGCGCGCGGTGCTGTACGCGTTGCCGGGCAAGCACACTTCCACCCGCGCCGCTGGCTGCTCGGGCTTGCCGCGGAGCTGGAAGCATTCGGCGCCACGATCCTCGAGCGCACCCGCGCCATGAGCCTCGACCTGCGCGGCCAGGTCGTGCGCACCTCCGAGGGCGACATCGAAGCCGAGCACATCGTGGTGGCGACGCACTACCCCGTGTTCGACCGTGGTCTGTACTTCGCCCGGCTGAACCCCGTGCGCGACCTCGTCGTGGCGGGGCCGGCGGCCGGGAACGCCGCGCCCGCCGGGATGTACCTCGATGCGGACACCCACCACTCGGTGCGTTCCTACACCGCGGACGGCACGGCAACGGTCATCGCCGGTGGCGAGCACTACCGCGTCGGCGCCGAAACCGCCATCGACCGTCGGTACGAACGGCTTGCCTCGTGGGCGAGCGAACACGCCGGGCTGCCGACCGTGACCCACCGCTGGTCCGCGCACGACCTGTCCACAGTGGATGGACTGCCCTACGTCGGCCGTTACCTGCCGGGTTCGGCGCGCCTGTGGGTCGCCACCGGCTTCGGCCAGTGGGGCATGACCGGCGGAACCGCCGCCGGGCAGGTGCTGGCTGCGCGGATCCTCGGCGAAGACCATCCGGCCGCGGATTTGTTCGACCCCGGCCGCCTCGACCTGCGCTCGGCGTTCGATCTGGTCAAGGACAACCTGATCGTCGGGCGGCATCTGGTGGGCGACCACGTGTCGGCGCTGTCGCAAGACCGGTCACTGGACCAGATCGGCGCCGGAAAGGGGGCCGTGGTCCGGACCGGAGCCGAACTCGTGGCCGCCTATCGCGACGAAGACGGGAAGCTGCACACGGCCGGTGCTCACTGCACCCACCTCGGCTGCCTGGTGGCGTTCAACGATGCCGAGAAGACGTGGGATTGCCCCTGCCACGGCTCCCGCTTCGACGTCGACGGCGCGGTGATCCAGGGACCGGCGGTGAAGCCACTGCACCGGCCGGCCGGGTGACGCGGGCTTCCGCGGGACCACAACGGCACGCCGAGACGGGGGTTGCCCCGCACCCGCTGCTTCGGACTGCCCGCTGGCCGCATCCGACGGTCCGCTTCGGAGCGGTTGTCAGCGTGGGCAGGTGTCTGCCAACCGACGGGCTCGACCCTGCGGGGAGCTCCGGCCGGCGGTAGCGGCCACGATCTGGTCCGCGGGGAGCCGCTCTCCGGCAATCCTCGGTCAGCGTGGCTCGCGCCCCAGCAGCCGGTACACGGTCTCGGCGTCGGCGTACTCCTGCTCGGGCAGCGTGCCGAGGTGGCCGATGATCTCGTCACCGGCGCCCCGAGCGGCCGCGCGGCGGAGCAGTTCGTCCCGGCCGCAGGGGTATTCGACTTCGACGAGGTAATCGCTGAGGTCGGACAAGGCTTTCCTTCCGGTAGCTCGATTTCGTCGTGCGCCGGCCGGCGCACGAGGACGAGACGCCCGTCGATCGGATTCCCCCCAGCCGTTGCAGGCAAACGTGCCGCGCCACCGCAGCCCGGGGCCACTGCGAACCGCAGAGCGACGACGGCGCTCCGACAGCACGAATCAGCCGCTCTCCTCGCTACTTTGAGCAATGTGGTATTTGGCGGACCACTCCGCGACGAGCGCGGTTTCGTCGGCCTCCCCGAAGGTATAAGCCGGTGAGATGATCGGTCGCGCTTGATCGACGTGGATCAAGACGGCTTCGTGGGCCGGATAGCCCGGCCCGTTCAGATCGAGAAGCCAGCGGTGCAACCAATCGTAAACTGGCGTGCCCTGACCGTGAATCGCGGCGGTTCCGGTGAACCGATAGCCTCGGCGTCGGAGCACATCCACCACGTTCATCTCGATGCGCGGATCCAAGGTGAGGTTGGCGATCGTCTGTGGTGAGGCGATGTTCATGAAAGCGATGTGCTCATCGTCGTACACGCGCGCGGAGCCCTTCGGCGACAGGCTCGGCGCGCCGTCGGGGCGCACGGTCGCGACGAAGGCGAGTTTGGCCGCCTCCACGATCAGCCGCATGTCGGCATTGATCATGTTCTCGGTTCCTCTCATTTCGCGTATCCGGGAAGTCAACGGCGGACCACCGGATAAGTCAAACCGCGGACGGTTGTCCGGCGCACACAGAACGGATACACATCGAATAACCGGCTACCGGAAACATCTCGGCCGGCGACCTCGGAGTCTTTTGCCGCCTGGTCGTCGGCGGCTACCCGCAACTGGCCGCCGAGGTTGGCCGGCCCCCGACACCCGCATCCCCGGCCTCTCGATGGACCGTCAGCGACCGGCCGACGCCAGAGCTTCGCTTGTGAGCGACGTCTTTCCGGCAGAGCCGCCATCGTCACCCCCGTCCGCACACCGCGTCCGGGCGCTCGCCCGGCGCGTCCGATCCCGCGCCGGCGACGTTCGCGGAAGCCAAGACATCGGGTCACATCAGTCCGGCAGTTCCTAATTCGCGCACTGACGATTTTCCTTCGCCGCGCCGCAGGGCGCCCTCGCCCGCCCCTTCACCGGCCCCGGCTACGCCGAGCGTCGCTTGGCGCGGCTCAGCAGAGCGTCGACGGCCAAGAACACCACCAGGCTCGCGCCGAAGAGCGGCAGCACCCACGCCAGCACCGCGATCCCGAGCAGAGCCACGATGAGCGGGCCTCCGCCGACCTGCCGCCACACCGGGCGCGGCAACGAGGTCCACCGCCCTTTGTACGGGTTGTGGATCCACCACATACGGTACCCCAGCGCGAGAAGGACGAGCGTCGCGAGCGCCACCAGCGCGAGGACGATCTGGTTCGCCAGCCCGAACAGCGTGCCGGTGTGGAACTCGGTGGCCAGGGTGCTGAGCTTCGCCGGCAGCGAGTAGTCGCTCCAGGTGATCCGCTCGGTCACCTCCGCCGTGTAGGGGTCGATCGCGACCGCGCCACGGTGGATCGGCAGTCCTTCGGCGATTTCCGTTGCGGTGTAGGGCGCATCGGGCCGCGGCGGCGTGTTGACGGCCAGCTCGCCGCGCAGTCCCGCGGCCTCGGCGACCGCCACCACCCGGTCGATACCGACCTGATCGACGCCCGGGCGGACCGGCACCGGCGCCGCCGTGAGCACCGGGGCCCGCAGATGGATCGGGTCGGTCGACGCGTCCGCGCGCCCACCCGTGAACTGGCTCATGGCAAGCCCGGTGATCGCTACCGTCAGCAATCCCGCAGTGAGCCACAGGCCGGCGGCGCCGTGGATCGCCCGCAACCGTGCCCACCCCGACTTGTCCCGAATGGACGGCAAAAGCACTTGGCGCAGCGGGCGTTTCCGGCGGGTGCGGGCCAGCCACAGCACCAGGCCACCCACGACGACGAGCGGTACCCAGCTCGCGGCGAGCTCGGCGTAGAGCCGGCCCGGCGCGCCGAGCTGCAGGTTGCTGTGCAGTTGGCGCAACCACGTGTTCGCGGGCAGCCGGTTCTCGACCGTGGTGAGCTCGCCGTTGATCAGCCCGGTGTACGGGTCGACGAACACCGTGCGGTCCGTGGTCCCGGCCGGACCCGGAACCGCCAGCACCACGCGGGTGGTGCGATCGGGGGCAGGCGGGGTGAGGACCGACTTGACCGTCCCCTCAGGGTGCGCCGTAAGTGCTGACCGGACCTGCTCGTCCAGTGAGCGGGGAACATCGCCGACCCGGTTCACGTGCAGATCGGACCGGTACAGGCTGTCGTGGATCTGCGGGCTGAACACATAGACGAGCCCGGTCAGGCACAGCACCGCAAGGAACGGCGCGACCACGATGCCGGCCAGGAAGTGCAGCCGCCGGGAGACGAGCTGCAGGACAGTGCTCAGTGGCGGCCGCGGCGACGGCCGAGGGGCCCGGTGCGTGGGGACGGTGGAGGTCGAGGACAAGGCGGCTCCCGCGCGATGGAAGGTGCGTTATCTGACGTCGATGGGCTGCTTGACCATGTGCGTGCGGCCGTCTCCGGCCCGCAGCGTCAACGCCAGCTCCCAGCGGCCGGGTCCGAGTGCGTTCACCTGCCCCGTCCAGTAACCACTGCCGGCGCGGTCCAGCGGCACCGGCGTGGCGCCGAGCGCTGCCGTCACGGTCGTTTCGGCGCTCTGCGGGCCCAGCACCGACACGCGCACGTCGAGCCGGTCAGCCGCCGGGATGACGACGAGGTCGAGTGCACCGGTGTCGTATGCGAGCCGTGTCGGGGCGACCTGCTGCCGGATCGCCGCCGGAGCTTGCCCGGCCGAACCTTGCGCGTGCGCGCTCTGGCCGGGATCGAGCGCGAGCAGCGTCGCGGTAGCCACGGTGATCACGACCGCTGATCCCGCCACCGCAACGACCTGGCGGCCGAGCGGCACCCTCACCGGACGGCGGGAAACGAGCCAGGCGAAGACGGCGAGCGCCCCCGCCAGCACGATGGCCCCGGCGGGGAGCCAGCCGAAACGGTGCCCGCTCCACGCTTGGGCGGTCCCCGCGACGGCCACCAGCACCGCACACCCCAGCACCGATTTCGCGAAGCGGAAGAGCGTGTGCCGGTGGCGGGCGACCGGGAAGCGCAACAGCAGAAAGCCGGCGGCCGGCACGGCGAGCGCGGCGAGCAGGGCGACGTCAACGGCCAGCGCGAGCGGCGACGGTGCGCCGGGTGGTCGAGGATCGGTGAAGGTCCAGGTGGCGAGGACCGCGGACGCGCAGCCCGCCACCGCCCCGCCGCGCAGCCACCGGTCGGCTGCGGTGTTCGCGGGCGGACGCTTCACCAGCAGCGCCAGACCGATCGTGGCGGGCACGAGCGTGGCCAAGCGGGCGAGCAACGCTCTTCCGGCGTCGGTCTCGACCGCGCCCGCCAGCAGCCGGGGGTCGAACGCGCCACGCAGCGGCACCCAGGCCGCATAGGGCCCGAACGACACCAACGCGAGGACGGTGCCACCAACCACCAGCCACCAGGAGGTCTTGATCAACCGCCGGGTCGCCCCGGCCCACGCCGCCGCGGGCCCGATCGCCGCGACGAAGAACGCGAGACCGGCGAGCACCACCATTGCCGCGATCGCCAGCGTGCGCGCCGTCAGGTGGACAGCCGCCACGACCGGGTCGTGCGTGGTCTCGATCTCCGGCACGCCGTCGGGCTGGATCGGGTACGACACGTCGAACGTGAAGGAACCGCTGACCGGCTCCAGCCGGTCCGTCGGCACGGTCCACGCCACGGCGTAGGTGCCCTCGTGGCGTTCCGCCGGCATGGGCACGGAGATCGTGTCTTCGCGACCGTCCGGGTGGGTCGGTCGCGTGAAGACCACCTGGCTGCCGTCCGGGTCGAGGATCCGCACGGTGGCCAGCGCGGCGGGCACCGGCCGGTCGAAGGTCAGCACGACGGTGTCGGGCGACTTGACCACTTCGGTGCTGCCCGGCGACGTCGTCACCAGCACCGGGTCGCCCGGCGCCTGCGAGGTCGTGGCGAGCAGGGTGCCCCAGCAGGCGGCGACCAGCAGCACCAGCGCGACGAACCGCCCGGCGCCGCCGTGCGACCGCACGACCGCGGCGCGGGGCCGCTCCTTCACCGCCGTCATTCGACACCTACCTCCGTGCGTTCGCGCTCTTGGTCCGCGGCGGGTACGGGCAATCGGCGGCGGTGCACCCGGTAGCCGACCACCGCGATCACGACGAGCGCGAAGCCGAACGCGCCCCACAGCACGGCGAAGGACGGACCGCTGGTGCCCCGCGGCGCCGGTGCCTCGGGTGCCGCGGCGGCGTCGGCTGACTGAACCGGTTGCCGCACCTGGGTTTCCGATGCGGGTGCGGCGGCTCCGGCGCCGAAGGTGATCGCCGGTGCGGGTGACGTCGTCTGGTTCCAGTGCGCGACCGCGCCGTTGGCGAAAGTCTGCGTGGCTTCGAACAGCAGCCGCCCGTCGGCGGGAAGCGGCCCCATGGCGACGACGAACTGCTCGAATTGCTTCGGGGCGACCGCGCCGCCCTCGATGACGATGGCGTCCGCGACTTCGCGGACGACCTTGCCCCCGGCTTCGATCGGCGGGTTCAGCGGCCGTGGGCGGACGGTGACGGTCCAGCCCGGCACCGGGTCGACCTTGACGTAGGCGACCGGCGGGGTCTGGGGGAAGACCAGCTCGAGCCGGGTGGATTTCGTGTCGGCCCGCTCGTTGGCCAGCCGGAAGGCGAAGGTTTGCGTACCACCACCGCCGTCGACGTGATCGGGCACAATGGACACTTGCGCCGCCGCCGGCGGGCACAGCGCCAGCACGCCGAGCACGGCCGTGAGCAACGCGAACGAGGTGCGGAAAAGGGCTTTCCAGCGGTGGGCCATGGGGATCTCCTTCGACGGGGAGATCCGGGGCCGGGTGGAATCCCGGCCCCGGACCATTACCGCGTGATGTCAGCAGGCGGACGGGGTGATGGGGTTGAGCTGCTCGCAGGTCAGCTGCGACCGCCAGGTCCCCTTGTTCTGCTGGGCCCATCCGTTGTAGACCAGCGGAACGGGCAGCACGCCCTGGCCGCCGTAGCCGGCCTTCCCGGAGATCGAACCGTCCATCTTGGTCTTCGCCGTGGGGTCGAGGGTCAGCTGGCCCGCAACCTTGGCGTCGTCGATGGAGCCGTCATTGTTCGGGTCGATGTCGATGATCTGCATGACGTTGGAGAACTTGTTCGACACGTAGGCGTAGTAGCCGCCGCCCTTCTTGGCCCCGAAGTTGATGCCGTGGCAGCCCGCCGTACACGGCAGGTCCTTGACGACCTTGTCGGTCTTCGGGTCGACGACCGTGACCGTCTGGGACAGCACGTTCGCCCCGAGCAACGCCTTGCCGTCAGGACTCACCGGCAGCTGAATCATCAACCCGCCGAACGGCGCGCCGCTCTTCGGGCCGTCCTGTGGGCTGTAGTTCGACCACAGGTCGATCGTCTTGCTGTGCACCTTCTGCCCGTTGTCCGCACAGGCGTTCTGCGCCAGCGAAACGCAGGTGATCGACTCGCCGAGGAAGTCCGCCGTGTAAAACTTCGAGGAGTCCGGGGTCATGCTCGAAGCGATCGGGAACTGGCCCGTCTTCTCGGTCCGAACCGTACCGGTCGGCATGTCGATCACCGACGCGTTGTTGGTCAGCACGTTCGGGGTGACCACGGTCTTCCCGTCCGCACTGGTCCAGTGCGCGTGCGGGTGCCGGACCTCACCGGTGGGGCTGACCGAGATCTTCCGGAGCACGCTCGTGGCACCCGGCGCCAGTTCGACGATTTCGTTGCCGGCGTTGATGCCGATCACGAGCTTGTCGCTGCCCGTCTCGGTCATCACGTGCGCCGGGTTCTGGCCGACCTGCGTGGACCGGACGAACTGGCCCGTCTCCCGGTCGAAGACGTCCACCTTGTTGGAGAACCACTCCGTTTGGTAGAGGTACTTGTAGTCCTTGTCGGTCCACATGTTGTGCGGGTTGTTCATGTTGATCGACGGCGCGCCGATCTTGCGGTCGACAGTCCAGTTCGTCACGTCGACCTTCGTGGCCGAACCGACCGCCTTCTTGCCTGCCCACTGCTCGACCTCGGTGTCGATCCACACTTCGCCGACGCCCGGCGTCGCGGGGAGCTGGTTGCCCTTCGACAGCGTCTTCGGGTACGAGAACTTCTTGTTGAAGTACGCGTCCAGGTTCGGGATCAGCACCGGGTTGCCCGCGGCGTCGTACTGCAGGATCGGCACCGGCGGCTGGATCGCGTCGAACTTGTTCTCCGAGTCCGCCTTGAACTGCTGCCAGTTGTTCGGGTTGGTGATGTTGAAGAACGTGTTCACCAGCCGGTTGACGATGTCGGAGTTGGTCGGGACGACGAGGTTGCGCGAGTTCACCATCGACGCCTTGCCGAAGTCGAGGCCGATGGTGAGCGGGTCGTCGACCACCACCGCACCCAGCATGTACGGGGTCACCATGTCGGTGAACGCGTACAGGCCCGGCTCGGTCAGCTGAATCGACCGCTGGCCGAAGAACGCGCCGCCAGGCATTTCGTAGGGGAAGCCCTGCGCGCCCTGGGGAGCGATCAGACCCATCGGGTCGCGGGCACCGGTCGATTCCTTCGGGTCGACCACGAAGTTCACCGTCACCGGCGGCCCCTTGACGGCGAACTGGGCCAGGTCGTTCAGCGCGCCCTGCAGGTCCACTCCGACCGGCAGGGAGTTCAGGTTGAGCGGCTGGTCGGCCCGCATCGTGGTCAGCTGCTGGCCGAACTGCCCGAGCAGGTTCTCCGCCTTCAGTGCAGCCGGTGCGGCCTCCTTGTTGGTCGCGCCGATCGACTGCACCGCGGACAGAGTGCTGTCGAGGTTCAGCGCCTTCCCCAGTTCGCCGCCGAGCGATCCGAGCAGGGGAGCTTGGCCGAGGAGGTTCTGCGTGAGGTTGCCGGCCGCCCCGGTGAGGTCGGAGTTCAGGAGGCTGGACAGCTCACCCCCGGTCGTGAGGCCGCCCACCGTGCCGAGGCGCGGCATCTCGGCCACGGCCACAGACTGGTCTCCGAACAGGTTCAGCCCGGAGTCGAACCACTTGCCGTTGTCGTCCTTCATGTGGAACGTGATCGGCACCGGGCCGACCCCGATCGGCTGCTGCGCCGAGGCCGGGCCGGCGGCCACTGCGGAGGCGCCGAGGGTGGCGATCGCGAGGGTGACCGTGATGGCCGATTTGGCACGACGTGGCCTCGTGCGTGCTCCTGGCGGAGCTTCTGGGGACATGAGCTTCCTTTCTGTATCTGTTCGACCCGACGGGAAACGGGCCGCCCGGACGAAGGAAGTGAATCACGGACTTCGCGACCAATTCCGACTTTTCTTGTTAACGAGACGTGAAATAATCGTCCCCCAAATGTGTTGCTCTGGTGATGAATTGAGTCAATAAAAGCGTGTCAACTGTTTGCTTTGAATAGTTCCCTCGTTCAGCCGAACAGGCCGAACAAGGTGCACAGCAATGGTCCGAGGAGTCCGCTCGCATCACATTCTGGAGCGGGCGGCGGCACGGGTTCGGTGGTCGGGGGTTCAGATGGTTGCGGCGGTTCGGATGGTTCCGGCGGCGCCGGCGAAGTCACGGGTGGCGGCACCGAAGACGGCGGCATCGGCGTTTCCCCCGGTGACGGCGGAAATTGCCCGGTCGTCACCGGTTGCCCGGGCATCCCCGGCGGCAGCGTGACCACGGGGACGGGAGAGGTCACGCCGGGCCGGCCGGGGAGAACGGGATCGGGGTCGGGTAACGATGGCGGTGCCGTCGGCACCGGCGACGTAGGGGCTGAGCGGGACGGCGTGGTGACGGGAACGGTCGGCGACGTCGTTCCCGGAGCGGCGACCTGGACCACCTGCGGCCGCTGCCCGTCACCCAGGTGACCGGCCACCGTCCACAGTGCCCAGCAGCACGACGTGGCTGCCACAAGGGCGGCCGCCCAGGTGCCGATTCTCGTTGTTGTCACAGGCATCTCAGAGGTCCAGCACCAGCTTCCCACTGCAGGACCGGGACACGCAGATCATCATGGTCTCGTTGGCCGCCTTCTCATCGCTGGTGAGCAAGGAATCGCGGTGATCGGGGACCCCGCCGAGCACAGGGGTCTCGCAGGTACCGCACGTGCCCTCGCGGCACGACGACAGCACCGGCACCCCGGCGTCTTCGGCCACTTCGAGGATGGACCGGTCGGCGGGCACCGTCAGCGTCAGCCCCGACCGGGCGAGCTCGATACCGAAGCCGACGGCGACCCCGGTGGTTTCCTTGGGCGAGAACCGTTCCAGGTGAAGTTCGAGGTGCGGCAGGCCGGCACAGACCTCCTCGGCGACGGCCAGCAGTGGCTCGGGCCCGCAGCAGTAGACCGCGGTGCCGGCGGGCGCCGCGCCCAGCATTCCGGACACGTCGGGGTGACCCGCTTCGTCCTGCGGCCACAACACCACCCGGCCGCCGTAGCTCTCCCGCAGTTGTCCGGCGAAGGCCATCGACGAGTGCGACCGGCCGCCGTAGAGCAGCCGCCAGTCGGCGCCGGTCGCGTCGGCAGCTGCCACCATCGGCAGGAACGGGGTGATGCCGATCCCGCCTGCGACGAACAGGTACCGTTCGGCGCGCACGAACGGGAAGTTGTTGCGGGGGGCCCGGATCCGGATTCGGTCCCCCGGGAGCAGCGAGTCGTGCACGTACGCGGAACCACCACGTCCGGTATGCTCGCGCAGCACGGCGACTTCCAGCACCGAGCGGTCGCCCGGATCGCCGCACAGGGAGTACTGGCGGACGAGGTCCGGCCGCAGCAGCAGATCCACATGGGCACCAGGTGCCCACGGCGGCAGCTGCTCCCCGGCGGGGTGGCGAAACACCAGCCGGACGACGCCGTCGGCGATCGTTTCCTTGTGCGCCAGCAGCACTTCGAGGTCGAGGTCGGCCGAAGGAAGGGTGTTGACGGTCATGGCTCTCCCGGTTGTCCGCATCGGTTCGCAGCACAAGTGAAACCAGCGCCAGAAACAGCAGAATGGCTGGGAAATGAATACCGTGTATCGCCTTTTGCACGGGCCGCCGCAGCAGCGGTGAGATTTTTCGCGACCCCAATCCTGCTCTGTTGTCAAATACTACTCGGTTGTGGCGTAGCCGCAAGACGACCAGTTCCCTTCGAGAGCGGTCAGCCGAGCGTGAAGCGCACCGATAGCCGGCCGGGGTGCGGCTCCGGCCAAACCCGCAACATTCCGTCGTGTTCGACGGGCCACTCGCAGACGACAATGTTGAGTCCCCGGCTGAACTGGCCGGTCAGCCGCGCCAGGAATTCGTTCGCCTGCGGCACGGCGAAGGCCCCCTGCTGCGCTTGGAAGAACACCATTCCCCGGTGCGAGAGTGCGAGCAGGACATTGACGTCACCGTAGTGATCACGGAATCCCGTCAGCAGGTTCTGCCGGGTCCCGACCGGGCCGCGCCGCGGGTCGGCCGGTGTGTGTGGACGCGTCCAGGCCAGCCACAGGACTTCTGCGTCCGGTATCCATTCGTTGCCCAGCCCGGGTTCGCGCGGCCGCCCGGAGGGGACCCGTCCGCCGCGCATCTCCAGCAGCCGGTGCTCCTCCACCAACCCCCAGCGGGTCAGGTACTGGGACACCGTCGGCGAGCTGATGAGGATTCCGAACTCACGGCGGACCAGCTCGGAGATCGCTTGCCGCGTCCACAGTCGCTGCGGCAGCCCGCACAGTTCGGGCAGGCCCGCCACGATCGTCCGCACGACCCACGCCTGCTGCGCCGCCGGCAGGGCGAACTGCTCGCCCGGCCGCCGCCCCCGCCGCCGTGGCCGGAATGCCTCGTCACCTCGGCGCTGGTAGGCCGCCACCCAGGCACCGACGGTCTTGCGGGAGACCCCGAACAGGCGGGCGACCTCGGCCCGCGTAGCGCCCGATTCGACGGCGGCGACGGCCCGCCGACGGAGCGCCTCGAGGGCGTCCGCAGAGAGGCTGCGCGCATCACGATCGGTCACGGTCACGTCCCGGATGATGGCAACTGCACCGTTCATGAGGGACGTCCTCTTGTGAACATTCTGTCACCGATCGTCCCTTCTGCGAAGTTTGCCGTAACCAGGGGGTAATGGAACTTCGCGACCGGCCGCGGCCACCGGTCAGCGCGGTCGGCGCAAGCCCCATGTGCGCACCAGCTGGGCGCTCACCGCGGCCAGCAGCAGGATCCCCGCCAGGACCGGCCAGGAGGGACCGTCGTCCCGCGGCGCGGCCAGCGGGGCCGCCGATCCCGCGGTGCGTCGAGCTTCGAGCGCCACCGGCGCCTGCCCGCCCGCCTGCGGTTGTGCCGCACCGGGTGGGAATCCCGTCCCGGGCAGCTGTCCGGGGATCAGCGTGCCGAATAGTGCGCCACCACCCGTCGTCGGGCCGGGCACCGCCGCGACCGGCCACTGCCGCCCCGCGATCGTCCCGGCGTCGGGCGAACCGCCGGCCGCACCGGACGGCGCGGGGTTCACGGGCGTCGCCGGCGAATCGGCCGGAGGAGCACCCGGGACCTGGCCGCGCACGAGGATGCCGCAGAGCGACGTGAGCGAAGTGCGCACGGTGGACTCCAGCGGAGTGAGCACGGGCGCGAGCAGGGGGAGCTCGTCGAGGCGGGTGGCCACCGCGTCCGCGATCCGGGTCCCCGGAATCTCCGTCTGGCCCGCGGAGACGGTCCCCAGCGGGATCGGAGCCGAGCCGGCCCAGAGTGACCGGAAGGTGCCCGTCAGCACGCCCAACGGATCCTGGTCGGACAGCGCGGACACCACGGACTCCGACACCGACGACGGGGCCAGCGCCAGCTGTTCGCCCGGCACGCCGGTCACCGTGGCCGAACAATCCGCCACCGTCACCGGTGATTCGGCCGCGACGGGCGCCGGACTCGGCGAGGCGAGAGTCAGCGCAGCGGCGGTGAGAAATGGTGTGGTCAGCACGTGTCGCCTCCTCGGGCGCCGGACTCTTCCGCCCGGTCTCGGGTAGTCGCGGTCCGGATCTGCCCGATTGGGCAATCCGGACGACGGCCTGCATGCTGGCAGCTTCACCGCTTTGGTGACCAGCACGGCAAATCAGTGCGTTGCGACGATATTGCGATCGCCGGACACAACCCTTCTACCAGGACTAATCGGCCCCTTTCTCGGCTCACGCCGGAAACACCGCAGCGATCGCGGAACGCAAATGGCGGACACGGCGGCGGTGGAGACACGGAGGTCGTGATCGGACGGAGGCCTCCGCCCTGTAACCCTTTCAAAGCGGGCAAGGCACTCTTTTCCCGCGAAATCACCGGAGGGCATTCCGAAACCGGTGAACTGTTTAACCCAAGGTTCACACGTCGTGGGCGCAGAAAAGACCGCCGCTCCGGAATCCGGATCGGCGGTCGGGGACGCAGGGTTCAGGCCGGCAGAACGACGTCCCACTCGTCGTCGAGCAGAGCCACGTGGTCGGCGGGCCAGTCGCGTGGCACCAGCCGGACGTCCCGACCCCACTGCATCCGCAGCCGGCGCCGGAACTCGGCGACACCGGTGAACGGCGCCGTCGAGGCGAGGAACTGCAGCGTGCCGCGGCCGCTCACCGCAACCAAGGCGTGCATTGCCCGGGGGTTCGTGGGCGAGCGCGGGTGGGTCCAGGTCACGAGCAGCGTTCCCGGCGGACAACCGGGCCGCTGGGAGAACATCCCGTCGCGACGGGTCAGTTCCCACCGGAGCAGGTATTTGTCGATCGTCGTTCCGGCCAGCACGACACCGCACTCGCGCGCGACCAGATCGGCAACGGCCTTGCGTGTCCACACCAGCCACGGCAACCCGGCCGCGTCGGGTGGCCCGGCGGCCATGACCTCGACCACCCGGCCCTGCTGGGCCGCGGACAACACCAGCTGCTCCCCCACCCGGCGACCGCGTGGCCGCGGCCGCAGCGTCGACTCGCCGCCGGACTCGTAGGCCCGGACCCAGGAGCCGACCGCCTTTCTGGACACGCCGAGCATGCTCGCGACCCTGGTCTGAGACAGCCCTGAACCCACCGCGGCCACGGCTTGCCGCCGCAACTGTTCCAACGCGTCCGCCGGCAAGCTTCGGGCGCCCGGCCCCCGCTCAACCTCCACCATCGCCACCCCATCCGGTTCCGTCGGCCTACAGCTGGGCTTCTTCCCGCTCAGGGGTCTCGCCGGCGGTCTCGGGCAGGCGGGCGGCGGGTCGCCTGCGCAGCCACGCCACCCCAGCGGCCGCCAGCGCGACCAGGAGCGCGCTCGTGGCCAGTACCCGAGCAAGAACGTCCACATCGGACACTTCGGCCATGGCCGCCGGCGCCACGGTGACGGCGGGCGCCGGGTGCTCGGGCTCAGGCTGTCCCGGCTGCGCCGGATCGGCCCAGCGCATAACTCGTCCGTCCGAATAGGTCTGCAGCGCCTGGAAAGCGAACGTTCCGGCGGGTAGGCCGCCGATCCGCACGGGGAACTCCTGGAACGTGCCGACGGGCACGGTCCCGCCTTCCCACACGATGGACGTCACGGGCTTGTCCGCCATCGCGCCGCCACCGCCGGAGGATCGAACGCTGATCTTCCACCCCGGCAGGGCCTCCGGCGTCGCCGAGCTGACGGCTGGCCGGGCCGGGAAGAGCACCTCCAGCCGCACTGTCGTCGCGTCGTCGCGTTCGTTGGGCACCCGGAAGGAAACCATGGCCGGCTCCCCCTCGGTGACGGCGTCCGGAGTGGCCGACACGTGCGCGGCCGCCACGGCCGGGCAGGCGAGCATCACGGCGACTCCGGCGAGGGCGGCCACGGCGAGGCGCGGTTTCGACCGGCCGAGCTGCAGTGAAGGTGCGCGCATAGGTTTCCCTTCTGGGGTTCCGACCGGACCTTTCTCAGCCAGGTCGGAGTGCGGGACGGAGATCATGGTCCGGCCAATGGTGCGAAATCACATGACCGATGGATGATGCTGTCGTTGACAGCTCTTTACCAAAGTTTCCCCAGCATCGGGCCGAGCGGTGATCTGCGCTGGGCCATGGGCAAAAGACGTGGGGCGCCCGGAAATACGTGCCACGCAGCGCGCGTGCCCGGGGGTTCCGTGGCACCCGTCCGCGCACTTCAGACTATCAGCGCCGGGAGGCTCCCGACCCGGCTGCACGAGGCAGGTATTTGCCTGACGGCTGTCGCATTGACGCTCCAAGCTCGAACGTATGTTCTACGGTGACGCCTCCGGGACCTCATCCGGGCCATCCGGAACGCAGAAGTGGGCGGTGCGATCCGGCTCACAGTGACATACCGCCATTCAGGTGTAACACGCCCCCACCCGCGGCCGACTCTCGGGTGCACAGACCAATCCCCACCCGCGGGGACCTACGCGGGTCGCGTCGGGCAGCAATGGCTGTCCGTGATGAGTTCATTCCCGGGAAAGCTGAGCAATCATCCATGCGCAAGATCGCTATTCCCGTGCTCACCGCTGCTGCCCTTGTGGATGGGGCCGGTGTCGCCAGTGCCGCCGAGCAGACCACCCCCGCACCGTGCACCGCACAGACGGACGCACAGTCGCTTGTGGACCAAGCACAGGCCGCGCTGGACGACGCGCAAGCGCAACTCGATCAGGCGGAAGCGACCGTGCGCGCATTGAACGCGGACAAGAACACACAGCAGGCGAACGCGGACAACCTCGCGGCGCAGGTTCGCGCGGCCAGCGTCGACAAGATCGCCCACCAGCAGGCGCTGCCCGGCCTGCAAGCCGCGTTGGACCAGGCGACGGCCGAGCGTGGCGCCGCCGCGGCCGAGTTGCGGGACGCGCAGAAGGCGGCCGCCGGTGCCGCCGATGATCTCGCTCTTCGCAACGGCTACATCGCCGCGTTCAAGAAGAAGTATGCGGCCGCGTCCCAGCGCGCCGAGGCCGCGAAGGATCAGATCGAGAAGCAGGAAGGCCTGTACCGCAAGGCAAAGGACGCGGGCGACACCGCCGCGATGGACGCCGCCCACGCGGCGGCGGAGGCAGCACGCACAGACCTCGCTGCCGCGCAGGCCGACATGGACCACTACGGCCCGGCGTCGCAAGCCGTGCAGCAAGGCCACATCGCCAAGGATCAGGCGTTGCTGGACGCGGTGACGGCCGCACAGTCCACGATGGACGCTGCGACCGCGAAACGCGGGGACGCGGCGGACTCCGTGCGAGACGCCCAGCGCGCCATTGACGCGGACACCGCGTTGGGGCAGAAGCTGTACCCGCAGTATCAGGCCGCGCTGGCGCAGGTTGCCGCCGACAAGTCGGCGGGGTCCGACACCTACAAGCAGGTGCTCGCGTTGCGGTCGACGGTGTCGGATCGGACGGCCGCACTCGCCACCGCGCAGGCCACGTTGTCGGGTGTGGTGTGCCCGACCGTGCCCGCCGACGGTGGGCAGCCTCCCGCGACGGGCGACACCGCGCCGGCCCCGGCTACGGCGCCGGTACGGGTGTCGGTGCCGGTGGCCACTGCGAGACAGGCCACCGCTACGGGCACCGGTACCGCCGCAAGCACTACGGGCACCGGCACCGCCGCGGGGCAGGGTGGCGGCAGCGCGGCCCCCGCGTCCACGGTTAACAGCACCCGCCCGGTCGCCTACACGGCGCTCGCGCAGACGGGCGCGCTGCCCGGAGACGATCTCGCGTGGCTGATCGGTGGGGGCGCCGTGCTGGTCGCCGCCGGCGCCGCGGCCCTCGCCTACGGACGGCACGCCCGCCGCAGCTGACCCTGCGCACACCGGCACATCACGCCGGGCCAAGGACTCGTGAGTGCCGGCGCCGGTTCTAACCGGCCCGGGCACTCACGAGTCCTGCGCGGACGGTTTGCGCTACCGAGCCACGGGTACACAGCCTGCATGGTGGACACCGGCGACCGGGCCGATTCAGGGGCCCCGCACAATCGAGACGGAGCACGCGGCGACATCGTCGTCACATTCGGTCACGACGAGCTCATCATCCGGCGGCGGTACGAATTTCTGAGCATCGCGAACGACGTGCTCATCGCTCTGTGGTTCGTCGCGGGCAGCATCCTGTTCTTCTTCGAATCGCTCAACACACTGGCCACCTGGTTCTTCCTCCTCGGTAGCATCGAGTTCCTGGTCCGGCCCGCGATCAGGCTGACCCGCGCCGTGCACCTGCGCCGCATCCGCAGCGACGGCGCCGTGGACTCCACTCCCGACTTCTGAACCAAGCCGACGTCACAACCCGGCGCCTGGCAGCCGTTCGAGCCGAACCCGGGCAGGCGATCGACCAAGATCATTACGGGCGAGGGCGCCGGTTGGCGCCGCGAGCAAGTCACTATTCCGCGGCGAGCGCCTCGATTCGCTCGCTGTGGAAGCGAATGGCCCGCGAGTGATAGCGAATGAGCTCGTCGCGCGTGCGATCCGCCGGCCCCTCGACCGACTCCTCGTCTCGCGACGCGAGGCCGAACAGGACCAGATCAGCGAACCGGTCGGCGATCTCGTCCGGGCTCAGCTGCCCGGACGATCGGTACCATTTCCACAACCAGTTGCACATGCCGTCGATCGCGAAGACTGTGAGGTTCTCGTCATTGCTCACGAATTCACCGCTGCGCACACCTTCGCGAATGATCTCCTGGACCACGAGGTCGCTTTTCCGCTTGAACTTCCGGAACTCCACTCGCACCTCGTCGGGCAGTTCGGACTCGGCGCTGAAGGACAAGCCGTAGAGCTCGATGTTCTCGGTGATGCAGGAGATGTGGTGGCGAACGTAGAGCCGCAGCCGCTCCAGCGTCGTTCCCGGTGCTGAGATCACCGCGTCGAGCTTTTCGATGTCGCGGGCCAGCCAGTCGCCGAACACGTGCCGGAGCAGGTCGTTTCGGCTCGTGAAGTAGTGGTAGAGGGCTGCTTTCGTCAGACCGACTTCGTCCGCGATCTCCTGCAAGGTCACCGCCCGGATGCCGCGTGCCTGAAACAGCCGCGTCGCGGCCTTGGTCAGCTCTTCCTGCATCACGGCGCCCTTGGGCATGAGGTCCCTCCAGAAGTGCTCGCAGTGTTTGATCAGGCAGGGCTTGATCAGGCAGGGCTCGATCAGGCAGGGCTTGATCGGGCAGGGCTCGA
This sequence comes from Amycolatopsis sp., assembly GCA_035551175.1. Classification (GTDB taxonomy): domain Bacteria; phylum Actinomycetota; class Actinomycetes; order Mycobacteriales; family Pseudonocardiaceae; genus Amycolatopsis. The sequence continues at coordinate 9,131 of DASZNR010000043.1, read as the reverse complement.
TCAGCGGTTGTGATGGCCCGGTCAGCCTGGGACTTCGATGAACTCGAGTTGCACACCAGCCATGTCTCGGGGGTGAGTGAAGTTCACCGCGGCGTGCCCCTCGCCGCGGGCGGGTTTGTCCAGGAGGGGCTTGAATCCGCTCTCCCGCAGTTCATCGGTCGCCACATCGACATCCTGCAGCGCGGGAAATGTCGTGATCGAGCTGCCCGCCGGTATCACCGCGCGCACGCCCGCGCCATCCAGTGCGCCCGCACAGGTTGACGTCGACGACCGACCGGAACTCCTCCCGTGTCTCCCGCTTGGCGGGTACCGCGGTCCCGATCCCCGCGTTGTTGACGAGAATGTCGACACCACCCAGCCGGGCGCACGCTCGATCGACGGCGGCCTGGCTCACGTCGGGATCGCTGGGGTCGGCCTGTGCCACGAGGTTCGCCCCTCCGTGGCGCTCGATGCCGGCGACGATCCGTTCGAGCAGCGCCGTCCGGCGGGCCGCGACGAAACACGGGCCGCGGCGTAGGCGGTGCGAAGGTGACGCCGAGCCCGGAGGACGCCTCGGCCACGAGGGCCATCCGGCCGTCGAGGTGAAACAGCGCATCCGGCGCAAGGTCGTCCTGGACCGTCGGGTCGGCGGAGACAGTCACCGAAGTCCAGCAGGTGTTTGACCTTGCCCTCGCCGCGCGGCCCGGTCACCGGCGCCAGTGAACCGGACGGGACTGTTCCCACATCGACAGTGCGCGAACCCCGACCCTCGGTTTCGCGCACCGTCCGCGCACGCTCGAGCACGAATCGGTACCGCCATGGGATCTCGCCGTAGGTGGGCGAGGGCAGGCCGGACGCGCTCCAGAGCGAGCGCCAGTTGTCGAGGTGCGTGGTGTTGTTGTCCTCGGCGCCGAAGTGTGACAGGTCGACGAAGACCTTCGCGCCGTGCTTGTGCACAGCGCGCGCCAGGCGCTCGCACACCGGGATGACGTCGGTGGGCCAGGCCTGCAGGGTGCGGAGCATCATTCCGCGGCTGGTCGGGTGCACGGACTGCGCTTCGGTGAGGATCAGGCCGGCGCCACCCTTCGCGCGCTCCTCGTAGTAATCGACGCTCTGCTGGGTCATCACGTTGTCGCGCCCGTAGGCGAGCGCGTGCGGCGTCACCACGACGCGGTTCTTGAGCGAGATCGCGCCGACCTGCAGCGCCTGCCAGAGAGCTTCGTATTCGCGCATCGTCGCGCTCCTCGGTATCGAAGTGGTGGCTTGGCGCACCGCCTGCTGACTCATAGGTCAGAAATTCAACCATGCGGTAACTCGTCGGACAGTAAGAGTCGCGGGCCCGCCTGTCAAGGGTGTCCCCACGAACCGGCTGAGCTGGGTTGTGCCCGCCGGTCTCCCTCGAAGGTCGTCCGCATAAGCACGTTCAGATGGCGTTGCCGTCGACGGGCAGGACGACACCGGATGCAGGTCGCGCCGTCGGAGGCGGGAACGACAACCGAGGCCGGCGCGCCGAACCGAGCTGGATCGCCGACTCGATGTCCTTACGACATTCCGGCCAGATCGAGTCGATCCTGCTCGTTTCGCATATTTTCGACGCACCACGCAGCGGTGGCAGCAGTCCATGAGCCACCATTTCCTGGCACCCGGGGACAATTGGGGAAAAAATTCAACCCAACATCCCGCGGGTCACCGGTAATCGTTCCCATGATTGCGCAAATGACTGAATAGCAATGCGAGCAGACGGCGGTGAGCACTCCGCATAAATCTGTCCAGTTCGGTCACTCGCGGTCGGGCCGTCGCGGGACCGGGCCGCCGTCGGCACCGCCCCACTCGAGTGGAACGGCTCGTACAAATGGATCCGCCGCTCTAACCTGGACGGCATGGGTGTGCTGCCCCCGCAGTTCGCGCCCGGGCAGAACGACACCGCACTCGGCCTGCCCGGCGAGCAGATGCACGCCAGTCACGGCATGCCCGTCACCGCCACGAACGCGAGGCAACCACGAGTTCGATGTCCGGATCGACCCGCCCAGCGAAGCGGACTACACCGCAACGGAGGGATCCTGCCTTATGTGCTCCGCCGAATCACCGCATGACAGCCAATCGTCCACTCAGGACGCAGTCGACGCAGTGATGCGGTCGGCCCAATGGTTCTTCCCCGGCGAGCAATCGGCGGACCGGCGGATGTTGTACCGGGAAGGCGGCCGCGGCGCGGACGAGTTCTACCGCGAGCGGTGGCGCCACGACCGGGAGGTCCGTTCCACCCACGGGGTCAACTGCACCGGGTCGTGCTCGTGGAAGGTGTACGTCAAGGACGGCATCATCACCTGGGAGACACAAGCGACCGACTATCCTTCGGTCGGCCCGGACTCACCGGAATACGAGCCGCGCGGCTGCCCGCGGGGCGCGTCGTTCTCCTGGTACACCTACTCCCCCACCCGCGTGCGCTATCCCTACGTGCGCGGGCTGCTACTGGAATTGTGGCGGGCCGCCCGCGCCGAGCACGCCGATCCGGTGGCGGCGTGGGAATCGATCGTCACCGATCCCGACCGTTCGGTGCGGTACAAGCGGGCCCGCGGGAAGGGCGGGTTCGTGCGCTCGACCTGGTCGGAAATGATCGAGTTGATCGCCGCCGCGCAGGTGCACACGATCAAACGCCACGGTCCGGACCGAATCATCGGATTCTCCCCGATCCCGGCGATGTCGATGACCTCCTACGCCGCCGGCACCCGCTACCTTTCGATGATCGGCGCCACGATTTCCTCCTTCTACGACTGGTATGCCGATCTGCCGGTCGCGTCCCCGCAGGTGTTCGGCGACCAGACCGACGTGCCCGAATCGGGCGACTGGTGGAACGCGGGCTATTTGATCGTGTGGGGCACGAACCTGCCGATCACCCGCACGCCGGACGCGCATTTCATGACCGAGGCCCGCTATCGGGGCCAGAAGGTCGTGGTGGTGTCGCCGGACTTCTCCGACCACACCAAGTTCGCCGACGAATGGCTGGCGGCCGAACCGGGCACCGACGGCGCGCTCGCGATGGCCATGGGCCACGTTGTCCTGACGGAGTTCTACGCCAAGCGGCAAGTGCCTCGATTCCTCGACTACGCCAGGGCCTACACCGATCTGCCGTTCCTGGTCACGCTGACCGAACGCGGAAACGCGTTCGTTCCGGGCCGGTTCCTCACCGCCGCCGACCTGGGCACGGGCACGGACACCGAGCACGCCGAGTTCAAAACCGTCCTTCTCGACGATGCCACCGGAACACCGGTCGTGCCCAACGGCTCGGTGGGCTTCCGGTGGGCCAGCGAACCCGGCCGCTGGAACCTGAAACTGGACTCCGATCCCGCGCTGACCCTCTACGACCGGGCCGGCGCAGAGACGGTCGCGGTGGACCTGCCACGTTTCGACGGCCAAACCGGCGGAGAGAGCGACGTGCTGCGGCGCGGCGTGCCCGCCATGCGGGTCGACGGCCACTTGGTGACCACGGTGTTCGACCTGGTGATGGCCCAGTACGGGGTGGCCCGCGCCGGCCTGCCCGGCGAATGGCCGACCGGCTACGACGATGCCGAGGCGCCCTACACGCCCGCCTGGCAGGAGGCCATCACGTCGGTGCCGGCGGCGGCGTGCGAACGGGTGGCTCGCGAGTTCGCGCGCAACGCCGAACGCACCGGCGGTCGATCGATGATCGCCATGGGTGCCGGCACGAATCACTGGTTCCACTCCGATCAGATCTACCGGACCTTCCTTTCACTGGTGCAGCTGTGTGGCTGCCAGGGCGTCAACGGCGGTGGCTGGGCGCACTACGTGGGCCAGGAGAAGGTGCGGCCGCTGACCGGCTGGTTCCATCTGGCGTTCGGCTTCGACTGGCAGCGCCCGACCCGGCACATGGTCGGCACACCGCTGTTCTGGCTCGCCACCGATCAGTGGCGTTACGAAGCGTTCAACGCCGACATCCTGGCCAGCCCACTCGGCTCGGGCCGGCTGGCCGGGCGCACTTTGCCCGATTGCAACGCGCTGGCGGCCCGCCTCGGCTGGATGCCCTCGCACCCGACGTTCAACCGCAACCCTCTTGACCTGTGCGACGAAGCCGGGCACGCGGGTAAGGAAGTGCCGGACTACCTGGTCGAGCAACTCACCTCCGGTGCGCTGCGGTTCGCTGCCGAAGACCCGGACGATCCGGCGAACTTCCCCCGGGTGCTCATGGTGTGGCGGGCGAACCTGTTCGCGTCCTCCATGAAGGGCCACGAATACCTGTTACGCCACCTGTTGGGCACCGACGACGCGGTCACCGCGACGGAAACCCCACCCGAACTGCGGCCGAAGGAGGTGGTGTGGCGCGAAGACGCTCCGGTCGGGAAGCTGGACCTGTCCGTCGCGGTGGACTTCCGGATGACCAGCACCTGCCTGTTCTCCGATGTCGTGCTGCCCGCCGCGACCTGGTACGAGAAGCACGATTTGTCCTCCACGGACATGCACCCGTTCGTGCACGCGTTCTCCCCGGCAATCGCGCCGCCCTGGCAGGCCCGCACCGACTTCGACCTGTTCCACACCCTCGCCGCCGAGTTCTCCCGCCAGGCGGCGACACATCTCGGTGTGCGCCGCGACGTGATCGCCGCACCGCTGGCGCACGACACACCGGACGAGCTTGCCCAGCCGCACGGGGTGGTGCGGGATTGGCAGGCGGGCGACTGCGAACCGATCCCGGGAAAGACCATGCCGAAGCTGATCGTGGTGGAACGCGATTACGGCGCGGTGGCGGAGAAAATGGCCGCGATCGGGCCGCTGCTGGACACGGCGGGCACCACCACGAAGGGGCTCACCTGGTTTCCCGGCGCCGAGCTCGACTACCTGCGCCGGCACAACGGCGTGGTGCGTGGCGGGGTCGGCGACGGCCGTCCGTCGATCGCCCGCGACGACCAGTTCTGTGAGGCGATCCTCGCCCTGTCCGGCACCACCAACGGGCGGCTCGCCGAGGCCGGCTTCCGGGTGCTGGAGCGGCAGACCGGTGTCGAACTCGCGGACCTGGCCGGCGAGCGAGCCGGAGACCGGATCTCCTTCGCGGACACGCAGACGCAGCCGCGTGCGGTGATCACCTCACCGGAGTGGTCGGGCAGCGAGACCGGGGGCCGCCGGTACTCGCCGTTCACCGTCAACGTGGAGCGGCGCAAACCCTGGCACACGCTCACCGGGCGTCAGCATTTCTTCCTCGACCACGAATGGATGGCCGAGTTCGGCGAGCAGCTGCCGACCTACCGTCCGCCGCTGAACGTTTTGGCCCACTTCGGTGATCCCTCCCGGTCCGAACCGGGCCGTCCGGAAGTCGTGGTGCGCTACCTAACCCCGCATTCGAAGTGGTCCATTCACTCGGAGTACCAGGAAAATCTGCACATGCTCACCCTGTTCCGCGGTGGGCCGGTGATCTGGATGAGCCCCGCCGACGCGGACAAGATCGGGGTGGCCGACAACGACTGGATCGAGGCGTACAACCGCAACGGCGTCGTCGCCTGCCGCGCCGTGGTGACTCACCGGATGCCCGAGGGCACGGTGTACATGTATCACACCATGGACCGGCATTTGAACGTGCCGAAAACCGAGCTCTCCGGCCGGCACGGCGGCGGCGACAACTCGCTCACCAGGCTGCTGATCAAGCCGACTCATCTGGTCGGTGGCTACGCCCAGTTCGCCTACGGTTTCAACTACATCGGCCCGACCGGAAACCAACGCGACGAAATCACCGTCATCCGCCGTCGAGCCCAGGAGGTGCAGTTCTGATGCGAGTCATGGCACAGGTCGCGATGGTGATGAACCTGGACAAGTGCATCGGCTGCCACACCTGCTCGGTGACCTGCAAGCAAACCTGGACCAACCGAGCCGGCAGCGAGTACATCTGGTTCAACAACGTGGAAACCAAACCCGGCGCCGGCTACCCGCGCCGCTACGAAGACCAGGACCGGTTCAAAGGCGGCTGGGCCCTCGACCGGCGCGGCAAGCTGAAACTAAAGGCAGGCGGACGGCTGCGCAAACTGCTGTCCATTTTCTACAACCCGGAACTACCGTCGCTGGATGACTTCTACGAGCCGTTCACCTTCGACTACGAGCACTTGACCACCGCGCCGCTGTCGGACTCCTTCCCCAGCGCCCGCCCCAAATCTCAGTTGACGGGTCGTGACATGGCTCCGTCGGCCGGGCCGAACTGGGACGACGACCTCGCCGGTTCCGGCACCTACGCCGCCGCCGACCCGAACCTCGACGGGCTGGCCGAGCAGGTGCGGATGGAGTTCGAGCACGCCTTCTACTTCTACCTGCCCCGCATCTGCGAACACTGCCTCAACCCCAGTTGCGTGGCGTCGTGTCCCTCCGGCGCGATGTACAAGCGGGTCGAGGACGGAATCGTGCTGGTCGACCAGGATCGCTGCCGTGGCTGGCGATTCTGCGTGTCCGGCTGCCCGTACAAGAAGGTGTACTTCAACCACCGCACCGGTAAAGCCGAAAAGTGCACCTTCTGCTACCCCCGCATCGAGGGCGGCCAGCCCACCATCTGCTCGGAGACCTGCGTCGGCCGGCTGCGCCATCTGGGCGTCATGCTCTACGACGCGGACGCCGTCCTCGCCGCCGCGTCCACAAAGGACGACAAGGACCTCTACGAGGCGCAGCTGTCGGTGTTCCTCGACCCGCATGATCCCGAGGTGATGGCGGCAGCCGAGCGGGACGGCGTGGCGCACGACTGGATCCAAGCGGCGCAACGATCCCCGGTGTACGCGCTGATCGCCCGGCACCGGGTGGCGCTGCCACTGCACCCGGAGTACCGGACCATGCCGATGGTCTGGTATGTGCCGCCGCTGTCTCCGATCACCGACGCCGTGCACGCCACGGGCCACCACGACGACAACCCCGACCAGGTGTTCGCCGCCATCGAATCCCTGCGCATCCCGTTGGGGTATCTGGCCAGCCTGTTCACCGCCGGCGAGATCTGGCCGGTGGAGCGGGCACTGCGGCGCCTCACCGTGCTGCGCACCCACATGCGCGCGCAGCAACTCGGTGACCCGGTCGACACCGACCTGCTCGACTCGGTGGGCATGACGGCGCAGGATGTCGAAGACCTGTACCGGATTCTGGCGATCGCCAAGTACGACGAGCGCTACGTCATCCCCAAGGTGCACGCCGAAGACACCGGCCGGCTGCAAGACCAGCATTGTTCGGTCGGCTACCCCGGCGGCGGCGCGGATTTGGGTGCCCACACCGAGGACACCCTGGCCGCGACCGGGGGTGGCAGTCAGTTCAGCGACGGCGATGGGCACACGCGGTTCAATTTGTTGGGCTGGGACGGTTCCGGCCGGCCCGCGAACCTGTTCGGCGAAGGCGGTGACCGATGATCCGCCGAAGCCGAGGCGCGACCGCCGACCCCGTGGACAACCCACTGCTGTACAAGATCACCTCGATTGTATTGCAGTACCCCGACGAACGGGTGTTGTCCCGGCTGGGCGTGGTGACGGCCGCGCTTCCGGCGATCACCGACATCGAGGCACGAAACGCATTGGGCAGCTTCGTCACCTGGCTGGCGGACCGCACGTCCACCGAGGCTGCTCAGCACTACGTGGTCACCTTCGATCACACCCGCCGCCGTGGCCTGCACCTGACCTACTATCGGCACGGCGACACCCGTGCCCGGGGCATGGCTCTGCTCGCGCTCAAACACACCTACCGCCAGGCCGGCTACCCCGTGCCCGAGGACGAGCTGCCCGATTTTTTGCCGTTGATGCTGGAGTTCGCCGCAGCTGCCCCGGAACCTGGACAGCGACTGCTGATCCAGTGCCGGGCCGGACTGGAACTGCTCACCGACGCCGTGCGCGCGGCCCGCAGCCCCTACGCCGGCCCACTCGACGTGCTCCGCACTCGCCTGCCGCAGCTCGCACCACGGGACCGAGACGAGCTGCGCACACTTGCCAAAGCGGGGCCACCGGCCGAGCAGGTGGGCGTGGAGCCGTTCGCCCCACCCGAATACGTCACGGGAGGACACCGATGAGTGCCTGGGACCTGTGGTGGTGGGTGATCCTGCCCTATCTCGCCCTCCTGACGTTCGTCGTCGGGCACGTCTGGCGGTGGCGCTACGACCAGTTCGGGTGGACCAGCCGGTCCACCCAGCTCCAGGAACGAGTGCTGCTGAAATGGGGCAGCCCGCTGTTCCACTACGGCACGTTCGCCGCCATCGCCGGCCACGTCATCGGCATCCTGATTCCGGAGTCGTTCACCCACTGGCTGGGCATCCCGGAGAACGCCTACCGGTGGTTCTCCTCGATCGCCGGCACCATCGCGGCGCTCGGCGTGATCGTCGGCGTGGCCATGCTCGCCTACCGGCGCACGCTGGTGCCGCGCGTGCGGGCGACCACCAGCCCCGTGGACTGGGTGGCGCTGATCCTGCTGGCGATCGTGATCGTACTGGGCATCATCCCCACCATCGGGATCAACCTGCTCGGCGACGGCTACGACTACCGGATCAGCGTCGCACTCTGGTTCCGTGGCTTGTTCTCCGGCAGCCCGGACGTGGCCGCGATCGCGCACGCGCCGCTGATCTACCAGATCCACGCCACGGCGGCCTGGGCGATCCTCGCGGTCTGGCCGTTCACCCGCCTCGTGCACGCTTGGAGCTACCCGGTCTGGTACCTGTGGCGACCGTTCATCCTCTACCGCAGCCGAACGCCGGCCCATCCCACCGAACCGGGCACCGGCGGCCGGCGGTGGCGTCGCATCGGCGTGCGCTACTGACCCGCAAGGTCGGCGCCCCGGGCTGTGACCACCTCGACCGAACGTGGGCGTGACCACTGTCCATAGCTGACGCGAACCCACGATGGAGCCGTCCGAACAGACCACAGTGAACGGAGGAAATCGGGCAACGCGGGGATGCCAGTCGAGTCTGTGATCGTGGGCGAAGCAGCACCGAGCCGGCGCCAGCACTCACGACAGGGCCCGGCCCTCGTGAGCGCGCCTCAACGCCCATAACCGTCACACTATCGGGGACTGTTCCAAGATCGGTGTTTCCGGCCCGACACGCCGGGTTGAGGTCCGGCGGGATGGGCACGGTGAGTGATGACATCGGAGCTTGTGAGTCCACGCAAGCGTGACGAGAAGCCGGCGCGGGAGCTGTCGCCGGAGGA
>DASZNR010000042.1:0-16503 GCA_035551175.1 Amycolatopsis sp. | reverse complement strand
TGGCCCACGCGACCGAGCACGAAACCGGCGTCGAGACCCCCCGCGACCGCGGCGGCACCCGCGGAGGCGACCGGGGTCGTGACCACGCCGGCTGCGAGCACGACGAGGGCCAGCGGCACCAGCGCGTACAGCGGGTGCGTGGTCGCCCGCGCGACGTCCGCGCCGATCGCGGCGACCACAGCGGACGCACAGCCGAGGGGGAAACCGAAACCGCCGGTGAGCGTGGCCATGCAGCCAGTGCAGCGCGTGCCGTCCGGAACGCGGCCGTCCGGACGGGATCCCTACGCTCCCGGCCGGGGTGTTGACGCGCTATTGACCACCGGCGGCCCGCACGATCGCTCCGACGATCTGCGGCCACAGCGGCTCCGGCAGGTCGTGCCCCATTCCGGGCAGGATGAGCAGCTCGGCGTCGGCGATCGCGGCCGCGGTGGCCTTGCCGCCGCTCACGTCGATCATCGGGTCCGCATCACCGTGCACGACCGCCGCGGGCAGCCGCACCGAGCGCAGCGCCTCCGTGCGATCGCCGGACGCGAGGATCGCCGCGCCCTGCCGGAGGGTCCCGGCGGGGTGCTGCGCGCGGTCGTAGCCGCGGGTCGCTTTGGCGCGCAGCTGCCCGTCGGTCAGCGGGTAACCCGGCGAGCCGGTGACCCGGTAGTTCGCCACGCTCTGCTCGATGGCTTCTTCGCGCGTCGACGCGGGCGGGCGGGCGAGGGTCGCGAGTGCGGCGGGGGAGGTCTGCCCGACGGTCGGGTCCCCGGTCGTCGACATGATCGACGTCAGGCTCAGCAGGCGGCCGGGGTGGTCGATCGCCAGCTGCTGCACCACCATCCCGCCCATCGACGCACCCACCACGTGCGCTTTCGCGAAGCCGAGCGCGTCGAACAGGCCGACGGTGTCGTCGGCGAGGTCCGACAGCAGGTACGGGGCTTTCGCCCGGCCGGACGCGACCGCGGCGAGGTCGGGCGAGCCGAGCTCGTCGAGGTAGGTCGACAGGCCGATGTCGCGGTTGTCGAATCGGACGACGAAAAAACCGTGGCTCGCGATGAGCTCGCAGAAGCCGGTTTCCCACGTCACCATCTGGGCGCCGAGGCCCATCACCAGCACCAGCGGCGGGTGCGTGGGGTTGCCGAAGGTGTCGTACTCGAGTTCGAGACCGTTGGTCCGGGCACGGGGCATACCTCGAATACTGCCCCAGGCGCACGGATCCTGGCACGCGCCACCGCGGTCCGGATACGGTACCTCGCATGCCGTCTTCGTCGTCGCGTGCCGGGAACCGTCCCCGCTCGCGCGCGGCCGCGGGCCTGCCGGCCGTCACCGCCGAGAAGGTGGTGGACGCCGCGCTCGCACTGACCGCCGAACACGGGCTCGACAACTGGACGTTGCGCCAGCTCGCCGCGGCCGTCGACGCGTATCCCGCGGTGATCTACCACCACGTCGGCGATCGCGACGCCGTGGTGTCGGCCGTGCTCGACCGCGTGGTCGGACTGCTCCGGCTGCCCGACGACGACCTGCCGTGGCAGGACTGGTTCACCGAACTCCTCGGCGAACTACGTACGGTGCTGCGCGCGCACCCCGGCACCGCGCGGTGGCTCGTGCTCTTCGGCCCGTCGGTCGACGCCGCCGTCCGCACCGTTGATCGCGGGATCGGCGTCCTGCTCGACGCCGGGTTCGGCGAAGAGAGCGTGCTGGCCTACAACCTGCTCGTGGCCACGGCGTGCCAGTTCGTCGCCATGGAAGACGACCGCGACGGCAGCCTGGCGCTGCGGATCGACAACGCCGAGGCCTACGCCCGCTACCGCGACCGAAGCGACCTGCCCGGCATGGCCGCACACGGGCGCGCGATACAGGCGTTGATCGACGACCCGGAGCTGGCGGCGAGCTGGTACGGGAAGCTCTACGACTACGCCGTGCAGCGCTGCCTCGACGGTCTGACGCACCGGCTCACCGAGCTCATGGCGTCGTGAGTGCTGGCGCAGCCGGTCCGGCCGAACGGGCGACCGGCCTCGCCGAACCGGCGTGAAACTGACACCAAACCCACCTCGACCAGGCGTAACGTGGAAATTGCCGGGGTCGAGAGGCCCCTGGCCGGGACCCCCGGCACTTTCCTCCCCCCTCGTGGTGCCGGGGGTTCCGTCACGCGTCCGGGTGCTGAATGAGCGGAAACACCTCGCCGACGAGCGTGACGAGCGACTTGCTCAGCAGCGTGTGCACCTGCGCGCGGTCGAGCGATCCGCGCACGAGCCATTCGCGCCCGGCCGCCTTCACCATCCCCGCGAACGCACGCACGGCGGCGTTGAGCTCCTCGCCGTGTTCGCTCTCGCGTGACAGTCCCACCGCTTCCAGCACGCGATCTGCCGACTCCCGGTCGGCCTCGTCCAGGATCCGGTCCACTTCCGGATCCCGCCCGATCCCCTCCGGCGCGATCGCCGCCAGCCACGTCTTCTCCTGCGCGCGCACCATGTCGAGGAACCAGTCGATGGCCACCTCGGCCCGCAGCTCGAGCGGCCCCTCGGGCAGGATGTCCACCGCGAGCCGCGGCACCGTGAGCGCGCGCTGCACGATTTCCAGGTACAGCTCCCGCTTCGTGCCGAAGTAGTGGTTGATCAGCCCCCGCGCCACCCCGGCGGCGGCCGCGATGTCCGAAGTGGACACCGCCGAGTACGGCCGTTCCCCGAACAACCGCGCGGCGCAGGTGTAGATCTGCTCCTTGCGCTCGTCCGGTTCCAATCTCCGCCATTTCGGCGCCGGCTCGCTGCTCATCCTCGTATTTTCGCATGATCGGTTCAGGTGGGCCGAGGATCGGCCCTGATGTCGCCGTGGGCACACCATCGGTCGACTACCGTCGGGTACGGGTTGACGCGTTGATCCGTTCGTACGGTGGGCGATGGCTACAGCTCGGGCGCTCGCGGCGGCCGAGCGAACGCGCGCCGGCGGCCTTCACTTCGCGGACGGCTCGGCGTCGAACCCGGCGCGACCTGCCCGCCCCGCACCAGCGGACCTCGTGACCGTGGTCGGTCAGCTCCGACCGAGGACGCCGCCGATCGTCACGGTGCTCGTCACGAACAGCACCACGGCGAGGGCAGCCTAGCCAACCGCGCGGCGGGACCGTGCTTTGTCCACTGTGGACTGACGCGAAAGGCGGGTCGTGCTCTCGCGAAGTACGACCTCGGCGCCGAGTTTCACCGTCCGGGGCCGCGTTCCCTCGTCCTTGAGTGCGAGGTCCATGGCCCGTTCGCCGAGCTGCTCCAGTGGCAGGGCGACGGTGGTCAGTGCCGGCGTGAGGTCGCAGACCACCGGGATGTCGTCGAAGCCCGCCACCGACATTTCTCGCGGCACCGCCACTCCCGCTTCGCGCAGCGCGGCGAGGGCGCCCATCGCCATCACGTCGGTGACCGCGAACACGCACGTCGGCCGATTCCGTTTCGGACGGTCGAGCAGCCGCTTCGCCGCGGCGTAGCCGCCGTCGCGGCAGAACGCGGTCTCCAGCACGTCTTCCGCGGCGAGCTCGACGCCGTGCGCGGCGAGCTCGCCGGTGAACCCGTCGAGCCGGTCGCGCACCGTCGTCAGCCGCGCCGGCCCGGCGAGCACGGCGAACTTCCGGTGCCCCAGGCCCACCAGCTCCTTCGCGAGCGCCGCCGCGCCGCCGCGGTTGTCCGGTTGCACGGTGTCCACTTTGAGCCCCCGGTGCCGGCTCACCGCGGCGACGCGGCCGCCACCCCGCCGGTACGGCTCCAGCTCGGCGGACATCGCGCGTTCCCACGAACGGTCTTCGAACGCCGACCCGATGAGCACGATCGCCGACGCCCGCTGCGCCCGCAACGCCGAGACGTAGGCCACCTCACGGTCGGGGTCACGGAAGGTGTCGGCGAGCATCACGAGCAGGCCGCCGGCGTTGGCGACCTTCATGACGCCGCCCGCGATCGTCGCGAAGTACGGGTCGGACACGTCGTGGCAGATCACGCCGACCGTCCGATGCGTCCCCCGCGCCAGTGCCTGCGCGTGCGCGTTCGGTGCGTAGGAGAGCTCGGCGGCGGCGCTCCGCACACGGTCGCGCAGGTCGGCGCGCACGGACGCGGTGCCGTTGAGCACGCGCGAAGCCGTCGCCAGTGACACGTCCGCGGTGCGTGCCACGTCGGCCAGCGTCGCGTGCGGCCAGGCCTTCATCGCTCCTCCTGGGTGGTTCCTCGGGCATAGTGGCCCCATGCTCGGTCTGTACCCGGAAATCGAACCCTACGACCACGGGATGCTGCCGGTCGGCGATGGGAACGTAGTCCACTGGGAGGAGTGCGGGAACCCCCGGGGCAAACCCGTGGTCGTGCTGCACGGCGGGCCCGGTGCCGGGATCTCCACTCGGCACCGGCGGCTGTTCGACCCGCGGTGCTACCGGATCGTGCTGTTCGACCAGCGTGGCTGCGGACTCAGCACCCCGCACTGCAGCACCCCGGACGCCGATCTGTCGGTCAACACCACCTGGCACCTCGTCGCCGACATGGAACGGCTGCGCGAAGACCGCGGCATCGGTCGCTGGCAGTTGTTCGGCGGGTCCTGGGGCAGTGTGCTTGCCCTCGCGTATGCCGAACGACATCCGGATCGGGTGAGCGAACTCGTGCTGCGTGGGGTCGCGACGCTGCGCCTGAAGGAGGTGCAGTGGCTCTTCGGCGGCGGCGCCGGATGCCTGTTCCCGGAAGCGTGGTCGCGTTTTCTCGCGCCGGTGCCGTACGCACGCCGACGCGAGAATCTGCTCGAGGTGTACCACGAGCTGCTGCACCACCCGGATCCCGACGTGCACGAACCGGCCGCGATCGCGTGGAGCCGCTGGGAAGGCGAGACGGTGAAGTTCAACCCGCAGGCCGACGTCGTCTCGGCGTTCACCGAGCCGGAGTTCGCACTGGCCATCGCGCGGATCGAGAACCACTACTTCCGCCACGGCGGCTGGCTCGCCGAAGATCAGCTGATCCGGGAGGCCGGGAAGCTCGAGGGCATCCCGTGCGTTCTCGTCCAGGGGAGGTACGACGTGGTGACCCCCGCCACCACGGCGTGGGAGCTCGCGCAGGTGCTACCCGGTGCGGAACTGAAGATCATTCCGGACGCCGGGCACGCCTTCGACGAGCCCCGCACGCTCCACGAGCTGATCGGCACCACCGACCGGTTCGCGGGGGAGACCGCACCCGCACGAACCAACCGAAAGGGAACACGGATGCTTTTTGGTGACGAGCACGTCCGCCGCTACGAGGAAACCGACGGCGAGGTCGGCCACGAGTGGAAGCCGGGTGTGCCGACACTGGTCCTCACCACCAAGGGCCGCAAGAGCGGCGAGGACCGCAAGTTCGCGCTGATCTACCAGGAGGTGGACGGCAGCCCGGTGATCGTCGCGTCGAAGGGCGGCGCGCCGAAGCACCCCGGGTGGTACCTCAACCTCCAGGCCGAACCCGAGGTTCGCGTGCAGATCAAGGCGGACAAGTTCACCGCCCGCGCCCGCACCGCCGAAGGCGAGGAGCGCGCGAAACTGTGGGAGAAGCTCGCGCAGGTGTGGCCTGACTACGACGAGTACGCGAAGAAGACCGACCGCGAGATCCCCGTGGTGGTGCTCGAGCGGGTGTGATTCCCGCCGCCTCCGCCGCCCGGCTCCCCCGAGCCGGGCGGCGATCGGCTACGAATGACGGTCATGGCCCTGCGAAACCGCCCGCGTGACCGCTGGAAACCCCTCGACGCCGCGCCGGAGGGACAGCTGCTCGGCTACGCACAGATGCGGGCCTACGGGCGACAGTTCGCCCGAGTCGGCCGCGGCGCCTGGTACAGCCTCGCGATCGAAGTGGTGTGGCAGTTACTGGCGCTGTTCAGCCGGTTCCGGGTGCGCGGCGCGCACCACATACCGGCCACGGGCGGGGTGCTCGTCGCGTCGAACCACCTGTCGTTCGCAGACCCGACCACGCTCACCGCATTCTGCCTCGGCGCCGGCCGCGTGCCGCGGTACCTCGCGAAGTCGAGCCTGTGGGACGTGCCGGTGGTCGGTGCGGTCATGCGGTCCGGCAAGCACATTCCCGTCCACCGGGGTGCCCCGACCGCCTCCGGTGCCTACCGAGACGCCGTTGAAGCGGTGTCGGCGGGGGAGTGCGTGACGATCTTTCCCGAGGCGACGTTCTCGTCCGATCCGGACGGCTGGCCGATGAAGGGCAAGACCGGCGTCGCGCGGATCGCGCTCGAGACGGGCGCGCCCGTGATTCCCGTCGCGAACTGGGGGACCCACCATCTGCTGCCCGCCGGCGCCTGGTTCCCGCGCGGGATCCCGCGGCGGACCGTCGAGCTCGTCGCCGGACCGCCGGTGGATCTCGACGACCTGCGCGAGGCCGGCCCGACGCGGGAAGTCCTCGAAGAGGCGACGGCGCGGATCATGCGCGCGGTGACCGATCTGCTGGCCGGGATCCGCGGCGAACGGCGCGTGTGACGCGAGCACCATCACCCCGCCTTCGTGGCTCGAACGGAGTAATTTGGACGTTATGAGTGCACACTATGACGTCGTGGTCCTGGGGGCCGGTGTCGGTGGTTACGTGGCCGCGATCCGGGCTGCCCAGCTTGGCCTGAGCGCCGCCGTCGTCGAGGAGAAGTACTGGGGCGGGGTGTGTCTCAACGTCGGGTGCATCCCGTCGAAGGCGCTGCTGCGCAATGCCGAGCTGGCCCACACCGTGAAGGAAGAGGCCAAGACCTACGGCATCTCCTCCGACGGTGAGATCCGCTTCGACTACGGCGCCGCGTACGAGCGCAGCCGCAAGGTCGCGGAAGGCCGCGTCAAGGGCGTGCACTTCCTGATGAAGAAGAACAAGATCACGGAGTACGACGGGCACGGCACGTTCATCGACCCGAACACTCTCGAGGTCAACGGCGAGCGGATCACGTTCGACAACTGCGTCATCGCCACGGGCGCGACCGCGCGGCTGCTGCCGGGAACTTCGCGCAGCGACCGGGTCGTCACCTACGAGCAGCAGATCCTCGAAAGCGAAGTGCCGGACAGCATCGTGATCGCGGGCGCCGGCGCGATCGGTGTGGAGTTCGCGTACGTGCTGCGCAACTACGGCGTGGACGTGACCATCGTCGAGTTCCTCGACCGGATGGTGCCGCTGGAGGACGCCGAGGTGTCGGCGGAGCTGGCCAAGCGCTACCGCAGGCTCGGCATCAAGGTGCTCACCGGGACGAAGGTCGAGGCCATCGACGACTCGGGACCGAAGGTGCGCGTCACGGTCTCGAAGGACGGCAAGCACGACGTGCTGGAAGCCGACAAGGTGCTGCAGGCCATCGGTTTCGCACCCAACGTGGCCGGCTACGGGCTGGAGAACACCGGTGTCGCGCTCACCGAACGCGGCGCCATCGCCGTCGACGGCCGGGGTCGCACGAACGTGCCGCACCTGTTCGCGATCGGCGACGTGACCGCGAAACTCATGCTGGCGCACGCGTCGGAATCGATGGGCATCGTCGCGGCCGAGACGATCGCGGGCGTCGAAACCATGGAGCTCGACTTCGTGATGATCCCGCGCGCCACCTACTGCCAGCCTCAGATCGCCAGCTTCGGCTGGACGGAGGAGCAGGCTCGAGAAAAGGGCTACGACGTGCAGGTCGCCAAGTTCCCCTTCACGGCCAACGGCAAAGCCCAGGGCCTCGGAGACGCCGGCGGCTTCGTCAAGATCCTCAGCGACGCCAAGTACGGCGAACTGCTCGGCGCGCACCTCATCGGCCCTGACGTCACGGAACTTCTGCCCGAACTCACGCTGGCCCAGCAGTGGGACCTCACGGTGCACGAGGTCGCCCGCAATGTCCATGCCCACCCGACGCTGGGCGAAGCGGTGAAGGAAGCCGTCCACGGTCTGGCCGGCCACATGATCAACTTCTGACGGACCGGCGCCGGATCGTCCACTGCGGACGGTCCGGCGGTGTTCGGATCCGCGCGGTAGTTGCGCCAGCTCGGCGTTCACCCGGCGGTCACGGTGATCTGTGGCCACTCCATCGGCCAGCGCTTCGGCAGTGCGGTGACGCCGGTGCAGGTGGGCCTCGTCGATCGGGAAGCGCGGACCTTCGCGATCGTGGCGTCCGAGATTTCGGCGCCGTGCCACCTTTGGCTGCGCGCACCGCGTCGACAACGCGGATTGTGGTGGCCGCGGTGGTGTGGCAGCGTGGCTCGATGTGTTGACGAACCACAAGACCGCAGTGGTCACAGGAGCGGGGTCCGGTATCGGCCGGCGAGTCACCCGGGCGCTGCTCGAAGCGGGCTACCGCGTCGCGCTGGCCGGACGCCGCGAAGCCGCCCTCGAGGAAACCGCCGGATCCGCGCCGGAAGCGCTCGTGGTCCCGACCGACGTCGCCGCGCCCGAATCCGTCGCCGCCCTGTTCGCGGCCGTGCACGACGCGTGGGGCCGGCTCGATCTGCTGGTGAACAACGCGGGCGTCTCGGCCGAAGGCACGGTCGCGGACCTGACCGTGGAACGCTGGCGGCGCGTGGTCGACACCAACCTCACCGGCATGTTCCTCTGCGCCCAGCACGCCGTACGGCTCATGAAGGACCAGGATCCCCGCGGCGGTCGCATCATCAACAACGGCTCGATCTCCGCGCACGTCCCGCGTCCCGCGAGCGTCGCCTACACCGCCACCAAACACGCCGTCACCGGCCTCACCAAGTCCATTTCCCTCGACGGCCGAGCCTGGAATGTCGCGTGTGGACAGATTGACATCGGCAACGCCGCCACGGAAATGACCGAGCGCATGACCGCCGGCATCCCGCAGCCCGATGGTCGGCTCGTTGCCGAACCGACCTTCGACGTCGGGCACGTCGCCGACGCCGTGCTGTACATGGCGGCCCTTCCGCTCGACGCCAACGTCCAGTTCCTCACCATCACGGCCACCACCATGCCGTTCATCGGACGCGGGTGATCCGCTGGCGCCCGAGAACTCCCCTTCCCCGGCACCGTGAGTGTGAACTGGGTCATATGTATCGGACAGGCATTCGCAAGATCCGAACGTATTGGCGCGAGTTGTCAACAACCACGGTGGCGCTGTCGCGAGCAGCGGGCGCCCGGCAGGATGAGGGGGCGACAGTGTCACGACGTGTGCAGGAGGTACCGAGATGACCGCGACCCGTCCGCAGGTGGGGCCGCCGCTGCCGTTCGACCCCGAGCTGGCGGTGGTGCTCCGGCAGATGCAGGCGGAACGGCCCCCGCTGGACTCGCCCGACGCGATCCCGGCGTTGCGTGAAGAACGTGCCGCGCGCAACGTGACGCTTGAGGAGGTCACCGCCGACGGCACGGTGACGCTGTCCGAAGAGGACGCCGACGGTGTGCCGGTGATCGTCGGCCGCCCCGCGGGCGCGACCTCTGAGCTCCCGGTCCTCTATTGGATGCACGGCGGCGGCATGATCTTCGGCGGCAACCGCGGCCGCGATCTGCTGGTGCTCAAGGAATACGCGCTGGAACTCGGCCTCGGCTTCGTGTCCGTCGACTACCGCGTCGCCCCGGAGCATCCGCACCCGGCACCGGTGGAGGACTGCTACACCGGTCTCGAGTGGACGGTCGACCACGGCGCCGACTGGGGCTTCGACACCTCACGCGTCGTCGTCGGCGGCGCCAGCGCAGGCGGCGGCCTTGCTGCCGCCACGGCCCTCCTGTCGCGCGATCGTGGCGGCCCGGCGTTAGCGGGCCAGCTCCTGGTCTACCCCATGCTCGACGACCGCAACGACACCCCGTCGTCGTACCAGATGGCCGGTCTCGGCGTCTGGGACCAGACCGCCAACGAGGTCGGCTGGACCGCCCTCCTCGGTGCCGCCCGCGGCGGCCCCGACGTCTCGCCCTACGCCGCCCCGGCCCGCGCCACCGACCTTTCGGGCCTCCCGCCCGCCTTCCTCGACGTGGGCACCGCCGAGACCTTCCGCGACGAAATCCTCAGCTACGCGACGCGCCTGCTGCAAGCCGGCGTCCAGACCGAGCTGCACGTTTGGCCGGGCGCCTACCACGGCTTCGACGGCTCGGCGCCGGAGGCCGCCCTGTCCCGGCAAGCGCGGGCCGCACGCGTTCCGTGGTTGAGGCGGATTCTTGGCTGACGGCCGGTTGAGAAGGATCCGCTTCGGCCGACCGCCCCGGGCGTCGGCTGCGGCCTCCGGGGTGGTGCCGGCCAAAGCGGTGGCCTGCACCGCCCCGGTCGGGACAGCAGGAGAAGCGCCCCGGGCCGCATGGCACGGGGCGCTTCTCCACAGTCGGATCTCAAGAAGTCAGCAACGGGAGCAACGGCTTCCGAACCGCCGAAGCCACCCCGTCCGAGGCGGCTGCCGCGGCGAGTCGTTCGGAAGAAGGCGAACCGTAATCCGTCGTCCGCTGGCGCAGGGGCCGGCCAAGCGGGGACACCATCGCGCGCAGGTCGCTGATGGTCTTGTAGGAGCCGTTGGCCGCGCCGGCCATGCGGCTGATCGTTTCCTCCATCAACGTTCCGCCGATGTCGTTCACGCCGCCCTGCAGCACGGCGCGGCTGCCCTCTTCGCCGAGTTTCACCCACGAGCTCTGGATGTTGTCGATGGTGCCGTGCAAGAGCAGCCGCGCAAGGGCGTGCACCGCACGGTTTTCCCGGAGCGTCGTGCCGGGGCGGGCGAGTCCGGCGAGGTAGATGGGGGCGCTCTGGTGGATGAACGGCAGCAGCACGAATTCGGTGAAACCGCGGCGCCCGTTGCGTTCCATGCCTTCACGTTGCAAGCGGGCCAGCAACTTCAGGTGTGCCACCCAGTGGCTCGGATTGTCGACGTGCCCGTACATCATCGTGGACGTCGTGGGCAGGCCGATGGAGTGCGCGGTGGTCACCACCTCGATCCACGCCGACGTCGGCAGTTTGCCCTTCGTGAGGACCCAGCGGACGTCGTCGTCGAGGATCTCGGCGGCGGTGCCGGGCAGGGAATCCACACCGGACTCCTTGGCGCGCACCAGCCAGTCCCGGATCGACAGGTTGGTGCGCGACGCGCCGTTCACGACCTCCATCGGGCTGTAGGAATGCAGGTGGATCCCCGGCTGCCGCCGTTTGACCTCGGCCGCGAGGTCGAAGTACGCGGTGCCCGGCAGGTCCGGGTGGATGCCGCCCTGCATGCAGATCTCGGTCGCGCCCGCGGCCCATGCCTCGTCGACGCGGTCGCCGACCTGTTCCAGGGAAAGCGTGTACGCGTCGGCGTCGGTGCGACGCTGCGCGAAGGCGCAGAAGCGGCAACCCGTGTAGCAGACGTTGGTGAAGTTGATGTTGCGCGTGACGACGAACGTGATGTCGTCGCCCACGGTGTCGCGGCGCAGGTCGTCGGCGAGCCGGGACAACGCGTCCAGCTCGGGCCCGTCGGCGTGCAGCAGCGCCAGAGCGGCATCGTCCGACAAACCGGCGGGGTCCTTTTCCGCGCTGCGCAAGGCTTCCAGGATGTCGGTGTCGAACTTCTGCGGACCTGATTTGATCTTGTCCGCCAGCTCCTTCCAGTCCCCGTAAACGGAATCGAAGTCGCTGCGCCGGTCTTCGGTGCGGCCCTCGGTGTCGATCTCCGTGTGCAGCTCCGTCCGGCCCGACTGCTGCCATCCGCCGTCCGGCTCCTGCCACGGGATGCCGACGGGCATCGCCTCCTCGCGCGCCAGCCCCGTCACCGGGTCGACGAGCGCGGCCACGTGCCGGCTGATCCGCGGGTCGAGCCACGGCTCGCCGAGCTTGACGTACTCGGGGTAGATCGTCAGGCGCTCGCGCAGCGAGAACCCGGCCTTTTCGGTGTGCCGCGCGAGTTCGTCGATCTGCGGCCACGCGCGTTCGGGGTTCACGTGGTCGGGCGTCAGCGGCGAAACACCGCCCCAGTCGTCGATGCCGGCGCGGATCATCAGGTCGTACTGGTTGCCGATCAGGTTCGGCGGCGCCTGGATCCGCATTTTCGGCCCGAGCACGAGCCGGGCCACGGCGATGTTGGCGGCCAGCTCCTCCAGGTCCGCGTCCGGCGTCGCCCGCATCTTCGTGTCCGGTTTCGCCCGGAAGTTCTGCACGATGACTTCCTGGATGCCGCCGTATTCCCGCGCGGTCTTGCGGATGGCGAACAGGGCTTCCGCCCGCTCTTCGTGCGTCTCGCCGATGCCGATCAGCACTCCGGTCGTGAACGGCACCGAGCTACGCCCGGCGTCCTCCAGCACCCGCAGCCGGACTTCGGGATCTTTGTCGGGCGAACCGTAATGCGGGCCACCCTTCTCACTCCACAGCCGCCGCGCCGCCGTCTCCAGCATCATGCCCATCGACGGCGCCACCGGCTTGAGCCGCTGGAAGTCCTGCCACGTCAGCACCCCGGGGTTGAGGTGCGGCAGCAGGCCGGTCTCTTCGAGCACGCGGATCGCCATGGCGCGCACGTAGGAGAGCGTGTCGTCGTAGCCGTGCGCGTCGAGCCACTCGCGTGCGGCCGTCCAGCGGTCCTCCGGCCGGTCCCCGAGCGTGAACAGGGCTTCCTTACAGCCCATTTCCGCGCCCTTGCGCGCGATTTCCAGCACCTCGTCGGGCGAGAGGAACGGCGAGGAGAGCCGGCCCGGCACGGTCACGAACGTGCAGTACCCGCACCGGTCGCGGCACAGGCGGGTGAGCGGGATGAAAACCTTGCGGCTGTAGGTGATCACGCCGGTGCGGCCGGCGGCTTCGAGCCCGGCGTCGCGGATGCGCGAGGCGTGCTCGGAAAGCGTCTTGAGGTCGTCGCCGCGGGCGTGCAGCAGCACGGTCGCCTCGGCAGGGTCGAGCGTCTTCCCGTCCCTGGCCCGCGCGAGCGCACGGCGCATCGCCGACGGAGTGGGAGCGGCCAACTCGGGTTCGGGTGCCATTCCCGCCACGCTAGGACCAGCTCTCGCCGGTGGGCCAGTGCGTCGTCCGCCACGCTCTCACCCATTCGGTTTCAGAGATCATCTGCGCTGGTCAGCGCGCCGAGAAGGTTGTCGATCACCGGTCCGGCGTGTATTACCTAAAGTGTGGCATCGGTGATCGGGAAGCGGATCGGCGGCCGGACCTACTACTACCTGGCCGAATCCGCGCGGGTCGACGGCGCGCCCCGCGTGGTGACGCAGCGGTACCTCGGCACGGCCGAGGACATCGCCGGCGCCATGCCGGGCGGCGCCGAGCCGGCCGGCGCGCGGCACCGCACGTTCGGCGATGTCGCGGCGGTGTGGGGCACGCTGCAGCGGCTGGACCTCATCCGGCGCGTCGACGCCGTCGTCGGCTCCCAACGCGCGAAACCGACGCTCGGTTTCCACCTCGCGCTCGCCGTGCTGCACCGGGCGACGGGCGGGGGCCTGCCGTTGGAACAGTGGTGGGCCGGCTGCGCGGCGCGGGACCTCGTGCGCCCACGCCCACCGAAAGCCGCGATCACGACGGCGGCCCAGTGGCGGGTGCTGCAGCGCCTCACCCCGAACCGCATCGCGAACGTCGAAACAGCCGTGGCCGAAGCGGTCCTCGATCTGCTGGGCGACGACGGCACGGCCGCGCTCGCCGTCGACGTGCCGCAACTCGCGCCGTTCACGGCCGCGGACTGCACCCACCCTTCGGCGCGCCAGGGCGCGCTCGCCGGGCTGGGCCTTGTCGTCACCCGCGACGGCGCCATACCCTTCGCTTCGCGGGTGTACCGCCGGGAATCCGGCGCGGCGCCCTCGTTCGGCGCCCTCGCGGGCGAGCTGGGGGAGCGCTACCCGGCCACGGACGTCACGCTCGTCTTTCACGCCGGACAGGCCGCGCAGCTCGACCTCGGTGCGCGCCGGGGCTTCATCGGTTCGCTCCCGTCCGCCGACCAACCGGAGCTGCTCGCGCAACCCGCGTCCGCACTGCGCCCCGTCGACCCCGAACGGTTCGCCGGGCTGACGGCGATCGACACCCGCGCGACCGTCGACGGCGTGCGGCGCCGGGTGATCCTCACGCATTCGGCGACATTGCACACGGCACAGCTCCGCGCGTTCACCGACGAACTCGGCACCGCCATCCGCGACCTCGACGGGCTCGCCGCCGCCCTCGCGGCCGGCACTCACCGTGGCGACCGCGGGCAGGTCCACGCCGAGATTTCGCGCGTCACCCGAGCCCGGCGCGTCGAACGTGTCCTCACCCCGACGCTCACCGGCACGAAACCCGGCGAATTCCGGCTGACGTGGCGGGTCGACGAAGCGGCCGTCGCACGGCTGGCCGACGAGTTCTTCGGCAAGCAGATCCTCGTGACCGACCGCGACTGGCCGGTGGCGGAGATCGTCACCGCCTACCGCGCCAGGACGTACCTCGAATCGACGTTCCGCTGGCTCACCGGTCCCGTCGCGACCGGACCGACACCGCGGTGGGAATGGACGCCGAACCGCATCGCGGTGCACACGCTGGTGTCGGTGCTCGCCGTGACCGCCACCCACCTCATGCGGCGGGCGGCGGACCGAGCCGGCATGAACCTGTCGGTCGGGGAGCTGCTCGGCCAGCTGTGCGGTATCGGCGAGACGGTGCTGCGCTACCCGTCCACCGGGGGCCGCCCGCGCAGCCGCCGCATCCTCACCGACCGCGACCCCGAACAGCAGGCGCTGTACGACCTGTTCGGGCTCGCGCGGTTCGCACCCTAGCTTTCGCGCTCCACGTTCAGTGCCGAGAACGTCTGCACCACCGGCATGATCTCGATGACGTTCACGTTCACGTGCGGCGGCTGCGAAGACGCCCAGAACACCGACTCGGCGATGTCGTCGGCCGTCAGCGGGGTCGTACCGGCGTAGACCTGTGCGGCGCGGTCGTCGTCGCCGAAGCGGACGTTGGAGAACTCCGTGCCACCGACCAGTCCTGGCTCGACGTTGGTCACGCGCACGCCCGTGCCGCGCAGGTCGCTGCGCAGGTTGAGGCTGAACTGGTGGACGAAGGCCTTGGTCGCGCCGTAGACGTTGCCGCCGGGGTACGGGTAGCTGCCCGCGACCGAGCCGATGTTGATCACGTGGCCGCGGTGGCGCTCGACCATGCCGGGCAGAATCGCGCGCGTGAGGTGCACGAGGCCCGTTACGTTCGTCTCGATCATCTGGTCCCAGTCGTCGAGCTGCGCCGCGTGGGCCGGCTCGAGTCCCTTGGCGAGGCCGGCGTTGTTCACGAGCACGTCGACCTCGCTCCAGTCGGCGGGCAGGGCGCCGAGCGTGGCCGTGATCGCTTCACGGTCGCGGACGTCGAGCACCACGGGCAGCACGGCGTCGCCGAGCTCCCTGGCCAGCGCGTCCAGCCGGTCCTTGCTTCGGGCCGCGGCGACGACCCGCGCGCCCTCCGCCACGAACCGGCGCGTGATCGCGGCGCCGAACCCGGCGCTCGCGCCGGTCACGAATACGGTCTTCATGGTCACCGTTCTTCCACGGGGTGGTCCGGCCGCGGCCGGAGTGCGTGCAGGAACCGGCCGAACACGTCGTTGAACCCGGCCGTGCACTCAAGGTTAGGCAAGTGGCCCGCGCCCGCGACGACGGCCAGCTCCGATCGTGGGATGAGGCGGTGCATCGCCTCGGCGTCGGCGACAGGGGTGAACTCGTCTTCGCTACCGGTCACGACGAGGGTGGGCACGGTGATCTTCTCGAGGACGGGCCGGTAGTCGGGTCGTTGCGCGCGGGCGCGCAGTGCGGCGGCGGCGCCGAGCGGTGGTGAAGTGCGCATCATGGTGAGGACCTGCCCCGTGACCTGTGGGTTTTCGGTGCGGGTCCGGGTGGAGAGCATGCGGGGAAGTAGTTCATCGGCGTAGGTCGCCATGCCGTGTCGCTCGATCGTCGCTGCCGTGGAGTGCCGCTTCGTCCGGCCTTCGGCGGTCTCGGGGGTCGGGAAGGTGTCGGCGAGCAGGAGGGCGTCGACACGGGCCGGGTGGTCGGCGACCGTCTGCATCGCGATCTGGCCGCCCATGGAGAGACCGCCGAGTACGAAGGTGCCGAGGTCGAGGTGGTCGGCGAGGGCGATGAGGTCGGTCGTGAAGTCGGCCAACGTGGTGACGGGTGGGCCGGCGCTCTCGCCGTAGCCACGCAAGTCGGGGACGACGACGCGGAAGCCCTCGCGGGCGAAGTGCTCGAGCTGCGGGCGCCACAGGGAGCGGTCGAAGGAGTGGCCGTGCACGAGCAGCAGTGCGCGTGCGCCGGTGCCTTCGTCGTCGTAGCAGGTGAGGGTGCCGGCGGAGCGGAAGGTGGGCATACGGCCGACGCTAATCGGAGCCTGTCGTCGAAGCAATACGACGCAATGTAGTCGGAGCAATGAACTTTCGCCGGCCGACGTGGGTTCCGCCGGGGTGTCCAGGCCCATCGACTGTGATTGCCGAGGCTGGTGTGGCGTTGACCAGGGCGAATGTTGTTAACGGACCCCCCTGTTTTCGAGGGTTTCCCGCCATGTAAAGTTCTCCAGGTCGCCAGGGAAACCGGGTGGCTGCCGGGACACGAACCAAGCTCTCGCTTCGTGCGATTGAGTGGGTGTCCCACCAAAACTGCTAGGAATGATTGCTTCGGTTGAGGCTGGGCCTGTGGGGTTCGG
>DASZNR010000041.1:0-62791 GCA_035551175.1 Amycolatopsis sp. | reverse complement strand
TTCTTCCTCGTCGCCGGTGCCCTCGCGATGCTGATGCGGGGTGAGCTCGCCCAGCCGGGGATGCAACTGGTGACCACCGAGCAGTACAACCAGCTGGTCTCCGTGCACGGCACGCTGATGCTGCTGCTGTATGCCACGCCGAACGTGCTCGGCTTCGCCAACTACCTCATGCCGCTGCAGATCGGTGCCCCCGACGTCGCGTTTCCCCGGCTGAACGCGCTGTCGTACTGGCTCTTCCTGTTCGGGGGACTGATCGTCCTGAGCGGGTTCCTCACGCCGGGCGGAGCCGCCGACTTCGGCTGGACCGGCTACGCCCCACTGAACAGCGCGCAGCACAGCCCCGGCGTGGGCGCCGATCTCTGGGCGAGCGGCCTCATCATTTCCGGCGCGGGCACCATTCTGGCCACGGTCAACCTGGTCACGACGATCGTCTGCCTGCGCGCGCCGGGGATGACGATGTGGCGGATGCCGCTGTTCACCTGGAACATCCTGTTCACCGGCTTCCTCATCCTGGGCGCCTTCCCGATCCTGACCGCCGCGCTCTTCGGCCTGCTGGCCGATCGCCATCTCGGCGCGCATGTGTTCGACCCGGCCAACGGCGGCGCGATTCTGTGGCAGCACCTGTTCTGGTTCTTCGGCCATCCCGAGGTCTACATCGTCGCGCTGCCCTATTTCGGCATCGTCAGCGAAATCTTTCCGGTCTTCAGCCGCAAACCCCTCTTCGGATACAAAACCCTGGTCTGGGCGACGATCACGATCATGGGGCTGTCGTACACGGTGTGGGCACACCACATGTTCGCCACCGGCGCCGTGCTGCTGCCGTTCTTTTCCCTCACCTCGTTCCTCATTGCCGTCCCGACCGGGATCAAGTTCTTCAACTGGATCGGCACCATGTGGCACGGCCGGATCACGATGCGCACCCCGATGATGTTCTCGGTGGGCTTCCTGGTCACTTTCCTGCTCGGCGGGCTGACCGGCGTGATCCTCGCCTCTCCGCCACTGGACTTCCAGACCCACGACACCTACTTCGTCGTCGCGCATCTGCATTACGTGCTGTTCGGAACCATCGTGTTCGCCACTTTCGCCGGAGTCTATTTCTGGTTCCCGAAAGTCACCGGGCGGATGATGAACGAACGCCTCGGCATGCTGCACTTCTGGCTCACGTTCATCGGTTTCAACGTGACGTTCCTGGTCCAGCATTGGCTCGGCGCGATGGGCATGCCGCGCCGCTACGCCGACTACCAGGCCGTGGACGGGTTCACCACGCTGAACATGATTTCGTCCATCGGTGCCTTCACCCTCGGGATATCGATGCTGCCGTTCCTGTGGAACGTCTTCCGCAGCTATCGCTACGGCACCCCGGTCACCGATGACGACCCCTGGGGCTACGGAAACTCCCTGGAATGGGCGACGAGCTGCCCGCCGCCCCGGCACAACTTCCACGAACTCCCCCGGATCCGCAACGAGCGGCCCGCCTTCGAACTGCACTACCCGGAGATGGCCGAGCGAATGCGGACGGAAAAACACACCTTTTCCCGATTCTCGAAGGGAAAGAACGCATGAGTGGCGACGACGAAGTAGCGCGCCTCCGGCAGCTGCTGCGCCGGGCGGCAGCGAAGGACGACGTCGATCTGCGCACCTACGCCCGCCGCTGGCCGGTGCCCGCGACCCGGGCCGAACGCCGCGCCCGCCGGCGCACCCTGGCCTGGCTCGGACTCGCCGTGGTGGCGGGACTCTGCTTCCTCGTCCTCTACCTGGCCTGGCCCTGGCGCTACGTACCCCCGCCGCGGCAGCCGTCCTCCGGCTACCGCCTCTACACACCGCTGCTCGGCATCACGCTCGGGCTCGCCCTGGCGGGCCTCAGCTTCGGCATCATCACCTACGCCCGCAATTTCCTGGCCCACGAGAAGGCAGTGCAGCAACGGCACGACGAGCCGTCCCCCCTGCCCGACCAGGACGCCACCGCCGTGATCCTGCACGAGGCGCGGACCGACGCGGGACTCACCCGCCGCTCGTGGATGGGCCGCGCGCTCGGCGCCGGCGCCGGCGTCTGCGGGCTGGGTGCCGGGGTCGCGTTCGTCGGCTCCTTCGTCAGGGACCCCTGGGACAATCCGGCCAGCCCGCAGTCCCCGTGGCACACCGCGTGGTCTTCCCCGACGGGCGAACGGGTCTACCTGCGGCGCGTCACGGGCGATCCGGACGAGGTGGCGCTCGCACGCCCCGGCGACCTGGAACCCGGCGGTGTGCTGGCCGCCGTGCCGTTCCGCGAATCCGAACGCGGCGACCCCGACAAGCTCCACGAGGCCCTGCACCGCGCCGACAGCCCGGTCGTGCTGGTCCGACTCCGCCCCGGCCAGCACGTGACGGCCCGGCCCGGACAAGCCTCCTTCGGCTGGCACGACTACTACGTCTACTCCCGCGTCTGCACCCACCTCGGCTGCCCGATCGGGATCGACGAACAGCGGGAGGCACGGCTCATGTGCCCGTGCCACAGCTCCCAGTTCGACCTGCGCACCGGCGCGAAGCCCGTCTTCGGCCCCGCTGTGCGTCCCCTGCCCCAGCTGCCGGTCGCGGTCACCGACGACGGGGTCTTCTACGCCAGGTCCGACTTCACCGAGCCCGTCGGACCGTCGTTCTGGGAGCTGGGCTGATGGCCGAGGAACCCCGCCAAGCCCCCGGTACCGTCCTGGCCCGGCCGTTGCGCTGGGCCGAGGACCGGCTGCACCTGTCGGCCGGGCTGCACGCCCAGCTCAACAAGGTCTTCCCCGAACGCTGGTCGTTCCTCCTCGGCGAACTGGCGCTGTACAGCTTCGTCGTGCTGCTGCTGACGGGCACCTACCTCTCGTTGTTCTTCGATCCGTCGATGACCGAGGTGACCTACCACGGCGACTACACCCTCGCCGACGGCAGCGTGATGTCGCGGGCCTTCGCCAGCACCCTCGACCTGTCCTTCGACGTCCGCGGCGGACTGCTGGTGCGCCAGATCCACCACTGGGCGGCGCTGGTCTTCGTCGCCGCGATCATCGTCCACCTGCTGCGGATCTTCTTCAGCGGGGCCTTCCGCCGTCCGCGCGAGGCGAACTGGGTCATCGGCCTGCTCATGCTGGTGCTCGCCATCGTCGAGGGGTTCACCGGCTACTCGATGCCCGACGATCTGCTCTCCGGCACCGGTCTGCGCATCACGTCCGGGATCATCCTGTCGATCCCGGTGGTGGGCAGCTGGCTGCACTGGCTCGTGTTCGGCGGCGAGTTTCCCGGCGACCAGATCATCCCGCGGCTGTTCACCGTGCACATCCTCCTGCTGCCCGGGCTGCTGATCGTGCTGGTGGCCGTGCACCTCGGCCTCGTCTGGCGCCAGAAGCACACCCAGGTGCGCGCACCACAACGGACCGAGCGCAACGTGGTGGGCACTCGCATCGTGCCGACGTTCGCGGCCAAGAGCATCGGGCTGTTCATCTCGGTCGCCGCGGTGCTGACCTTGCTCGGCGGCATCTTCCAGATCAACCCGATCTGGAACTACGGGCCCTACAGTCCGCTGCAGGGGTCCGCCGGCTCCCAGCCCGACTGGTACATCGCCTGGGTCGACGGCGCCGCCCGGCTTTGGCCCGCTTGGGAAATCACCCTCGGCGGCCACCGCGTCCCGGCTCCGTTCTGGGCCACCGTCGTGATGCCGGCCGCCGTCTTCGCGCTCGCCTTCTGCTACCCCTGGATCGAGCGACGGCTCACCGGCGACCGGGCGCACCACAACCTTCTCGACCGCGCCCGCGACGCACCCGTGCGCAGTGCGCTCGGCGCGATGGCACTGACCTTCTTCGCCATCCTGCTGCTCACGGGGTTCAACGACATCATCGCGCTCACCTTCAGCCTCGACCTCGACGTCGTCGTGTGGGCCGGCCGGTTCGCCATCCTGCTGCTGCCGCCGGCGGCCTACGCGCTCACCTACCGCGTCTGCCACGGCCTGCAGACCGGAGACCGCAAGATTCTCTCCGAGGGCATCGAAACCGGCATCGTCGTACGCCGGGCGGACGGCCGGTTCGTCGAGATCCACCAACCACTGGGCGAGCGCACCGAGAACGGGGAACGCGAAGAGGTGCCCTACGCCGGGGCGCCGGTGCCGAGACGGATGAACCAGCTCGGCGCGGCGGGCACCGCCTTGCCCGGCGGTCTCCTCCTGCCCGACCCGCAGAAGGAATCCGAAGACCTGCGCCGCGCCCGCTCGAACGAAGCCGACAGCTGAATTGCGCGGTGTCGCCGTGTCGCTGTGTCGCCGTGTCGCCGTGTCACGGAAAGGAAACCGATGGCTTCCCGCAAAACGGCCGAAGCGCGGCTGTGGCGCGTGTTCGTCGCCGCGGCCGTTCTCAGCACCCTCGCCATGGCAGCGCTGTCGATCACCGCGCTGCGCAGCCCCGGACGGGGCTACCTCGTCGTCGCCGTGTGCGCGGCCGCCCTCGCGATCGCCGTGACCGGCGCGCTCATCCGGCGGCACCGACAGCGGAAATCCTGGCCGGGCCTGACGCCCCTCACCCGCCGGTGACGACCACGGCCCAGCCACGTTTGACCAGACGCCACCCGGGAAGACCATCGGAACGCCACTGCGACCGAAGAAACGGACAACCATGGCCGACGACAGCGAACTGCTGCAGAGCATCTCCCGCCAAATCGGCGAACTCGTCCGGCGAGAACTCGAACACGCGAAGGACGAGCTGCGCGCCAACGCCAAATCACTCGGCGCCGGCGGCGCGCTGGTCGGCTCAGCCGGCGTCCTCGCCACCTATGGCGGCGCCGCGGCGACCGCCGGCGTCGGGCTTCTGCTGTCCCGGCGGATGCCACCCTGGCTCGCCGCGTTCGTCACCGGCGCCGGTGTCTCCGCACTCGCCGCCGCCATGGCCGCGCAAGGCATGAAACAGATCCGCGACCACTCCCCCGTACCGACCGAAACCCTCCACGACGTCGACGACGCACTCGGCGCGGCCACCACAAGGCCGAACGCGTCCGGACCGGCGTAGGACAGCGCCGTGACGTGGCGTGCCGACGCTCCGGCCGCCCGGCGATCCCGAGGGGTGGCTTGAGATGCGCCCGGCCCCGGACGCAGCCGGTCAGCAACCGGTCACCTTGGTGCTGCGGCCGATCAGCTCGCCGCTGCCGTTGGGTTTCCTGGCGCTGTTCACGGGAAGCGTGCTGCTTTCCGCCGTACAGTTGCGCTGGATCCCCGGCACCCAGTCGCACTTCGTGGCAATCGGGGTGCTGGGCATCGTGGTACCCCTGCAGCTGGTGAGTTGTGTGTTCGGCTTCCTCGGCCGCGATCCGGCCTTCGGTACGGGCATGGGCGTGCTGAGCGGCACGTGGGCCGCGGCCGGCGTGTCGCTGCTGGCTGCGCCGCCCGGCCAGGTCGAGCCCGCGCTGGGCGTCGTGCTGATCACCGCTGCCACCGCGCTGCTGGTGCCCACCGTCGTCGGCGCGCTGGGCAAAGTGCTCGTCGCGCTGGTGATGGGCGGGGCGAGCGCGCGGTTCGCGATCACCGGCGTCTACGAACTGACGGGTTCGAGCGCCTGGGAACACAGCTGCGGCATCATGGGAATCGTCGTCGCAGCCGCGGCGGGCTACGCCGCACTGGCGTTCGAACTGGAGGGTGCCCCTGGGGCGGGCCGTGCTGCCCATCGGCCGCCGGGGCCGCAGCCGGCGCGCGGTCTCCGGTCGCCTGACGGACCAGACCGCCGACCTGCCTGCCCCACGAAGCCGGTGTCCGGCAACAGCTCTAGGGCGCGTCTGACAACGCCGTGGTCCCGCCGATGTCACATCACGTGCGGGAACACCGGCGCGTCGCTGGCTTGCACTGGGCCGGCCCGCGCGACCGGCGGCCGGCCGTGGCCGTCGACGAGGTGTTCCTGCTCCAGCCGCGGCCTACCCTGCTTGCCGGTTCACAGAGACAGCACGTCCTCGACCAACACCCACTGATCGCCTCAGAACGGAGACCGCGACCCACCCAACAGCATCTCAGCCGCCAGCCGCAACCCCTTGTCACGCACCATAACCGCCGCCCCCCGCGTGGAACCGAACCCGAGTGACGACATCGCCTCCGACCGGTGTCGTCGGCTCGGCGGGGGTTCCTGCCCGAGCGCCGCTGGAAGCACCGGTGGTGATCGGGCCGGGTGAGCGCGCGCAGGGCGGCCCGCGATGCTGCCCCGCCGGCACGCGGTTCGTGACGCGACGTGCGGTCGTCAGCGGCGAGACCCGGCCGGGGTGAGCCGGGCGGCCGACTCGATCAGCAGGCCGTGCACGAACGCCTGCGGCAGGTTGCCGCGCAGCTGCCGGCGCCGCACGTCGTACTCCTCTGCGAACAGGCCGGGCGGTCCGCAGGCGGACCGGTTGCGCTCGAACCGGCGCAGCGCCTCGGCGTGGCAGCCCTGCTGGTCCTCGGCGAGGGCGAGCATGAAGCCGCACACCAGGAACGCGCCCTCGGCGTCGCCGAGTTCCCGGCCACGGTGCCGGTAGCGGTAGACGTATCCGTCTTCGGTCAGTTCGGCCCGGACTGTGTCCACCGTCGCGATGCTGCGCGGGTCGTCGGGCGGTACCGCGCCGCGCAGGGCCGCCTGGAGCAGCGCGGCGTCGATCCGGTCGTCGCCGGCCGCGCGCCGCCAGTGGCCGCGCGGATGCACGCCCCATTGTCCGGCTTCCGCGAGGACCCTTCCGGCCAGCTCGGTCCAGTCGCGTTTCTGCCGCGGCGGCGCGTGTTCGGCCATGGTGCGCAAGCCGGCGACGCAGGCCAGCGCCGAGTGCGTCCACCGCCGGTCGTCCAGCTCCCAGATCCCGGCGCCGCATTCGGTGAAGCGGCGACGGATCGCGTCGGCCGCGGTGCCGGCCGCGGTCCAGGTGTCGCGATCGAGGACGTCGTGCCGGGCCGCCGCCGCGAACAGCTGCAGCGCCTCACCGAAGACGTCGAGCTGGAACTGCTCACCGACGTGATTGCCGATCTGGGCGCAGCCCCCCGGATAGCCGGGCAGGCCGAGACCGTGCTCCTGCGGGACTTGCTCTCCGGTGACGGTGTAGGCCGGCGCCAGCTCGGGTCCGTCGGCCAGCAGGCGCTCGGTGACGAAGCGGACCGCGTTGCGCAGCAGCGGGTCGTTTCGATGTGCGGCAACGCCGCGGCCGACCCAGCTCTGGTCACGGATCCAGGCATAGCGGTAGTCGTAGTCGGCCCGGCCCGGCTCCCGTTCGGGCAGCGATGCGGTGGCCGCCGCGACCATGCCGCCATCCTCGCTGGTCAGTCCACGCAGGACGGCGTAGGCGTGGCGCACATCGCGGGGCGCCAGCGTGTCGGAGGTGTCCGGCGTCCACCGCCGCCAGGTCTGCTCGGTGGACTCCCACAGCTGTCCGGCATCAGGCGGAGAGGCCGGCAGCGGCCGGTCGGAGACCTCCAGCACGAGATCGTGCCGGCTGTGCGCCGCCATGGTGAACTCCAGCCGCAGGCTCAGCACCTCGGACACGGCGCCCGACGCCGCGGCCGAGGGCGCGCCCTGCCACCGCAGGTACAGCCCGTTCCCCTCGGCGGTCCACGAGTGTCCGGCTCTGGCCAGCCGTCGTCCTGCGGACGGCGGAAGATCGAGCCGCACCGTGATCCGTGCAGGCCGGCTCGCGCTGGTGACACGACGCAACAGGACCGTGGTGTGCTTGTCGGCCGGCACGGCCAAGGCGTCCTCGCACCGGATCACGGTGTCGCCGGAAACCCACTGCGCGCACCAGATCAGGGTGCCCGGCCGGTAGGCGCCGCTCCAGACGGACCAGCGATCGGTGGGTGCGACGTGATAGCCGCAGTCCCCGCCGAGCAGTCGATCGAACACCGGGTCCGAGTGCCACCGAGGGACGCACAACCAGACGATCTGCCCGTCGGCACCGACCACCGCGCCGCGTTCGCCGT
Organism: Amycolatopsis sp.; assembly: GCA_035551175.1. Classification (GTDB taxonomy): domain Bacteria; phylum Actinomycetota; class Actinomycetes; order Mycobacteriales; family Pseudonocardiaceae; genus Amycolatopsis. Next base: position 54,876 of record DASZNR010000041.1, on the reverse strand, counting down.
CACCGAGCAGCGCGTACTCGTTGAGGACGTGCGGGCGGTACCCGTCGGTCGACTCGGCTGTCACGCGTGCCCGCATACCCCCGTCGTGAACCGGCAAACAGATGTCTACAGCAAAATTTGTCGTGTACAACACATTCTTCGCCCAACCCGGCACGGCAAGGAAACCCGGCGCCCGCGCGGACGTGTGTGCGCGCGCTCGCGGGGTATTCCAGCGCCGACGAGAACCGAGTGGACGGTGGCGAACTGATGGAACAGGTGGCGGACTTCGTACTGGACCGGCTTCGGCAGTGGGGTGTGCAGCGGCTTTACGGCTATCCCGGCGACGGGATCAACGGCCTGCTCGGTGCGTTCGACCGGGCCGGCGGCGACCCGGAGTTCATCCAGACCCGGCACGAGGAGATGGCCGCGTTCATGGCGTGTGCGCACGCCAAGTTCACCGGGGAGGTCGGCTGCTGCGTCTCGACGTCGGGACCGGGCGCGGTGCACCTGCTCAACGGGCTCTATGACGCCAAACTGGACCACCAGCCGGTGGTCGCGGTGGTGGGTCAGCAGAAGCGGATCTCTCAGGGTGCGCACTACCAGCAGGAGATCGCACTGGAGAACCTGTTCGCGGATGTGTCGGAGTTCGTGCAGCTCTGCATGCACCCCGCGCAGGTCCGGCACGTCATCGACCGGGCGTTCAAGACCGCGCTGACGACCCGGGGCGTCGCGACCGTCATCATTCCCGAGGACATCCAGGAAGCGGCCGCACAGCCCGCACCGCCCAAGGAACACGGCGCGATTTTCTCCGGCGTGGGCTGGAGCCGGTCCCGGGTCCTGCCGGACCCGGATGAACTCCGCAAAGCCGCCGAAATACTCAACGACGGACAGCGGGTGGCGATGCTGATCGGCCAGGGCGCGGCCAAGGCCGAGGCCGAGGTGATCGAGGTCGCCGAACTGCTCGGCGCCGGCATCGCGAAGGCACTGCTCGGACGCCAGGTCGTGCCCGACGACCTCCCGTTCGTCACCGGCCCCATCGGTTTGCTCGGCTCGCAGCCCAGCGACGACATGGTGATGCATTGCGACACGCTGCTCGTCGTGGGCAGCAGCTTCCCGTACGCGGAATGGCTACCCGACGAAGGCAAGGCCCGTGGTGTGGAGATCAACATCGACGGCCGGCTGATCGGCACCCGGTTCCCGATGGACGCGCACCTGGTCGGCGACTCGAGGGAGACCCTGCGCGAGCTGATTCCCTTGCTGCAGCGCAAGACCGACCGCAGCTGGCGCGACCGCATCGAGAAGAACGTGCGAACCTGGGAACGGGTGCTCACCGACCGGGCCGGGCAGCACTTCGACGGCACGGTCAACCCCCAGGCGGTGGCACACGAGCTCTCGCCGCGGCTGCCCGACGACGTCATCCTGGCGGCCGACTCCGGTTCGGCCACCAACTGGTGGGCGCGGCACCTCAAGCTCCGCCGCGGTATGCAGGCCTCGCTGTCCGGCACCCTGGCGACCATGGGACCGGGCACGCCCTATGCGATCGCGGCCCGCTTCGCCTACCCGGACCGGCCCGTCATCGCGTTCGTCGGCGACGGTGCGTTCCAGATGAACGGCATGAACGAGATGATCACCGTCAAACGCTACCTCGACCGCCTGGGCGGCCGGCCGCCGCTGATTTTCTGCGTGTTCAACAACCAGGACCTCAACCAGGTGACCTGGGAGCAGCGCGCCATGGGCGGCGATCCCAAGTTCCTGGGCTCGCAGTACATCCCGGACGTGCCCTACGCCCGGTACGCGGAACTGCTCGGGCTGCGCGGCATCTACTGCGACGAACCGGCCAAGGTGGGCGCGGCCTGGGACGAGGCGTTGGCCAGCGACCGGCCGGTGGTGCTGGAGTTCAAGGTGGACGCCGAGATCGCGCCGATTCCGCCGCACATCATGAGTTCCCAGGCGAAGAAGGCGGCCAAGGCCATGCTGCGCGATCCGGAGAAGGTCGGCATCGCCGCCCGCGGCTTCCGGCAGAAGCTGGCCGATTTCTACGAGAAGCTGCCCGGCCGTGACCAGGACTGAGGACGCCGGGGTCACGACGGACGCGGTCCCGGTGGACGAGGTGCGGGTGCACGCGTTCACCGTGCCTACCGACGGCCCCGACGGGAAGGAGTCCGACGGCACGCTGGAGTGGGACTCGACCACGATGGTGCTCGTCGAGGTCCGCGCCGGAGGGCAGAGCGGCCTCGGCTACACCTACGGCGACGTGTCCACCGCGTCGTTCATCGAGTCGAATCTGGTCTCGGTGGTGAGCGGCGCGGACGCCTTCGGCACCGGCAGCTGCTGGAACCGGATGTACGCGGCCATTCGCAACGCGGGCCAGCCCGGGCTCGGCTCGATGGCGGTCGCCGCGGTGGACATCGCGTTGTGGGACCTCAAGGCCCGCCTGCTCGGCCGGCCGCTGTACCGGATCTTGCCGGCCGCCCACGACCGGGTTCCGGTGTACGGCAGCGGCGGGTTCACCAACTACCCGCTCGAGCGCTTGGTCGAGCAGCTGGCCGGATGGGTGGAGCAGGGCATCCCGCGGGTGAAGCTGAAAACCTCGCGTGATCCGACCGCCGATCCGGAGCGGCTGGCGCGCGTGCGCGACGCCGTCGGGGCGCGGGCCGAGTTGTTCGTCGACGCCAACGGGGCGCTGAGCCGCAAGGAAGCGCTCTATTGGGCACACCACTTCGCCGGCGAGTGGGACGTGCGCTGGTTCGAGGAACCGGTCAGCTCACTGGACACCGAGGGCCTGCGGATGGTGCGCGAACACGGGCCGGGCCGGCTGGAGATCGCGGCGGGCGAATACGGGTATCTGCAACGCGACTTCAGCATACTGCTCACCCAGGGGGCCGTGGACTGCCTGCAAGCCGATGTCACGCGGTGTGGCGGCATCACCGGGCTGCTGCAGGTCGGCGGACTCGCGGCCGCGCACCAGATCGGCCTGTCCGCGCACTGCGCGCCGGCCGTGTCGGCGCACGCGTTCTGTGCCGTGCCGACCATGCGCCACCTCGAGTACTTCCACGACCACGTGCGGATCGAAAAGCTGGCGTTCGACGGCACGCTCACGCCCTCGGACGGCGCACTGCGGCCCGACCCGCACCGCTCGGGGCTCGGCCTGGCCGTCCGATGGGACCGGATGGAGCGCTACCGCGTCCACGGCACCGCACCGGCCCGGACACACCCGTACCGGGTTTTCACCGGCTCGCAAGGTAAGGAGTGAAGTCCATGTCGAGGGCGGGACACACGCGTGAGGTGCCGGCCAAGACCGATCCGGCGATCCCGGGCGCACCGCGGGGCAGCGTCCGGATCCCGGTCCGAGAGCTGGAGAAGGCGCTCCGGGCCGCGGTCGAGGGCGAGGTGCGCTTCGATCGCGGGTCGCTGGCGCTCTACGCCAACGACGCGTCCAACTACCGCCAGGTCCCGATCGGAGTCGTGGTGCCCAAGACCCTGGACGACGTGGTGGCCACGCACCGGGTCTGCCACGAGTTCGACGCGCCCGTTCTCAACCGGGGCGGCGGGACCAGTCTGTCCGGCGAGACGGTCAACTACGCCGTCGTCATCGACCACTCCAAGTACCTCACGGGGATCGGCGACCTGGACACCGAGCGCCGGCTGGTGGTCAGCGAACCCGGCGTGATCAACGAAGAGCTGAACAAGCACACCGGCCGGCACGGCCTGGTTTTCGGTCCGGATCCCTCCTCGCATTCGCGCTGTGTGATCGGGGGAAACATCGGCAACAACTCCTGCGGCATCCACTCGATCCAGGCGCAGCTCTACGGCCCCGGACCGCGAACCTCGGACAACGTGCACGCGCTCGAGATCGTCACCTACGACGGCGAGCGGTTCTGGGTCGGCAACGACGAGGAGGACAAGCTCGACGAGATCATCGCCATGGGCGGGCGCAAGGGCGAGATCTACACCAAGCTGCGTGATCTGCGGGACCGGTACGCCGATGAGATCCGCACCGGCTACCAGCCGGTGCAGACGCTGCCCCGGCGCGTGTCCGGTTACAACCTGGACGAGCTGCTGCCCGAACGCGGGTTCAACGTGGCCAGGTCACTGGTCGGCACGGAAAGCACCTGCGTCACCGTGCTGCGCGCGGTGCTGATGCTCACCCCGGCCCTGCTGCAGCGCACCCTCGTCGTGGTCGGCTACCCGGCCCTCGCCGACGCCGCCGAACACTGCGCGGAGATCGTCGAACGCTGGCGGCCGATCGGCCTGGAAGGGCTCGACGAGGAGCTGATCGAGAACCAGCAGCAGCAGGGTATGCACGTCAGCGACATCGGGGAGCTGCCCAAGGACGGGTCACGGGCCTGGCTGCTGGTGCAGTTCGGCGCCGACTCCACCGAGGAGTCGGTGCGCACCGCGAACGAGTTCCGAGCGTGGCTGACCGGTACCAAGGGCTATGACGCGGAGCGAATCGTGGTGGTGAAGAGCGCCCAGGAGGGTGGTGAGAGCCAGGACATCTGGCAGATCAGGGAAGGCGGGCTCGGCTCGACCGCGTTCGCGCGGGGCGAGGACAACTGGCCGGGCTGGGAAGACTCGGCGGTGCCACCGGAACGGATCGGCGAGTACGTGACCCGGCTGCGGGAACTGCTCGACCAGCACGGCATCCGCGGCTCCCTGTACGGGCACTTCGGGCAGGGCTGCATCCACTGCCGGCTCAGCTTCGACCTGCGCACCGCGAACGGCATCGCCGGCTACCGGGCGTTCCTGGAGGAAGCAGCCGACCTGGTGGTCTCCTTCGGGGGCACGCTGTCGGGCGAACACGGCGACGGGCAGCAGCGGGCCGAACTGCTCGACCGCCAGTTCGGCCCCGAACTCATCGAGGCGATGCGGGAGTTCAAACGGATCTGGGACCCGAAGTGGAAGATGAACCCCGGCAAGGTGGTCGACCCCTACCGGCTGGACGAGAACCTCAGGCTCGGCACCGACTACAACCCACCGCGACCGGTCACCAAGTTCGCCTACCCGGTGGAAAAGGGCGACTTCGCGCACGCGGCGCTGCGCTGCGTCGGGATCGGGAAATGCCGCAACCCCGAGGGTTCGCCCACCATGTGCCCCAGCTACCAGGTCACCCGCGAAGAGAAGCATTCCACCCGGGGCCGGGCCCGGTTGTTGTTCGAAATGCTGCGAGGCGAGGTGATCACCGACGGCTGGCGGTCGAAGGAGGTCGCGGACGCGCTCGACCTCTGCCTGGCCTGCAAGGGCTGCACCTCCGACTGTCCGGTCAATGTGGACATACCCACCTACAAGGCGGAGTTCCGGTACCAGCATTACAAGTCGCCACGCCGCTGGCGCCCCCGGCACGCGTACGCCTTCGGCTTCATCGACAAGGCCGCCCGGCTGGCTTCCCTCGTCCCGGAGCTCGCCAACCTCGCCACCCACGCGCCCGGGCTGAGCCGGCTGGCGAAGTTCACCGCCGGCATCGACCAGCGGCGGCCGCTGCCCAGCTTCGCGCCGATGACTCTGCAGGCGTGGTTTCACGAACGGGGTGGCACGACGAACCCGACCGGCCCTCCGGTTGTCCTGTTCCCGGACACGTTCAACAACTACTTCCACACCCACGTCGGGGTCGCCTGCGTCGAAGCGATCGAGGCGGCGGGATGGCGGGTCGTGATGCCCGAAGAACACGTCTGCTGCGGTCGTCCGCTCTACGACTACGGGTTCCTCGACAGCGCGCAGCGTTACCTGCGCCGGGTCCTGGACCTGCTTCGCGAACACATCCGCGCGGGCACCCCGATGGTCGGCATGGAGCCCAGTTGCCTCGCAGTGTTCAAGGACGAACTCCGCAAGATGTACCCGCACGACGACGACGCCGCCCGGCTCGCCGGCAACGTCTATCACTTCGCCGAATTCTTCCAGGCCTTCGACATCCCGGCACCGAAACTGGAGGGGCGCGCGCTGCTGTGGGGGCATTGCCACCACCGCGCCACCGGCGGCACCCGACCCGAGCAGCAGCTGCTGGAGCGGATGGGACTGTCGGTCCGTCCCCTAGAGGGAGGCTGTTGCGGGCTGGCGGGCTCCTGGGGATTCGAAGCCGGGAAGTACGACCTCTCCATGGCCTGCGGAGAACAGGCCTTGCTGCCGGCCGTCCGGGATGCCGATCCGGACACCGTGATCGTCGCCGACGGGTTCTCCTGCAAGACCCAGATCTCCGACGCCGCGACGGGCCGGCACGCACTGCACACCGCGGAGGTGATGGCCTTGGGCCGCCCGCAACCGCCCGGGCGTTCCCCGGGTCGAGCCGTGGCGCGTCCGCGACCGGCAACAGCTCGCCGCGTGGCCCGGATCGCCCTGCCCACCGCCGCACTGGGCGCTGCCCTCGCGGCCTCGCTCGGCGGGGCGATCCGCCGGCGCTGAGCGGCGAGCGGCGAGCGGCAACCACGCACGGACACGAGGAGACGTGATGACGGTGTCACCGAACGGTCGCAAGACGGCGGTCGTGACCGGCGGCTCGGCGGGTGTGGGCAGAGCCGCGGTCCGGCGCTTCGCGCGGGCGGGTTACGACGTCGCGATCCTCGCGCGTGGTCGCGCCGGGCCGGAGGGCGCGGCCACGGACGCCCGCGACGCGGGCGGCCGGGCCCTGCCGATCAGCGTGGACGTCGCCGACGCCGACGCCGTCGCTCGAGCCGCCGAGCGGGTGGAGGCGGAACTCGGCGAGATCGACGTGTGGGTCAACGCAGCCTTCGCGGGGTCGCTGGCCTACAGCTGGGACACGCCGATGGCGGCGTTCCGGCGGATGACCGAGGTCACCTACTACGGCCAGGTGCACGGTACATTGACCGCCTTGGCACGAATGCGTCCCCGCGACCGCGGGGTGATCATCAACGTGGGATCGGCGATGGCGTACCGCTCGATTCCGTTGCAGGCGGCCTATTGCGGCGCCAAGCACGCGATCAAGGGCTTCACCGAGTCGGTGATGACCGAATTGGCGAGCACGAAGAGCAAAGTCCAGCTGTGCATGGTGCAGTTACCCGGGCTGAACACCCCGCAGTTCAACTGGAACGACTCGCGGATGCCTCGGCACCCGATGCCGGTGCCGCCGATTTTTCAGCCGGAAGTGCCGGCCGAGGCGATCGTTTTCCTCGCCGAGCACCCGCGCCGGAACATGTGGGTGGGCCTGTCCACCGCATACACCATTCTCGGCGAGCGGTTCGCGCCGAAGCTGCTCGACCGCTACCTCGGCCGAACCGGAATCCGCTCCCAGCAGACCGAGCAAGACGCTCCTCGCTGGGGAGCGAACACCTTCACCCCACAGGACAACGACCTCGACCGCGGCGCGCACGGCGCATTCGACGCCCGAGCACATCACCGCGACCCCCTGCTGTGGCTGACGATGCGCCGCGGCGCCGCGCTGTCCTTCCTCGGCGCGGCTGTTACCGGTGCCGTCCTCGGCGCCGGGCCTCTCCGCAATCGGCTGCGCGGAGCGTGAAGGCGGCGCGCCGGGGCACCCTCACGTGTGACCGGCGCAGAATCGGGTACCGCTCACCTGGCTCTTGAAGGAGGTGGGCCGGCGAAGCCGGAACCCGGACACGAGCGCGCGGCCGCGCTGCAGGAGTACGCCCAGGCGGTGGCCGCGCTGCTGGGCGTGGAGCCGACCGCGTGCTGGAGCGAGCACGGCACCCCGTCCACCGCCTACATCGCACTGGCCGCGACCTGCCAGCGCCATCCTGGCCGCCTGCTGATGGCGCAGTGGAGCAGCGATTCCGGATGGTGCCTGGCGCTGGAACCGCCCGGCGCCCAGACACCGGTGGTGATCGCGCAATGGCCGCGGCCGGCGTCCCCGGACCCGGTGGTGGTCGCCCGCCGCGTCCACCAGGCGCTGACCGCCACCACGTGGTCACATGACGGCGGACGAGCAGTTCCTCCGGGCCCGAAGCCCTGCGGCCAAGCACCAGCGCGAGCAAGCCATCCTCAGTGCGGCTCGAGAGCTGGCGAGCCGACGCAGCGTCCGCGAGGTCACGCTCACCGACGTGGCCGAGGCCGTGGGCATGCACAAGTCGACGTCGCTGCGCTACTTCGAGCCGCGGGAACAGATCTTCCTCACCATCACCGCGCAGGAGTGGGAAGAGTGGTCCGCTTCGCTGTGCGGCCGGCTGGCGGCGTTGGCGCGGGCCACCCCCGCGCGAGCGGCGGAGCTGCTGACCGACTCGCTGATGACGCGACCGCTGTTCTGCGACCTGCTCGTCCACGCGCCCTTGAACCTGGAACGGAACGTGTCGACGGAGACGGTCCGCGATTTCAAGGTCCGGGTGAGTGCCGCGCACGGCGCCGTCGTCGCTGAGCTGCAACGATGTTCGCCCTGGACGAGGCGCGGGGCATGGGACGTTGTCACCTCGCGACCAGCATGGCCGGCGCCCTGCGGCAGCTGGCCGAGCCGGGCCCGAGGCTGCGCGAGCTCTACTGCACCGACCCCGCCTTGTCCCATGCGATCGTCGAGGGTCCGCCGCGGCTGCGCTCCATCGTCGAGGCACTGATCGTCGGCTTCGACGGTTCCGGACGGGCGTGACGCCGGCGGAGGCGCCAACCTCCCGGAGCGCGCAGCTCGCCGCGTACTGAAGCGCTGACCACCCGGCGGCACACGACCAGCACCTCCACCGGTCCGGGTGCGTTTGACGGGCCGGATCGCGGGTAGGCCGGTGCGGGTGCGGTGCTGTACGGGTCCTGCCGCGCGCAGGACGACGTGGGGTCACCGGGTCCGGGCCCGGGACCTGGTGCACGCCGTCCCGCACGCTCCGTGAGCCGCGGCCGGGAAGCTGCCAGCTCACAGAGTGAAAAGCGGGAGGCGTCGTGTCCCACGTGCTGGACCGCGGCCGGCTGGCCGTGGAGCTTTCTCGGGCCGTCTCGGGGGAAGTGCGGTTCGACGACGGCAGCCGTGCCCTGTACGCGAATGACGCGTCGATCTACCGGCAGGTACCGGCCGGGGTGGTCATCCCGCGCAGTGCCGAGGACGTGGTCGCCGCGCTGGAAGTCTGTCGACGGCACGGGGTTTCCGTGCTGGGCCGGGGGTGCGGCACGGGGCTCGCCGGCCAGAGCGTGACTTCGGGGGTCGTCTTCGATTTTTCCAAATACCTGAACAAAATCGTCGACGTCGACCCCGAGCGGCGGACGGCACGGGTTCAGCCCGGCGTGATCTGCGACGAACTTCGCGCGGCGGCCGGGCGGTACGGGTTGACGTTCGCGCCGGATCCGGCGACGCACGACCGCTGCACGCTCGGCGGGATGATCGGCAACAACTCGTGCGGCACGCATTCGGTGATGGGCGGCAAAACCGTCGACAACGTCCTCGCGCTCGACGTGGTGACCTACGACGGGACCCGGTTCTCGGCCGCGCCCGGGTCCGAGGGCGCTGAGCTCCCTGGCCGGGCCGGCGACATCCACCGCGCGTTGCTCGGTCTGCGCGACCGCTACGGGTCGCTGATCAGATCCCACTACCCGGACATCCCGCGCCGGGTGTCCGGCTACAACCTCGACTCGCTGCTGCCCGAGAACGGCTTCGACGTCGCGAAAGCGCTCGTCGGCTCCGAATCGACGTGCGTGCTGGTCCTGGAGGCGACCGTCCGGCTGGTGCCCGACCCACCGCACCACGCGCTGCTCGTCGTCGGCTATCCCGATGCGCCGACCGCGGCGGACCACCTGGCCGACTTCCGGGACCGGGCCCTGATCGGCCTGGAGTGCTTCGACGCCGGGGTGCTCGACAACCTGGCCAAGCACCGGTTGCACATCCCCGGCATGGACGAGCTGCCCGACGGCGCGGCGTGGTTGCTGGCCGAGTACGGCAGCGACGACGAGGCCGAGGTCCGCGACCGGGTCGAGGACGTGAGCCGCCGGGTGCGGGAGCCCGGCGTCACCCGGGTCTTCGAAGACGAGCGGCGCCAGGGCGAGATCTGGGAGGTGCGCCGCAGCACCATCGAGTTCACCCGGCTGCCGGGCGAGCACGCGGGGCTGGCCGGATGGGAGGACGCGGCCGTGGCGCCGGAGCGGCTCGGCGACTACCTCCGCGACTACTGTGCGCTGGTCCGCGCGCACGGCTACCACATCGTCCTCTTCGGACACTTCGGCCAGGGCTGCGTGCACAACCGGCTCGACCTCGATCTGCAGACCCCGGAAGGGATCGCGAACTTCCGGACCTTCCTCGACGAGGCCGGTGATCTGGTGGTCCGCCACAGCGGATCGCTCTCCGGCGAGCACGGTGACGGGCAGCTGCGGGCCAACCAGCTCGTGAAGATGTTCGGCCCGGAGCTCATCGAGGCGTTCGGCGAGTTCAAGTCGATCTGGGATCCCGACGGCGGCATGAACCCGGGCAAGATCGTGCACCCGTACCGGCCGGACCAGAATCTCGCCCTGGGCCCGGAATACCGGTCCCGGCCGGTGAAGACCCGGTTCGCGTTCCCGGACGACGAACGGGGCTTCGCCGACGCGGTGAACCGCTGCTTCGGGATCGGCAAGTGCCGGCACACCTCGGGCGGCACGATGTGCCCGAGCTTCATGGTGACCCGCGAGGAACGGCATTCCACCCGGGGACGGGCGCGGCTGCTGTTCGAAATGATGAGCGGGCACCTCGCCGACGGGCCGGGCTGGCGCGACCCGCACGTGAAGGAGGCGCTGGATCTCTGCCTGTCCTGCAAGGGGTGCAAGGGTGACTGCCCGGTGGGCGTCGACATGGCGACCTACAAGGCGGAGTTCCTGTCCCACTACTACGCGGGCCGGCTGCGGCCGCGCGCGGCCTACAGTCTCGGGCTGATCCCGTGGTGGGCCCGGCTGGCCGCGCACGCGCCCGGGCCGGCCAACGTGGTCCTGCACACGCCGGGCGCCAGCCGGCTGGCGAAGATCGCGGCCGGCGTCGCCCCGGCCCGCCAGGCACCACCGTTCGCGCACCGCACGTTCCGGTCCTGGTTCGCGCGCCACGAGAGTCCCGCGACCGGGCAGCCGGTGCTGCTGTGGCCGGACACGTTCACCAACCACTTCCAGCCGGAGGTCGCGGTGGCCGCGGTCGCGGTACTGGAATCGGCGGGCTTCACGGTCCGGATCCCCGATCCGGTGCTGTGCTGCGGGCGGCCGTTGTTCGACTACGGGATGCTGCGGACCGCGAAACGCTGGCTGCGCCGCGCGGTGCGGGAGTTGCGCGACCCGGTTTCCGCGGGCGTGCCGATCGTCGGGCTGGAACCCAGCTGCACGGCGGTGTTCCGCGACGAGCTGACGAACCTGTTCCCGCACGACGCGGACGCCCACCGCATCACCGGCGCGAGCGTCACGTTCGCCGAGCTGCTGGCCGGCGAGGGCTACCAGCCGCCGCACCTGCACTGCGATGTCCTCGTGCAGAAGCATTGTCACGACTCGGCGGTGCTCGATCCCGCGGCGGCGGACGCGCTGATGCGGAAAATGGGCGCACACGTGGAAGTTCCCGACTCCGGCTGTTGCGGGATGGCCGGCAGCTTCGGATACGAGCGCGGGGAGAAGTACCGGGTTTCGGTCGCCGCGGCCGAACGCGTGATCGCGCCGGCCGTGCGGGCCGCGCCGCCGGAGACGGTGATCGTGGCCGACGGGTTCAGCTGCCGCGAGCAGATCCGCCAGCTCACCGGCCGTGGCCCGCTGCACCTGGCCCAGCTGCTGTGGTCGGCGAACGAGCAGTGAACATCCGAGACGTCAGGAGAATGTGATGACCGAGAGCCGCACCGCGTCCGACACGATGGTCGACCGGCTTCTCGAATGGGGTGTGGACACCGTCTTCGGACTGCCCGGTGACGGGATCAACGGGTTCATGGAAGCGCTGCGCAAACGCCACGGGCAGATCCGGTACATCCACGTCCGGCACGAGGAAGTCGCGGCCATGGCCGCGGTCGGATACGCGAAGTTCACCGGAAAGCTCGGCGTGTGCTTCTCCACCGCCGGCCCGGGTGCCGTGCACCTGATGAACGGGCTGCTGGACGCCAAGGTCGAGCAGGCGCCGGTCCTGGCGATCACCGGGATGACCTACCACGACCTGATCGGCACCTCGTACCTGCAGGACATCAACATCGACTACTTCATGAACGACGTCGCGCTGTACAACCAGCGGATCATGGGACCGCAGCACGTGACCAACGTCGTCGACCTCGCCTGCCGGACCGCGCTCACCCACCGCGGGCCCGCGCACCTGGCCTTCCCGATCGACTTCCAGGCCGCCGACGCCGAAGGCGGGACACGGTTCCAGCGCAACGTTCCCGGGCACACCTCGGCGGCGTTCCAACCGCCGATCCGGGTGCCCGAGCGCGAACTGCTGCGTCGTGCGGCAGAACGGTTCGAGGGCAAGCACCGCATCGCCATCCTCGCGGGTGCCGGGGCCAGAGGTGCCCGGACCGAACTGGGGCAGACCGCGGAGAAGCTCGGCGCACCGATCATCAAGGCGCAGCTGGGCAAGGACTGCGTGCCCGACGACAGCCCGTACACCACCGGGCCGATCGCCCTGGTCGGCAGCCGTCCCAGCGAGGAGGCCCTCGAAGAGTGCGACGCCCTGCTGATCGTCGGCAGTTCCATGCTCTACACCGAGTACTACCCGACGCCCGGCGAGGTCGCGTGTGTGCAGATCGACGACAAGCCGGAGCGGATCGGCCTGCGGCACCCGGTCGACGTCGGCCTGTGCGGCGACGCCCGGGCGACGCTGCGCGAGCTGCTGGAGTTCTTGCCTCGCAACGACGATCGGGCGTTCCTGGAGAAGGCGCAGGACGGCATGCGGGCGTGGTGGGACCTGATGGAGGAACGGGGCACCCGCCCAGATCTGCCGATGAAGCCACAGGTCCCGGCCTGGCACCTGAACGAGGTGCTCGCCGACGACGCCATCGTCTGCGGCGATTCCGGCACGGTGACCACCTGGGCCGCGCGGCAGATCCGGTTGCGCGGCGAGCAGCGGTTCAGCTTCAGCGGCACGAACTGCTCGATGGCGGCCGGGCTGCCGTACGCGATCGGCGCGCAGGCCGCCCACCCCGGCCGCCAGGTCGTGGTCTTCACCGGCGACGGCTCGCTGACCATGCAGATCGGTGATCTGCTCACCTGCGTGCAGCACCGGCTCCCGGTGAAGATCGTCGTGATCAAGAACAACACCCTCGGCCTGATCAAATGGGAACAGATGGTGTTTTTGGGCAACCCCGAATACGGCGTCGACATGGCGCCGATGGACTTCGTGAAGTTCGCCGAAGCCTGCGGGGCGCGGGGAATGCGCATCGAAGACCCAGCGCGCTGCTCCGAGCAGCTGCGGGAGGCGATGTCCTGGGACGGCCCGGTGGTCATCGAATGCGTCGTCGACGAGCACGAACCGCCGATCCCGGCGAAGGTCAAGAAGGAGCAGGTGCAGAAACTCACCGCGGCGCTGCGGCAGGGCACACCCAACCGCAACCGGATCGCTCTGCAGATGGTCAAGGACATGCTCGACGAGGCCAGCTTCGACGCCAGCCCCGGGCACGCGATCCCCGACGCGGTCGGCAAAGCGATGGGCAAGGCCGTCGACAAGATCACCGGGCGCGAACGGCCCGGCGAATGACGGCCGGCTTCGGCGGGTGACCGAAAACCGCCTGCTCCGGACCGGAAGCAGTGTGCCGATGCGGGGCGCACACTGAACCCACCAGCGAACCTCGGTCAATCGAGGTGAAATGAGGTGAAACGACATGACCACCACAAGCGGAGACATACCGGGCGACGCACTGCCCCTGCGTGGCCGGCGGGTCCCGGTCAGCCGGGGCATGCTCACCGGCGGGCTGCTGGTGCTGCTGGGCATCTGGGGCGGACTCGTCCCCTTCTGGGGCCCGCAATTCGGCTATGCCTACACCCCCGACGCGGCCTGGACGTGGACCTGGGGCCGGCTGTGGCTGGAAGTCCTCCCGGGGGCCGCGGCGATCCTCAGCGGCCTCGGCCTGACCGCCGCGACCACCCGCACGGCCGGCTTGGCCGCCGGCTGGCTGGCCGCGTTCAGCGGCGCCTGGTTCGTGCTCGGTCCCACCCTGTCCACGCTCTGGACCGGCAGCACACCCGACGCCGGCCAACCGGTCGGCACGACCACCGTCGGCCGGGTCGCGCAGGAGATCGGCTTCTTCTCCGGGCTGGGTGTGGCGATCCTCCTCCTGGCTGCCGTCGCCATCGGCCGGTTCGCCCGCGGGAGCCGGACGCCGGGGGCCCCGGACGAGCCGCGGTGAGGCGCCGGCAGCGGCCGCCGAGAACCGGTTGACGCCGGCCCGGATCAGCGGCCGGGCGTTTCCACACGACGGCGGTCGACTTGGTCACCGTCACGGCCAGGGAACCGGGTTCGAACGCCCCCTTCGCCGTAAGCAGCGCGCGGGTCGCGTCGAGCGGTCTCGACCCGAACGTCGAACGCGCGGCCTGGAGCCTCGGCGCCACGCCCGGTCAGACGTTCCGACGGGTCACCCTCCCGCTGGCCTGGCGCGGTGCGCTGACCGGCGCAGTGCTCGTGTACGCGCGCTCGATCAGCGAGTTCGGCGCGGTCGTGATCTCGCATACCACCCGGCCACCGCCCCGGTCGCGATCTGCTCGTCGCGCGCTCTGCAGGTGCGAACCCAGATCATCGAGGTGGTGCCAACCTTTTCGGCTCGCCCGCGTGCGCCTGGCCACCACACCATCGATGACCGCCCTCGTGCTGCGCCGCGACCTCGAAAGGCTCACCGGCGAAGTGGATCTCACCGTGCCCAGTACGCGCTACGCATCATCGGGCGCGCTGACTAGCGGGAGTTCCAGGACGGCAACGCAGCGGGAACACCAGGCCTGTCCCGTCATCGCCGAGCGGAAACGCGACCGGGCTGCGTCGCCGGGAGGGCTCCGGGTTGGACGAGTTCAGCGACGGCGCGGCAGACTTCGGTCGGGTCGATGGAGTTCAGGCACGGGTGGCCGCGCACCGGGCAGGTACGGGCGCGGCTGCGGCGACAGGATGCGTGCTGGTCGCCGAGCAAGGCCGCCGGAACGCCGTACGGTGCCCACCGCGCGGCGGGCACCGCGGGCGCGAACAGGGACACGACCGGTCTTCCCGTGGCGGCGGCCAGGTGGGCGGTGCCCGTGTTGGGTGCGACCACGACTTGCGCACCGTCAGTACTGAGGCCAGCTCCGGCAGTGTTGTTTTCCGCCGAGATCGACGCCCCGCACCGCGGGCCACGGTCGTGGTGAGTTCGTGTTCGGCGCAGGTGCGGCGCGGCCGGCCGGCACGGCGAGGAACACGATGCGCTGACGGGATGGCTCGCGGGGCTGGACTGCGCCCGGGTGCCGCTGGACACGCGGCTGGCGCACGAGGACTGGCGCAGGTGCGCGACACCGGATCAGTTCGTGACCGTACTGTCCAGAATGGACGTTGTCGTCACGACCCGGCTGCACGGCCTGGTGCTCGCCCTGAAATGCGGCGTGCCCGTGCTCGCGGTCGACCCCGTCGCCGGTGGGGAAAGGTGACGGCCCAGGCGCAGGCACTGGGCTGACACGTGGTCCCCGCTGAAGACGTTGTCGCTTCCGAAGACGGGGCCGGCCCGGCCGTGCTCGACGAACGGCTGGCGTGGTGCCTCTCCGCCGAAGGCCGGTCCCGAGCGGCCGCGGATCTGCCGGACCCGGCGCCGGTGCTGGCCGGCCTCGTCGACGAGCTGGCCAGGGACCGATGAACGCGCGCACGACCGTCGTCATCGCCACGCGCGACCGGGCGCGTGAACTGGACCGGACGCTGAGGGCGCTGTCGGCGGTGCGGCCGCGCCCACCGGTCGTGGTGCTGGACAAGGCGTCCCACGACGACACCGCGGCGACCGCCGAGCGGTACCCGCCGGTGCGCGTGATCCGGCTGCCGCGCAACCTCGGTGCCGCGGCACGGACCCTGGGCGTGCTCGTCGCCGGCACCCCCTACGTCGCCTTCAGCGACGACGACTCCTGGTGGGCCCCGATGCGCTGCGCGAGGCCGAGTGGATTTTCGACGGGCACCCGCGGGTCGGGCTGCTCGCGGCGCGCACCCTGGTGGGCCCGGAGTGCCGCGAGGATCCGGTGACGCCGGCCCTGGAGCGCAGTCGGCTGGGCATTCCGGACGGTTCGGCGGGCCCGCTCGTGCTCGCATTCCTGGCGTGCTCGGCGATCGTGCGCCGCGCCGCCTAGCTGGAAGCCGGCGGGTTCAGCCGGCTGCTGCACTTCTGCGCCGAGGAGCAGTTGCTCGCCTACGACCTCGCCGCGTGCGGCTGGGACGGCTGTTACATCCGGGAGCTGACCGCGCACCACCCCTCGAAATCACGGACGCCCTCGTCGTGGCGGCGGCGGGCGCCCGGCCGCGATCCGTCACTGGGCCTCGGCGGTTGCGGTGACGGGTGGCGCGGCCTTGTCGTAGGCGCGCAGGGTGTCCGCGGCGACGCGGTCCCATGAGTAGCGCGCGCGTACCCGGTCGTATCCCGCGGTGCCGCAGGCCTGGCACAGGGTCGGGTCCTCGGTCAGCGGCCGGATCCGAGCGGCCAGTTCATACGGACGGCGCGGCCGGACGAGCAGGCCGGTGACCCCGTCCACGACCGTGTCGGTGAGTCCCCGACCGCCGCCGCCACGACGGGCACACCACAGGCCATGGCTTCCAGCGGCACCATCCCAAACGGCTCGTACCACGGTGTGCACACCACGGCGTCGGCCGATCGCAGCAGGGCCGGCATGTCCGACCTTGACACTTGACCGGCCCAGCGCACGCGGTCGGCGACGCCGCAGCGGCGTGCGAGCTCGCGCAGCCGCCGTACTTCCGGGTCCGACGCCAGTTTCCCCTTCTCCGGTACGCCCGCGATCACGAGCTCGGTGTCGCGTAGCTGCGCGAGCGCGACGATCGCCGTGTCGAACCCTTGCGTGGCACCAGCCGGCCGACCGCCACCAGCCGGTGGGCGGCCCGCCGCGGCGAGATGTGGCCGTCCGGGCTGAAGCGCTCGAGGTCGACTTCGCACGGCACGACCGAGATCCGGGTTCGCGGCACGCCCATGCGCGACAGTTCGAAGACTTCATCGGTACAGGTGGCGATCACTCGGTGCGTGTGCCGGCCGACGAGGCGCTCGATACGGATCCGCTCGGCGGGGCTGGTGTCCCTGGGCCCCTGGTGACGCTTTTTCACCACTCCCAGCGCGTGGAACGTCTGGGCCGTAACGGTATCCGTGGCACCGGCGGCGAGTGCGGCCGCGATCCCGGACATCCAGAAGTGCGCGTGGGCGACGTCGGGTCGCTCGATACGCCAGCGGTCTCGCAGGAAACTCCCGAACTCGCCCATGTACCGGAGCAGCCGGTCTTTCGGCAGCTTCTTCGCCGGCCCGGCCGGTACGTGGACCACGCGATAACCCGCCGGCGTCGTCAGTTCATCCTCATCGCGGCTGCTCTCACTGCGCGTGTAGACAGAGACCTCGTGCCCCGCCCGGACGAGCGCGGCCGACAGCTCGGCGACGTGCACGTTCTGTCCGGCGGCGTCTTCGTCGCCCAGCGCGGCGAGGGGGTTGGCGTGCTAAGGACACCATCGCGATCTTCATCGGTGCGGTGCTCCCTTCGGGTCAGCGGGCCGTCTCGGCGAGGAGCTGGTGCCAGGCGGTCAGAAAAGTGTCCAGGCCGAAATGCTTGAGGGCGAACGTCCTGGCGTGCTGGCCGGCGAGAGCCGCGAAGTCGGGTTCATGCACCAGCTCTCGGAAACCCTGCGCCAGCCGGATACGTCGGTGGAGAGCCCGCCGGCTTCGGGCGGCACGGCGGCGATCACTTCAGTCGAGGCAAAAGCGACGACCGTCATGGCGAGGTGCATCGCCTCGAGCAGGGAGAGCCCGAGCGACGTCCAGCGGGCGGTGTGCAGGAACATGCGGCGGCGCGGCTCCGCGGCGAACCTGGCCGGCGCTCCGCCTCCGTGCGGCCCGATCCCCGGCCGCGCGTTTCCCGGCCTCGCGCGGGCATGACCAGGCGCCAACCGGGTAACCGCCGGTGGAGGCAACCGAGGAGGTGCACCAGTGACCACAGTGGACCAGGCGTCGGTGCTCGAGATCGCCGACCCCGCGGACGGCCATGCCCTGGGTGCCGTCCCCGTGGCGAGCCCGGACGACATCGCCGCCGCGTTCACCGGCGCGCACCGCGCGCAACCCAGTTGGGCGCGAGCGCCAGCCGCCGAGCGTGCGACGGTGCTGCACAACGCCGCGACCCAGCTCCGCGAGCACGCGGACGAGCTGGCGGATCTCAACCGGAGCGAAACGGGGCGCCCGCGGGAGGAAGCCCGGGAAGGCGTGCTGGCCGGGGCCGCAACGATCGAGCAGTACGCCGAACTCGGCCCGGTCCACCGGGGGCACAGCCTGCTCGGTGACTTCTCCGCGACCGACTTCATGGTGCCCGAGCCCCGCGGCGTGGTCGTCGCGCTGACCCCGTGGAACGACCCGGTCGCCGTGGCGTGCGGGCTGCTCGGTGCCGCGCTTGTCACCGGTAACACAGTCGTGCACAAGCCGAGCGAACGTTGCCCGCAAACGGGCGGGCTGCTCGGTGAAGTGCTGGCCGGCCCGCTGCCCGACGGCGTGCTCCAGACGCTCCAGGGCGACGGCCGGGTCGGCGCGGCGCTGGCCGCCCGCGATGACGTCGACCTCATCGCGCACGTTGGGAGTACCGCGACCGGGCAGTCGATCGCCGCGAGCGCCGCGACGACCGGGGCGAAGGTGCTGCTGGAGAACGGCGGCAACGACCCGCTCGTGGTCGACGAAGGCGTCGATCCCCAGTGGGCCGCGGACCAGGCCGCGCTGGGGGCGTTCGCGAACTCGGGGCAGATCTGCGTCGCCGTGGAACGGATCTACGTACACCGGGCGGTGGCGGAGCCGTTCGTCGAGGCGCTGGTGGAGCTGGCTCGCGACCGTGAGCTCGCGCCGCTGGTCGACGTCCGGCACCGCGAAGCCGTCCACGCGCAGGTGGGTGATGCCGTGGCCTGGGGCGCGCAGGCCCGCGCAGGCGGCACCATCCCGGCAGGTGCGGGCGCGTACTACCCCGCGACGGTCCTGACCGGCTGCACCGATCGGATGCGCGTGCTGCGTGAAGAAACCTTCGGCCCCGTCGCCCCGATCCGGACTGTGGACAGCTTCGAGCAAGGGCTCGCCGAAGCCGGCGACGACGCCTACGGGCTGGCCGCGACCGTGTTGACCCCGTCGATGGCGCACGCCCAGCACGCCTGGCGCGAACTCGCCGTCGGCACGGTCAAGGTCAACGCCGTGTTCGGCGGCGCGCCCGGTGGGGCGGCCCACCCGCGCCGCCACAGCGGCACCGGATATGGCTACGGCCCGGAGCTGCTCGACGAGATGACCCAGACGAAGGTGGTCCACCTCGCGCCGCCGGGCGGGACGTGACGGCCGGGGCTGCTCACAACCGGGCTCGCCGCGGCGTGCGGCTCCATCTCGCACCCGCGACGCCCGGGCTGTTCGGGGCGGTGCCGCGCCTGCCGGTCATGGACACCTGCCGCGCGGTTTGGAGTGGACTGGCGTCCGGCACTCACCGCCGAGGAGACCCTGCACGAGTTCCTCCACGGCCTGTGCGATGGCCTCGGCGGCGGCACCGCGCCGCTCGCCCGCGACGAGCACCGCGTGCACGAAATCGCCACGCGTGTCGGCCGGCGCCTCTGGCCACAGCTGGTCAGCCTCTCTCCGGAGGGAGCCCGCCGAAGCGCGCGATTCGTGCCGGTCACGGGGGGCTCAGAGTGAACTCCACAACCGGCGATCAAGTGCCACTCCCACGGCGGCGTGGTGGCCGGCGAACGAAAGGACTGGCCGATGACGAGCGCCCGCGCGAAGCTGTACATCGCCTACTTGCTGATGAGCAGGCAGAAAGCCTTCTACGCCAACGCACACACCCTGCACCGGCGGCTCCGCAGCCACCAGCGGCCCGCACAACGCCGGCCTCCGCGGCGGTTCGGCCACGAGGTCGAACACGCCGAGGTCGACGGCTTTCCGATGTGGACCGTACTCCCGCACGGGCGGATCCGGCGTCACGTCTTCCACGTGCACGGGGGCGGCTACGTCGAGGAAATCGAAGGCCACCACTGGCACTTCGCCGGCGAGCTGGCCGACCGGCTCGGCGCTGCGGTGACCCTGCCGATTTATCCGCTGGTGCCGCGCCACGGCCACACGGAGACGCTGCCGATGGTCCAGCACAGCTACGACCAGGTGCTTGCAGAGGCCGGCGCGGAGACCACCGTACTCTCCGGTGATTCAGCGGGCGGGGCCTTGGCCCTGGCGATCGCCCAGCGCCTGCGGGCGGACGGGCGGCCCCAGCCCGTGCGGACCCTCCTGTTTTCCCCCTGGCTCGACGTCACCCTGCCGGACCCGATGTCGGAGCTGCTCGACGAGCACGATCCGATGCTCGGCCTCGCCGGTCTGCGCGAGGCGGGCCGGATGTACGCCGAAGGTGGTGACCCGGCCGATCCGCGGATCAGCCCGCTGCACGCTGACCCGGCCGGCCTCGGCCCGCTCAGCCTCTTCATCGGCACGCGCGACGTGCTCCTACCGGACGCCCGCCGGTTCGCCACGGAGGCCGAGGAGGCAGGCGTGCCGGTCGATTACTACGAGCATCCGGGCATGTTCCACAACTGGGTGATGCAGCCGATCCCCGAAGGCCGTGAAGCGATGAACCACGTGGAACGAATCCTCCGTCGCCCGCCCGGGCCGGCGTGACCGTGCCGCCCTGGGTGGACATGCAGCCGGATCAGGAGGAGGGCCAAGTAAGAGGTCGTAGGTACGCCCGCGGGCCGCGGATCCCACAAGTCGCGATCAGCGGCACGTCGACGGGATGCTGGTGGTCCCCGTGCCCGCCACACGAGCGGATGTCGCGCCGGCCGCGGTGGCCTGCGAGGTCGAATGGGCCATCGTAGCCGACGCGGCGGGAAAGGACCCGACATCGCCATGCTCCCATCCGAAGATGAGCTCATCCGGTCACCGGGTGCCGTGGTGGAGCCGTTCGAGGCGCTGACCCGACTGGTGGTCGAAACGACGACGGTGGCCGGCGCGCTGCAGCTGGTCATCAACTCCGCCCGCCACGTCGTGCCCACGGCCGGGTTGGTGAGCGTGACCCCCGCGCACCGGGCGGCGCGTTCTCCACACCGGTGCGGACCGACCCGATCGCGGTCGAGCTGGACGAAGTCCAGTACCGCAGCGGCGCTGGCCCGTGCCTCGACGCGGCCGACCCTGATGGGCCCGGCTACGTCACCAGCAAGGACCTCGCCACCGAAGCCCGCTGGCCGCGGTTCGCCACCGCCGCGTCCCGCCACAGCTACGGATCCATCTTGTCGACGGAGCTCGTCCCCGCCGCCGGCGGCGATCGCCTGTGCGGCGCGCTCAACCTGTATTCCCACGACCGCGGCGGCTTCACCGACGACGAGCGCTACGCCACCCTCCTGTTGTCCACCCACGCCGCGCTCGCGCTCGCCCACGCCCGCAGCGCCGAACTCGCCGAGCTGGAACGCGCAGCTGCGCCAGGCGATCAGCACCCGCGACCTCATCGGGCAGGCCAAGGGCATCCTCATGCAACGCCAGGGCGCCGACGAAGCATTCGCCGTGCTCCAGCGGACGTCGCAGGACCTCAACGTGAAACTGGTCGACCTCGCCCGCACGGTAACCGCGCGCCACCGCGAACTCGGCGACGAGTAACGGCCGAATCCGCGGTACTTCCGGCGGTTCACCGGTCCCGATGCCGGGTACGCCACGGCAATGAGCCCCGCGAACGCCCTCCTCACCGGGCCCGGCTGACCGGTGGACCTCCACGAACAGGTGCGCACGGTCGTGGTGACCGGTTCCCTGGACCCCACCGAAGAACCCGGGTTCGCGCGAAGACTGGCTGAACTCGCCGGAGACGGCAACGCCGACCTGATCATCGACGTCTCCGGCTCGGGCCCCATTTCGCCGGCCGGAGTGCGAGCGGTGCTCACCTTCGCGCAGCTGGCGGCGCGCACGCGCCGGCGCGTGCGGATCGTGACCGGGGACAACCTGATCACCCGCGTCGTGTGGGCCTCTCATGCCGGCACCCTGCTCGACCTGCACGAATCGCTGCGATCGGCCTACGGCGCAGTCGCCGACGGGTGCCCAGACTGAGCGTGCATCGAACGAGGTTCGCGGCGCCGCGGCGCGGGTCGCCCAGAGGAGCGCGCGTCCGGACCGCCTGTTCCGCATCGGCTGCCGCGCAGGCCCGGCTGCCGCTCGGCAGCCGGCTGCTGTGGCCGCCAAGATTGTGTGGTCACAAGGGCGATGTGATCGGTGAATCGCCGCCGACATCCTCCCGGCGGACCTGAGTACCGTGCCTGCGGCCGCACAACCGCCGAAGTCGTCCAAGAGCCCGTTGCCGGCCCGGCGTACGGCGGCCGGGAGGGGCCCGACGAGGACATCGCGGCCTTGCCGCGGGGGTCTGCCGGACGGGGTCGCAGTCCGCCGCCAGGTCGGGCCATCACAGGAGGTCACGGGGCACTGCGCGGTGCCAGTTGCGCGAGAAGACCCGCCGGTCGTCCTCGAACCCGTCGAGCGTCGCGTCGATGATGAACTCCGCCGGGGTGCAGCTCACCCGGGTCCGGGTCTCGCTGCGGGCGGACCAGCCGCCGCGCCGGAACGTCACCGTCCACTCGGCTTCGGCGGCGGCGGAGCAGAAGTCGTCGGCCACCCAGCGGTAACACTCGTGCACGTCGCGGCCGATTGCGAGGTCGATGGCGGGGTACCGGACAATGCCGGAGTTCTTCACCACGTCCAGCGCGGAGTGGTAGCCGATGAGGTCCCGCGACACCGTCCAGCGTTGCTCGGGTTCGCTCACCTGTGTGGTCTCCACCGGTGGTGTGCTCTCCGGATCGGCGAACCCGGCGTCCTCCTCGCCGGCCGTCGGCCGCACCGGCAACGTCAGCGCGCTCTGTCCGGTGTGGACGGCCAGGGTGACCGGCTCCGGTGGCGGCCAGGCGAGCGGCCAGTAAGAAGTGGACACGGAAAGCCGGATCCGGTGCCCGGCCGGGAACGCTTGTGCCACACCGTTGAGCTCGATCTCGACGGTGTACTTCTCCCCCGGCGTGAGCGGCTGTGGCGACTCGTGTCCGTCGCGGTGGGTGAGGTTGAGCAAGCCGTAAGTCACGCGGGTGGCGCGGCCGTCGGGGGCCACATCGGACAGCCGGGCGGCGACCATCGCGACCGGCCGGTCGGCCGACACCGTGAGCCGCAGCACCGGCGCGCCGAGGATTTCGCAGCGCTCGGTGAGCACGTCGCTGTCGAAGACGAGGGACCCGCCGTCCTCTTCGCGCTGGTCGTAGGGCAGATCCGGCGGCGCGCTGTAGGAGGCCCACTTCCCGGCGAACTGCCCGACCGACAACGGAGACGCCACAGTCAGCCGTTCCTCGGGCGTGTTCTCGCCGCAGCCGGCGATCCGGTACCTCGTCAGCGGGCGCACCTGCGATTCGATCTGCGGCGAAGGCCATGCTGGTTCCCCGACCCACCGGCCGGGCCGTTCCTCGTAGGCCGTCGACGGCGGGACACTTTCCTGCATCCAGGCCCGCAGTACCGGTCCGTCCATCACGCCGTTGTCGGCATCCTTCAGCCAGTGGTCCCACCACCGCACGACTTCCTGCAGGTACCCGATCGCCGGACCCGGTTCGCCGAGGTGCGGGTATTTGTGCGACCACGGCCCGATCAGCCCGCGGCACGGCGCACTGAGGTGGGCGAGCAGCCGAGTCACTGCGTTGGAGTAACCGTCAGCCCAGCCGCTGGACGCGAGTACGGGGCAGCTCACCGCGCTGTAGTCCTCGGAAACCGAGGCGTGACGCCAATAGGAATCCCGGCGCTGGTGGCGCAGCCACTGTTCAGCCCACAGGCTGCAGTTCTCCAGCCGATCCAGCCACAGTTCCCGCCACCGCGGGCCGGCCGCCACAGGATCCGGCGGCAACGTCGACTCGGCGAACATCGTGGCCGACTCGGCGATGTTGTCCGAGAGCAGGCAGCCGCCCATGTAGTGCATGTCGTCGGCAAACCGGTCGTCGGTGAAGGAAGAGATCACGATCGCGCCTAGGCTCGGCGGCCGCCGGGCGGCGACCTGGAGCGCGGCGAACCCGCCCCAGGAGATACCCATCATCCCGGTCCGACCGGTGCACCACGGCTGCCCGGCGAGCCACTCGAGGACGTCCTCAGCGTCCCGCTGCTCGCGTTCCAGGTACTCGTCGGCCAGCACACCTTCGGACTCTCCTGTGCCGCGCAGATCCACGCGCACGCAGGCGTAGCCGTGCCCCGCGAGGTACGGGTGATGCTGGGAATCCCGTACCGAAGTGAGATCGCGCTGCCGATACGGGATGTACTCCAGGATTCCGGGCACCGGAAGGGATTCGGATCCCGCGGGCCGCCAGATCCGGGCAGACAGGTGGACGCCGTCGGACACCGGGATCCGGACGTTGTCGTCCTCGATGACCTCGTAAGGCAGGGAAGCCAGCGCACGCGTGCTCATGGCCCGCCGGATACCCGGCGCCGTGACCGGCCATGCCCAGCGGACTTCGATGATGCGCTTGTCCACCGCCGTGGTCACGCCGGTGACCGACGGACCACGGTCGGATGAGACCGCCCACTCGGGATTTGGCCCTCTACTCAGACGGGCGAACCACGTCTCGCCGGACGACGCCGGGGTCCCGTCCGGCGCGTTGGTGGCACTGCTGGACGGCCAGCGCGCACCGCGCGGGCGCTATCGGACAGCCGCGGCAGCGGGGTGGCCGCGGGTCAGCGCGCCGGTTTCAGCGGATCGTGGCCCACCGACATCAGGCCCCGGCGCCAGTGAGCCTCACCGGCGACGGGTTCGAGGTCGGCCCGGCGCGCGGCGTGAACCCGGTCCACCACGGCGCGCATCACCGACTCGTCGGCGGCATCCACATCGGACTTGCGTTTGCCGAGGATCGCCAGTACTTCGTGTCCCTTCGGCGTTCCCGCGCGGTCGGGCAACGGTTCCGTCTCGGTCCCCGAGTCCCGGGTGCGCAACCAGTCCGCGAGCTCACGCGAGGTCATGTTCACCACCCGGTGAAACTCAGCCCACAGCTCTTCGTCCACGGCCATGCCGATCACCTCCTGACGGACCGGGACCGCGACGCGTTCACGCCGCGTCCCGGAATGCGAAGTGCAGCCCGTCGACACAGGTGCGGTACTTCTCGGCCATCTCCTCAGGGGTCTGGGCCCCGATGACCACCTGCGCGAGCTCGAACGAGTAGCTGTCCTGTTCCGGCAGATCGGACAGCCGCAGGTTTTCGGACGGGCAGATGCTGATGCGGACGCCCTCGATCTGCTCTACCAGCTCCGAAATCTCGGCTTCGGTCGGGACGCGGTCCACCACCGCGTCACCGGAAAAGCGGCGCAGGTACCAGCAGCCGGCGATCCGGTAGGGACCCACACCGGCGCGATGGCGTGGCGGCTGACCGAGGCCCAGCCGGACCATGACGTCGTGGTTGGACGTGCCGTCGACCAGCTCGAAGAGCTCGGCGTGCGACTGGGAATGGCGCGGGTTGATCTCCAAGAGACACACCTGGCCGGATTGCGGATCGCAGAAGAACTCGACGCTGAACGTACCGTTGTCGAAACCGATGCGTTCAATCACCCGCCGCGCGACGTCCTTCATGCGCTGCACCACTTCCTCGGGCAGCTGCGACGGGTACTGGTGGCGCAGGAACGACGAGCGCTCCGCATAATCGACCGAATCGAGTGCCGCGTAGACAATCACTTTACCTTGGTACGCATAACCTTCCACCGCGGCCTGCACACCGGTCAATGCCTCTTCGGCGAGGCACGCCGCCCCACCGACCTCCGCGACTTCCGGCGGCAGCTCGACGTTGCGGAGCACCTTCTCAAACGGATCGCCGACGCGGCCGACCCCGTCCCGGATCTTCGCGACGGCGGCCGAAAGTTCCTCCTCGCCGGTGACCCGGAACGCCAGCTCGGAGGAAAACGACTTCACCGGCTTGAGCCACGCGGGAAACGACACGTCTTCGGGCAGCCGCGGCTCGGCCTGGTCGAGATCGATGATGCCGAAGCGCGGGATCTCGTCGATCACCTCGCGCTGTTCCAAACGGCTCCAGTACTTGTGCTCGCACTTGAAAATCGCTTCGAGCGGCACGTGGGGCAGGCCGCGGCGTTCACACAGAAGGGGAACCAGCGACGCCGCGGGAAAATCCCAGAAGGTGACGATCGCGTCAACGGAACCGTCGAACGCATCAAGGGTCTGCTCCGCCTTGTCCAGCAAGCCGGCGATGTCGATGTCGCCGTGTTGAAGCTCGTCCGGGGTCAGCAGCCCGTGGAAGACGTGGTTTTCGGCGTCCGGCAGGCGTTCGAGCACTCGCCTGTTGTCAGCGTCGAGGCCCACCACGAAGATGTTAGCCGCCATCGGTCCACCACTCCCTGTTCGTCCGGCGTGCTGGTGGCCGACGTATTCCCTTGGCACTGCGGCGGCAAACGCCGGTGGGTCTCGCGTCGGGGGTGAGCGTCGCCGGATGCCCACCGTGATCTCCGTCCATCACCACCACGGCGGCGATCGCCATGGTGGCCCGCCTACGCCCACGTTCGCTCCGGCTGTGCCGGCTGCGTCACCGGACTCGGAGCTCACTGCATGCGCGTGCAACTCGCTCACCGCTCCGTTATCCAGACGATGGTCGGCGACCGGACTCACTCGCGGCCTCTGGCTGCCCAGAGACCGAATCCGACAACAACCGCCAGAGCGCCGCACCACACGAGAACCCACGGCGAAGCCCAGTGTTCCAGGACTACGACCACGCCCAGCACCAGGCACACGCCGGCGCCGATCGCCGTGAAGAGTGAAACCGCGCTGGCCGGACGTCCGGGCATCGGATCAGCCTGTGACCTCGGCCGGCGCGATGCCGGCTCGCGTCAGCGCCGCGAGGGCTTCGGGCTCGTCGATCCGCACACGGATCCGGGAACGCCGGTGGCGCGCTTGCCCGATGGCTTCATGGAGCACCTCGATCAGGAGTTCGGGCTCGATGTCACACCGGCTGGCGTCGAAGACGACCACGCCGCAGCACAGCGCGCACGCTTCCGCGAGTTCGGCGACGACGGCGGCCATGCCGTCATCCCTGCCCACGACACCGAGAACTTGTACAAAGATCGCGCCGTCGGCGACCTGAAGGTGACAGGTCACGCGGGACGGCCGACGGACCGGTTGATCAACCCGCATTGCCCTCATCAGCCCGCCCCGCTCACCAGTCGGCCGTCCTCGAGTGCACCGGATACCCGTTATCGAGCGTTGGCACGCCGGACGTCGGCGAAGTGCCGGTCCGGCCTCTTCTGACCGCGCACACCCGAGGTCCGGCGGCCTCGGCCAAGGGCCGCAGCGAGGCCAGATCGACCACCGCCCAGGAAAACCAGCTGCGCTGCCGCCTCGTCGATCGCACAGACGGGCCCGGCTACTCCAGAACCCGCCGGCGTCGCCCACGCCCCAGCTGGACACACGGTCCTCGTGGGCGCCCTGCCCGAGGGAATCGTCGCCGACGCCGTGACGCATCGCGTTGCTGTGGGTGTCCGCAATCCGGACCGGCTGGTGCTGCTCGACGGCGGGACCGGTGCGGCTGTCGGCTCGGTGGCGTTGCCTGGCCATCTGCGTCACCTGCAGCTGGCCGCGGCGGACCGGTGCTCGTGCCGGACGAAACTCGGGACAGCTGCTGACGGTCGCGCTGCCCGCCGGGCGGATCACCGGTCTCGACGGCACCCCCGGCCAGGCCCTCAAAGTCCGGCGATGATCGGGTTGGCCGGACCGGCGGCGCTGGCCGGCGAAGGTCGTTCTGGGCTGCCGGGTGGTCCACGGTCCTCGGTGCAGACGGCTGCACAGGTGTGTGTGGGAAGAAGGAGTCGAGGGGTCATGACGGCGGCCGGCGATATCGAGAAAGCGGTCGGAGTGCTACGGGCCGGAGGGCTCGTGGCGTTCCCACCGAAACCGTCTACGGGCTCGGCGCCGACGCCGAGAATCCCGCCGCCGTCGCACGCATACTCGAGGCGAAGGGACGTCCGCCGTCCCACCCGCTGATCGTCCACCTCGGTGGCGCGGACCGGCTGGACCCCTGGGTCGGGAGCGTGCCCGTGCCGGCCCGGCTGCTGGCCGAGTGCTTCTGGCCCGGACCGCTCACCCTGGTGCTGCGCCGCGGCCCCGGGTGTCGGCCGAAGCGACGGGCGGTCTGGAGACGGTGGCGGTGCACGTACCGGATCACCCCGTCGCGCTGTCTTTGCTGCAGGCCTTCGACGGGGGCGTCGCGGCGCCGTCGGCGAACCGGTTCGGCTCGGTCAGCCCCACCACCGCCGCGCATGTACGCGCGGAACTCGGCGGCACCGTCGACCTCGTTGTGGACGGTGGCTCCTGCGACGTGGGCGTGGGCGTGGAATCAACGATCGTCGACCTCAGCGACGGCACCTCGACCATCCTGCGTCCGGGTGGCGTGCCGCGTGAGGCCCTCGAAGCGGCAGGGGGACACCGGCTGGCCGTCCCAGCCACGAGCCACGTGCGGGTGCCGGGCCAGCATCTGTCCCACTACGCGCCGTGAGCGCGGGTCACGCTGGTCGCACCGCAGGACGTCGTAGCCGAAGCCAACCGCGCGCAGAGCCAGGGGCACCGGGTGTGTGTGCTCCGCCCGCTGGGTCTCGCGGACGCGCCGGTGAAAGCGCACGCCGTCGTCGCTGTCCCCGCGTCGATGTCCGACCGAGTACGCACGCGGGCTCTACCGTTTTCTGCGCGACCTCGACGAACGCGGATGCGACCTCATCGTCGGATCCGAACCTCCCACCGAGGGACTGGGGCTGGCGATCGCGAACCGGCTGGGGCGTGCAGCGGGCCCGCGAAGGCTTCCCGTGGCGTCGGTGACATGGTTTCGCTCATGGCTCGTAGCCTTAACAGCCACTGCGGTCACCGTCGACCAAAAGGACCTGCCCCCGCGAATCCGCGTGCTGAGCGGCGGCCAAATTGTGCGGATCGGCTTGGCCGCGGGCGGTTACCGGTGGACGATGGCGCACGTGGACGCTGCTGGTGATCGCGGTCAAGCGGCCGCGCAGGTCGCGGCCGTGCTGACCGCGCGCGGCACACTCGGCGAAGCGATCGGCGTGGTGCGCGGCTGGTGGCACTGCGGTAACGGACAAGCGAACCGGCTGCTCGCCACCACAGGGACGGCTGGACGCGCTTAGGATGCGGCCCGGGTCACGGCTTGCGTGAACGCGGCCGCTCAGGCGCGTTCGGATCCGGACTGGGATTGAGCGCACCGGCCAGCTCCTCCGGAGCCAGCGTCCGGCGCGAGGGGTACGTGCCGGTCAGGACGAAGGAGGACTCATGCCGGAGAATCGGAGCGGCGAGCGCGAACGTCAGTACGAGCACATCAAGTCCTCACAGCAGAAGCGCGGCACGAGTACCTCGCGTGCCAAAAAGATCGCGGCCCGCACGGTCAACAAGAACCGTGCGGAGCAGGGTGAGTCGCGGACGGCGAGCAAGAGCTCGACCCGGGATACCAGCCCGCAGAAGCGCGGCGGGAAACGGTCCGGCAACCGGCAGGGGCCGGGCGGGCCGACCAAGGAACAGCTGTACTACGAAGCCAAGAAGCGCAACATCAAGGGTCGCTCCACCATGTCGAAGAGGGAGCTTCGGAACGCCCTCGGCCGCTGACCCCAGCCGCAGGGCAGCCACGATCGTGACCCGTCGAGGTCGCCCCGGTGTCATCAGGCCGGGGCGGGGGTATCCCCCGGTCATGAAAGCGGTGGGTGCCGCGGCCGTGGTGATCGCGCTGCTGGGCGTCGCGGGCTGCGATTCGGCGAACAATGCTACGGTCCGCGACGTCGCGCAGCGCTTCATTGAGGCGCCGACGTGTGCGCTGCTCGCGCCACGCGCCCGGGACAGCGCCACGTGCTCCTCACTGCCGCCGTTACCTCGCGCACCGGTCGGGAGCGTGTCGTCCTGGGGCGACGAGGCACAGGCCCGCACCGATCGTGACGTGCTCTTCCTCCACGAATTCCCGAGCGGCTGGCTGATCACCGGCGCCGGCTGCCGGCCCCGCAACGACCAGGTCTACGACTGCGCAGTGGGTGGCCCATGAGAGCACGCACGGTGTTCGTTTCCTATCTGGTCTTCATCCTCGGTCTGCTGGCTTTTTTCCTCGTGATCGGACTGCTCAGCCGATGAAACGCACATTCTTTAGGGACAACGGGCTTTCACTGGGCTTCGGCGCGCTGTTCCTGGTGAGCCTCGCCGGGCAGGCGTGGTCGGGCCTGGCGGACTTCAACAACGACCAGCTCGCCCACAGCGCACTTCCGGTCGGCCTCGGCCATTACCTGCTGTCTTCGTCCTTCGCGGTCGACGTCGCGGAAAACTGGCAGTCGGAGTACCTCCAGTTCTTCCTCTACGTCTTCGCCACCGTCTGGCTCGTCCAGCGCGGCTCCCCGGAGTCCAAACCAGCGGGCCGCATCGGCCGCGAGACCGCGAAAGACCAGCTGCTGGGTGAGCACGCACGACCGGACTCACCCCGCTGGGCCACCGCCGGCGGCTGGCGCACCGCCGTGTTCTCCCGCTCGCTCGGCATGGTGATGGGCGGGATCTTCCTGCTCTCCTGGCTGGCCCAGTCCATCGCGGGTGTCGCCGCCTACAACGCCGAACAGCTCAGCGAGTTCGCCGATCCCCTCAGCTGGCCCGAATACCTCGTCTCCGCGGACTTCTGGAACCGCACACTGCAGAACTGGCAGTCGGAATTCCTCGCGATCGGCTCCATGGCCATCTTCAGCATCTACTTGCGCCAGCGCGGCTCCCCCGAGTCGAAACCGGTCGGCACGCCCCACCACGTCACCGACGAAAACGGCTGACCGACGTCGACAGGTCGTGCCCGTCGTTGCCGGAGAGATGCGTGTTTGATCCGCACCTGCGCGGGTACCTTTCAAGTGCGGGGTCGCGCGGCTCCCCCTCACTTCGCACGGGCTCGCGAGGCCGGACGGTGCGGGCTTCGTCCCACCGTCCGGTCGTCCCGTGGCATCCCACATCGGAATCGGCTCCAGCGAGGTTGCAAGCGTCCCGACGGTGCAATCGGCCCCGAACTGGGTTCAGGATCCGGCGGCCACGCCCGCGAGGAAGAACCGGGCCCCGTCGACACGAAAACGCGGGCGGCAGAAGGTGCAGACCGCCGTCCGCCCGAGCACGATCCCATCGTCGGAGACCATGCGCGCGACGCACAGGGTGTTCCGGCCGCACAGCTCGCACGGATGGGGTTGATGTCGCGGCTGATCGTCAACCGGCTGCGCATGGCGGGGCCTCCTGGGTGCGGCTCGATCCGCCGCCGCGGCCACAGACGAAGGCGGCTCGAGCGAGGGTGGCCGGTCAGAGCTCTGGCTGGCTCGGGGTGCGGTGGATCGTGACCCACTGCGTGCGGGTGAACTCCTCGAGGTTGACCGTCGCGCCGAAACGACTGTCGCCGCCGGAGTCGCCGATGCCGCCGAACGGAGCTTGGGGTTCGTCGTTGACGGTCTGGTCGTTGATGTGGACCATGCTCGCTTGCAACCGGTCGCCGACGTCGAGGGCCCGGGCTGCGGAGCCGGCGTGGACGCCGGCGACCAGGCCGTAGGGCGTGGCGTTGGCCAGCTCAATAGCCTCGTCGTCCGTACCGAAACTCGTGACGGCCGCGACCGGGCCGAAGATCTCCTCAGCGAACGCGGGCATGTCGGGCGTGACGCCAGTGAGCACTGTCGGGCGGACGAACAAGCCGTCGCGGGTTCCGCCGGTGAAGACTTTCGCGCCGGCCTTCACCGAGCGGTCGATGATATCGGTGATGCGGCCGGCCTGGGTTTCGTTGATCACCGGGCCGAGGTCGACGTCGTCGCGGGGGTCGCCGACGGTGAGGGATCCGGCGATCCGCCGCGAGATGCCGGCCGGGAGCACCCTGCGGATCGTCGCGGCAGGCCGGGCGACGATGCGCCCCATCGAGCTGACCGGGCTGGAGCAGAGCCTGCCGTTGTACCGGACTCTCGACGAGGCACTGGCGTCGATGTGATCGTCGGGGACCGACGACGCGATGGATCACCAGGATCGCGACGTCGTCCTGCGGGGGCCACAACCGGCATCGCCGCCATGATCCCAGCCGCAAGCCGCTCCGGGTCGTCGACGCCGGTGTCAGCCAGCCGGTCACAGCGCCCCACCAGGCCGTCGGTGCAAGACGCGACGAGTGAGCCCCGGCTCTTGGTGCGCCGCACGGCGGCCTTGGCGCCCACACCGATCGGCGGGAGTGCGCGCCTCCGGCTCCTGAGTGTGCTGCGCCATCGATCGACCGCAGCCGAACGAGGCTCGGTTGGCGATAGTTCGTGTCGCGGGGTGTGAAAGCGGTGCTTGAGGGTAGCCGCCCCATCAGCGATGTGCCGAGAACCACGACAACGCGGGACCGAGAATGACCGATCCGGACGGGGCCTTTCAGGCGTTGGACCTGCGGGGAACCAGCGTCTCGACGCTCGCCCGGATCCGTGGCTGGGCCAGGCGATCGCTCAGGCACCTCGCGCCGGGCGCCCGCGGAGACGTGCTCGTGGTCCTCGACGAGCTCGTCTCCAACGCCTACGAACACACCGCCGGGCCGTCGAGTGCCCGGTTGACCGCCCGGCAACATCCCTGCCAAGTCGTGATCGAGGTGGACGATCCTGTGCACGAGCGTCCCGTCCCCCGCCGGCCGGGGCCCTCCGACCTCCGCGGCCGCGGGATGCGGCTCGTCGACCGCCTTTCCGGCCAGTGGGGTGTGCGTGACCGGCCCGGCGGAAAAACGGTCTGGGCCCGAGTCGACTGTGACGTCTCCCAGCCGGAACCGGTCACCGGTGAGACCTCCGGCTGAACGCCTCCAACCAATGCGTCCACTTCGGACTGTTGTCGTCGACCCTGCCAGCCGATTTGCCCGGTGCGACTATTCGGACGAAAGCAGATCAAGGACGGGTTCGCGGGCAATATAGTCCTGTGACACACCCGACTCCATACTTGGACAGGCTGAAAGCGGTCCACGCCAACGCATGCATCCAGCCTCGCCGGGCGACCGCTCCCCGGACTGCTTAACGCGCCCGAAGATGGGTCGCGAGCAGCTCGGCGGTTCCAGCAGCAAGCATGGACGAACGCCTGTAGAAGGTTCCCCGCGGCCACAGCCGGTAGACGTCATATTGCTCGGCCAGCAACCCCGGAGGCCCGTGGGCGGCACGGTCCGCCCGAACCGGCGAACCGCCCGCCACCGATCGGCCCCGGACCCGGCCATCGAGCGACTTCGGGGTTGACGATGGCCCGGGCGCATGACCGGTTCGCCGTCGACGACCACGCCGCCCAGGAGCGACTACGGCACGGCGGGAGAACGCGTTCTCCACCGGAAGCCACCACTCAGACGTGCAAGGAGGTTCCGTACCGGCCGAGCGTCTCCAGATCCGGTTCCAGACCGAAACCGGGTGCATCGCTGGGGGTCACCGCACCCGAGGAGATGTCCGGCCCAGCCAGGAACAGATGCTCGAACCAGCCCTCGAGGTGCTCGACGAGCGCGTCGGCCGGCGCCGTTGCCATCAGCTGGGCGTTGAACTCAGTGAACAGGTGCGGAACGAGCCGCACCCCGAAGTCGCGCGCAGCGGCCGCGACTTCGAGCTGTGCCGTGACGCCGCCGCACATCATCAGGTCCGGTTGCAGGATGTCGACCGCACCGGCCCGCATCAGGTTCAGCAACGGTTCTGTGCCCGCGAGCGTCTCGCCCGCCGCGAGCGGGACGGCCGATCCGCGGCGGAGCCGCGCCAGACCGAGCACGTCCGACGCCGGCAACGGTTCCTCGATCCAGGCGAGTCCGGCCGGTGCCAGCCGGACGCAGGCCAGTGCCGCCCGCTCCCTTTCCCAAGCCTGGTTGGCGTCGACGGCCAGCATGAACTCCGGCCCCACCTGCGCGCGCACGGCGAGCACGCGGTCGACGTCGGCCTCCAGGTCTTCGCCGCCCACCTTGAACTTGTACCCTCGATAGCCTCTGTCCTGAAAGGACACGGCTTCCTCGACCAGCTCGTCGAGGGACAAGCCCAATGAGCCGCCGGAACCGTACAGCGATCGGCTGATCGGCCGGCCACCGAGCAGCCGGCAGACCGATTTGCCGTGCCACCGTGCCCACAGGTCCCACAACGCGGTGTCGAGGCAGGCCGTGGCCATCACCGCCAGGGCACCCCGCCGTAGCTCGCCGGCACTGCGACGCAGCTCCCGCGTCAGCGCCGGTAGCGGGTCCAGGTCAGCACCCAACAGCCGACCCACGAGCAGGATCGCCACCTCGTGCACCACCGCCGACTCCTGTTCGGTGAGCGCGAAAGCGTACCCGAGTCCCGAGTGCTCCCCCGCATGCACGACGGCCAGGACTGTGTGCATCGTGCGGATCTGCCGGGTCCCGTTCCACATCGGCCTTGCGAGCGGAAAGGCGACCTGGTACAGCGTCGCTCCGTCGATTCCGTGCACGATGTCTCATCGCCTTCCGCTGGCGCCGGCGAGTGGGATCAGGCCACCCGGTACTTGCTCAACACGGTGGGATCGGGGTCCGCGCCCAGTCCCGGTTCCGTGGGCACGGCGATTCGGCCGGTCTCGTCGGGGACCGTGACCGCCCCGTAGATCGGGCGCTCCAGCGACGCCCAGAGGTACTCCACCCAGGGCATCGCGGGGAAGACCGCTGCGAGCTGCAGTGTCGCGAGCAGCCCGGGCCCGAAGTAGGGCGAATGCGGGACGAGGGTGGCACCATGCGCCAAGGCCACCTCTGCCAGGCGCAGGAACCCGGTGATGCCGCCGACCTTCGTCACGCTCGGCTGGATGTAGTCACATCCGCCCGGGCAGGCCAGCGCGGCTATCTCCGTCGGCGTGGTCGCGTTCTCCCCGGCGGCGAGTGGAATCGGAACGCTGGCCCGCAGCTGCCGCAGTGCCTCGGCCGACTCCGGCGGCCAGAGCGGTTCCTCCCACCAGATGAGGTCGGCGTCGGCGAACCGCCGCCCCACCTCGATGGCCTCGGCGACGGTCCAGGCACAGTTCGCGTCCACGGACAGCGCCGCGGCGGAGCCGACCGCTTGCCGGGCCGCGGTGACGCACGCCGGATCGGTCTCATGCAGCTTGACGGCGCGGAAGCCGGCCGCCGCGGCACGTTCGGCCTCGCGAGCCACCCTGGCCGGATCGCCGATCCACAACGCACTGGCATAGGCGTCGACCGAGGCGCGCGGTGCCGCACCCAGGAGACGGTGGACCGGCAGCCCGGCAGTCTTGCCCTTGATGTCCCACAGCGCGAGGTCGAGCGCGCTCTGCGCGTACCTTGCGGGGCCCGAGCGCCCGAACAGGTGCAGTGCGCGTTCCAGCCGGTCGGCGATCGGGCCGATCTCCAACGGGTCGGCCCCGAGCACGAGCGGTGCGACGACCTCGGTCAGCGCGGCGCGCGTAGCCGGAATGATGTTGTAACCGAACCCCTCCCCGAAACCGACCACGCCTTCGTCGGTCTCCACCCTGACGACAAGGTAGTCCAATGTGGTCCATTCGCGACCACCGAAGCCCGTTGCGGGTCCCCCATGCGTGAACGGCAAGGCGAGGACCATCGGGTCCACCTTGGTGATCTTCACGACGCCGCCCGCCCAGCTCGCGTCCGGTCTCCCGGTAGCCCACGGTCCACGCCGGTGCCCGCTCCCAGATCCGAGCTCACCAAACGGGCGGCACTGGCGACCGCCCGCCCCAGTTCGTCCGAGTCGTGGTGGGACAGGCGTTCCTCGGGCAGCGCCAGCACGACGTTGCCGAGGATGCGGTCGCCCGCACCGAACACCGGCGCTCCGATGCCGGCCGCACCAGGGATCCGGCGGCCGACCGACACCACGTATCCCTTCTCGCGAACCGTCGCGCACTCGCGTCCGAGCTGCTTCATCAACCGCGCCGCGGTGCGCTCGCCCGCGCTGGCCGTCATTTCCCGTACCACCTCACCCTGTTCCTGATCGTTCAGGAACGGCATGATCGCCATGCTGCCCGCTCCGCCCAGATGAAGCGGTATCCATTCGAATCTCGGCATGACGTAGTTGATGGGACTAGCCGCCTCCAGGTACTCCACGTACATAAACGAGCGGCGTGCACCATCGTACAGTCCGAAGTAGACGGCCTCGCCCGTGCTCTCCCGCAGCTGCCGGCACCGGGGCAGCGCCGCCTTGTAGAGGGGATACCGCGCCTGCGCCAGCAGCGAGGCGACGCGGATGAATTCGAGGGTGAACGAGTACGTCCGGTTGGCCGGATCGTGCTCGATGATCGCGGCGTCCTCCATCATGGCCAGGATCTGGTGCGTGGTGCTGGGGGCCGCCTCCAGAGCGCGCGCGAGCTCACGAACGCCCCAGGGCGGGCTTCCGCTTTCCACCATCCATCTGATCACTTGCATCGCACGGCGAAGGGGTACGCGGCGTTCGGTACCCGGCTTCGTCGATCCGTCACCGACCTGGACGTCCGTGCTCATCAGGTTTGCTCCTTTCGCCGCGCTTCGAAACGGATCACCGGCGGGTGTCCGGCATTGGATAATCGTCGGCGTTGAGCACCCAGCCCGGTTGTGCGGAGAAATCCGTTCGAGGGGGACAGAAGAGGTCCACCAGCTGGTTGACTCCGGATCCGACCGCCTGCGAGGTGTGGATGACCGGCGGCGGAATGACCACCGCCGAAGGCGAGGGACACCATTTGTGTTCGTCATCGCGCCATCGGGACAGGTCGGTACCCCAGTGCCAGCGCATGTGGTGCACGTGCTCGCCCGAGAGAGCCAGGGTGATCTGCTCGAAGTCCGGATGCCAGTGCGGGGACATGGTGGTCACGTCGCGCGGGCCCGACATCGGCTCGAGGTAGTTGACCATCATCGTGGAACAGCGCCAGATCCGGCCGAATCTCCCCTTCTCGGGTGGTACGTCGAGGTCGTAGCAACGGATCCGGTACCCACCCGCGGGCGCCGGCCACGGTCGCAGCGGTCGCACCTCCGGGCGCGCGACCTGAAAGGCGGTTGCGTTCATCGCCAGAGCTGCCAGTTCCTCGTTCCGTGCGGTGAACAGACGAACCACCGGGCCCGCGCCGGTGACCCGCACCTCGGAGGGCCCCGGCGGCACGACCACCAGACTGCGGCCGCGCACCTCGATCGTTTCGCCGCCAGCGGTGACCGCGGCCGCGGTCCCGGCCTCGGGCAGCAGCAGCATCCACTCGTCGAGCTGGTCCGGCCGGACGAACTCCGCGCCCGCCGTGACGTCGGAGTAGCCGAGAACCATGTTCTGCGCCCGTAACCACCACGTGCTCGCCGGATCTCGCTCGAGCGGCGCCAGCTCGTGGAAGCGGAAGTAGCCGACGGGCGAGGAGGTACCGTCCGGAGGCGGTAACTGCCCGCCACCCAGCCGGGCGCGCGGGTCGTCCGAGTCGTACATCGATGACTCCTCAGCCTTACTTCATCGGAACAGCGAGCTCGACCTCGGGCGAGAAGAACACCGGCGTCATCGTGCGGGAGCGCAGTCTCCACTCGCCTGCCGTCCGCACGAACACGTCTTCGACATCGCCGACGAACTGCGGGACGAGTTGGGGCAAAGGTGGAGTCCCGTTGCCGGCGAACAGCACCACGATCGACGTCACCCGGGCGGTGACCTCGTCGAGTCGTTCCTCGTGCAGGTTGGTCGCCACGTGTCGCGCGACTCGTCCCGTGCCGTCGCGACGCTTGCGGTAGATCTCGGCGATCGCGTCCCGCCCGCGGACGATTTCCCTGCCGAAGTTCAGGGTCCCCTCCGGGAGGAACCACTCGTGCACCGTGCGGCCTCCGTTGTGGTCGATGTCCCGCCAAACGGCGAGGACCACCTCGCTCGGACTCGTTGTGCTGCCCACTGCCAAGCCTGCACTCCCACTCTTTCGATTTGGCTACTGTTCGTTTGAAGCGAACACTTGTTCATTTTAACTCGAACACATGACACGGGCAACACCTCATATTTTTCAGCAGTATTTCGGCAATCGCCCTTGACTTGAGATGGGTAGACCAGGAATCTCAGCAGTGGAAACCACCCGTATGGTTTGGGGGTTTCGTCTCGACGGCCCGGCGCTTCCGGCTGACAGCAGCCGCTTCGCGGGAATAAGACGACGAAGGACGGTGCATGCGCTACATCGGCTACCTACTCCAGGGCGAGACTCATGTGGGCGCGTTGCTCGACGAGGGCGTCGTCGTCCCCCTGGGCGAGATGAGCCAGTTCTGGCGGGATCCCTGTGTCGCGGTCAGTGGAACCAGCGAAACCCTCGACCTCGCCGGTCTCGAACAAGTGCCCCCGGTACCCGCCGGCGCGCGGATCCTCTGCGTGGGACTCAACTATCCGGCTCATGTCGCCGAAGGACCGTTCACGGTTCCGGAACACCCCACGGTCTTCGGGCGCTGGCATGCTTCGCTGTCCGTCTCGGACGTCCCCGTGACGGTACCGCCGGACGAAGCGGGCCTGGACTGGGAAGGGGAGCTCGTGGCGGTGGTCGGGCGACCGCTCTCACAGGCAGGCCCGGAAGAAGCGCTCGACGCCGTCCACGCCTACGCCGCGTTCAACGACATCACGGCCAGGCGCGCGCAGAAACTTACTACCCAGTGGACGCTCGGCAAGAACGTCGACAACAGCGGTCCACTTTCGCCGTTCGTGACCGCCGACGAGGTCGGCGACCCTGGACGAGGGCTGCGCATCGTCACCAGGGTCAACGGTGAGATCATGCAGGACGGTGACACCGCGCAGATGATGTTCGACGTCGGCCGGCTGCTGTCGTTCATGAGCCGCACCTTCGAGCTGCGACCCGGCGACCTGGTCGCCACCGGGACGCCCAACGGCGTGGGATACGCGCGGACACCGCCGCGACTGCTGACCGACGGTGACGTGGTCGAGGTCGACATCGCGGAGGTCGGCTCGGTCCGCACCCCGGTGATCGCCCGCCCCTCCCACCACCCCGCTCACTGACGCCCGCCACGGGCACCGGAGGTTGACCGGAATGCGTATCAACGAGGATGCTCATCCGACGAAGATGGGGCGCCTGGCCACGGCTGCCGTCCTGGCCACCATGATGGAGTACTTCGACTTCCTGATCTACTCGACGGCGGCGGCCCTCGTGTTCGGCAAACTGTTCTTTCCCGGTCTCGACGGCGTCACCGGGACTCTCGCGTCGTTCGCCACGTTCGCGGTCGGGTTCGTCGCCCGGCCGCTCGGCGGCATCGCCGCCGGGCATGTCGGCGACCGATACGGCCGCAAGCCGCCGCTGATCGGCGCGATGCTCGTGATGGGCCTCGGCACGTTCGTCATCGGCGTGCTGCCGGGTTACGACCAAATCGGGATCTGGGCGCCGATGCTGCTCGTCGTCGTGCGTCTGGTGCAGGGCTTCGGGGTGGGCGCGCAGTGGGGCGGGGCCGCGCTGCTGCTGACCGAACACGCTCCGGTGGCACGCAGGGGCTTCTACGGCAGCCTGATCCAGACCGGAGCCGTGTTCGGTGCCGTGGCGGGCAACGCGGTCTTCCTCCTGATCTCGGGTTTGCTGACCGACGCACAGTTCTCCAGCTGGGGGTGGCGCCTGCCGTTCTTCATGGGCCTGGTGATCGTCGGGCTCGGGATCTACCTGCAGCTGGCGATCGAGGACACGCCGGTGTTCCGGCGGATGCGGGAGACCTCGGCGCGGACCGGCGTCCGGAGGGCTCCACTGTCAGACGCGGTGCGCCACCACTGGCGGCAGATCCTCCAAGCCGCGGGCGCCCTGTTCCTGGTCAACGCGACTTTCTACATCTTGATCAGCGGAATGCTCGACTACGGCACGCGGTACGCCGGGCTGACCAAGACCGGCACCCTGGTGTGCGTGCTCGTCGCCGGGGCGACCGAAGCGGTGTCGATCCCGTTCTTCGGCGCACTGAGCGACCGAGTCGGCCGGCGGAAGCTCTTCCTCATCGGGTCGGTGCTCACGGCCCTGTTCATCTACCCCATGTTCCTGCTGGTGAACACCGGATCGGTCGCGGTCGCGCTACCGGCCCTGATCGTCGCCTTCACCATCCATGCCACCATGTACGGTCCGGGCGCGGCCCTGTACGCGGAGATGTTCCCCGCCGATGTCCGGTATTCGGGCGCCTCACTCGGATTCCAGATCGCGTCGGTGGTCGCGGGCGGGTTCGCCCCGTTCATCATGACCGCACTGCTGGCGATCACCGGATCCGCGTGGTCGGTTTCGTTGTACGTCATCGGGATGGCCGCGATCACCTTCGCGGCGGTGTTCACCATTCGCGAGTCCTTCCGCCGGGATCTGCATCGGACGACGGAGCAGGAAAGCACAGCGATGGTGGGCCAGGCCGGTGATAAAGTCACGTGATGTTCAGGATGGAAACCGTTTCGCGCGTACAGGCTCTGGTCATGGACGTCGAGCGATCCATCGCCGAACGGCAGCTGCGTCCGGGCGACCGGATCACCACGCTCGACGCGTTGCGGGCCGAAACCGGCCTCGGCCGCCAGACCGTGAGCGAGGCGGCACGACTGCTGGTGGAGCGGGAGATCGTAGAGCTGCGGCCCGGCCGCGGCGGCGGCCTGTTCGTCGCGCCGGTCAGCCCGCTGGTCCGCCTTCGCCACACACTGCTCAGCGTCCCCAAGGGCGCCGCGACCGTCTCGGACGCGATCGCCGTTCGCGATGCGCTCGAGGACCTGATCGACACCGATGCGGCACGGCTTCGCACTACAGCGCACATCCGCGAACTCCGGCGGGCGCTCAGCGAGCTGCGCCGCTCGGTCACCGGCGTCGACCGCTTCATGGCCGCCAACTGGGCGTTGCACGAGCAGATCGCCCAGATCACCACCAACGAACTGGCACGGGGGGTGTACCTGGGCACCCTCCGCTGCGTCGCCGACCTCTCGACCGGCGCGCGGATCGACGATCCCACGCAACAGACCGGCTACCTCGAGCATCGGGTGCTGGTCCATGTCGAACTGGTCGAAGCGATCATCGACGGCGACGTGCAGCGGACCTCGGCGGCGGTGGCACAACACCGGGCCCTGACCCAGTGACCTCGGTGCTCGCCGTCCCGAGTGCAACCGGCGCAGGCACCGGCGGCTCCCGGAGTACGGGTTACGCGGTGACCTCGAAACACCTCGCCTCGGGACTTGCCCCCGAAACCGGCCAGGTCGCACGACGCGAGCCTGTGTGTTCCCGCAGCGCGTCCTCGGCGGGCTGCGGCGAGGTGAGCATCCGGTAGCGGCGCAGGTGCAGCTCTCGGTGGCAGGGCTCGACCAGGGCGGAGAACGCCGCCTTCCTTCCATTCGACCCAGCGCTGCCGACGATGTGGAGGCCGGCCGCCGAACCGGGCGGTGCGCCCGGCGCGGCGGGCGCAGCGGCAGCGACGTGTTCGACTCGTGGCTGGTGCGTCCCGCGGCGACGTCGACCCCCACCGCGCGGTACGAAGGTGCGACGCGCACGGTGCCGACAAGACGCGCGACCAGCAGCGCTGCCGCCGGCTGCCCCAGGCGTGACGCCATCGCGACGAGCAGGAGCACTCCGCCGCGAACACCCACGACTCGCTCGCGCTCAAACCGCTGGTCATGGCCATCCCCGCGGTGAAATCCCGCCGTGGCCCCAGGCGGCGCCGACCTGCGAAACTGCACGCGGACAAGGCCTACGCCCAGCCCGCGTTGCGACGCTGGGTCGCAGCGCAAGGCATCGGCGTGCGGATCGGCCGCAAGGGCATCGAATCCGCCGAGAAACTAGGCAAGCACCGCCGGGTGATCGAGCGCACCATCGCCTGGCTCACCGGATATCGACGCCTGACCCTCCGCTACGAAGGGAAAGCCGAACACTTCCT
Source organism: Amycolatopsis sp. (assembly GCA_035551175.1). Taxonomy (GTDB): domain Bacteria; phylum Actinomycetota; class Actinomycetes; order Mycobacteriales; family Pseudonocardiaceae; genus Amycolatopsis. Next base: position 13,097 of record DASZNR010000041.1, on the reverse strand, counting down.
CGCATTCCTCCAACTCGGAGCCGCCGTGACCTGCTGGAAGAAACTCCGAAAAGTCGCCACGTGAGACGCGCTCTTAGCTGGTCGGCCGCCGCTCCATTTTGGGCCCAACGCCGCGAACCCCTGGGCGTTAAACGCGTGGATCACCTCCCGCGCATAGTTCTCACTGGCGGCGAACATCATCGCGGTCTCGCCCGCGGACCGGCTCTGCACCGACGCCAGCACGACACCGGCGCGGCGCAGCCGGACTCGGTCCCGCGTGGACCTGGTGATCTTCGCCAGACGCTGTGCCTGTCCAGGTTCTATTAATAAATCGTGCACGAAGACTTCGGGCTGACGAGCCACTGACACCACGTCCGCCCGGCAGTCTGCCAGGCAGGATCCGCGGCCCGGATCACGGGCTATTACCTTGACAACCTTCTGCGCCACGACACTAGCGCTCGGGGAAAACCTTCGATGTCGTCGTCGGTACGCCAGCCAGTGCATTTCCCCCTTTGCGGCCGCTTCAGTCGAGCCGGCTCAGTTCTTCGTCGGTGAGCAGCCGCGACCGGATCAGGAAGCGCACCCCCTCCGGTGCCTCAAGTGAGAATCCGCTGCCGCGGCCCGGAACCACATCGATGGTGAGATGCGTGTGCCTCCAGTACTCGAACTGGGCCGCCGACATCCACACCGGGACCGGCTCGGGCACCTCGGCGACGGTCAGGTCGCCGAGGTGCACGTCCGAGCCGCCCGTGCGGAACTCCCCTGCCGGGTAACACATCGGCGCGCTCCCGTCACAGCACCCACCGGACTGGTGGAACATCAGGGGCCCGTGCTCGCGGTGCAGTCTGCGCACCCACGCTGCCGCGGCTTCGGTGAGATCGACCCGGTCGACGCCCATGATCAGAAGAAGCCCTGCGCGTCGGGCGAGTAGGACACCAGCAGATTCTTGGTCTGCTGATAGTGGTCGAGCATCATCTTGTGGTTCTCACGTCCGATGCCCGACTGCTTGTAGCCCCCGAACGCCGCGTGCGCCGGGTAGGCGTGATAGCAGTTCGTCCACACGCGACCGGCCTGGATCTCCCGTCCGGCGCGGAAAGCGGTGTTGCCGTCGCGCGACCACACGCCGGCACCCAAGCCGTAGAGCGTGTCGTTGGCGATCTTGATGGCGTCGTCGTAGTCGTCGAACTTCGCGACCGACACCACCGGTCCGAAGATCTCCTCCTGGAAGATCCGCATCTTGTTGTCGCCCTCGAACACCGTCGGCTCGATGTAGTAGCCGCCGGCGAGCTCGCCACCCAGCTCGGCCCTTTCGCCACCGGTGAGCACCCTTGCGCCCTCCTGCTTGCCGATGTCGATGTAGGACAGGATCTTCTCGAACTGGTCGTTGGATGCCTGCGCGCCGATCATGGTGTCGGTGTCGAGCGGGTGCCCTTGCGTGATCTTGCCGACGCGGGCCACGGCGTCGCCCATGAACTCCTGGTAGATCGAGGACTGCACCAGGGCCCGCGACGGGCAGGTGCACACCTCGCCCTGGTTCAGCGCGAACATCGCGAAGCCCTCTTGCGCCTTGTTGTAGAAGGCGTCCTTCTCCGCGGCCACATCGGCGAAGAAGATGTTCGGGCTCTTGCCGCCCAGCTCGAGCGTGACCGGGATGATGTTCTCGCTGGCGTACTGCATGATCAGCCGGCCGGTGGTGGTCTCACCGGTGAACGCGACCTTGCGGATGTCCTTGTGCTGCGCCAGCGGCTTTCCCGCCTCCACGCCGAACCCGTTGACGACGTTGACCACCCCGGGTGGCAGCAGGTCGGCGATCAGCGACAGCAGCACGTGGATCGACGCGGGGGTCTGCTCGGCGGGCTTGAGCACCACGCAGTTCCCGGCCGCGATGGCCGGCGCGAGCTTCCAGGTCGCCATCAGGATCGGGAAGTTCCACGGGATGATCTGCCCCACGACACCCAGTGGCTCGTGGAAGTGGTACGCCACGGTGTCGGCGTCGAGCTGCGAGATCGCGCCCTCCTGCGCGCGGATCGCGCCGGCGAAGTAGCGGAAGTGGTCGATGGCGAGCGGGATGTCCGCGGCGAGCGTCTCGCGGACCGGTTTGCCGTTCTCCCACGACTCGGCGACGGCCAGCGCTTCGAGGTTCGCCTCCATCCGGTCGGCGATCTTGTTCAGCACCACAGCCCGTTCGGCCGCGGCCGTGCGGCCCCACGCGGCGGCCGCCCCGGTGGCCGCGGCGACCGCGCGGTCGATGTCCCCAGCGGTCCCGCGCGCGATCTCGGTGAAGACCTGCCCGGTCACCGGAGTGGGGTTCTCGAAGTACTGACCCTTCACCGGCGCGACGTACTCACCACCGATGAAGTGGTCGTAACGCGCCTCGAAGGTGACGACGCTGCCGGCTTCCCCCGGCGCCGCGTACTTGGTCATCTGGCAGCCTCCTTGTTCCCTGGCTTTGTGCCTAGGTCCGCAAAGTTAGAGAGGTCGGGGTTGCGACGCCGTTGCACGCTCGCGAATCGGCTGGTTGCCGATGGTCTTGCCGATCCCCGGCACACGAGGCATGCTGCGACAGGCCGGGGTCCGCAGTACGGGTGCCGGCTGTCCCGTCGACGCCGCCGCGGAGTGCCTGATGAACGTCCCACCCGTCCGCACCGCCGGTTCCCCCACGCTGTGCCTGCCGTCGGACCCGGCAGCGCAGCTCAAGCTGCTGCAACAGGTCCGGGAAGCAACTCTGGGTGGCGGCAATTCGCCCGCGCCACCCCGTCCGGTGATTTCGGAGTCCTGGCAGCGGTCGCTGGCCGCACAGGTGGACCCCGAGGACTATCGGCCGCCCGTCGTGTACCCGACGGACGAGGTGGCCGACGTCCGCGAGTCGCATCCCCTGCGCGCGGTGCTGCCGCCGCTGCGAGAACTCCTGGTCGGCATCGCCGACGAGTCGCAGCACATCATGATCGTGACCGACGCCGAAGGCACCATCCTGTGGCGCGAAGGCCCGCCCACGCTGTGCCGCCAGGCCGACCCCGTCGGCCTGCACGAGGGCATCGGCTGGTCGGAGGCGGCGATCGGGACGAACGCGATGGGCACGGCGCTCGCCGTGGACGCGCCCGTACAGATCTACTCGGCCGAGCACCTTGTGCGGACGTACCACACCTGGACGTGCGCCGCGGCCCCGATCCACGACCCCGACACGGGTGAGGTACTCGGCGCGATCGACGTGAGCGGTCAGCTCGACGTGCTGCATCCGGCGATGGTCTCGCTGGTCAACGCGACCGCCGAGGTGGCCGAAAGCCACCTCCGGCGGCGGATGGTGTGGCAGGACGAACGCCTCCTGGCGAAGAACCTGCCGCATCTGGACCGCCTGCACGGTGCGCCGGGCGCGCTGCTCACCCCCACCGGCCGGGTCATCGCCGCGGAACCGATCGGACGCTGGCCACGCCGGATCACGGTCTGTCCCGACGTCGGACGCGTCGTGCTGGACGACGGCCGCGAAGCGATCGTGGAGCCGCTGCACGAGGGCTACCTCCTGCGCCTGCCGGCCAAGGCACGTTCGCGCCGGCCCCGGCTGTCGCTGTCGTTCCTGAGCGCCCGGCCCGTCGCCGAACTCGACGGCCGAAAACTGCCCCTGACGCTGCGCCGGGCCGAAATCCTGGCGTTGCTCACGCTGCATCCGTCAGGGCTGACCGCCGAACAGCTCGCCCTGCATCTCTACGGCGAGGAAGGCAACCCCATCACGGTGCGCGCCGAGATCCACCGATTGCGGGCGCGGCTCGGCGGCGACGCCATGAAGGCCAAACCGTACCGGCTGTGTGCCGACGTCGACGCCGACTTCCTCAGGATCCGCGCGGCGCTGGCCGCTGGCGACCTCACCACGGCCACCTCTATCGGCACGGCTCCCCTGCTGAGCCGTTCCGAGGCGCCCGCGATCCGGGCGGAGCGGGACCAGCAGGTCGCTGCGCTGCGCGCCGCGGTCCTCGGCCACGGCGGCCTCGACGACCTGTGGTCGTTCGCGCAGGGCGAGCCGGGGCGCGACGACCTGGAGGTGCTCGAGCGCCTCACGCGCGAACTGCCCGCCGGTGACCCCCGGCAGGCGATCGCCCTCGCCCGCCTGGGCTGGCTCCTCGGTGAGGGTGGCTGAGGCTCAGCCGTCGCGAACGGCCGGGTACCTCCAGCTCGTCGGGAAACACCGGCACCACGCTTGTCCCGCCGTGCAGTACGTCGCCGATGAAGAAGTCGTACAGGAACGCGCCGATCGCCCCGCCCACGGGCGGGATCCACAGGTAACCGCCCGGCCCCGAGATGGCCGTGTCCCCCAGCCCGCGATGAACGCGAACAGGCACGAGCTGAAGTGTCCCGGGCCGGGTTGATCGCGTATCCGGCGTTGGCCCCGTACGAGAGCCCGATCCCCGCCACGGTGAACCCGGTCAGCGGCGGCGCCATGGCGGGCGACGCGGCCTTGAGCCGCCCGTCGATCAGCGCCAGCACCACCACCAGCAGCACCGCGGTGCCCACGACCTGGTCGAGCAACGGGCCGAACCAGCTGTCGAAGTAGCCGGCAGGGGCCGTGGCGAAGATCGAGAACGTGCTGCGCTTGCCTGCTGCGCCCACGCCGTCTCGAAGGCCCCGATCGCCGCAGCCAGTCCCCGGCGCCCTGGAAGATCACCGTGGGGCCCGCGGCCCGGCCCGAGCCGGGCAGCGGCGACCGCCATCGGCACGCACCCGTCGCCGAGTGCGATCAGCAGGAACGTTCCGAAGAACTCGGCGAGCAAGGTTCACCTCCCGCGCGCCGGCGTTGCATCGACGTTGCGCGCCGGATGCAACGTCGATGCAACGAGGCGCTGCCTAGCGTTCGCAATCGGAGTTGACCGGTGCTCGACGCGGAAGACAGGTGGCGCGGTGACCATTCCCAGTCAAGTGGACCTCGATCCCGATCGCGACTATCCGCTCGCGGCGCGGCGGCCCGAGCTCCTGCGGACCCCGACCGGCAAGGGCATCGACGAGCTCACCATGCAGGCCGTGCTCTCGTCCCAGCTCGCGCCCGATGACCTGCGGATCGCACCCGAGACGCTGCGGCTGCAGGCGCAGATCGCCGAACGTGTGGGACGCCCCCAGCTGGCGCAGAACTTCCGCCGCGCGGCGGAGCTGACCGCCCTGCCGGACGAACTCGTGCTGTCGATCTACAACGCGCTGCGGCCACGGGCGTCCACGAATCAGCAGCTCACCGATATCGCCGACGAACTGGAACGCGACTACTCGGCCACCCTGTGCGCGGGGCTGGTCCGTGAGGCGGCGGAGGTCTACCAGCGCCGCGACATCCTGGCCTGAGCGACCCGCGCGACGCACGAGCGGCGCGAAAGAGGACCGACCGGGTGCGGTTCCCGCAACAACAACCGAGAGGCTTGACATGACGAAGCGGTCCCGGAGGACGGAGATCCTGGAACAGCGCCCGGTCAACCTCGACGGATTCGTCGAGGAGTGGCCTGAGGTGGGCATGGTCGCGATGGACAGCCCGTACGACCCCAAGCCCAGCGTGCGCGTCGAAGACGGCGAGATCGTCGAGATGGACGGCAAACCGCGCGCCGAGTTCGACTTCCTCGATCAGTTCATCGCCGACCACGCCATCGACGTCACCGCCACCGAGGAGGCGATGGCGCTCGAGCCGGTCCAGGTCGCGCGCATGCTGGTCGATCCCAGCGTGGCCCGCGGCGAGGTGCTCGCCGTCTCCCGCGGGCTCACCCCGGCCGGCCTGCTCGAGGTCGTCAAGACGATGAACGTGGTCGAGATGATGTCGGCACTGCAGAAGATGCGCGCCCGTCGCACGCCGGCAAACCAGGCCCACTCCACCAGTGCCCGGGACAACCCGGTGCAGGTCGCGGCCGAAGCAGCAGAAGCTTCGCTGCGCGGGTTCCGCGAACTGGAGACCACCCTCGGCGTGGTGCGCTACGCCCCGCTGGTCGCCATCGCGCTCCAGGTCGGCGCACAGGCGGGCACTCCAGGCGTGCTCACCCAGTGCGCGCTGGAGGAAGCCACGGAACTGGAACTGGGTATGCGCGGGATCACCGCCTATGCCGAGACGATCTCCGTGTACGGCACCGAACCGGTCTTCTGCGACGGCGACGACACGCCGTGGTCCAAGGCATTCCTGGCCTCGGCGTACGCCTCGCGCGGCATCAAGATGCGGTTCACCTCGGGCACCGGGTCCGAGGTCCAGATGGGCAACGCCGAGGGCAAGTCCATGCTGTACCTGGAGATCCGCTGCATCCTGGTGACCAAGGGCGCGGGCGTGCAGGGCCTGCAGAACGGTTCGATCAGCTGTATCGGCGTCCCCGGGGCAGTGCCCGCCGGCATCCGCGCGGTGCTCGCCGAGAACCTCATCGCCAGCACCGTCGACCTGGAATGCGCCTCGGGCAACGACCAGTCGTTCTCGCATTCGGACATGCGGCGCACAGCCCGACTGCTGCCGCAGCTGCTGCCGGGCACCGACTTCGTCTGCTCGGGGTACTCCGCGGTGCCCAACTACGACAACATGTTCGCCGGGTCGAACCTGGACAGTACGGACTACGACGACTGGAACACGATCCAGCGCGACCTGCAGGTCGACGGTGCGTTGCGCCACGTGCCCGAAGCCGAGCTGCTGGCCGCGCGCAACCGGGCGGCCCGCGCGCTGCAGGGCGTGTTCGCCCAGCTGGACCTGCCGCCGGTCACCGACAAGGAGGTCGAGGCGGTCACCTATGCCCACGGCAGCCAGGACCTGCCGCTGCGAGACGTGCTCGAGGACCTCAAAGCGGCGCAGTCGGTGATGGACCGCGGGATCACCGGGCTCGACATCATCAAGGCGCTGGAGGCGTCCGGGTTCAGCGAGATGGCCCACAGCCTGCTCGGCGTGCTGCGGCAACGGGTTTCCGGGGACCTGCTGCACACCTCGGCGATCCTGACACCGGAACTGGAAACGCGGTCCGCGGTCAACGACGCGAACGACTACGCCGGCCCCGGCACCGGATACCGGCCCAGCGGCGCGCGCTGGGAAGAGATGAAGCGGCTCCGGCACGTGGTCAGCGCGCGCAACCCTGAACAGGAAGTCGGCTGAGGAGAAGCGAAATGGCGGACACCAGCGTAGGAAACCGACGCACGTTGCAGCTGAGCGAGCGGGGCGAGGCCGGGCCGGGCACCCGCTCGGACGAGGTGGTCATCGGCATCTCGCCCGCGTTCGGGGACTTCTTCACCAAGACCATCGTGGACATCCCCCTCGCCGAGGTGCTGCGTGAGCTCCTGGCGGGGATCGAGGAACAGGGCGTGCACGCGCGGGTGGTCCGCTACCGTGGCAGCTCCGACCTGGCGGTGATCGCGCACACCGCCGCCAAGCTGTCCGGTTCAGGCATCGGTGTCGGAATCCTTTCCCGTGGCACCACGATGATCCATCAAAAGGATCTGGTCCGGCTGTCCAACCTGGAGCTCTTCCCGCAGGCGCCGCTGATGGACCTGGAGACCTTCCGCAAGGTCGGCCGCAACGCCGCCCGGTACGCGAAGGGCGAGTCCCCCGAGCCGGTTCCCTCGCGCAACGACTACATGGCCCGGCCACGCTGGCAGGCGAAGGCGGCCTTGCTGCACATCAAGGAGACCGAGTTCATCGCGACGGGGGCGCCACCGGTGGAGCTCGACGTGCGCATCCAGCTCGCCGACGCCGGCTGAGCCGCCATGGCCCTCGTCGTCGGCGTCGACATCGGCAACTCCACCACCGAAGCCTGTGTCGCCGAGCTCGGTCCGGCCGGCCCACGCTATCTGGGCGGTGCGCTCGCCCCCACGTCCGGGGTCAAAGGGACGGCGGACAACGTACCCGGCGTGGTCAAGGTGGTGCGGGAAGCCCTGGCCGCCGCCGGGCGCAGCTCCGCGGACCTCGGCGCGGTGCTGGTCAACGAGGCCACCCCGGTGATCAGCGGGATGGCGATGGAGACGATCACCGAAACGATCATCACCGAGTCCACGATGATCGGGCACAATCCGGACACTCCGGGCGGTGCGGGCATCGGCGTCGGCACGACCGTGGCGTTCGGCGCACTCGGTGAGTGTGCCCCGGGGGCGAAGGTGATCTGCGTGGTCGGCGTGGGGGTCGACTTCGAGGACGCTGCCGCGGGCCTCAACGCGGCGACCGACCGCGGCGTGGAGGTGACCGGGGCTGTGGTGCACGCCGACGACGCCACGTTGATCGCCAACCGGTTGCGCACGCCCATCCCCGTCGTCGACGAGGTCACGCTCGTGGACCGGGTGCCGCTCGGGATGCCGGCCGCGGTCGAGGTCGCCGAGCCGGGCCGCACGATCCGCACCCTGTCCAACTCCTACGGCATCGCCACGATCTTCGAGCTCGACCCGGACGAAACCCGGATGATCGCGCCGGTCGCGCGGGCACTGGTCGGCAACCGGTCGGCGGTGGTGGTGCGCACCCCGTCCGGCGACATCGCGGATCGCCGCATCCCGGCCGGCACGCTGACCCTCATCGGGGACCTGTCCCGTCTGCCGGTCGAGATGGACGCCGGGGCGGAGGAGATCATGCGGACGCTGCGCCGTGTTCAGCCGCTCGCGGACGCGTCCGGGGAGGCGGGCACGCACGTCGGCGGGATGCTCGCCACGGTGCGCGACACGATGTCGGAGCTGACGGACACCTCCGCGGCCGACATTCGCATCCAGGACGTGCTCGCGGTCGACACCTTCGTGCCGCAACGGGTCACCGGGGCGCTGGCCGGCGAGTTCGCGCTGGAGAACGCCGTGGCACTGGCGGCGATGGTGCGTACCAGCCGCGGCCCGATGCGCCTGCTGGCACGGCAGCTCAGTGACGCGCTGGGCGTGGAGGTGCTCGTCGGCGGCGTCGAGGCCGACATGGCCGTGCTGGGGGCCTTGACCACGCCCGGCACGGACCGGCCGGTCGCGATCCTCGACCTCGGTGGCGGTTCGACCGACGCGGCGCTCGCGACCGAGGACGGCGTCGTGCACTCGGTTCATCTGGCGGGCGCCGGCGATCTCGTGACCAAGTTGATCGACTCCGAACTGGGGCTCGACAATCGCGAGGTCGCCGAGGACATCAAGAAGTTCCCCCTGGCCAAGGCCGAGAGCTTCTTCCACGTCCGGATGGAGGACGGCACGGCGCGGTTCTTCGAGCAGCCGCTGCCGACCGAGGCGTTCGCCAGGGTGGTCGTGCTCACCGATGGCGGGATGCGTCCCGTGCCGGCGCGGCACTCCCTAGACAAGATCCGTCAGGTCCGGCAGTCGGCGAAGCAGAAGGTGTTCGTGGTCAACGCTTTGCGGGCGCTGGAGCAGGTCGCACCCGGCGGGAACCTGCGCCAGATCGGGTTCGTCGTCGTGCTCGGCGGGTCCGCCTTGGACTTCGAGATTCCGGACATGATCGCCGAAGCCGTCGCGGACCTCGGAATCGTCTGCGGCACCGGGAACGTGCGCGGTACCGAAGGCCCGCGCAACGCGGTGGCCACCGGGCTCGTCGCCAGCCATGCGGGGAGTGCCTGATGCCGGTCGTCGACCGCCGTGCCGCCCGCGCGGCGCGGACGCCACCCTCGGTCGTCGTTCGTTGCGCCGAGCCGGGACCCGGGCTGCGAGCGATCCAGGCCGGGTTGGAGGAAGAGGGCGTCCCGGTGCGGGTGGAGGACGCGCCCGGCGGTGACGTCACCACGCTCGCATTCGGCGCGGCCCAGGCTTCTTCGCTCGGTGTCGGGATCGGCGTCGATGCCGATGGCGTGGTGTGCGTGCACCACGCGAAACGGCCCAGTGACTCGCCGGTGCTCGTCGCTCCCCCGGCCGGGGCCCGCGTGTGCGGGCACAACGCGGCCCGGCTGGTGATCGGACTGCCGTTGAAAACCCTTGATTGATGAGGAGAACAATGCCGTGGCCGCACAACTGACTCTCGCCGACGCCCAGCGGGTGCTCGAGGCAGCGCTCGCCGAGGCCGAGGCGATCGGCCAGCCGATGAACGTTGCGGTGGTCGACGCCGGCGGGCACCTGCTGGCCTTCGCACGGCAGGACGGGGCCATCCTGGGCAGCATCGACATCGCGATCCGCAAGGCCCGCACCGCGGTGCTGATGAAGATGTCCACCGCCGCCCTGGGTGAGGCCGCCGCCCCCGGCGCGCCGCTCTACGGGATCGAGGTCACCAACGACGGCATGGTCATCTTCGGTGGCGGCATCCCGTTGGCCCGCTCGCGCGGGCCGGTCGTCGGAGCCATCGGTGTCAGTGCCGGCAGCGTCGAACAGGACACGGTTGTCGCGGAAGCCGGCGTCGCCGCCCTGCGCAAAAGGGCGTGAGCGAGTCTCCGGCAGGACCGTCCGCTCGCTGCCATGTGTTCCGTGCCGTAGTCCGGCGGCAGCTGTCGCGCCGGTGTGGGGACAGATTCGCCGGCACCACCGGAAACGGGTGATGCGCAGTCGCCGGGATCGTCACGTCGAACCCGTCACAACACGTATCATGGGCGGGTGGGTGAACCAGGGGCGGCGATGGCCGTGACCGACGACGAGGGCTTCGTCCCGGTGAAATCGGCTGACCGGGTCATGGCGATCCTCGAACTGCTCTCGACCCGACACCGGCGCTGCAGCCTGTCCGAGATCAGCCAGGAGCTGAACATCCCGCTGTCCAGTCTGCACGGGCTCCTGCGGACGATGCAGCGCCGCATGTGGCTCGAGGTCGACGAAACCAACACCCGGTTCGGAATCGGGGTGCAGGCGCTGCTGGTCGGGTCCAGCTACCCGCGCGGGGACGACCTGGTCGCCCGCGCCGACCCGGTGCTGGACTGGCTGAGCGAGCAGACCGGCGAGACCGTCCACTACGGCCGCCTCGAGGGCCAGTACATCGTCTACCTGGCCAAGCGGGAGTCGAAGTACCAGCTGCGGATCCACACCGCGGTGGGCAAGCGGATCCCGGCACACGCCGCCTCGCTGGGCAAAGCCATTCTGGCCGCCTGCGACGAGAGCTACGTCAACGGCCTGTTCAGCTGGCCGCTGGAGAAGCTGACCAAGCACACCCTCACCGGCCGGCAGGAGTTCTACGCCGACCTCGAACGGACCCGTAAACGGGGCTACGCCGCCGAACTGGAGGAAAGCGACGTGGGGCTGGGGTGCGTAGCGGTGACGGCGCCGGGCCACACTCCCCTGCACGACGCGGTGTCCGTCACGGCGCCGACAGCGCGCCTGAGCAGCAAGCGGCTCAAGGAGCTCGCCGGGCTCCTGCTGCGGGCGCAGGAAATGCTAGTGGGCCGGACGGCCCCGCCGGTGATCCCCGCCGCGGACGACTTCCTGCGCCACCTCGACTGACCCGTGGGGGGCACCGGCACGGCACCGTGCCGGTGCCCCCACGAACTACTCTCCGTGCCAGGTGCGGACGGTGTCGATTGTGGACTCGTCCAGTTCGATCCCGAACCCGGGCCTGGTCGGAAGCGCGAACGCGCCGTCGACCGGGGCCGGGGGCGAGACCTCGAAGTGATGCCGGTTCGGCATGCTCCGCATCAGGTACTCGACCATCGGGCAGGTGGCGGGTGACTGACTGGCGACCACGTGCAGCGCGGAGTGCAGGCCGTGCCCGTGCGGAATCACCGGCACGCCGAACGTCTCGGCCAGTGCGCAGATCCGCACGAGCTCGGTGACCCCGCCGCACCATTCGGGATCCGCCTGGACGACCGTCAGCAACCCGTCGTTGAGGTAGGGCAGGACATCGGCGCGGTCGTAGAGGTGTTCGCCCGCGGCGAGCGGGATCCTGGTCGACCGGTGCAGCTCCGCGAACGCCGCGTACTGCGTCGGAGAGAACGGTTCCTCCAGCCACCTCGGCCGCAGCCGCTCCACCTCGTGCGCCCAGGACCGGGCGTAGTTCAGGTCCCAGCCCATGAACACGTCGAACATGATGTCCGCGCCCGGACCCAGCACGTCGCGGACCGTTTCGGCGACCTCGACGTTGTGCTTCATCCCTTCCCAGCCTGAAGCGGGGCCGTGCGCGAGGAACCACTTCTGTGCCGCGTACCCGTCCTTGGCCGCCTGCTGAGCCACCGAGGTGATGGTCTCGGTGTCCAGCGCCGTGCCGAGTGTGCTGGCATACGCCGGGATCCGCTCCCGCGAGGCGCCGCCGAGCAACCGCCACACGGGCGCCTCGTACACCTTGCCGCGCAGGTCCCAGAGCGCGTTGTCGATCGCGCTCAGCGCGATCTTCAGATGGCCGTGCCGGGAGTGGCGGTCGAACCGGTAGAGCTTGTCCCACAGGATCGTGCCTGCGAGCGCGTCCTGCCCCACCAGGAAGTCCGCGTACATGTCGATGATCGGCCACGCGGCCTCTCGGTCGATGGGGCCGTAGAAGCCCTCCACGCCGAAATCGGTGCCGATGCGCAGGTACAGCGACTGGGTCCAGTCCGGCGTGGTGCTCGTGGCCGCGCCCGCGTTCGGCAAGTGCTCCGAATAGACGTGGAGCAGCTTCGCCTGGCTCTGCGGCGGCCCCGGCGGCGGCGCCGGGCGCGGACCGCGGACGGCCTGGACTTCCACCGACGAGATCTTCATCTCAAACATGCACCCCTACCTTCGAGAGCTTTTCCGATTTCGCTTTCCGTGCCGCGACGCGGGGGAAGACCAACGTCGCGAGACCGCCGATCGCCATGATCGCCCCCATCACATAGCAGGCCGAGGAGAAATTGCCGGACAGGTCCTTGAGCCAGCCGGTGGCGTACGGCGCGGCGAACCCGCCGAGGTTGCCGATCGCATTGATCATGGCCAGCCCGCCCGCCGCGGCCATCCCGGTCAGGAACCGGCCGGGAATCTGGAAGAACGCGCTGCTCTGCGTATTGATCCCGATGTTGGCCACGCACAGCGCGATCATGATCAGGAGCGGCTCGTTCAGCATAGCGGCGACGCAGATGCCGACCGTGGCGACGAACAGGGGCAGCGCACTGTGCCAGAACCGTTCCCCGGTGCGGTCGGAGTGGATCGCCCACGGGATCGACGCGATCACCCCCGCCGCCGCGGGAATCGCCGTCAGCAGGCTCACCGTGACCACCGAGTACTTGTGGCCCGCACTCGCTTCGAAGACCACGATCATCTGTGGCATGAAGAACGTCAGCGCGTACTGGCCGAAACACTTGCAGAAGTAGGCGAAC